>CAZMYR010000001.1:0-106998 GCA_964570585.1 uncultured Planctomycetia bacterium
CCTGCCTGGTTAATGGCGTCGACATTATCTTGAGTGGCATCTCCTGTGGCAAGGCCGATTCCATCAAATCCATTCTCTTTAGCTTTGTCAATCCAGTGTTCAATAGTTTGCTCCTCGCCATGAGCATAATCAGAAAGCCTCGTCAGCACAAGCGCAAGGTCAATATACTCATCAAGCTCATTGGCCATGCGTCTTGCCATGAACATATTAAGCTGTGCCTCGCGGAATGAACTAATGGTAATATTTCGAGCAGGAATACCCTTGGATGTCATGAGTTCGTTTACTTTCTTAGTTACTTTATCGACGACTGCGTTATCATATCCGGCGTAGTCTGAGCATCGGTCAGAAATGTGGAGGTAATATTTGACGTCAGACCCACACTGTTCAATGGCTTCGTCCAGGGTAGCCACAGGCATAATTTGCCGAAGCTGAGTGAGAGTAAGGTCATAAATGCGGTATTGGGTGTCTGCTGCACCAATTTTTCCTTGCGTATCTTTGACGAGCTCATCATGATAGAGCGCCAATTGTCCGTCTTTTGTCATCTGCACATCTATTTCGATGCCATCAGCGTTATTCTTCGCGAATTCGATTAAGTCGCGCGTATTTGCCCTATGGAGAATAATATCCCTTGCATACGGTTTCTCGCCCATAATCTCTGCCAAAGCATAGAGAAGTGGCGCAGGGTGGGTGAGGTCAACAACCAGCCTTCCATCCCACCTTGTCCAGCTGGTAAGCCCCGGGGCGTTGTCCATCTGCGTGATTGCATCGGTGACGAGGTCTCTGCCTGTCTTACGAGACATCGTCTCTGATGGGCCGGTATTGGAGTATACGGCGGCAAAGGCGGCATGGAAGGCTCCCTCCGTAAATGCGGCGATGTCTCCTCCTTCGGCTAAGAGAATGAGACCGTTGCTTAAAGTGAGGCCCTGTGGACCGTCAGGATTGGTGTAATGCACACCAAGGGTGCCCGCTATCTTCTTCAACATCGCCCGAGTTATATCTTCCTTAATAATATTCATGCCTGTAAGGGCTATGGAATTGAGGGCCTCGGATAGAATTTCGATTTTGTCCTGTTCTTGCTGGGTTAACTGTGTTTCTGATGTCTCCTTTTCGGTTAAACGTCTTATTTCATCAAGGGAAATCTGAAGCGCATAGTGAGTTCCTACTATCATTAATTTCTTAATAATTTCTTCGATTTCAGCCGGCTCTGTAGCATGTTGAAGTTGCTGCTTCAATTCTTCCACATAGGACTCTGTCTTCTCCTCAATCCCCTGCCCTTTCTGGATGGATTTATTAACATCCTGCTCACTTGGCCCCGCCTGACCCGACCGGCCTAACTTTATAAGATAAGGGATGTAATTCATATGATTTCCTATCCCATGGGCAATGTTCCTATTTATTAAGGTTGGATAATAGGTCTGAATTTCTTCAATAAATAAAAAAGGAATCAGTCGGTCAAGTAGATGATTTACCTGTACATGTGTAAAGTCACTTTGAATATATAAGTCAATGTCTTCCTTTATCATCTCCGCAAGGCTTCCTGCGCGGAAAGAATAATCCAGATTACGGATACTTAGGGTTTCCCATTCAGTCAACATGCCTAAATCCAGTATTTGAGTAAGGGCGGAACTTTCCCTCATGCAATAGTAGAGACAGGCATTAGCAGTTGTCAATGCAAAGCCCTCAGGCACTCCATAACTCACAAATTCATCTTTGAGCCAATGTGCGTACTTCATCTCTTCAGATCTCATAGGCCTCGCTCTCAAACCACAAAGGTATGTTTTAATCTCCTCCGCAATATCCACATCAAGCTTGCTTCGGCCATGCCTGTCGACTCCTGCTATCTTCTTCTCTACCATCTCGGATAACTGGTGGGCATGGTTCTTTGATAAGCCGAGGCCACCTTGCGATACGGGCTTCATGGCATAGAGGTCTGTCGCTTCATGGGCTATAAGGGCTATTATATTCTTTCGTCCTTGTGCGGTCTGCAGGCGGGAATCAGAGTAAACTTTAGGCAGGGATATGGTATTAGTAGCTACATCAGAGAAGGCGATGCAGTATTCGTGTTCATTATATATAAATATACCCGGAGACTTATTTCTCGGTGTAACAAGCTCTATCTTGGAATTAAGGATTGCCTCTTTTGCTCCTTCGTAATATTGCTTATTATCAGGATCTTCTTTTATTAGGCGATCAAGCTCACTTATCACATCTATGAAGAGGCTACTATATTCCAGAGGAACCGGCACCAATTGTCCATCTTTATACTTAAAGAAAGTTCCTAAGAAATTCTCTACAAGCTCTATAATTTCGGGCTTCATAATTGCATTTTCAGCAGTGCCCGGAGTTAATATATCCTTCATAAGCGCCTCATCTACATTCTCGCCCTTCTGGATAGTGCCGCGTTCGTCCGTTATGTCAAGCATGTGCGTGAGAAGTATTTTATCTTGGCCAGTCAATTTATAGCCCTGGGCCATGGCGTCAAGTAAGGATTGGAGATTAGATTTGCCGGAATCCCGCAATTTTTCGAAATCATTTATGTCAGTGCGCGCAAGTCTTACAAGACATCCCAAAGTCTTTAAGCGCGTTCCACGACTTAGGGAAATATCCGCAAAGGGCTTAACCATAATTTCGTTCAAAAGCAGGTCTGCCGCATCCTTAACGTTTTGCGATGCATTCCTTAATATAGTATTGCGGTACAGCTTTGCCTTGTTAAGCTGGGTGGGATTCGACATCGTCCTATACAGCTGGAGTAACATATTTTGCTTTTCATTAAATGAGGGTTCTCTTTCTTGTTTGCTGACGTATTCGGTCTCCCATACGATATAGACATCCACAGGATTGCCGCCGGCTAAGACTCTTATATTATTAAGGAGCTCATCAACTACATCCTGACCTACGGCTCTTATAGATTTTATGTAGGGTGTTTCCTCCCGCGACCTGTCATTCACAGGTATTGGGATTTTTGTCAATAGATGGAACATTATTACCGGCTCATTCGTATTGGGTATCGTATGCGGTATTGCTACAATCTTTGCATCCCGGCCAACGGAAGTGAGCACTACGGCATTGCCTCCCTCTATCGGAACCTCTTCGACAGTGCCGGTAAGTATGTCAATTTCACCTATACGTGTGGGTGGATTAATAAGTAATCTATCAAGCGCCGCATCTCTCGCTTCCGGCGTTTCAAAGTCCAGGGTTTTATAATCATGCACAACTATGTCTGTTATATATCCGTATTCATTTCTTACATCTTCGTACTCATCATCTCCGAGACGATTCTTCAGACTGGCAACCGCTTCCTGTTTCGCATCATCATTATCGCTCTGCAACCGCTGCATGTAATACTCATCCAGCATCTTCAGACTAAGGCCTTCCAAGAATGTCGTGAAGCCAGCCAACAACTGATTATATAATGCCTCATTCTCTGCCTTTGCCCACTGCTCGATAGCAGTAAGCTCATCTGTTTCGGGAATGTTATAATGCAAGGTATTCCTACCAAATTCGACCAGTGCGATAAGGAAGGTTGCATGCTCAATGCCAACGCGGGATAAGTCTTTTTCTATATAGAATGGTGCCAGGAAATGTATGTTTCTTCTAAATTCTGCCTCAGGTATGGATTCGGGCATGAATTGTGTAGGAAACCATTCAGCAACAAGTTCTGTTAAACAAGGCGTAATATTAAAATATCTAGCAGAGTTATATTTGCTGAAGTCAAAAACAAGTCCATCAAGATAACCATTATCCTTTATGCTACCAGTTATTAGGTTACGCAGACTTGGGTACTTTATCGTACTTACTCTATCTTTAAGAAGGCTATGTCCTATTTCATGAATAACCCTTGGCATCTCAAGCGGTCTAGGTACTTCAGTAAAAGGTATTAGCAATATCGCAGCTAGACCATTTTCATCGAAATCAGCATCACTAAGTTGGAACCATTCTCTTTCCTCAGCTATATCTTCGGCATAATAAACTTGTATTTGTCTTTCTCCGAATGTGGATGCTATCTTACTTATCTTTTTCCCGACTCCCTTAGACTCTGCAATTCCATATGCAGCATTTAACATAGTAGTCAACTTATTGGACATTGTTAAGGAGAATGCTATAACAGATTCGATAAATTTCATTCTATCTGGCTCTGGTTTTAATTTGAGCTCGTTATAACCGTGCTCTGCGCCATCAAGACTGATTGTTACATTTTCTGGAAGTCTCTTACCCAAATCTTTTAATATTCTCTTGAAGTTTTCGAGTGATTCCTGCCAATCGTAATCCAGGCCTGCCAGGAAATTCCTTGCCCATTCGAGCTCGCTCGCCTGCTCGCTTGCATTGGCGAGGGTTTCATACATGGCCGGGTTTAAGTCGCTGGTTTCGAGGCGCTCATAGACTCTGTAGAGGTATTGGTCAACCTCAGGTATCTCTTTGAGCTCGTTCTGTTTTGGATATGTCGGATTGATGATTATCTGCGCGTCCTTGTCCCACTTGTCCTGCAAGTCAACGAATAAATCTGCCAGCGCTTCAGTGATAATAGTCCTTACGGGAAGCAGGATGGGTTTATCGCCGATAGCCGGACAGAACATAACTTCATATTGTCTACCGTCATGCTCTATCAGTTCACCATCTAAAACCCATACTCCCCACGCTGAGTCGGAAAGATTTACTGATTTCCTCTTTAAGGCGAGAGCCTCTAAGCCGGTTATAGATTCTCCGTCTATTGTATCTATGGTTACACTCATCAAATCCGGAGCTGTATTCTGCCAAGTACCTGTTATTGTCGGCGTAGCTATGCTCGATTGATGCGCATTATAAATATTCGCCGCTACCTCAGGCCATACATCCTTATTGGAAGTGATGGCAGCTTCAAGGTGTTCGATGAAGTAATCCTCATCCTCCCGGGCCAACCTAAGCTCCGTAAAATATACGGAGTGGGCGATTTCGTGGAGTAATACCTTTCCATATTCTTTTGCATCGAGTAACTTAATTATGCCATTGCCGTTGATATATACGACGTATTTTTTCTCATCTGGCGTGTCTTTATCCACCGTTACGGTATCGCGCTCCGGATATACATCGCTAAGTTTGCCTTTTCTGGCGAAATACCGATCCGGATTGCATGACTTGCCATTTATGGTGAGATTCTGGACAATAGTATTGCCATTTGCATCCTGGTCAACTCTGCCTTCTACTATTGGATAAGGAACTGGTTTTAAGTCATAGCTCTCGCCCTTTATGATGATAACACTACCAACGATATGGATGCCTTTTACATCAGCAAAATATCCTCCTGGCTTATCCTCCGGCTTATAGTTATTGAAGAAGCTCTGGCCCGCAACGAAGAATATGAAGGGTTCATCGCTTCTGAGTCTTATTGTTCCTAACATCCTGGATGCTTCATCGTCCGGTTGTTCAGATAGATGCGATATCAGCAATTTAGCTGCGGTAATGTTACCGTGCTCTAAGTCGTTTACTTTAGTGAGGAGGAAATATTCCTTTGCGGTAAGGGCTGTTCCGGCTATTTCCAAATCAACTCTTATTGCCAGCAGGATAGAATCTTGCTCTTTGCTGCTCAGCGATGAAAATTCATTTTTGCCGGAGGAGATGAGACCATTGAGACATGTAATCAATTCAGGATTGGAACTTTGCTCGAGACTTTGTAAAACTTCATTAATATCTGGGGATTGCTGGATGGAGACCAGAAGACCGGCCGCTTGCTGCAAAGCTGGGGGCGAACCCTGCAGCATTGTCCGGCAGAAGATGTCACCTTTAAACCAGCGCTGTTCGGGCGAAAAGTCTTTGCAAATCTCGATGAGCTCCGCTTCTTTCTTCGCATACGTCGCATCCGGATTCCCGGCAAGCCAAGTGTTAAATTCATTCACTGCTGCCGAGCCGGTGCGCATGATAATGCCTATGTCCTCGAGGGCCGGGATTGCCTGTTCGTCACCAATATAAGTATCCCAGTCATCCAGTCCAGGTCCTCTAAAGACCTTAAGTTCAATCTGGTTATCCGCGTTTATGTGTATGATAAATCTCTTAATATCCCGACTTACATAATCGGTTATTGCTGAAGATTTGTCATCGTCTGATGGCTCAATAGTCGTATTGCACGAGTGTGAATGACCGATTTGCGTGGACATGTCCATCAAGAAGCTAATGGGTTCAGACGTTCGAGGTCCCCTCTTCTCCAATACAAACAGGTTTTCTCTATCGTGGCTGACCAATTGTATGCTGTATTCTACCTCACGTGTCAGTACTGTTTTTAGCTCGCCTGCGGTTAACGACTGAGGGTCCATTACGAGCACCCTGCGACGGCCTTTTAATCCCCCGATTAATTCTTGGCTATAAGGCCGCTTGAGAGCCTTGAGTGCGTCAAATATTGCCTTATATTCTCTTTCGTATGCCATGCCGGGTGTCGGCTCGATAAGCCTGTTAAGCGTCATCCTGACTTTCCATAGAAATTCGTTAACTTCAAGGTATTCTGCGTATATGCGGACCAAATGCCTTACAGCTTCTTCAAGAGTATCGCCTTTTGCTCTTTCTCTGAGTTCCTCGTATACTAAACTAAGAATAGCCAAAGCAGCCTCGGGACTACTCTCCTGTATTGCCAAACCACGTTGTATCATTCCTTCATAATTCATCACATATTCTTTCCCTTCCACAATCGCATCCAGCATGGCGGGGGAGATGGGGCCGTTGTCATTTGATTTGTCTGGCCTTGATGCGATACGTTGTTCAATTTCAGATTTAAGTTGCTTTGCTTTTTCTCGGATATGTTCAGGCAGGGATGGCTGGGATAGGAATTCATTGATGCGTTTTAAGGCATGAGGTAAATACGCAGGGCTGGCATAATAGACTTTATCTGTTAGTGCTTCTATTATGCCTTCAGCAGGAGGAAATACGCCAGATGCAAGGGGCCTAAGTGAAGAAAAATCCCTGCCTGTTGGCAGGTAGGGTTCCCCTGTTGCATAGGCAGTCTGATTCCAGGCGAAGGTAATTACTAAAACTATCGATATTATTTTCTTCATAATTATTACGCACACGTCATTGCGAGCGAATTCCTTCGCCCGTCATTGCGAGGAGCGAAGCGACGAAGCAATCTCCAAGGACGGGCTCGGAACAGGCTGCGTGAGCGAAGCAATCCCAGGCTCCGAGTTTGCTTCGTCACTTCGTTCCTCGCAACCGCTATCGCTCCTCGCAATGACGCAATCTGAATTATGCACACCCCTCGAATGATAAATGGCACCTGGCGTCATTTATCGATTGCGGCCCTGTGCTCGTTTCTGGCCTGGGCAATTTGCACCCTTCGGGCAACTTGCCTAATTCCATTCCCATAAACTCGGCAAAGTCTTCTAATGAAGGCCCTGCAAGTTTTGATGAGGTTATGTATTCAAGTAGTTTATGGGCAAATTGTTTGTCTATCTTATCCCTGTCAAACTTTCTGCCTGCTATCCTTTCTAAAAGAACGGATTGCTGATTTGCTACGGTATTTCTGTTTACCGGAGTATTCGCAATATAACTTTGCTTCATCTGTTTATAGTTTTTCCTCATCTGTGGAATAAGGTTTTGAAATTCCGTTTTGGTATGCGAAGTATCCTTTGGCGTTGAGCCCGGAACATATAAAATTGCGAGAAGGGATTTACCGTATTTTTGCATCAATGTCTGCTTCTTCATCTCCCCCGGTTCAGGTTGTCTTATCGCTTTTATAAAACCTTCTATGAGCGCTGGTAATCTATCTTCTATTTTTACAACATAACCTTTTTTGCACAAATCATTCAAAACTAACTGGAGTTCGTCGTCTGTAATTTCAAATCCTATTTTCTTTTTAATTTCTTCAAAACCAAACTCCCTCTCTGGCTCGCCATAAAGAATCCTTAAAACCCGGTGAGCTGCATTCTCGTTGAGTTTGGCCTCCTCCGGCTTTTTATTTTCTTTAATAACAGCGCCGGCACCTTCGCCATCTTCAGTTTCAACTTTTACTAGCGCCCGTTTTTCTTTTCGCCAGGGGTCTGGCGCCTTTTCCCGAGTCAGGTTAGAAGGCTTTAGGTTATCACCATCTGGCGATTCGTTTGAAGCCTGTCTTCTTTCATCTTCATTCTCTTGTTCGGAATTTCTTTCTTTCGAGATTTTTTGATGAATAGTTGACTTTTGGTTTTGCACAAGTTCTTTCAGAATCCGTAACCACAATCTAAATAAGCCACAAAACATATACCAGCCATCTTTTATAATATTAAAAGCGGAGGTTTGAGCAGATTCAACCCAATGAATCCCAATTTCCTTTATCCTATATCCCTTCATATCAGCTAAAGCTAATAGTTCCGCATCAAATGAACCCTTTTTATCTCTTGAGTCTGGCAATATATCATAAAGTGCGCGTCTGGTAAAAAGTTTAAACCCGCATTGTGTATCCCTTATTCTTCTCACCTGTTTTATAAGTAGCAGTATAATCCTAACAAACCAATTATAGATTTTGCTTGAAGATTTGGCTCCTAATGACCTGCCCATTACAAAAGAGGTTGGCAGGTGCCGTGAACCAATAACTGTATCGACTTCCCCTTGAAGTACAGGTTCCATCAATAAACCGATTTGTCTGCGATCTGTAGATTCATCAGCATCTATCACGACTACAAAATCTGCTCCTTCTTCAATAGCCTCCCACATTCCATAAACTACTGCACCTCCCTTTTTGCTATCTTTTTCAGCATTCTTGAGCCCTTCAAGAACAGGATTTCTTTCATCTTTTGGTTGGTTTAAATTCTCATCAATCGCCTTTTGCAGAGATTTTACCTTTACTTTCCCAGAATCATATAATTCAGAATAATTCTCCTTCAATAATCTCTTAACGATTTCGCCTGCGCTCAGCATTTGTCCATCAAAATCTATATCCCTCGGGCCTCCGTCATCAACAAAAGTCAACCTCCATTCAATATTTGGATTATCATCAAAAAGCTCCTTTAACTGGTCAACTGTTATTCTTACAGCATCTTTTCCATCTGGATTTTTATCTGGTGGCAGGAGGGCAATATCCCTAAATACCGGAATCACAACTTCAATAATTAATTTCTTCTTAACTTTATCTACTACTTTCCTGGAATGTCTGATATATGGGAGTAAAGATTCCTTCTCCAAGCTTGGTTTAGGTGTGAGAGCTTCTTGGGTACTGACTTTTACCCCAAAATATTGCAAGAGCATATCCTTTGTTATTTTCTTACAAGTTAACCAGAAAATTTTAATCATTAACCAGATGGAGAAATTTTTGATTTCATATAAATCCCATTCTTTAAGCTTTTTAAAATCTGTTTTTCCTTTTCCTGCTCCAACTTTAGCTTGATAAAGGCCAAAGAAACCTGGTTTTCTTATCTGCATTACCGTATTTATATACTCGTCATCTAACTCATCTCGAAGTGTTGGTCGTGGCCCAAAGACAGACATTGAACCTTGAAGTATATGAAATACTTGGGGCATTTCATCAAGACCTGTAATTCTTAAAAATTTCCCTGCTGATGTTACTTTTTCGTCCTTCATAGTTCTCAATTTCCAGATTCTTATTGGCTTGCCTTTATGCCCAACCCTAATCTGCTTGACAAAGACTGGCCCTTTAGAAGTAATTTTAATAAAGAAGCCAGAAATCACTATGATAAATATGGCTGGTATTACCAATAAACCTGCTCCAATAATGTCAAACAGCCTCATCTTCCGAGAAGTAAATATGCGAGCTTTTTCTTCTGGAATGTTATTTTCTGCAAGCCAGGCATGGGTTTTGTTAGTAAAGGATGGAGTGAGTTTTGATTTATCTTTCTTAAATAGTGAAATTAAAAATTCAATTCTTTTTTTCTCATCATCTGGAAATAATTTCCTGATAGGGTCTGCTAAACAAGGTGCGAACCGGTAACCCTCAATTCCTACCTTCACGATACCACTTTGATTTATTCTTTGCCTTATCAATTCTTCTATTTCTCGAATGAACTTTATCAATTCAGTCCTGACTTCAGCAGGACATCCCTTCTCAACTATGTTACTATCAACACCCCTGTATGCATATAGCCACCCTTCAGGAGTGTGGCCTTGAATTAACTGGGCAAACGCTTCAGGGAAAAAGCAAAATCTATCCTTAAGCCTTAGCGCCTTACGAATAACATGTCCCAATTCATGTGCAAGATCACGTAGCTCTGGAACATGCTCTGCAACAACTATAATGTGATGTCCTATAATAGGGATGAAGTAATGGAAATCTACATCAGACTTTTCTCCTAAAACCCCATAAATCATCAAAAGACAAAATAATCCCGCAGGATAAGCAAGAATTATTCCTGCTATCGAGACTCCCAGTGTTGCTGTTAGGTAAATGACTAACAAGGTATAAATCACTCCTGCTCCAATACTGAAACCTTTAACTAACTTTCGATAATAATCCTGGTGTAATATTATTATTTTTCTTAATCTGGCAAGAATCCTCTTTCCATTTTTTGAGGTAGGATCGATGCGTGGCCTTAAAATATCCTCTATCTGTGGTCTAATTTTTTGGTAGTTCTTGATATGCTTATCTACCTTAATCTGTTCAACAGCTTGGCTGATTTTGTCTTTTTCTGATTGCCTGGCAGTTTTTGGCGTGGTGGATTTTTCTTCACTATATGGTGAAAACGGCCTCTGCAGGCGGTTAAGAAGATTCCGGACAAGAGGAATCTCCTCTTTGTGTTCGGCAGCAGTTTGTTGTAAATATTCAATGATTTCTTCTTTGACCGAGGGTGATTCATCTGCTACTTGCCTGATAATCTTTTTAGTCTCTTTAAAGAATTCTCCTTCACTCTTAATCTCAAACAGCCTAACCTTATTGTGCTCAGCTTCGATTAAAACATCTATAATGGCTTTTGCAAAACGGGGAAGTTTCTCTGACGCTTCAAAAAGTGGGTAAAAACAGCGGAAGAAGTAATCGCTGTGCAATTCTTCTCCTTTTGCAAGTAATTCTATCACTGTCTCAAGGGCAGGTTCAAAAATCGTTACATCCTCGCTTGCAAAAACCTCATTTATCATCAATCTCCTGGCTTCATCACTTCGGACAGGCGAACCTATTTTATCTTTATGAGGATGAATATTAAGAAGAATAAAATAGGTCAAAAGCTTTTTTCTTTTCTCGAGGAGGTCCTTTATCAAAGGGAACTTATAGACCCGGATACCTGCCATAAAAAGCTCATGGACTTTTTGCTTTTCAAGCGGAACGTCATCCTTAACTTCTCTTAGAATCTTAGAGGTATTCGCCAAAAAGTAATCCAGGATATCTCTTTGAAGGAAAGATTCCAATTCAGAAATCGGCTTTTTCGATTCCTTAAAACGCAATAGAAAATCCCCAAGCTCCTGCTCTGTTAATATTGCCGTAAGGTACTCCCTGGCCAACTTTTCCTCGATAACCTGTCTCTGGTTGCTATCCAAATCAGAACCCAGTTCGAATTCTTTCATTAATTTAGCAACTATTGCTAATCTAAGTTGAAATTTTAGTTTCTCGCCGCCTTGGCCGGAGGAATGTTGGAACCAAGAAGAAAGCTTTGGGTTTATTTCAGGACTGGCCTTATATCTGGTTTGGCTGCTACCGGTTACAACTGTTGCAATCGGTCTCAAGGCAGAGGAATCCGCTTTGCGTAAGTAGGACAGGCTCAAAGGCGCCCTACCTAAGGTCTGCTCCGATAAGAAGGCAATTACTAAAACTATCGATATTATTCTTTTCATTTTCTTCGATTGATTGAGGCCCGACCTCTACTGTCCAAATTAGCATTCCTGTTATTCCCGTCCCCGCGAAAGCTTGGAATAGAGAATTTATGCTTGACAATAGCCCTCTCGGGCTGTATTGTAGACTGCGGGAAGGTGGAAATATGCTGAAGAAAATTGCGAGAATTGAAAATTATATTACAGTTAACCCCAAAGTCTGTCATGGCCAGCCTTGTTTTAAGGGAACACGCATTATGGTCTATCTTGTATTGGAAATGCTTGAGTCTGGGGAGACGCCAGAGAAGATTATTAAGTCTTATCCCAAACTTACCAAAGAGCATGTTCAGGCTGCTCTTCATTTTGCTGCGGAAATGATTAAGCAACAGGAATATGTCGCTTTCGCCGGAACCTGATATGCGTTTTCTCATAGATGAAAATGTCCGTATCGAAGTTGTAGAATTTCTCCAGAGCGCAGGGTGCGATGTTACAAGGTCTGCTTCAGGATTAGATGATGAAAAAGTAGCCGCCCTTGCCAAAAAAGAGTGAAGAATCTTACTCAGCCATGATATGCACTTTGCCGATATACTTCTATTCTTACCTAAAGATTTTTTCGGTATAGTCCGCATCAAAATACATCCACCATCAGCTAATGTTATCATTCCTGCATTAAAGCATCTCTTAAGCAAAGTTAAAGATTTTGAAAAGAAATTAATTGTCTTAGAAAAAGATGCTTTCCGTATAAGGGAGTGATTTGAAACAAGCCCTTCACTCCAAGGTGTCCCTCCATTACCATGAACGAGGCCCGACCTCAATCATATTCCATTAGCAAAGTAATAATTGAAGGAGATCGGGACTCCTTCAATAATCAACTACGGCTGGGTCTTATGGCCGTTTGAACATCCGACATTGATGTCCAGATAAACTCAAGGCCGCAGTCTCGCTCGATAGTGGGTCCCTTTGTTATCGACCTTGGCGATGCCCATACTACTCTGGCTATAGCATCCAGAACATGACGCTTCCAGGGTAAAGTTATTGCAAGCCTGACTCTGTCTGTAACTTTTAAAGTCTCATCCAGAGGCAACCTTATGCCTGTTGCGCTTATATCCTTTGATTTTGTCTTTGATTCTATAATCAAAGGACCTTTAGCGCAGGAGTATTTTACACCCAGGGCCTTCCTGTAACGCTTGTGTTTTCTCCTCTCTTCCATTGCCCTATCCTCCTTCTTTTTTAATGGTTAAATCTTTTAACAAAAATGGCGCCCCGCACCATTTTTAAACTTATTTAGATAACAC
The DNA here is from genome assembly GCA_964570585.1 of uncultured Planctomycetia bacterium. Taxonomy (GTDB): domain Bacteria; phylum Omnitrophota; class Gorgyraeia; order JABMRG01; family JAFGKX01. The sequence goes on from CAZMYR010000001.1 coordinate 12,981, forward strand.
TAATGGTTATAAATAGTATGTTATAAAAATAACTAAATATACCTTTTTGCATATTTACTTACCCCCACATCCCCTTTTAACTTTATTATGCTTGGTGATAAAAGTCTTTAATTACACATATACAGCGCAACCCTTTGGCCTCGACGGTAAAATCGAGGCCAAAGGGTTGTTTTAACGCTATAACTCTATAACGCAATAACGCCTATGCTGCTTTAAGTTGCCCCTCACATTTGCTCGGGATCCCTCAGCGAGGGGTTCCGAGTATGCCGAGGGATAATCCCTGTATATACTTTGCTAATTTATCAATTTTATCAATTCCAACAAAATCTTGACTTTTTATAAAAAATATAGTACCCTTTATGGTGGAGGTTGTAAAAAATGAAATTAAAAGTTGTATTAGAAAAAGGTGAAAATGGATATATTGTAGTACATTGCCCTTCTCTGCCAGGGTGTGTATCACAAGGCAAAACTGAAAAAGAAGCTCTTCGTAACATTCGTGAAGCTATAAAATTATATTTAGAACCAGAAGCTAAAGAAGTCCACCCTGCGCCTAACCATAAAATTTTCGAACTTGCAATATGAGCCCCAAACCACTTCTTTTTTCTGGCAATGTGTTCATCATTTTCCCACCTGTGTTTCCTCAACGGGACGATAAAATCGAGACTAAGGGCTGTTTCAACGCTATAACCACCCTATAACGCAATAACGCTATAACGCCTATGCTGCCTTAAGTTGTGATACTCATAAATACTTTGCTAATTTATCAATTTTATCAATTTCAATAAAATCTGTTCCAACAAAATCTTGACTTTTTATAACAAATATAGTACCCTTTATTCTGGAGGTGGAATAATATGCGCAAACGCCAATTTTTGGTTCTTATAGAAAAAGATGAAAGTGGAGTTTTAATTGCTTCTGTCCCAGCTTTAAAAGGCTGCCATACACAAGCTAAAACTTTATCTACTCTTCTTAAACGAATTAAAGAGGCTATCCAACTCTGTGCTGAAGTAGAACATCCAAAGTTACCTTCTCTTGAGTTTGTAGGTCTACAAGAGATAGAACTTGCCATATGAGCCGTTTGAGACCCCTTAAATCTACTGCCATCATTAAGATACTCAAACGCCTTGGTTTTGAATCTATACGGCAACGGGGAAGTCACATTTATTTTCGTCATCCCGATGGTAGAAGTACGGTCGTGCCTGTTCATAAAGGAGAAGACATCAGCAAAGGCTTGATTAAAAAAATACTTCAAGATATTGAAATGCCCTGGGAAGAATTTATCAGCTGATATTGCCATCTTTCTCCTTTTTTGCCTGGTTAACATTCTCTTACCAAATTTTCCTTTACGCATTTTCTATAACTCTATAACACAATAACGCTATAACCCTTATGCTGCTATCAGGGCAGCCCAGGCCTGGCGTTGTAGTCTTTCTATGTAATCCTTATCAACTGCTTCTACGCCTGGTAACATATCAACAATAAGAGGGAAGACATTAAAGCTTCCGTCTCTTAAGGCTTGCTTAAGGGCCTTGGCTAAGGGCTGCTGGGTTATCTTAAGGTGTAGCCTTTCTATATTATAGATAAGCTGAGCATAGTTATTTTCGTTTATTGAAAGAAGTCCTCTTGCCAATGCGACAAGATAGGGACCGATAAAGAGGCTATTTTTCTCATTTATGCCGCCATCTATCTTAAGAAGCTTTGCTCCTTGAAGTTTCTGCTTGTTTGAGATAAGGATGGCATTTTCACCAAGCTTTACCTTATCTGATAATATATCCTCAAGCAGGCATACCTGGGTTGAGGCCTTATCCTTTGATGACATAGAGCCTTCTAATGCAGTCTGAACTGCTTTGAACTGTTTGACTACGGCATTTCTTTGTTTTACATCGGGTATTATGCTGGGGTCAAATACTATCTGCCCATCAGAGCCTACCCTTGCTGCTGCATCTGCAATCATTATATATTTTAAAGTCTTCTCCTGGGCTCGAATCATTGCAAAAAGAGTCTCTATCTTTGGATCGGTTAACTTCGTTCTGAGCTCGACCTGTATTTTAGCTCTGATTTCATTAAGACGCTTCTGGGTCTGGCTGATATGTCCTTCATTTAGCTCCTTGAGGTTGGCTTTTAATAATATATCCTGTGCTGCGAGAATCTCCTTATTAAGGGCATCAAAGGTGCCGGCAGAGGAGGATTTTGTAGCAGTCTTTGCCACGCATATTCTATTGATTTCCGAAATTTCAAGAGCTTGTGGTTTCTTCCCTGTTTGCGAGGGTGTTGATATCGCACTCCAGCAAGATATGAGAAATGTCTGATTTGTATACTGACTCCTAACAGTGAATAGAAAGTCCCGGGGACTAATCCCTGCAATTAATCCTTTAGGTTTAAACGTCGTCTCATCTAAATATTTATAATTTGTTCTGATGCATTGTTGAAAGCTCTTTTTCCCTGCAGTTGGTCTTGTACCTATATCACGGGCTAGTCCTATTAATTGTTGGTACAATCCCTGCTGAGTCATCCTCATCATCTCAAGATAAAGCTTACTCGCTTCATACACAAGTGGCGGAGCCTGCTCTGTTTTTATCCTTATATCAGGGATATGTTTTGCCTGGGCCTCAAGATAACTCTTCCAGGCACGAGTTGCCTCAAGGCGCAGGATCTCTGAATCTATGGGCTGGGAAATGACAGCTTCAAAATCAGTCTTACTCTTAACAGATACATCATAAAAAACAGGTTTTTCCCCACCGCTAATGGCTAATAGGCTATGAGTACCGTCTTTATATTCTATTGCCATCAATGCTACCAAGATGCCGTGAGTATAGAAGAAAGGTCCGATTAAGGAAATAGGGCTTTTAATCTTTCCGCTGACTTTTTTGGAACAAATCATATACTCACCCCAAAGGTAGTGGTCAAGTCTTCCGCCATCAACAATAATCTGGTTTCGTAACATATGCAGCGCGTCAGCAACATCCGGAGGCATATCTGTGCTATATAAGTTCTCTATGGGCTTAAGTTCAGCAAAATCACCGATTCTTACGCCGGCTGAGGAGGATTTGGCAGATGCTGCTGTTGCGCCTGCTTTATCAAGAAGCCCTGACCAGATTCTGCCGGCTTCGGTGCCGGGCTCTATGCCTAATTTATCAAGTATAGTCTCTTTATCATAATCAAGAATATTTACTAAAGCGCCGCCGTTTAAAGACTCTAAGATTTCACCGGGTGTGTATCCTCCTTTTATATTAGGTTGTGATGGCAAGGTGTATTGTATTAATAGTTCTATAACCGGGTAGTAAGTTTCAGCCAGCTTTACCCAAAATGCATAGGCATTGACGACTTTTTCCTTAGAAATAGGAATAGCAACGTTAGGAATAAAAACAAGCGAAGAAGGGATTATATGCTTAGCTTTTAAAGAGGCAAGTGTCAATTTTGCTACATCAACAGCTCTGGCCCCATCTTTCTTATTGTCAGACAGGCAGGATTGCAAGGTCTTAAATTCTTCATTAAGCCTATTTCTTTGCCGTTTCTTAAGTGCGGCTGCTACGCCTGTTGCCCACATCCCTTTTTGGGCCAGTTTGGCATGTGTGTCTAAGTACTGCCACCACCCATCATATCGGAAAGGAATGGAGTTGGCTGTATCAATATATGTCAGTGTAAAGTCTTTCTGCGCCCCTATTGCAATCTCTTTAACATGCTTCTGCCACAGGTATGAGTTCCATGCATCATATTCGGCCATTCCGGATACCAAGCTCAAAGCTTTAAAAATCTGAGCTCTGCCCATGTGCGTTTTTTCTAACGGTGATATATCGGTTAAGAGCCTGAGCGGCCGCTTCAAATTATAAATATCTACACATTGAATAAGGCCTGTCCTGTCCTTTGCAAGAACAAACAAACCTGCCCTGGATGAAAAGACACCTATAATAGGCGCATATTTGCCCTTTTCTATTTTAGGCTTCAGTTCTTCTAATCCGGATTTAAAGATATCTGCTTCTAACCTATTTAGCGCCTCATTAAATGCCACATCTGCGGCAAACCTTTTGATAAAAGCATTTTCATCAAAATAGAATTTAATATCATCTACTTCTATAACTTCGCCAGCTGAGGAGGATTTTGCGGTTTTGCTGTGACCAAGTAGATAGAGTTTATTGTTCATCTCATAGAAGACCCGCTTGAACTCCTTGGCCAATACCGTGGCGATATCCTCCTTGGTGGATGCAGCTCTTATCTTTGCCTTCTCAACGCCCCAGGCAAAGGCGCGCTTGAGCTGTTCTACAAACAGACTATCCTCTGCCTCTACCTTTGCTGGCATAAAATCATCTTTAAAGCCCATGGCCAGGTGCTTTATCTTTTCTCTGGTATTTTTATGCAAGCCATTAACCAGCGCCTCGGTATCAGATTGACTCCTCTCTAAAATCTCATCAGGGGTTAAACCATCATCTAATAATGCTAAGGTATTTAAGATAATCTGCTGATAGTTTGTGGCTATGTTGAATTTAATCACTCCTGCTTTGGCTAATACAGCAAGTTCTTCCATATCGCCTTCGATGGTTTCCGGCTGGACAATAGCTACATTAAATCTCTCGGCTTCTTTTTGCAACTCTTCTGTAAGCCAGGGACTTATCTTGTCCACCTGTGGTATAGGAGCCAATGTCTTCATATCATAATCTATGCCATGGCCTGAGCCATTATTTGTGGCAATAAGGTCAAAAGATAGGTTCTTTAATTTAAGATACTCTCCCATTACCCTTATAACAGCAGGATGGGTCATCTTGGGCTCAAGCTTACCGTCACGTCTTGGGTTTGGCACTTTCTTATCAACCTGGCCCACCTCTATCACTTTTCCAAAATGGCCAGTTAATTCAGGAGTATGTTTATCCACTATCCTATCTATATATTCAAGCTGATGCGCTGTCTCTTCTGCGTTGCTGGTAGGAAGAAGTAGTAGCTTTTGTTTCTCGCTTATACTCTTTGAGACTTCTGGGCTTAGGTCACCTGCTATAGTAGCCCTGGCAACTTCTCTCATTATTTTGTCATAAGCAGCAATAACTTCATCTTCCGAAATACTTTCCACAGGGCTCTTTTCGGAGACACCTGGCCCACGAACATCTTTATACATACGAGCTTTCTTGCGTAAAACGCCAAAGGCTGCATTCATATTTCTAACAACGCTGTCAATCTTCCCAGGCGCTCTATTACGTTTTTTCATATTCGAGATAACTGTTCCTCTTATATGGTCAAGTCTTGCCATATTGTCTTTATCATATGGATTTGCCTTAAGAAAATCAGCGCCCCATTCAAGCGGCAGCATAGAGTTCCTCTCCAGGCTAACAACTAAATCCTCAGCAGGCGTGCCATTTTTCTCATAATAGTCTAAGACGGCCTCACCAGCTACTCCATCATAAATAGTTGAAGCATCTATGCCTATTGAGGTAAACCCTGCTTCAATTAAGGATTCAATATCACTCTTTATTATCGCGCGCTCTGCGCTGAGATTATCATTTAACCTCCTCTGGACGGCTTCCAAGATTTTCACATCAATAGTATCAATTCTTATCTTATCATTATATGTACCCTCACCATTTTCCTTCTCATATTCCTCTTTCAATATCGCCTTTGCGTCAAATAAATAATCTTCATACTGAAGACGGCCACCATGTAAAACCAACGGGTTTTTAAATCCAATTCGCTCTGCTACTTCTCTTACATAGGCAACCACTCTTTTTTCATGTAAAGCATAACTAAGCTGGGAACGACCTACTGCAAAAATAACAGCAGCATTTTGGGCCATCGCAGCCTTGAGATGACCCTCAATCTGATTATAGCTGACGATATCGGCTGCTATTAATGCCTTCCTTGCCTTTTTTACAGCCTCGAATGCATCATGCCCGGGGGTAAATAAGCCCTCTGAGGGCCCAATTATAGTAGCTGTGCCGGTTGAGCCGACAGTTTCTATATACTGGTCATCACGGTGCTGGATAAGTTCGGTGATGGCCTGCTGGACCTTCCCTCCAGCTTCTTGGATAAGCATCTGGCGTGCTTTATTAGCAGCCGCTTCATCCCCGCTAATTGTCTTACGATCCCACTTTCTTATCTCAGCAATCCTTTCTTCAGGTAGTTTGCCTGCCGAGGAGGATTTTGCTTCAGCTATTGGGAGACCAGTAAGCTCCAGTGGCAGTGGCTGTATGCCACTTGCATCCTTAGTAATCAAAAATCCGCTATGTCGGTCATTGAGGATGGCGTTGGGGTCAAAGGTTATGAATATCTCATTGGTAAGGAAAGGGACTTCGTCCCCTGCCACCAGGTGCGAAGCTTTTTCTACAGGAAGGCGATGGATAATCACAGAATCGCCATCTTCAATAAAGTCAGGTTTTGCTTGACCGGTCTGAATAAATTTGGCTTGAATGCCTGCTCCGTTAACATCAGTAACTTCAAATAGATAACGAGCCTTAAGCAGAAGCTTCTGTCCTATCTCTATATAAGGAAAGTCTTCTTCTTTGCGCAGGCGGGCTACATCCATAACCGCTAATTTGTCTTTTACTCGACGGGTTACATAACGAGCAGCGAGTAACTCAAGGCCTAACCTTCCCTTATCATCATAATCATAATTCAGGGCAGTATTATACTTTGCTGTCTTGGCCTTTAGGCTTCTTCCGTATATTTCGCGAATAGCCCTGGCAAGCTCGTCAGGAAGCCTATATCCAAGGAAGGTATCCACCATTTCTCCCAAGTCCTGCTCTTCAGGAATTAGCAAAGGATTATCAGAGCCAAGCATCTTTTCAGTCCAGTGGACAATCCTGTCAAACCCCTCTTTTCTTTCGCCTTTAAAGCTGTAGAAGTAGCCAAGATTATCTCTATTTTTCACCCTTAAACCTTTTATTATTTTACCCTCAGCCAGGGCCTGTAAGGTCTCTTCAATTAATTGCTCGGCTAATCTATCCAGTTGTTTCTGAATTCTTTTAGGCAGTAACTGATATGCTAAACGAGGCAAGACTTCATAGACTATCCATAGGTCACGACTCAAGATTATAGCTGCTTCGCCTTTCTCCTTAGCTTCCTCGGTTAAAAGGTCGGTTGCATCAACCTGCTCAAAGAAGCCATACATCCAGGTTGCGATTGCATTACGAACCTCTATGCTATCTCCATCAACCCTGGTAATAATCTCATTCTGGGTATTCGATTTTCTGCTTAAGAAAGAAACAAAATATTGTCCTTCATCGCATTTTACATAATATTTTGCACCATCTATCAAATCTAATGCGATTTCGCTTACATTATGTAAGGTCATGCCGGTCAGCTTAATATCTACAGGCTGAGCAGGTTTATAGATGTAATAAAGCGAACCATATTTTCTTTTCCCTTCTTGATATTGGCGCCTGGTGCCGGCTTCTTCAAACCCTAATTTTCCAATATACTTCTTAAATCTCTCTAAGACCCTATTGACTACCTTTTGCTTTTCATAACGGCCAAAGTTAGCATGCGTTCCTATCCTAACCTCAGGGCTGGCAAAAGACTTGGGTAACTCATTGTATGCATCAAGGAATGCCCCGAATGTCCTATCTCCCATAACCATGGGGACCAGCATCTTATTGGTTATCTCCACTGCGCTCATTTCTGCTCCGCTTAAAGGTTCCATTCCGTGACCGCTAACCTCTGCCCCTCCACCAATGCGGGCATTGTTACGGAGGTTTACCAGAAGATTGGACTTGCGGCCTCCAAAAATCAGAGTCTCCTCATTCTCTGCCATTATACTGCCTTCTGTCTGTTTCATTTCATCCTTCACATAACCAAAACCTACCGGGCCCTCTAAAACATCCATATGCAGACGGATTCCCTGCTTTAAATATTCTTGCTTCATCTTCTCCACTAACAGCTTAAACCCAGCGTAGAATTTCACTTCAACATAAAATATTGTCCTCTGAGTATCTTTTTCGCCTAAACGCCTGGCTTTCTCTACATCCTGCCTGGCTATAGTCCTGGCGTACAAGGCCATCAGTTCATCGCCTTGAACCATCTTGGCTAATTGGGGCAGCCAGGTAATTAACCTGTCCTTGTCTTCATCGCCGATTATGGCTATTTCTACATCTTTCTCTTCAAAGGTGGCCATCGCCTGTCGGACAAACCACGGTATATTAGGATAAGGTTCGCCATCCGGGAACATATAGTCAGGGTCATCGTGGACTACCAAAACCTTTTGCCCTAAAGCTCTAAAGATAATCTGATCCATTCCCCCTGAACCATGCTGATAACCTAATCCAAGGGTGGGTAAGCTATATTTCTCAAACGGTCGCTGCCAGCAGAGTAAAGGCCGTTCTGAAAACTTCTCATCAAACTCTTTCTGTTCAGCTCTAGAAAAGCCTAAACTCTTTCCTAAATCTTTACGGATTGCCTCCCATTTATCATCCCAATCTAATTCCCGGGTAGCCATTATAAGCTCGCGTATTCCACCCTTCTGGTGGATAGCCCTTTTCCATAACCATCCCCATATATCTCTTCCTAAACGAATATAGGCTATTGAATATAAATAGTGGGTATAGGCAACCTCTACTGCAGAGAGCACTTTTATTTCTCTCTCTTTCAGCTGTTCTTCTGGACAGGGCCTGGTTCTGCCAGCAATAATACCTTCTTTTAAACCCTGCATCTCCTCATCATTAATACTCAATACCTGGGCTAAGGTATGTTCCCTACCTTTTTTATCCAGTTTAATATCGAACCAGCTGAGCATCTGTTTCCAGCCGCTAAACTCCCAGGGGTTATGGCTGGCTGTGCCGTGGCCACCACCAAATAAAAGATGCTCTGCCTCTTTATAGGCTTCGAGTAAATCTCCTCTTCCTTCTCCTACACATATCCCATCATTCCAGAGCAGGTTGACAATAAGATAATACATTGGGGTTGAGATAATACCTTTCTTTTCAAAATCTTCCGCCAATACATTAAATCTTTCCACATCTTCAGGGCGCAGACGTCCGGCATCAAGGTCTTCCTTTATCCATTTCATAGCACGGTCAAGGCCTTTCTTATTAGATTTTACTAAAAATACGTTTACTCCTGAATAAAGCAGGCCTAAGGCATAGACATCTCTATGTTCCTGTATAGGTAGGCGGCATCCACCACTGACTAAACCCCAAACCTTTTCTCGAAGCTGCTGATGCAGTTTGGGATTTTTTTCTATTTGGCGTTTTAATTCTTCGTCTTTTAAACCCATGCCTTCTAACATAGTGGTACCTAATTCTATGGCTGAGGAGAAGATAAGCTTCTTAGACATCAAGGCCGGATATCGCTCTGTAATCCCAGGAAGTTTTAAGTCTGTGGTTCTAAAAGCGGAGCGTAAATCATAGGTTCTATAGGAGAACCACTGGCCATGTTCCATAATATCGAATCTTCTAATAATATCGCCCTCGCGAACCTCTATATGTTCCTGGATAGTAACTCCTTTTGCCTTAATCTCTCGGGTATCATCAAAAAGAATATTATCTACACATTGGAGTTTTCCCTCAGTCCTTTTTTCCTTATAGGTTATCTCATGGGGGTTATCAATGATTTCTACTCCTGCAAATGGCCTCATATGACCATTTTTCTCAGGAACTTCATTTAGGATATCACTTATCTCATTAAGGAGTTTAGCTGAATCTTTAACCGTTAAACCAAAGACTTGAGAAAAGCTTTCTACTCCTTCTTTCCTGCTTTTAGAAGACACTCTGTTAGCTGCTGTATATTGAGCATCTCTGGTCATTATCTGGTGATAGGCAACTATCTTGGTAAGCGTCTTGTATTGTTCTAAGTCAAACTCAGATTTATGTCTGCGGAGGGTTTCAGGATTATGAAGGGCTTGGGTAAGTATCGATAATTGATCGGTCTTCAAGTTTAATCCAGGGTGAAGCATAGCATAAAGCGAGGTCAACATCGTAAGTAATTCTTCTGGAGCTGCTTCTCCTTTTTCGAGTTCTGCTCTTCCTATCTCATAGCCGCCATTCTTCAGAACAGCATTATATGCAAAAATTGTCCGCCAGATATCGCCGGCTTCTAAATAAGCCTTAGCCACCGCCCGGTATAGATGGCGCCATTCCTCTGCCTCTACTTTTTGGGGTAGTTTACGTAATTCAGCGGCGTCGGCCTCTATATCTCCCCCGGTAACCTCTGCTAAAATCCCAAGTATCCGGCTATCATCCTTTGTCTCTTTGAATATATCCACTGCTAATGGTAGAAGCCGCAATATAAAGTGCAATCTTTCCAAGCGCTTAATCCTTCTGGATAAATCTTTTTCAGTCTCGGCAACATCTACTCCGTGAGTTACATAACTGCCTGCTGAAGCAGATTTGGTGGCAATAGCACCAATAAGGCTTTTAACTTCTTCAACGGGCTTGAAGAACTTAAGAACCTCTGCTTCGCCTTTAGCGCTAAGTACATATCTGCCAACAGTTGATGGAACATAAAGCGATTGGCCCCTCTTAAGAGGGATATCTTTCCCGCCTGAGCTAATTACAACCTCGCCTTTTATAACAAGAATATCGTGAGAAGTACCTTCTACTGGCGCTACACTTAATTCAGCCTCAGCGCCTTTTCCTTTTCCATTAAGCGTAAATCTGTGCACATTAAAATATTCCTGGGGCCAGACATTGGGGTATGTGCCTTGGATAAGGACTTCTTCTTTTGCTATCAAATCCTTGCCATACCTATCTCGCCATTTTCCACGCTCAATTTGAGGCTCTAAAACAAAATTCTTCTCCTCTGTTGTTGTATCCTTTAAACCTTTCCTGACGAACATCTCTATTGTCTCAAACTCTGCCTGTAAGAAATCCTCTTCTGATGTAGTCGGACGTCTGGCTAAATTCTTGCGCATTATTAAACCTTTATCTTTTTTGAAAACAATAGGGGTAAAAAAGTCTGCAAAACTGAAGGTAATATTAGAGGTTTGCTGGGGTTCAACAAGTATAAGATGTTCATTGCCGCCTGTATCGTTTACAGGTATTACTATCCAGGCCTCATTTTTGGCCTGCGGTCCTTTCAGGGGATGGGTCTGGTGGGAAAGGCCAAATATACTATGGGGATAACCGACGGGTGAGAGGATAACCTTCCCGGGCTCAAGTTCAATCTCATTAAATAATTCTACAATCCTGGCTCTGACACCTTGGATTTTGCTCATAAGCTGGCTGATTCTACGCCGATTTTCACTCTTTACAAATTCTTTTATATCCGGGATAAAATCGCCCCACCATCTACTCCCTGCTTGATAGTCGCACCAGTTTGTATAAACTTCTTTAAATCTTCTAAAAGTCTCTTCGTCAGTTATATCCAGGAGGTTCTTTAGCTCATGCTCCAGCTCTCTCTCTTCCTTCAGCCACTCAATAAAAACTTCTATTCCGACCTCATTGAGCTTTTCGTTGAACCCCATATGTACTCTATCTACAAAGTTTGTGCATTCAAACTTCTCAAAATAACCCTTATCTAAAGACTCACCAAGCATTTCGGGATTATATCCGAGAAGTTCTTTTAATGTTATAGGAGCCACATCTCCTAACGCTGTATCAGGAATAGTTGATAAGCCATCGTTATGAGTTGAATTAAACCAGAGCTCTGCTATGGGGTTATTTTTATCTATCGGCCTGCCTAAAACTATCTGGTTGGCTATTCCGCCCCAGGCATAATTTTTTTCCGCAGGAGTAGTTATTAGGGGACTGTATTTTGCCTGTTCTATCAAATCCTTAATCTGTTTTATTCTGGTTTTTGCCTGGTTATTAGTTATAAGTTCGGGTAGCGAATCATCTGAAACATGAAAGTGAATCTCCCCGATGTTTTCTACTACTGTTCTGATAAGGTCAGCTATCTTCTTCTCATTTAACTCTTGATAAAATGTAAGCAGGTCTTTCTTGCCTGTAAACTGCTCCAGCATCTCTGTAGGGTTACTAATCCAGATAGGTTTAGGTGCGTCTTCTATGGTCCTGAGCATATAGTGTTTACCACCGGTGGATATAGTAGTATACGGTGGAAATTCTGCGTTCTTAACAATAGTTGCAACTGCCCCTGCCAACATCGGATCATAAGCAGGGTTAATCTTTTTCATATCTTTTGGGTCAAGCTTAATCGATATATCATTAAATCTCAATCCCCCTAAATTTACCATAAAGTCGGCATATCCCGGAAGGGCAAATGTCCAGGAACCTGCACTGACCCTCTGGGCCAAGACCTCTATTATGTTACCCGCTTCATCATATAAGATATTAAACTGGATACCTTCCCCTTCTGTTACATATTTTATGTCCAGAGAAATACCTTGGTAGTGTCCTACTCCGGTGCTGGTTGCCTGGATTGAGCCTGGCATCATATCGTGCAGAAAGGAGGTTTCATGAATGGTGGATAATTTCTTTTCCCTGGTAAGTTTCTTAAGGACATCGGGCACCCCTATAAGGCAATGGGCCATAAGATAGATAAGCTGCTTATTTCTCGCTGTTTGGAATTTCTTTGAATCATAGCGGGTAAGGGTAGCAAAGGCTGGGTTTGAAACGCTGCCTACGCCAAGCTTATCAATGCCTTCTGTGCCTCTATGATAAAATCCGAGTCCGCCTTCTTCATCCACTACCAAAAACGGCAAGGCACTGACATCCAGATAGCTTAATCCTTTAGGGCTGGTAGCCATTCTGTCCATATCTGCAGTAACTCCAAAGGCTTCTCCTTCTGGCACATCTCGCTTAATCCATGATATTATATTCAGGGCCTGTCCGGCCATAAGCTGGAGAGCCTTTGATATCTTTGAATTCTGCAAGGAAAGACTCAGCTTTATTACTGTTGTATAAAATTCTTTTACATAGGGCTCGATGGTTCTATTATCAATAAACTTTTCTTTTAACTCATTGCTTATGGCTTCAAGGGCCGAAGGCAACTGGACAGATTTATATGCATTAAATAAAACCTTCGCTGCCTCTTTTGCTTTATACCCACCAATAACCAGCTCTACCATGCTTTCTACTTCAAGCTTACCTGCGGTGGAAAGATAAGACTTGCCTGTTGGTACCTCTGATAAACTACTTCTAATTTTTGCACCCACGGAAGAGGGTGTATTTCGTAGAGAAGTTGCTCTTAGGGCATCAGTATCAGCAAATGCAGTTGGCTGAATTGTGCTTACAGCGAATATTATCGCTACGATTAAACTTACCGCCTTCTTTAACACCCCTTTACCCATTTTCAAATCTCCTCTTTTTTTTGTCATAGTCTTTCATAAATCTTTGCTTTGTTATGCTTAAGTTATAAAAGTCTTTAATTACCCGAATACAGCGCAACCCTTTTGCCTCGGTTTGTCCCCCTCGAAAATTTTTTATGGAGACAGTAAAATCGAGGCCAAAGGGTTGTTTAAACGCTATAACTCTATAACCCTTATGCTGCTATCAGGGCAGCCCAGGCCTGGCGCTGGAGTCTCTCTATCTCTTCCTGGCTTAGTTTCTCAACACCTGGTAGAGTGGTTATTATAAGCTCAAAGACACTCCAGGTACCTTCTCTTAGGGCTTGCTCAACTATAGCTTCTATAGTATTCTGGGTGTATTGCTGATACATCTTCTTTATAGCAGGGAACAGCTGGTTGAAGTTATCTTCATTGAGAGACAAAAGACCCCTGGCTACGGCAATAAGCTCTGCCATTGGAAGAAGTATATCATCTTTCTTAACCCCTATCTTAAAGAGTTTGACATCAGCAAGCTGTTGTTTGTCTGAGATAAGGATGGTTTTCTTTCTGTTTAGGGTCTGTCTGTTTACATCAGCTAATAATACTATCTGGGTCTTTTTAGTTACTTGGCCTTTATCCTTAAAGGATAGGGCATATTCTAAGGCGTCACGGAGTCGGTGGTCTTTAAGCATAGAGATAACCGCCATCCTCTGTTTTATATCAGGAATGGCGTTGGCATCTACGATGATGGTGCCTTCTGATTCTATCCTGGCAATAGGGGCACAAACTCTGGCAAATTCTATTACACTGCGCTGGGTTGCTATCTTAAGCTGGATAAGCTCTTCTTCAGCTGAGGTAAGAGTAGTTTCTACTTTTAACCTTGTTGCCTTTGCACTTAATTGAGTCAATTTCTGTAAAGACTCTGTAAGCAAGCTATCATTGAGTAGTTCTACCTCTCCAGGAACCTGGGTGGTCTCTTTAACCAGGGCGTCAAGAAGTATATTCTCGGCATTAAGTAATCCTCTATTAAGCTCTGCCAGAGCCCGGTTGCCGGCTGAGGAGGATTTATTAGGCTTGTCTGATGATTTCTCTCTGCCAACCATCATATCGTCCATAGCAAAGGCTTGCACTTTTTTAGCATAAGCCTTCTCTGCTTTTGTGTATTTGGCACCTGCTCTTCTAACTAAGATTTTCTCTGCATCAGGGAGTCGCTTCAATAATTCTTTTCTGGGCGCAGGACCGGCTACGAGATTCTGTTTCTGTAATTCAACTATCTGTTTTCCGGTAAGAATAGCTATGCCAGCCTCTGCAGATTTATCTCCGATTTTTTGCACCAGTGCAGCTACCGGCATAAACCCCTCTAACATATTTTGAAGATCCCTTACCTGATATAAAAGAATATAGGCACCCTCAGTTTCTTTTAGCGAAAGAAGGGTTATATTAAAATCGTCGCATTGTAAAAGTAGCAGCCCTTTCTGTCCAAGTTTAGCATCTTTTATAAACTGCTGGTCATATCCAAGTTTTGAAACCTGTTTTTTAAATCCAATTAACACATTGTATAAAAGCAGCAGCCGGGATGCCCTTACATCGTTCATAGGAATATCTAGAGCCAGCCTTACAAGAATCTCTGGTTCAATAACCTTAACTTCCTCACCGGCCAGTATTACACCCGATGAGGAGGATTTGGATGTGGAAATAGGTTTTGGCAGCAGTTTTGAAATAGCTGCTGTGTCAAGCTCAGAAACCAGCGTAAGGGGAAGGTCCTCGCTGGGTGGCAGGTATTTGGCGGCATAATCGCTCTTCCAATCCTCTGTGAGCTGAGCTATCACCTCTTGCTTAACTATAGCATAGATACTGCCTTTTTTATCAATGCGTACATCAACAAGAGGGTTATCGCCTTTATATTCCCACCATTTGTGTCCTATCTTGAATCCTGGCTTGTCAGTCTCCATATAGAGAGAACCCGGCCCAAAGATAACCGCACTTGTGTCTATGCCGGACTTTAAGAATATGAGTTTGCCTTGCTTAATTTTGACAGATGACCAGCGAGTATTGGCTCCCATATTTCTGAAGGTATAATCACCGGCGGAAGGTATCTCTGGTATATAGTTGATTGCATGCAATGTCTTAAGAAGACTTGAGAAAATTTCTGTAACCGACTTCTGTTCCTTAGCTCCGGCTGAGGAGGACTTGGTAGATTCCTGTATCTGTGCCATTAGTCTAATATTGCGCTCTAATACATTTTGAGCAGCAATATTATGAGCTAAAGCCGGTTTATCCTTAATTCTTTCCATCTGTTCTTTTGTAAGATGTGCTATATAAGCCTCAAGGCTACGCCTGCCCTTTATTCTCATCAATATTTGTATATCTGCAAAACCAGACAGTTCTGCCTTCAAAAAGCTAATGTATGCGTTATCAATTCCGGGCATACGAAAACATCCAGTAATCTCAAAAGGTGTGTGTTCAAACATACTTTGAATCATTCGCTCATTCAAAGATATGTCTCCTACGCTTCTGGCTTCACGGCTTAATTTTTCAAAATTGTCAAATGGGAAATTTTCTTTTATATGAGCAAAAACAAGTCCATTATTCGCCAGATTCTCGCGTGTAATATCTTCGACTTTAATACCAACATCACCTATCCGGACTATCTTGCCGGCTGACGAGGATTTGCCTGCAACAGGTATTATTGCTACCTCAGGAACTAACTCAAAGACAGCCCAGAGGTCATATCTGTTGGGTTTTCCTAATTCAATAAAGCTGCCACCACCTTCCCAGCGATGTTGACCATATGCTACTACACCACCTGCCGTGGTAACAGGTTTACCTGTTTCAGGGTCAAATCCCCAGAATGGACCATGGGCATGGCCTCTTGGCAGGGGAAGATATGCTGGCTTTCCACTCTCATTATAATAGACCATACCGCCCTTACCGGTTCCATTGCGCATACAGAAGTGAATCTCACCAAATGTGGTGTCTTTGGTTAGTTCGCTATGGTCGTGGTCTGCACAGTTTACACCCTGGCCTGCGGTCCAGAACTGGATATAACAGACCTTTTTCTCTTCACCGTTTATTATCTCTATACCCTTGAGGTTATAGAAAGCTAAATTATCAAAATGCTCGCCCCAACCATAGGTATTACAGTTTACCCAATTAAGCAGGTCTGCTCTTGAGCCGGTGGTGATATCAGTCTGAGACATTTCAGTAACAACAGCGTCAGGAGTTGTGTCAACCATGATAGCTACTATGGCACCTTTTTCTCCTGCCTCGATATACTCTTCTGTAACCCGGGTGTTCCTGAGCTGCTTGGCAGGAGCAAAGGCATCACGGTTGATATTGCTTAATTTACCGGTTATAACATTAACATAGTTTTCACCGCGTGTATGATCCAAGGCTAATTTTGCACCTGGAGCTAATTGGACATACTGCATACTCCAGCCTGCCATCTCCCATTTTTCGGTGGCGTTTATCAGGCTTTCAGCCATAGTCTTGAATCTTATTGCTATTTTGCGCTCATCCTCCTCGGTTATCTTTGCATCAGGTGTTATTTTAGCCAAAACTACTGCTGGCATCTGTGAATTTCTCTCAAACATCATCTGTTTTCTATAGGTCTCGGCCATGCTTAGCTCATTATCGTCATTTACCCCTTGGAATTCCCTGATATCCGCCAAGGCAGGAGCGATAACACTTAATGTACCATTTTGGGCAAGAATAGCAGAAATCTGAACAAAATTTATCTCTCCTTTCTTGTTGGCAGAACTATCATAAGGATTTAGAAAATCACCCGCACTATCTTTAGGGAATTTCTCCAAAGTACTGAATATATCTTTTGCTTTTCCCATAAAGAGTCCTACATCGTCGCAGCCAAAATCTAATTTTGCACCTTTTTTGCTGCCTATTACCCTTCCATTTTTATCTACCATGATAGGAGCGTAGGGGTCCTTTTTATATGTAGTAGCTATGCTAAAGGAGACATCGCCTAAGGCTTGATGTATCATAGTAAGCCAAAGAACAGTCTCCGGATTCAATACTGCCATATCTCCCCATACAACAAGTAGATCTCCATCAAATTGCGCTAAATTCTCCTTTGCAGAAAGTACTGCGTGGCCGTCACCTTTTATATAGTCCTCAAAGACATATTCTGCATCAAACCCGCCTTTATCTAAAGCCTCTTTTATCTCTGCAAAATTTCCGCCTTTACCTTCTTTTCCTAATGCATCCCTCCATTGTTCGGAACGGACTACAACAACGGGTTTTTTATCTAAAAACGCTGTCTGTCTTAATACGTGATAGATTATAGGTTCGCCGCATACCTTCTGGAGAACCTTTGACTTCTTGTCTGTCATCCTGGTACCCAGGCCTGCAGCAGCAACAATAACCCGTACCGGCCTTTGAAGCTTAAATTCTGCTGAATCTTTTATACCCAGGATATCAAGAGTTAACCTTCTAATAGTATCTTTATTCTTTTCATAATTAGCCCCATCCCTTATAAGGTCTCTTAAGACGCTCTTGGCTAAAAAGTTCCTTAATTCTGTTAGCTCTTTTTTAAATTCAGCTATAGAAGAAAAACCGCCTTTCGTGTCCTTGACTTTGTAGTGTAGCGCCAAGAACCTACTCTGTATAAGCTTGTTTAAATCTGTGGCATTAACAAATTTCATCTTTTGTATAATATTTTCAATCTCGCCATAACCTGGCCGGGTGAAGAGGCCATAAATTAAGTATTCCAGCTCACCGATGGGGTCAACTCGCATAACAGAATAATCTATTAAAAAAGGTGAACCATCGGGTTTTATTAAGATGTTTCTGGTGTTTATATTCCAAGTCCCGGGAACATCTTTGCCCTGCAGGTATGAAGCTACATCGGTTATATTTATAACTGTATCTATGAGCTCGATACCGCGATAACCCATAGCCCCTTCATTAATGCCCTCAAATTTCTCGCCAAAAGGTACACCTTCGGCATAAGGATAGACTATCGCCTTTGCATCTTCTAAGCCGGCCCATTTATCTTTACCGGCGCTCATAACCACTGGCCTATATATATGGGGATAATCCTCCGGGACTCTTCGTAAAAATTCATATATCTCATCTGCTTGCCTTTCCATACCCTCTGTTTCTAACTTCTTAATAACAAAAAGCTGCCCACTTTGTTCATCTTCTGCTAACAAGAGTTTCTCGCTTCCGTGTATCGGCCCGATGATAATAAATGTTTTTTCACCCATCTTGTTACACAGGGTCAGTTTTTCAACAACTCCCTCTTCTCCAGCCGAGCTGGCTTTGACCATAGTATCGGCGGCTGAAGCTACCTCGGATCTTTCAATTCTCTGTCTAACGCCCTTAAACTCATCCGTAGTCCTGGCAACATCCATAACATCTGGCCAGAAAAGAAGCGTTTCCCCGTCGCTTTGCATCTGTTTTCTTACATCTTTTTCGACCTTTTCAATAAAGGCATCTTTCGTGCTATCATTTATTCCGCTCATATACCTTCTTTCATTTGGTTCTGGCATCTCATCAAATACAATCTCTGTACCGTCTGCTAAGGTTATAGAATAACGCGTTTCCTGTTTCACCGCATCCCCATGCTTCGCTGGCATTTTGGTGGTTTTGATATCACTTCGTTTTACGGTATGGGGAGGTCTGCTATCGTCTATTTCAAAGTAAACCACTCTGTCTTCTTTCTGCTTCACATCACCAACTAAATCCTCTATTATTATTACCGGCTTTAGCCTGATAATAGCTCCTGTTTGGTCTACTTCCATACGATATGTTGTCTCTACCGGATGTTTGGTGATTTTAGTGCCTTCTACTTTTTCCACCCCTGTTCTTGGTGGTAAAAATTCTACAACGAATTCGCCCGCAAGTATATTAAGGCTATCATGCAATTCTTTATTGCCATGTTTTAATGCCGCAGCGGCCTTCTTGGTAAGGGTGTTTATCCTTTCTATTGTCCTTGCCTGAAGGTTGTGTAGGGCCTCTTTGCGTTTGTCTGGAATCTCATAAATCTTCCCTTCTTCTATCATCTCTTTTCCAAGATACCTCATACGTTCTTTATAATCTACGCGGTCATCATATTTTTCCATAGCTTCGAATCTGTCCAGGGTTCTTCTTACCACCCTGTTTAAGATATGCCAATCTGCCATAGCGCTATGTTCCTTACGCACCTGTAGGGGTATATTGGGCCTTGTTGCGGTCTTTAATCTATGGTGTCCACCTACTGTCCTGGTCCATGTCATAAGCCGGCCTGTCACGACCCTTACCAGATAGTTAAAGTATGGCTCTTCTCTCCTGTACAGCTGGCCTATTGTTGGTATAGGAAAAACTGAATCATCAAAACTGAACATATTCATACACATAAAAATCCTTTTGGATAAAGTGGTATCTTCTTGCGGGTCAAGAAGTGCGGTAACAGCCTCTGGCCTTGCAAGATAGAGTACCTTAAGGGCCGCCTCCTGCAACATATCAGAATCTATGGCACCCCTTTCCAGAAATGAATCTATCTGAGCATCGGCTGATTTATCTCTATCGTGATTAAAGTGGGTTGTTGCGCACTGATTCCTTAAAAAGCGAATCTCATCCACATTGCCTGTAAATACCGAGCCTGCAAAACCCCTCTTATCCTTATCTACAATCATCGCTCCTGTATTTGGGTTTACTGCAAAGGCACCAAGCGCCCTATCTAATACGCCAAGATAATCCACTGTATATCTATCATATTCATATGTATGATATTCTGGAAATTTTTTCTCTTTATCTTCTGGCTTATTATCAACATGGGCAAGTATCGCATCCTCTGATACTACAACCCGTTCAGGAAGTCCTGTATCGAGTAAGGCATTAAATCGCGTAGTATTATCAACATTCTTTTGAACTATCTGTCCTGCCTTCTCTGGTATTAAGGCGGTAGTCTCCTTTTCCTCCGGGCTACTATATCCATAGTATATCCTTATAACATCTGTTACCTTCTTGGAAAGAGTTGGATGAGTTCTTAGATATGCTACAAAATCCGATTCAGACTTTATTTTTTGCTTAGCAGCAGTGTGTAATTCCTTGAAGAATTTTTTTCTCATATCCTTAACCTCTTGCCTTCTCTTTTCTAAAATATCATCAAGCACTTTCCTTTTGGCAACCCTCATAACCGGGAGAGAATCATCATCCACTGAAGCCATTCTGAGACCCATTGCAAGCATAATGGTAAAGTTTCTTATCCCAGATATATTAGAGGCAAACTGGTCAGCCAAAATTCTTTCCAGCTGTGGCCTAATAGAGTCTACATCCTTAAACTGGCGTAGAATATCTTCGCGCAACTTGTCCTGGCGCCAAAGATCTGTATAACGTTCAGTAAGCGTATCGATTACCTTTTTTACGATGTTGTCTCTTACATCCCAATCGACATAGGTTATATTGAAACCTCTTTTTTTAAAAGTCTCAATTACCATCCTATCTAATTCCCCCCATTTCATAGCGCGTATATCCTTTGGTGTCTTTTTACCCCCAAAAAGGGTTTTATTTACCCATTCAACCTCTTCGTCTTTCATCGGCTCTGCCTTGGCTCCAGGACCTTTAGTGAGTACATTCGAGGTAACAGCTATAGGGATATTGCGGTGACCAAACTCATCTAGAACTTCAGTTTGACGCTCCAATACTCTATATAATGCACTGGGTCTTCTATATGAAGGTATCCATAAGGGGCCCAGGGTTATATCTCGCGCGCGCGCCATAGTAGCTCCTTTTTTAATTAAACGCCTCGATTCATCTAAAGCTGTTTCTGCAAATTTCTTCATATATTTAGGGAGGTCTTCTGCAGCCAGCTCATAAAATACCCCTTTACCTCCTGCTACATCTGAAACAATAAGATAATCTTCAAGTGCGCTGGTAAGATTAAGATAGTCCGGGGCATAGCCATTTATATAGCCGTGATATCTTAATATGTCTTCATCATATATATAGTAATTGACACCCTCTGGCGTTTCTATTCTCTTGATATTAACCTTTTTGCCGGTCTTATAACCTATCACCCTTAAAAAGTAGAGAAAGTCCTTGCCAAAATCGGTTGGCTCATCTTCATCATTAAAAATCATCTTAATATCATCCTGAATAGCAGCAGGCCTTATGCCTAAAACTACCTGCAGAAGAGGTGCATTGGCCTTTTCGAGTAAGAATCTCTTTATGGCTTTTCTGTTTTCGGGAACATTATCGGCAAAGGCCTTATTACTCACCTTAGTTTTATCATCTCTCAGCAGTCCGCTGGCAACATTAGATATTCTTCTTACATTATCGGTATATTCTATATCATCAAAAAGATAAGCCAATTTATCCCTGAGGGCATCAGCTGCCTCCCTAAGCCTGCTTCGTCCCGTTATAGTGGTTGGGTCGGTCTCTTCAATTGTCTTTATAGGCACAAAAGATCTATATCTGTCTATAATAACCGGTATGTAAGGGAGGTTGAATGTAAAACCGGAGATGTTTCTTTCAATCTGAGCGCCCACATAGATAACAGGCCTTCCATGTTCATCTACATCTTTCTCCTCCTTTAAATTTATAAATGCGTGGGGTTCCTTCTTTGTAACCTGCTCAGTAATCTCTTCTATAGTAAGCTCTTTATCATAATTATCAGGCAGCTCAAACGTCTCCATAAGCCCATCTATGGAAAAGAGTATAGAACCGGTGTGGAAATAAGGAAAGTGAGTTCTTAATTGGTCTTTGTCTAATTCAGATACGTGCCTTTTAAATTCTTCTGTCATATCATTCTTATCAGCAATGACCATCTTACTTTCGCCTGTCTCCTTATCAATCGCTGTTAAAAGAAGCCCTCCTCTTTCATTTCTGTTTTCAGCAACGCCTACTAAAGCTACTGGGACCGGTCTACCATCCTCTCTCGCTTCCTCTATCTGCTCAGCCAAAAGACCCTTTAATTCTGCTGATAACCTTCCGGCAGTATTATTCATATGGGCGTTCATCACAAAGTTTATATTGTCTCTTTTTAACTTTGCTAAAATACCGTTTAATATAAGCCACCTGACAAAATCCCAGTGCCCGGGAGGATTGGTTACTAATCTGCCATCTGAAAGCCTGAGCGGTTTTCCAATATGTTGTCTTTGGATAGCGATACCTCTGCGTAACGCCTCTAATTCTTCTTCGGAAATCTTTTCTTGCCGATAATCCTCCTCCTTTTGTTCAAGGTAGTGGATTAATATAGTTTCTGAGGGTGTAAATCTTATCTGTATCCCCTGTTCAAATATCTCTATATCGTTGCGGTTATAGCCATAATGGTCATTCCTCTCCAAAATCTCTTTTATCATCTCTCCAGTTTCACCGCTCCCCATGAAATATACTTTAACCCGGGCACTCTTATCTTTGGTTGCTTCTCTCAGTTCCTCTTGTGAACGTTTCGCTTCTGCTATCTTAAGCTGCACAAACCCATAAAGCTGGTCTGGATTATCCGAGTTTAATTCAGGTATAGCAAATACAAATCCGGCCCTCATCTCGCCTTTTGTCCGTGTGCTTAATCCTCCTGCAGAAGACCCAAAAGACGCAGGTATTCTACTGCCACGTTCTCTGAGTTCATGCAGTCGCCTTTCTTCCATATTCATAATATCTATAGGGCCTCTCCTACCGGTGGGATCTGTGGTTGGCGGCGATTTAAGTTCCATCGGCCTTCTTATATTAACATCTTCTACGTAGTGGGCCTTCTGGGCAAAGTTTCGCATCGCCTCAAATGTCGGTAGCTCAGTCTCAAAGAAATGAAACTCAAGTAAGTCCCGGGCCTGCTTAAGTATGCGCTGCGCTTGTTCCTTCTTACCCTGTTTCAGCGCCTGCTCAGCCAAATCAAGCTGGGTGTTGTATATATTGTATAACTTCCCGTGTAAATGCTCAGGAATAACAACATCTGGTTTTATTGGACGGTTACCGCTTGAACTACTCTTCAGAGCTGCTACTATTGGCGGCCTACCTTCAAAAACCCCGACTGAAGAAGGCCTCAGATGGTCCTGAAGAATCACTGTAGTATCTACAGGAGCTGCCCATAAGGTATTGGTTATAGTAAATGTTATCGCTATACTCAAGTTTAAAACCTTCGCTAATATCTCTTTAATCATCTCATCCTCCTCATTTGTTTAAAAAGTCTTAAAAAATCCAGGCACAAAAAATCCCTCTCATCTAAAGTAAACTCATTTTTGGAATCACTCCTGACTTAACCAGGTGGATTCTAAATTTTAGGTTTGGTTATACCCTTTCTGCTGTACTTTATGCAAGAAAATCGCCTTCGGCGATAACTCTGACCTGTGCCCCGAAGGGGTATGCGCGATTTTCAGTGGTACCTGATTTTGAAATTCCATACCATAAATTATAAATATACTTTTTTAAAACTTATTTAAATTATACCAAAACTTCTTCATATTGTCAATTATTTTCTTACTAAAATCTCAGATTTTTCGGTAGATAAAGAGAAAATTTTATTCAGGCCTACCAAAAGACGAAATATATACTATGCGGCGGCATTTATGAATTGGACAATTCTAAAATCAGCATCGGGCTTCAGATATCTTCTGTCCGTCCTATCTGCATCTTGCACCTTGTCGCCTTCAGTGGCTTTTGGTTCAGGTTCCTGTCTGGTGGTATCACTGGATAAATCCTTTCTACCTAATAATCTGGCTAACCCGCCACTTACGCTGAGTTGACCAGCTGCTCCTTCTCCGGAAATATCTGGAATTCCAAATTGGGCCAGATTTTTATTACTGAACTCGGGACGGCCTGTAACATCAATAACTCTGCCAATACCTTCTGGAAAAGAAGGTATTGTTGTCTTCTCATCCGGAAGCTCTACTTCAAGAGTTACCAGCCCCTCAAGTTTTCCATAGTATCGGTCTGTTTCTGCCGTTAATCCGTCTTTAAGGGGAACGCAATATCTATCCTTAACAATAACTCTTTCGTTCGCAAGAGGCCCAAGTCTTTCATAAGTTTCAGCTGATATCGGAATTTCTATTTCTCTTCTTGAAATTCCTTCTCCTATCTTAATGGTAAAGAAATATTTAGTGCCTTTTTGCCTAATTCTTACTTCCGTATCGCCTTCTATGAATAGATAACGTTGAATAATCCTTGCCGGTGTATAAGAATTCAAAAATTCCGGAAAATCAAAAAGTAGAAACTTCCTTTCTATCTCCAGGCCTTCTTCTTTTGCCTTAAGCTGAGTTGCAATCTTTTCTAAAATCTCCTTAAGCAAAGCCTGCCTTAGTCCGACATCATCTATAAGTCCGGTTAGAATATCTGTTATTCTCAAATATAAATCTCTTATATGTTCATTTTTCCAGACGTCTTCTTTAGGCGGTACCAAAACTGTTTCTTCCCCACTCAACTCTCCGTCAGGCCTCTTTCTTTCAACGATTAACTTAGAGCCTGCTCGTAAGTTTCCCTCATTATCAAGACCAAGCACGGCATAGACCACAGGCGCATTCATAGGAACGCTTTCCGGATCCTTAACTGCACAATATCCTTCTCTGCCCATAGAACCATCCCTATCGACCAGGATAGGCTCGGTATTTATCTGCTTAAAACCAGTAATCTCACCGACATACCTCATAAATTGTGCAGCCGGCCTCATATTTATCTCGGTGTTACCATCAGGTAAAACCTTTGTTCCAACGTTAATGGGCTTAATCTCCACATGGGTCGTCATTCTGTTGGTTGCATTCTTTACCTTTTCCAAAAGCCCTGCCTGAGAAATCTGCGCATATTCCTCTAAATTCAAATCAAATAATCTTAAGATTGAATTAACCTTAATATAAAATTGATTGCTGCTAAAATTATCTCCTGGAAGCGGCTGGTCCAAATTCATATCCTTGCCTTTGCTTAAGACATGGACAAATGTTCCGCCTTTTTCTACTTCACCCTTAATGCCAGGCTTTAGCCTTTTTCCTTTGAAAATAATACTCAGTTTATCTCCTTCTAACTTTAGCTCTATACCTTTTGGGAGCTTGGATGACCTTATAATTTTCCCTTTTCTTGCGATAACCCTAAATTCTTTATCCTCTCCTTGGAAACAAGCAGGGTCAGTAGACCGAAAACTACCGAATATCTTATCGTCCTTGTTTATACTATAAACGGTGTTCTTCTCTATCAGAAGAGTCAAGATATCGACATCTTTCTTTCTCATAAGATAAGCGGCCTTGGCCGGATCCAGCATACCACCTACATCATCGCCATTTGCTATATGAAGTACTTTAGCGCCTCTCTGGGCCAACTCGAATAATCTCCTGCTTAAGACCAGCTTGGCAATGATATCGAAATGGCCAACCGGCTTACCGGTATACCCGCCGTCGTCATTTCTGAATATATCTCCCATATCGCCATTATCGGATAACCATTGTTCTACATTTGCATCAGCATCTTTTCCGTGAGGCAGGTTATATTTTTTACTATCTAAAGGGGCACCTGAAGCTCTTATGTCTTTATCTGTCGGATTAACCCTGGGTATCTCCCCCTGGGCATATAAGTATAAATCATTCGGAGAATAAATCCCGTATCCGGCTACCCTTTTCCCAAGATAACCGATATTATTACCACTGCCCATAATCGCCAAGGGTATATATCCCCGGCGAGCTTTTTTAACCAGGTATTTTAAATACATCATCTTTACTTCAACGCTGCTAAATAGCCTTCCTGCTATCTTCCATATCGGGGCAAGGAGCTTCAACTTCTGTGATTCTGGTATCTTTACCTTATACCCATAGAACCTGCCGGAAGTGCCACCGCCCGGAATTACTTCAGCAATCTCTTCGTTCTCCACCATTTCCATCCCTTCATCATCAAGTTCCTGTATATTCATTCCGCTTTCTGAAACCGCATCTTCAAAACTCCTGACCTTACTTTTTGGCGGGGCAATCTCTGACTCAGGAAAGCTGCTCTTTTCGACACTAAGCTTACCTGTTTTATATTGTCTTTGTAATCCTAAAAATTCCTCAAAATCTACAGAAGCAGAAGTATCAGGGTCATCTTCATTAAGAGGAGGAAAATACTTCTTTATTATCTCTAAAGCCTCTTGAGGGTCTTTCTTTTTTGTCAACTCAAAGATAGTGTGCGAATCGTATTTTTTTAGCCTGGGCTCATATATCCTGACCATCGGGTCGCGTAACAGGTACTTAATAAATGGGCAAGAATAACCGTTATCAATCAACAATCTTCCAAAAGACGTCTCTTCTATTGGAATATCAAAGATTGAATGCATTTCGCTAACTGCCTCTAATGGTCCAGAACTCAGGTGAGCTACGTTCTTCTGTCCATTAAGCTGTCTTTTGTCTGATGGGTCTATACCAAGAGGAAGTTTTCCCAAAACAGCATCCCGTCTAATGCTGCCGGCTATATTATTACCTCTGGGATTATTATCATCACCTAATAACCCTATCCTGCTCTCCTGCCAGGTAGCGCTCTTATTATTTGCATTCCTGATTATAATCGCAATCGTCTTTGTCCCTGAATTCTCTTTAAATAGTCTAAATAGGCTTGGCACATAGCCGTTCATTACCAAAGTAGGCCGGCCATTGTTTATCCTTGGGTCTTTTACAGGAAAGATATTTCTTGCATGCCCGACTTTATTTAGGCCAAAACATAATCCGTTTCTAAACCATGCTATACTCTCTCCGTCGTCTCCCAAAAAAGCTTTACTAAGAACTAACTCCTTATCTTTCTTCCTTAGGCGAATCCAGTCTCCTTCTACGGCTATCTCATCGATGGAGAATCGTCTCTTAAGCTCTTCAAAAGATATATCCGGCCTTGACACATTCCAAAGTTCAGTAATATCTTCCTCCGATAAACCTTTATTAAGAAGTTCGGCTGCAGGCATAACCATATCCTCGCTGAAAGGCTCATCAAAGAAGAACTCAAAATCTGGCGTATTATAAAGCTTTCCTATATTATACATAACAGTCGGCGGAAATTCCCATGAGATATATCCTTGGTAAGCTTCCTGGTATAAAACAGATATCTTCTCAGGATATTTTTTAAAATAAGCCCCATCAAAAACTCTCATCCCAACTATTTCATATCCAAAATATTGCACCCTTCTTAAAATATCTTCCACCGTAGCATGGTTTGATGTAAATGGCGGTTTCAATAATAATACCGACTCTTTGGCAGGTTTGCTTACAGATGGTATAAGCGCGCCAACAGAAAGTTCATCAGTGCCATCTTTTTTTGAGGAGGCAACTGTATCAGTCTCGCCCATAACCTTCTCAAGAAGTTCTCTTGATAATACCGATTCTTCCCCAGCCAGCTTTTCAGGGGAAGCCTCTGGTAATTGAATATAAGCCATCCTGCTGGTTTGAAAGACCATATCCAGGGCAGCCATATCCTGGGCCCTCTGTCTCTCAATATCGCCGGCACCCTTATTGTAATTGTAGGGCCTAACCTGGCTATATACATATACATTCTTACCTTCTACATACTTTATGTTGAAGTCTTCAAAATACTCTGCGCAGTGAATGCATAATGGAGTACTGCTGGATATATCTATTAGCCTTTCATACACAATGTCCTTTTTCTCTTCTTCACTCATCCTTTGGTTAGAAATTCTTCTGGTCTTGATCTGGCCGGTATCGATATTTCGAAATCTTACCAGAACGCCGCCATCCTCCAAATCAACCCCTGCCAAAAGCTCTACGCAAGGTATGCCTTCATCATAGGATATTATCCTGGCAATCGAATGAGCCATCTTAGCGCCTCTTTCGGCACATTTTGATGGGCACATATTTCTTGGCCTATAAGGAATTTTGCTCATCCAGTCCGTCTTATGCCTCCGGCAATAGGGCTGACCGATGGCATTAGAAATTATAGAGCAAGGGATTACATTGATAGCTATATCGCTAAGCTCTTCTTTTCTAAAACCCCTCTCTATCAATAAACCTTTATACAGCTGTTTGCACTCTTGCAATTTTTCTTCCGCCAATGCTGGAATCTTTGATTCATCTTCTCCCATCTCCCTAAGAGCATCTTTAATGGCCTCTTTAGACTCTTCTGGGGTAAACAGATTAAAATGATTAAGGAATTGGAATCCGCTGCTTCCATCGACTGCATAATACCGCCTGCCTGCAACCTGGTCTTTTTCCACCATTATCTCAATCGAGCCTACTGGATTATACGGACAGGTCGTGCAACCTCGATTGGCATTGGCAAGCTTTAATAATTGCTGAAGAGCAGGCATCTCCTCAGTCGCCTTTGAATCACTCCTGTAATCTACAAGAGAAATATTGGTATATAGCGGTATGTATTTCATTCCGTAGGG
This sequence comes from uncultured Planctomycetia bacterium, assembly GCA_964570585.1. GTDB lineage: Bacteria > Omnitrophota > Gorgyraeia > JABMRG01 > JAFGKX01. The sequence continues at coordinate 41,390 of CAZMYR010000001.1, forward strand.
CAGTGTCTCTCTGAGCCTGGCATCAAAACTTCTCTCAAATCCCTCCCTAACAAAAACTATTTTGTAATATATATCTCCATTCTCTCTCAAAAGTACCAGTTTGCCATTAAATCCTAAACAATTCTTTGGCATAAAGGTATGAATCTTGTATTTTGCATCGCCGGTTACAAATCTACAAAGCTGTTCAATCAGCTCTCCAACACTATCAGTAGATATCAGCGCTTCTATCTCTTGCCTGACCTCATCCAGGTATTCTGCTTTTTTAAGTAAGACAGCCCCTCTTCTTGTTTTATAATCTTGTGAGGGAGTAAATTCAACAACATCTACTCCTTCTAAACTGGTCAAACTACGTAAAGAGGCCATCAGAGATTCTGCTTTTTCCTCTGGTAGTTTTTCGTCCTCGGGTAAGTCTAAACTGATACCATAAACTTCTCTTAGTTTATTTACATCTGGATTTCCTCTGTTTTTAAGTAAGAATTGCCAGATAGTAGAGGGGTTGTATTTCTGCCATGACTGTCTTATTGCGGGTATGTTACAAAAAAGAGAGCACCATACCCTGATATCCTCTTGAGAGGTTGCCCTGGAGGCTAACATTCCCATAACATTCAAGGCTTCGGATGTAATTTCAACAGTTGGCTGTTTTATCTTACCAAAGGTCAATTCAGGATTGGCTTTCAAAAATGAGCTGTGAACCTCAAATATTCTGCCCACCCTATGATAAGCATCAGCTGTACTCAGTCTCCTTAATTCACGATTAATAGCGCTGCAATGCTTCTGAAAGATATCGTCGCCTAAATGACCAGGAAGCTGTATACCCGTGGCGCATGGGCGTAGATAGCCCTCTCCGGGATAGACCGGTATGGCCAGTTGGTTAATAGCAAATGTTACAATTAGAATAACTTGTACGATTCTCATAGTTAACCTTTATGCAGTAGTGAATGAATTTATTATCGCGCACCCTTCGACTTTTGTATATTCTGCATCCATGGCAGCTTTAAATCTCCTAAACTTCCTTCTTTCTTTCATCTTAATTACCCTTTCTGCTAGGTTTGGGTTTGCCCACCAGCATCAAAAGATGCTGGTGGGCTGGGGGCTAAAGCCATGTTATATGGCTTTACTTTATTCCGTCATTGCGAGCCCTTGACGTCTTCGATGTCAAGGGCGAAGCAATCTCAAACGTAGAGATTACTTCGGTTGACTCCGCCAGCTTCCATTAGACTTGATATTAAGCCTGCGAAAGAACCTGTTCATGCTCCCTGATATAATCTTCATGCAGATCGCTCAGATCAGAGATAATCTCAAACCTCTTATCCTTAAGCAGCATAATGAGCGCCTCTACTACTTTCTGTCTGGTCCAGACATCAAGGTCTTCTTTCGCTGATGCGAATACGCGTACCTGTGTTATGCCGTCTTTACTCTGTAACTTGTATGCTATATTCTCTACATTCATTTGTGCAGTAAATACATAATCGAAATGGTCCCTGGTTATACCTTTTACTTCCAGACTTGCAAGTAAAGTATGCATATTTCTTTCTTTATTCACAAGGCAGAATTTCCTGCCGTCTCTTCCGGCAGAAAGCACAAGCTGCTGCAATGCCCTGCTTTCTTTAAGGGCATCGGAATAAATAACTATTGCCTGATTATTCAGCTTAACTGCTATTTCGCCTTCAGGTGCATAATCGAGTAGAGCCTTTGCAATCTGATATTCAAGCGAATAATCTGCTATCTGTGTTAGGTTAAGACCGCGGATTTGCTCAGGCATAGGCTCTTTTGCTGGAGGAGCCTTGGCTACCTCTTTGGAGGCGGCAACCTCCATTAACGATTTTATAACATACCTATCAGCAAATAATCTGAGCGCATAGGTTGCCATCTCCCGAACAAATATATCTGCTTTCTCATCCTGCAAAACAGCTAAAAGCGCCTGCTTCGCTGCTTCAATATCTTCCTGCGGAATATCTTGGTTTGAATATATTATATTCTCTATGGCAGCGATATTTTCGACACCTGCAAATGATGCGGTTTTGTTTTTATTTAATTCTTCTACCTGAACTTTTATTTCGCCGGCAGAGGAGGCCTTTGGAGCCTCTGTTTTTGTAACTGAGGGTTTCCCTGCAGCGCCGATAGTAGATGTTGACTCAGGCGGTGGTGTAGTCTTACCTATAAACCTTGCCAATTCTTCCTTTGCCTTTTGTATATCAGCAGGTATCTCAACCGCAACCATAAAACCTTTGCCAGCAGGCCCATACTCTGTTAGTTTAGGAACCTCTTCCACCGCAAGCTCAGCAAAATATGGAAACTCATCTATTAGTGTCGAGGTGTCTATAGGCGGTGCATAGCCTATGCGTCTAATCCTTAAATAAGAGCTGTTTTCGGGTCCATTAACAATCTTATCATATGTAGCTACTGTCCTTCTTTGAAGCATCGGGTGCTGCATTAATATCACCGTGTCCAGCTCATTGAGGCTGCAATGATTATCCCTGACCTTTTGCTTTTCGGCGCGCCTATCCTCTGAATCAGAGCTATTCACTTCTGCGCTTAATACATCCAAACCATTTCTTACGTTTTCTTCTGTCTGCGTAGAAGCTGTTTCTATGATTATATGCGATTCATCAACACCTTTCATTATAAGGGTTTCTTTTATAAGCCTTGCTTCTGAGACACCGGCCGTTTTCAGTTCCTGGTTTGACTTTTTCTCTATATCCGGAATTTCATCAAAAATAGGCAATTTATACCCGGCCTTTTTAAGATTAGTTATCAGGAATTTTGTCTCGTGCCCAACCCCGCCGCTTATAAATATGTTTTTGACATTTCCTGCGCGATATAATTCCTCCGCTCTCATTATGTATTCGAGTCTGCTATTACCGAATAGCCATAGCAGGTCTGCAGAAGGCTGTTCGGTATCTCTCTGCGCGAGGTAATCGAATATCTTCACCAATGCATCTATAATCTCCTTCTTCAGGACGGTGCCTGCAGAAGAAGCTTTTGTCTTTCCCTCTGTCTGAGTAAGGCTCACGTTGGCAAGTTCCCTGCTGCAGTAGGTTTGAGTAATCGGGCCTTCCCAGACAGCATATAATATGTTGTTAGCCGTAGCTTTTCCTATATATTTATTTCTATTTTTATTTACCGCATCAAATAACTGCTTTAATTCATCAGCAGAAACTGGCCTATTTACCCTGCCTAAAACTACATGAACAGCATCCTGTCTAAAGCTGCCGGGGAAAATCTTCTTGGGGAAAATTCCAGACATATTATCTCTTATCTGAGTCAGCTGCGGATTGTCAACATATCCTATTGCCATCACAATGCCAACCGAACTTAAAATGGCGCCTTCAAATGTTACATCAAAAGGTTCTGCCTTTTCTAATATCCTCTTTACACTATCTGTCTTTAACAATATATCTTCAGGCGCATCGCCTTTGTAATCTTTTTTGGAAGAGAAAACGCTGGTATGGAATCCCACCGCACCATTTTCTGCCGGGGTAGTCCTTTGCGGCTTGCTCCATAAGACTATATCGCCTGGTATATCCCTGGCAATCTGTTCCTGCAGAGAAACCAGATTGGCAATCAACTCCTGAGACTGCGGCTGTTTCGGCCATTCTATTACCGCCCCTACTGCCTGGCCTGTTAATGGCTGGCCTGTTTCTGTATAATAATCTCTGTTTCTGGTTAAATCATCCCTTGTTATACCCCGGTCCTGTTCTATTTTTTTTCTTGTTTCGTTGTGCAAAGTGTCATATTTCTTATCGAGCGCGGAACGTGATTCGGGATATATCTTTTTTTCTCCAGAAGGTGAACTCTTTGAAGTTTTTACTGGATAATATAATTTTAGTGAGCTTGATGCTAACTCCTGTAGCTGTGCATCAACATCTGTATCTGGCTCTCTCCTTGCCTGTCTTAATATTGCTCTCCATTCATCACCAAATAAGGCATTTTTGACTTGTGGATAAAGGACTACCTCGGCAGCTTTTAAGAGCTCTGGATTGGCTTTAAAATATTCAACTGTAGCTTCAAGGGCCTCGTATTCTAAGGCATCTGGATGGTTAAGGTGCCATACCTCATGCCATACAACGCCGTGTAAAAATGCGTCGTAGGTTTTGGTGTGTCTGGCTTGCCTTTTCGCAAATTCCTCTTTGGTTTCCTCTTTGGTTCCGGTTTTTAATTGTTCAAGCCACGGTTCTTGGAGTAAGTATCTGTTAATTTCAATAATGCTTGGTTTATGCTGGCCAACCTGTTCTTGGTCAGAGCTTACAACTACAGTAAAGGTTACATCATCTTTTATGCCCTGCTCACTAAATGCCCTTGTCAGGTGTTGCTCAAGTTTCTTCTTCTCGCCTGGCTTAAACTCACCTTCTGTGGCTGTTAAAGTTACTCTTCCATCTGAATATGTAGCTGTTGCAGTAACAGAAGGCACTACATCAGTTACGGTTGTGGTTGCTGGGTAAGGCTGGGATAGCTGTTTAAAATCAGTATCCACATTACAACCGAGTTTTTTAAGGACTCTAATGGCCTTAGCTTTAGTGCGAGCTGAAACGTTAGACTCATGCAATAGCTTAAATAAAGATCCCGCTGCTCGTTTATCGCCAAGCCCACCTAAAATAATAGCCGCCTTGACTCGATTCGGAGAATCGGTAGTGGCCTTATTAAATAAAACCTGTTTCGCCCGATCATCTCCTATTGCACCTAAAGCTATAATGATTGCGCGATAACGTTTTAATCTCATATGCCATATTTTACATCTAGCATCCCAATAAGGAGACACTTCCCCCCACCATTCATAAAATTCTTTTAATATGCCAAGCACGAAAGGAGTAATAAATATAATTAGCAGTATTAATAGGCTTATTTCATCCTTACTCATTTTATCTTTATTACGAAAACAACCTGTTAACAACATAGAAAGACTGCTAAGTAATAAGAATATTGAGTTATTTCTGGCGAAATATTTTATTATATTTTTAATTTTTTTAATTAAAATTTTGATTTTGTTTGCACGAAGTTTTTTGGATTCAGGGGCTATCTGTGGCAAAAGTTCTTTCAAATCTTTAGTTTCCTGTTTAATCAATTTATAAGCGCGCTGGTGCCATAAAATCCTTAGCTCTTGCACCAAATCTCCACCTACGGCTATTTCATAACGCATTTCAGGATGTCCCTGTCCCCTGCGCATATCATAATATCTTTTCTCTAAATCGCTGATTTTCCTTGAATATTTCTTAAACAGTACATTATCTGCCAAATGGCTTATTATCACAAACGTCAGTGGAAGAGTTATTAAACCTGCAAATACTAAAATTAATCTGTTTGCATTCAAGACCCAAAATGGCACATCTAAAGCTATTGGCAATGGCACAGCGGCTGCAGCAACAATCCAGACAGATAGGAATGCGCTAATTGCAAAAGAGCGGAATATCGTAGAAATTATCCTGGCACGTTCAGGATGCGTCTTTACCATTTCTTCCACTGCCCGCTGATACTGGCGGAATAAATAACCGATAAATACCAAACCTGCCAAAGTAGGCGCTAAAGCCCACCACCCGGCTATTGTAATTCCCAGTCCAAGGCCTACCATAACACCAATGCCCAAAGCCGCGCCAAAAACCTTGGCCATAAAATAGGCTATATTGCCAGGCCTATCTCCTATAGGATTAAACATCACATATGGACCTAATAGCATACCGCTGGTAAATATAAGATGTATGCCAAGCAAAACTACATTAGAAATTCCCAATATGCTAATTGCCCATAAATTAAATATAAACATTATAGCGCCCAGCACCATTACAGCTTTCAGGCCACCAAGGAATCCCTGCGTATCAGATTTTAAATTCTTAAGGATATCCCGCGTAAAGTAATCTCTTATGCTCTTTATCCGTTCTATTACAAATATACCCTTATTAACGCTTAAACTATCTATTTTTGTCTCTGCCTTTGAAGCCACAAATTCATAAGTAAGTCCAAGATAGGCCCTTATCTGTCCAAATGCCTCAATTCCTAAACGCGGAGCAAATAGTATCATATCAAAAAAGAGTGTCTCAATCCATTCTCCGAAGCCAACTAAAAATCCGCGAGCCCTTATCCTTGCTAACATACCATTAAGTCTCAATATCTGATTATAGAATGTACCTATCATCCAATATATTATATGTACACCTATAAACGGTGTTGCGTTAAACAGAATCTCGAAAGGCAAGGCTATTATGTTAAGAAGAGACATAGGCGAATCCATAAAGTAGCTTCCATACCCTCTTCTTATCCTCTTCTCAAAATAGGACTCAGGTCCCATGTGATTGGCAAATTGGACTAAAGGTTCACCTTCGGCCTGATAGAGTCCTCCGGACCATCTAGTCGGTGCTTTACCGCTCCATTCATCAAGGCCGAAAGATTCCCTCATCTTAAAGGCAATGGCTTCTGATATGGCAGACTCAGGAACTTCGCCAAGTGATATCTTATTATAAACCTCCAATAACACCGCTACTAAGTCCTCGCTCTGATGCGGGGCATTTGGAGAATAGCCTATCATTCCGAAGAATCTGTCAAGGTAAGAATTGCTAAATTGCTCCATACCTCTTGTTATAGGAGCAAGGGGATAATTAAGCCCGAGTTCTTTGGCTAACAGTTTTCTATAAGATACCGAACTTATATTCTCCCAGCCTGTTCCTACCTTATCAACAATACCATGCATGGCCTGGCCATGGCCAAACTCAATAAGAAAAGATGATATCGCAGTAGGTGTGCCAAGGAAGGTGGTGTTTCTATATGCAGGCATAATAGATATATTGGGATTCTCTCTCATTCTCATAACATCTTCTGCAAACTTCGGTGTATTTAACTTGGTGGCATTTCTGTCAACAATTACCATGGAGGTTGCGCCTACCATAAGTTCGGGCTTCGTAAACATAGCATTCATAGCGCCTGCTTTACAGGAGAATGGGGTTGAATGCCTGAAGGTCTCTGCCCTGCATCTCCTTGTCTCTCTATCTGCGGCTTGTATGCCTCTTTCGTCCAGGTACTTCTGATACCCGATATTGCTTCCAAGTTCGATAAGGCGCGCTAATTTCTTCTGCCATTTCACAAAACCAGGAGCTTTTCCCTCGGCCCATCGAGATGCTACCTGTCCTTCTTGTTCGTATTCTTTTATCTGGTTTTGAACTATCAGGAAATTGAATTTATCAGGAATTCCTTCTTTTCCAAGTGCAACAGACTTCGTATACAGGTTTGCCGCAACATCCCTACATTTGCTAACAGCCATTAGCTCTGTTACGTGACGGGCTATTTCCGCACCGAGTAGAATCTTGGCCTTTTCTTCATTCGTTAAATTGTAATCCAAGGGGGCGTCCTTATCGTCACTACGTTTTATGCCTATCCTTAGGTCCCTTGGCATATCTTCCTCAAACTGATCAGGTGTTACAAACATTACTTCTGAATCATGCTCAGCTTTATGCATGAAATCCACCCAATCATAAAGGTCTTTTTCTGTTATCTTCTTATCCTTAAGAAGAACCTTAAAAAGCGGCAAGCCATCTAAATCTAAAGCTCTCCACCCTTTATAATCGTACCCCATATTCTCCATTATTTTCTCTATCGAGCCGTCCTTATACTTCTTGGGTAACGCGCTCCATGCTCTCATAACCTCTTTTGTTATATCCGCCGGCTTGCCTCTCGATGGCGAATCCAGCGGATCTCCTACATATATAATAAGGGTCTTTTCTTCGCTGCGTTTCTGTTTCTCGGCCTCTGCGAGAGGTTTACCCGTAAGAGGCAGGCTGTCCTTCCCGGGTCCTTTTGTCGGTTTCAGCCAAGAGAAGATAAAAGTCATAAAATGGTAAGTTCCGGTCTTCATAAGATAAGCGGCTCTGAAAAATGCGAATGCCGACCACCAGGTTCTTAACAAATGCTCCCCAAAATGCAGGCCAAACCAATTAAGTGAAGCAGAACCCATAAAAGTGCCCACGGTTAGGAATATGATGTGTTGCATTAATACCAACAGAACGGCGCGGGGCCTGCCCACATAAGCAGACGGCCTGGAAACGTCATATACCATAAGCCCTAAAAGGGAACGGCTAAATGCTAACAGGCTGAATGCCTCTAATGCAAGAATGCTCTTAACAAGCATGAGTAATAAGACTGCGCCTATTCCCATGCCTGGTAAAGAAAGCATGCTCAAGAAAACAATCCCTGCCACAGGTACAACAGCTAAGAATTTGCGAGCAATTCCTTTCCCATTGAAATGAGCCAAGCTGTAACATTCTGTAATAATATTTATGATAAGAGCGGCTGAAATAAATATGATTACCGGTATAAGAAGCCATGATAAAGACAAAGAAGCAAGCGCTGTAGTAATACCATACCATAATCCAGCTGCTGAACCTGTGATGCCGGCCTGTGTACCAAAATGCAGGATATTTAACATAAGAAGTACAAAATCAGGCAGAAAATCCGATATCCTGAATAGTATAGGGTTAACTCCCCTTGGACCCTTAGTTTTGCTAAACTTTTCGTACTCTTCTCGCCTAAAGGTACCCTCTGTGATACCCGATTCCTCTAATATTCCTCTGTATTCTCCATCGTCTTCTTGCTCAGCTCCTTGTACTATAGCATCTCTTATTCTGCCTCTTATTTGAAATAGGTAAGTCTCAAGATGGCTAATCAAAGCATTGTTATATTTTCCAGGCACCCTGGCTCTTCTTAACATATATCTGATAGTGGCTGGAAGCCCATCGAATTCTTCCTTTGACATCGTGTAACTCTGCAAGGCATCTTTTTGTGCTTGGGTTAAATTATTGAATGCATTTAAGTACCTATTAGGTCTTCCTGGTAATGCACCAAATTGCTCAAGCACCTTCTCAAGCCTAAGCTTACCATTTACATAATCCCCTCTTTCTGCATCCGGTCTTACGTGGACATGTATTTCCACCCTGTCTTCTTTCTCATCTACATCAAAGACATAATTGCCCTTTACTATCTCTCTTCCGAAATAGGAACCAAGATCCTTTACGTAATTATCCAGACTATCCAGTCCGCGTGTTGTCTTTGCCTTTAAAATAGCGTGCCTTAATTCCATTCCTGGATTGTTATCCTTTATATCACTTACTTCTTTGGCAAATATCAGATTATAAATGGCCATTAAGCTGTAAAGGAATGTTACCTCTGCCCTTGCGTCTGATGCTGTAAATTTCCTTTTGATAAATAACTGTCTTTCTTTATTACTCATAAACGGAGTAACTGTCTCAAGCACCTTATCTGCAAATCTCTTATGGGCGGCATTAATAATCTGCTCTCTTTCCTTTTCTGTGCCTAATATTTCTGATGGGGTCTCATCTTTTGCCCTTCTGTAATACCTCTGAGCTGTAGTCTGCCATATTCTGGAATAGATTAGTACGACCAGCTTATAAGTAGGCAGGACAAACAGAAGAACAACATTCCAGTGTGCAGCCAGCCATTTAATTAATATCGCTGCAGCAGGAGATAATCCTAAGAATGCAACAGCAACGACTCCAACAACTACGGAAGTAATAACTGTAATCTTCTTACGCCTTGAAAGCTTTAAAAACCATCTCTTTATGCCAGATAATAATGACGTCAACGCATTCTTTATAATTGAGAACGATAATGTCCAGGTCATTGTACAAGCAACGATTTCGCCATACCCTGCAGCATGGATCTTTTCGTGAGAAAGTATTACAGATTCGGCTATACTGGTTAAAAGAGGGATATTAGGTAGGTTGTCGAAAACTCTTTTGCGTCCTTCTAATCGGCCTTCAGGTCTATATTCTTCATCTAGGCATAGATATTCTATTTGGCGGGCATTGGGGTCGGCATTATAGTGGACAATTTCTCTTTCCTGCCCATCCGGGCCTCTAATATTAATGTTGCTGTTTACAAAAGCTCTTCTTATAAAGATCAATGTTATGATTCTTCTTATTGTATATATAGAGGCCAGGCCGCTAAGTATCGCAAAAATAACCGGCAAATCAAACAAGAATGCCATAATACCAAATGCGGTTGCGGTTACTGCACCTGCTCCTGAGCACCATTTTAATATCCTTGTACTTATTGGCATTTTTTGATCTTCGGTAGGCTCCTTATCCCCATCTGGAATTACTGGAGGGCTTCCTGTTTTAGGATGTCTCTTTCTCTTGGCTGGCTTGGTTTTAGCTACCCTACTCTTAACAATAAGATGCCTTGAGACCCCCAATATAATTAGGGCTGCAACCAATAGGCTCGATGCGTTTATCCAGGTCTCTATACTATAATCTGCAATAAACCTTTCTGTGTCTCTTTGTGCCACGGGCACTGCCGGCATTGTGCTTTCTATTACACGCCCTTCTGCATCTAGGAGAATCTCTGCAGTAGAGATAGAGGGGCTTCCTGGAATAATTATGAATCCTTGTCCTGAATCTACGTTATTTTGAGATATTTTATCAAAATCTTTTACTATCAATTCAGGCATCAATGAAGCTCCAACAGAAGGGTATTTATTCAACTCCGCAATGGCCCAATTTGTGGCATTACCATGGTTTAGTTTCACGGCCATTCTCAAGAACCTTGCGGTAAGTTCAGGAGAAATAGCATCGCCTTCTCTCCTTAGAGTTATTTTATTTTTCCAATCAAGGCCCCATTTTCCATCGACAGTTACGCCATGCGCCCGGACAAGGTTGTCCAAGGAAGCCTTTAACTTCCCTCCATTTACTCCCATCACATTAGCTGCCTCAAGGAATGATAGCCAGTCATCAGGTGAGGACAGAAACTCTGCGAGCAATCTAATCTTTCCTGAACGCCAATCTTTCACCTCTCTAATACTTTTCGGCACGCATCCCTGCTCCTCAAGAACTGGCAACACATGGTTTATCAACCATTCCTTCTGCTTTTTCAGGACATCAGCTATATTAATATTAATCTCTTCTAATCTCTTCTTTATTTCTTCCGGCAAGGTATCCTTATCCAATTCATCCACATATTTCAGCAAAAGGTATGCTTCCGAATTAGTGCCAACCGGATAATATACCTTTTCCTTTCCGGCATATTCCATATATTGGGCAAAACCGTCATCACCGGCTTTCCTCCTGAAACTCAATGCTGTTTCCAAAAATCTTCTGGCTGTCGCTATTGCCGCCAACTTATCCTCTTCCCGCTCAGCTTTTTCAGCAAGCTTAAATGCCGCATCTGCGGCAGCTATTTGCGCCAAAGCCGTAGCTTTTGATTCAAATACTACAACCTCGTCCTCTGCGCTCTTTAATATTAGTTCTTCCGGATTGCCTGTATACAGATGATAGAATCTGGTTAAAGCTTTTTGTTTTCCATCTATGGTTCTCTGGTTGCTGTAGAATTCTAATATTTTCTTAACCGCAGCAAGCGCTTCGTCTTTTTTAGAGCGGAGTAAAAAAGGCACGATATATTTTAATTCATAAACAGTATCGACGTAATCAGAATATGGTGAGGTCGGTATTAGGCCTGTTTTTTCGTTTTGTGAATTTATCAGCATCTCTACTGCAGCATCAAGCTCTACACCTCCTATGGCTAAAGGCGCAACCTCCTCTGAATAAGGCAAAGTTAAATTTTCAAATAGAGTGGGTAATAATTTTATTTGTTTATACCGATTTTCATATTCTTCAATTGTGGTTATTTTCGGCGCTCTTTTCTTGACTTCTTCGTCAACATTGGGGTCTTTTAATAAGCCCAGCTTTCTGGCCACAGTCGGAACTACATTCACATGCAATGCACTGAAATGTCTTCCAAGCCAATCATCTCCTTTTACAGGATAGACTATATCGTAATTGTCTCCATAGGCAAGGGCAACAACCCCCTCCAGCTGATTCATAATAGCGGGATTTACAACTGTTAGTACATTGCCCGCTATGCCATCAGGATCAGGAATTTCATAAATTGCTACTCTTCCATCTGGCAATTTTGCCATTTTGCATAAACTGATGAAGTTACCATTAGCATCCAGGATATAACGTGGTATAGGCTCATCCTGATTTGAGTTAACATCATATACTGTGGTATACCATCTGGGTTGATTTGCTTCCAGTCTCGGTGAACGAACTCCAAGCAAGTGGCTTCCGTCTCTGTCCATTATTCTAAACGTGGTCGTTCCCTGGCGGGAGGTAAATGTGGCAAGAATATGGTCTGAATCAACATCGACACCACTTATAATGTGGTTTTTGTATATGCGCTTTAGCTCTTTGCCTCTTCCTGAGATTGCACCATCCCCTAAAAGCTGCACAGTAGTAAAGCCAAGCCTTATCGGCTCTGCCCCTTTATAATACAATCTTACAGCCTCTATCGAGGTAATATCAATCCCTGCATCTTTGAGGGCCTGGATGGATAAAACTCTTATATTTCCATGCTGGATAGAATCTATCGGGGCAACAACTACGGAATATCTATCTGCCTCTTTACCGTTCTTAAAATGAATCTTATTCATACCTACAGGAATCCACAACGGTACCTTTTTAGTTGTTCTGCCGTCAGTTACTTCAACCTCAAATTCTACCGTATCCTTATCCGCGTCTAAGTAGAAATATAGAAATTCAAATCCTGAAGCATCATCTCTGCCATTAGCTAATCTAAGATCGAGATGGTTGCCCGGAACAAGGGTATGGTATGCAAAAGGAGTGTCTGTAACTTCAGGAAGAGAATATACTATCTTCTGGGCTGGCTCACCCTTAGACCCTATTCTCCTATCTATAACCAACCTCTCCTCTCCTGTCCTCGCATCAACCCATACCTCTCCAGTATATAATATATCGCCGTTAGGCGCATACTTAGTAGATTTCTTTACTATATAACGGCCTGCCAGCATATCAGGCAGATATGGGTTTCGCATTATATCTCTTTTTACTACATCGTCTTCCCGCTTCTTTGTCTCTTTGATTATGTTATTATTTTCATCAAGCACTACATCATAAGTTATGCTGTTATCTTCAAAACCTCGCCTATCATAATTAATCACGGTATATATCGCATTTCCAAAAGAGAACCTTCTGATAAGGTAATACAGTAACCCTTCAGAATCTACAATCATACTTAGCCATCTACCATCTGGCAGTTTGTTCATATCCTCATAGTAAACTTTTCTATCGTCCTGCTCTAATCTGTAAAAAGCTATATAATAGTCGTTAATTACACCTGCTCCATGGCCATGTTTGTTCATTCTATCCTTTGCGGCCTGGGGCAAATCCTCAAAATTTACCCTTACACTCTTACCAAAGAATTTGTCAAAACCTATAGTGCCATTGGGGTTATCTATGCGCTCATATGTTTTTGATACAACGTCGCCTGGCTGCGGATTCTGTGATTTATGCTTTATGACAATCTCAACCGTATCATCCCAGATTCTGGCGTAGGTCTTATCCCTGCCGGGAATACGGGCACAGTAGAGAGCCAAGGGTGGGATTGGCACATTGGACTTATTATTATGCATCTGGGCTATTCTGACTATTCTTTCTACTGCAGGAGCGTAGCGATTGATACCTAATTCTGTTAAGTCGGCAGCGGTAAGAATATAACGGCCTCTGCCGATGCCAACCTCTTTGAGTTTATCATCAGAAATATCTAACTTTGTTGTATCAACTATATAGACATAAGATTGGCCCTTGTAATGGCCGCTTTCGGGGTCAGCGCTCCAGGATTCAAGACGGGCTATATCAAGCGCTGTCTCAAAGAGTTTCTCGCCTTCATTGAGCTTAAAGGCATGCTCGCCCTCTTCCTGGTTAAGCTCATCATATCTGCTGTAGCTGAATATGCGCTTCTGTACATCATAGTAGCCTACGGTCCTGCCAAGTTTATCTATATTAACAGCTACAGGTTTTAAGGTTCCGTCCGGCTGGCGCTTTTTAACATCTGTTGCAATAGGCGCGTATTTATCAATCTCACCGGCTACCTCTTTAAGGGTTAATTTAAGGTTATCTTTTTCCTCGCCCTCCGGCTTCATCTCTACATTGCGCGGGTTCTCTGCAACCTCATCTGCCTTTCTGCCTTCAAAAGCCATCTCATTTTCATCTATATAATACAGGAGCGCTCCTTTAGGATTGCCTTTTGAATCTAGTAATTCAACGCTCAATGTGCCATATACCTGCGTAGTGGCGTCGATATTAATGGGCTTTTGGCCGTTTAATGTATAATTTTCTATCTTTATGCGCCTCATTCCGCCTTTTTGAGGCTCAAATATGCCAACATAGGTAAATGCGTCAGTAGTGCTATGCACTTCACTCACGCGGCCTTTTATGGTTTCTTCAATCTCGATGCCTTTATTTTCCGGCTTATTTTCAAATTCTATAAACTTCTTCTGGGCTTCATATAGTGACTTTCCGTAGAATGCTCTTGTTATTTTGTCTCCAAAAGTATCGCCTTTAATTATTGCCACAACTGCAAACTCTCTAAGTTCTTCTTTAACCTTGTGCTTTGAAGAGTACTCTTTGGGCCTTTCTTCGATATTCGCTAAGTTATTATCTTTGCAGATAAAGTTTAACTGCTCTATAGCTTTACCATCTTTCGTCTCAAGCCCCAGGTGCCTTATATCTACTACAAACCTTTTATCTCTCGCATAAGCGCTTCTGTCATTTGCCTGTTCAATCTCAGAGTTCCCTTTTGCATATTCGATGTGAACCCACTGCAATTCTTCACGCTCCTCGCCATTCTTCATCTCGTGCACGTCAGAAGCAGTAGCAGTTATCACCTTGTCGTAGCCAGTTGCTGGCTTTGAAGCAAGCACAGCAACTGTAGTATTTTGCGGGTTTAGTTCGCCGTCGGAGACGGCTCCTACACCCGGGTTTATTCCTATATATACGCGCCGTGAATTATTGGAATACCTTTTGAGTTCTCCTATTTGCTCTGTAGCTTCATTGTATTTGTAGGTATTTTCACCTATTACCTTTCTTGCCTTATTTAAAACAGCAAAGCTTATCTCGCCATTTATTGCTTTGGCTATGCGCACACCATCATGCCTTATATCAAAGAACTCGATATCCTGCCAGCCATCGTCAAGGCGGAAATTCTTTGCTGCCTTTACTTCTGTGAAGCGGACGTAACCGCTGGCATCAAGCTCTTCGAGAGAGTTAAATGTTTTATATTTAACATCTTTTTGAGCAGGCGCATATTGATATCCTATGAAGAAATTACCAAGAGAAACAGGTATGGATACTATTCCCAGCTTCAATGCCTTTTGGATGTTTTCAATCGTCTGCGTCTCTTTAAATGCTTTTGCGATTTCAATATACTCATCCCTTTTCCTCTCTTTGTATTTGTCTTTATTTTCAAATGTAATCCTTAAATCTTCTTCACCTGAATCCTTATAAGTTATAATTGTAAATTCCCCATTTACAATATTCTCTTCTTCAATTATCCGGCTTTGTTCATCAAGGGTAAATCTTATTTCAGCAACCCTGTGGCCGGATCTGTCATATTCTGTCCTGGTATATGCCCTTATCTTGTAGGCTTTTCTCTTGGTAAAGCCGGTAACATGACCAATGTCTTCAAAATAGGTTATCTCGCTAAAGTCGTAGAATAAACTACCGTCATCAACTCTAATGGTTTTGAGAGGATAACCCTTCTCTTCATGATAGGTGGTAGCTATATCTACAAAGCCTTCATCAGGCAGCCAGATGCCTTCTTCTTCCTTTCTTACCAGCCAGCCATTCCTGAAGGTGGATATGGAGCTCTTTTTGGTTACCTTATTGTAGACCTCGTAAACCACCTCATTTTTACTCTTATCTTCGCTGATTTTTTCTTTTACCACATCGGCCCAGTTAAAACCTAACTGAAGATAGCCCTTATTTGCATCTTTTCCATCTAAGGACTCTTTCACAAAATCAACCGGATACCAGTTCCATTCACCATTTATTTCTACCCTGGCAAAGGTAACCAGGTGGGCTTTTTTGGTGTATTTATCAACTATCAGCTTCTTTCTGAGCGCATATTTTGAAAGGCCCTCTTTTGTCTTTATATATTCATCTTCTCCATCGGACACCCTTATAATGGCATAATTGTCTTGAATGCGGGTAAGTTCCTCATTTATTCTTGCTTTGCTCAGGCACATTACAACCTTAGGGAGTCTTCCATCCTGAGGTATCAATCTCATATATCTTATATCAAGGGAAGGTGCATATTGCATCGGGACAGGGATATCGGCATCAAGGTCCTCTCTTCCTTCCTTTCCGCCTGTTTCTTTGTATCTTTCTTCATCTATTATTACATAATAACCCTCTGAGTCTTTTTTGATATCGCTTAATTCAAACAGGGTCTTTTCTACGAGGTTGCCTTTTTCATCCTCTACAAAAACGGCCTCTTCTTCCATCATCTCTGGCGTATAAACCAGGCCTTCAAGATAATGCCTTTCACCACCGGGCAGGGCTATGTAGTGTAATATACGGCCATCATCAGCAGTAGTCTCATCGATATTTACATAACAAAGTTCTCTCTGCTCAGGTGTCATATAACCTAATACGAGTATTCTGTTGAAATCCTGGCCTGTTAGCTCTTCTACCTTAAAGGTATCCCAGCTAACAGCGAGACCATTCTTGCCTCCAAGGAGATTCCTGTATTCTATAAGTGCGGCAAGGGTGGCACGCATAATCTCCGGCAGATGGACTACCTTAAGAAGTCTGCCGGTCTTTTTATCCACTAAAAGCTTATCCGCTGCGGTAAGGATTATCTTTCTGGGCTTTCCTTTTTCTTCGGCTTCAAGGAGATAAACTACAGAACCGTCGTCTTGGACAGTCTTTATAATATGGTATCTTTCGGCAAGGGTCCTTTTGTCTGTATTTCCTATAAGCAGGGCTTGAGCCTCTATCTTATCTATGTTGATGTCTGTCTCAGACATCCGCCTGTAACGTTCTATCTCCTCTATATATTTATCTGTATCTCCTTTGAAAAGCCCCTCAATTTTAATCTGGCCGGTATGATTGACAAAATTATATTCAGTAAAATCATATAACTTAGCAGCGGTAAAGGAGGGGACAAACAGATAGCGCTTCAGGCCTCTGCCTTCTGTTGCCTCTTCAATATACTGCTGTCTTTTCCGGGCCTCCTGGATAAACTTTTTATATTTTTCATCTATTTCTCTCTGTCTCTGGGCTTCTTCTCCTGCCAATTTGTCATCTGGAATACCCTGGCGATAGACTAAACGATAGAATGCGGTTATGCCCGGGTCTGCCCTGCCTCGGTCTATAACTGAACCCTCTCTGATATAACGTGGGAAGCTTCCTCCTGCCGTAGTTATGGCTGAATCCTGAAGGTTGTGGTTGACTACTCCAATTAGGGATGGGCTAATCTTTTGCTTATATACGTATGCCCGAAGTAAAGTAGCCTCAACATCAACTTCACCTTCTTTTTCGCCGATTCCGCTTATCGTAACTTCTCTATACTGACCTGTTCCTTCTTCTATCCTGGCGGTTACGGTCTTATGGTTATCCTTTCCTATGGAATGGAGAATGCTTCTTAGGTCGCTACCGGTAACCCTTTCGACTTCACCCTCTTCAAGGAATAATAGCCAGGCCAGGGCCTCTCTTAAATTTCCTGGTTCTTTCTGTTTATATTTAATAGATTTAAATAAACCAAATAATCCTTTGGTTTGCCCGGCGGTTATTCTTGAATAGACCCGATTATACTGGCGGTTCCAGATTAAGGCTCTGTTTCTGTTTACCCATCGGGTTATCCTTTCAGCAGCTTTAGTGTATCTTTTGGGTTTACCCGGCTTTATCCTGAGGTGCTTGGAATACTCATTAAGAAATTTACGCACGGTTAAGTTATCGAGCGGGTTTATTTCGGTATGTCTTTTGTCCGCATAAATAGCTCCGTCTTTACCCTGGCGCCTTAAGATATCCTCTGCCAGTTGATAGAGATAGCTACCAATCTGCTCAGAAATATCGGCTTCAGGGTACCTTTTTATATGCCTCAGCATGCTCAAGCCTAAGCGGACGCTGGAAGTAATATCCTCTCTCTGCCCGGGTATCTTTCTTTCGGCATTATCAACCCCAATTCTGTCATTAAAGAAGGCTGTTGCCTCTTGCTCAGAAACGGGCTTGATAGACCTGGCCTTTCGGTTAAAGATATCAAGGTAAGTCTCGTATATCTGTGGTGCAAGCCCTTCATCCGATTCTGCCACATAGACGTTATTCCTGGTAAGAGTAAATGAGAGTCCCGGCCTGGTCGGAAAGCCTGTTGGATTCTGGGCCATCTGGCGGATAAAATGCTGAGTGCCGGAGGTCATCGGACTTCTGGCCGGGGAGACCCCAAACTCTTCCATAGCCTCATCAATTCTTACTTCGCCGGTTAGTCCGGGCCAGGGCATACCCCGGACTTCCTCAGTGGGCAACGAAGTTCTCTTTATCCAGGCCTTGGCCTCATCAAGCATATCCTTGGTGGTCGGTATCTCACCGTAGGCAAACTCAAGCCCGCTACTGTATAGAGTCTCACTTCCTAAGAATGCCCTGCCTTCAAATCTGGCCTGCAGATTATCAGCTATATCAATATAAGGAGTTTCTATCCCGCTATCGACTCCGCTATCTTCACCAAACCGCTCCAGGCCTAAGGTCATCTTGATTCCGGTCCTGGGGTCGGTGTAATTAAATCCTGCTCCGGTGTTAAAAATACTGGCCTTAGCCGAAGGTTTAATCCCAATCGGATTTCCGTCAAAATCATGGATATTCGTTATACCGGTGGCCTTACCGTCTACCCATCCGGTCTTGGCAAAGAGGCTGAAGTTCCCGCTAACGGTGTAATCAATCTTTCCGCCCATAGCGGTAGTGGTTCCCTCAACCTGATTAAGCCCGTTTCCTTCGTTTACCGCCAGAAGTCCTACTCCGCTTAACATAACCCGGTCGTTTATATCAATGCTCGGATGGGCGAATAGTCCGTAAACGGTGCTGGTGGTCTCTGTAAATTTCCTCCGGTTAGAAACCATATCCAAATCCAGATACTCTATATATTCACCTGCAAATGGACCGGCCATTAAGGTTCCGGCGGATTTTTTATCTTTGCCCTCCCATTCAATCTCCAGCGGTAGAGCTACGAGTTTGATAAACTTACCATCAGCAAGTTTGTGATTTACCAACAACCCGTGAACCCTGGCATTTCTATTTATTCTATAGATATCCTCAATAGCAGAGGTGCGGGTATTAAGCTCATAGCCTATCGGAAGGGCCAGGAGTCTCTCCCAGTTTATCCAGTCAAATCCAGTAACTTCACCAAAACCTATATTATGAAGTTCCTCATAGGTAAAGATTAAATCTGAAAATGCATCCCGGTTTAAAGCAATCTTAACTGAGAAGTCCCGGACATGGCTTAAGGCCCTTTGAGTATATTCTGCAGACCATTCTTCTTTAGCCGCTATCTTCTCTACTGCATCCTCAAGATAGGCCCGAATCTGTTTTGAGCTGGCAGCCAGGGTCTTTTCCAAATCCTCTTCTACCTCAGGAGTAATCTGACCTAAAACCTTAGTCCTCAGCATCCGCATATGGCGTTCTTCAAGCAGAAATTTAAAACTCTTATCCAGCACCGCCTCTGCGGCCATAGATAATCTGGCCTCTGAGGCATCCAGGCCCAAATACCAATCGTAGGCATCTATTATGGTCTCCTCCCGGTATTTAAAATATCCGGCATCTCTGGCCAATATCTCTAAAAATTCCTCCCTGGCCTCCTCCGGCATCTGGGCTAAGTAATCTTCAAAATCCATCTGACCATAATATCCCCAGTTTACATTCCGGGCATACCGCTGTAACTCTGTCCATCGATTATTTGCTCCATTGGGATTGTTTTCAAAATCAACCGCAACACCATAGCGGTCTATGTCGCTCTGCATGCCCCCTATGTTGGCCTCTATACCCTCTATTCCATCCTCACAGGACAGAATATAATTTTCCAGCGCCTGTTTCATTGCAGGGTCCATGCCGGGGTTATCGGCAATAGTCTCTTCTGTCTGTTCTATGCGTTGACGTAACTCATCCTGTTCATCCTGGTATTCCTGGATAAGGCCATTTATGTCATCAATCACCTCTTTCTGCCATTGGTTATACTGAAGCTGCAAGGCCTGGAAGTATCTCTCATATTGAAGTTTGGCGGTTAGCGCCCCGGTCTGCTCAAGCATCCTTATCACACTCTGGAGTCTTTCCTTTCTAATATTCTGCCGGCTGATAAGGTGTTCTTCGTTTCTTTTAAGATATAAATATAATATCTGTTTGTACTCTTCTAAGCTGAGGGAGGCTGATTCTGCCTCTTTTTTGAGTTCTTCCTCTATGGCTTGAGGCGACTTCTCGGTAATATCAAGGAGTCTCTTCACTAACCCCTTTTTACCTCCGAAACGCTTGATATTCTCAAGAATATAGGCCCTAATCTTTTTCCCATACTCTGTCTCAAAGAGGCCAAGCGCTGTCTCTTCAACTTTGGGCTCGCGGACTGTAGGTATGCGGGTATAGGGGTTGAGCTGATATCCAAATGTTCTTTCGCCAAGATATGGCAGTCTATCGCCTATGGTCCGAGAGGCCTCAGCCTCCTGGCGTTTCTCTTCCATCTGATGGTGGGTATCGGTATATTCTATTACTGCAGGGATAACCTGGGGGTTGCCCTCTGAATCTATATAGGTAACCTGATTGGGATACTCAAAGCTAACCAGAGTATCTTCGCCAAGAGTCACCTCGCCGATACCAGGATAATTAATTTTTTTGCCAAACAGGTCGATGACCCGATTCTCCTTTATTATATGAAGGGCCAGAGGCTTGCCTTCCAGACTCTTATATTCTGTGATAATATTGCCGGAAATATCTCTTAACCTGCCTTCTATATCCTGCAGATAGATAGCATCCGGAGTGTAGATAATGGCCTTAATATTTTTAACCACATCGGCCTCAAACCCAGCCACAAAATTCTGCTCATTTTCTATGACAGCACCTAAATTGATTTCGAGGCTGTCCTGGTCTATGTCTTTGCCATCTATTGTTACCGAAGTTATTCTTCCGTCTACATCAACCTCTATCCTGACAGGCTGACCGTATTCTGTCTTTAGATTTACTTCTTCCACATTGGGCATAAAGTAAAGGTGGGCAGCTTCTTTCTTATCCACCTCGGTAAAGCCCAGGCTTTCAAGATAGGCTTTATCTTTAGTTTCTATGCGATATTCATATCTGGTCACCTCTTTTATTTTGGGCTTGCCGTTTTTGAGGATATCTTCAAATAGCTCTATATTTTTCTTTAGCGCCTCTGCGCTCTCTTTCAGCTTAGCTTGCTCTGTGGTACCAGCAGCAAACCTTAGCTGTTCATTGACTCTCTTTAATCTATCCTCCAGTTGCTTAAGGAGGCGCTTGTAGAAATCTCTCTCTGGGCGGGTGAGCTTCTGGCGGATAAGATTACCTTCTGCATCTTTAGCCCGCTCAAACCGCTTTATCGGTATCCTTCTGAATATCAGATTAGCCGGCAGCAGGCCTTCTTCATCCACAATCTCCGTAGTCTCATCAAGCCGCACCCCGCAGAGGATTCGTTTACCGGTAAATAGCTGATAGCGTAAATCCATATCCCTTAATGAAGGCATTACCAGCTCTCCCCGTCGGGAGACAAAGCTCTGGGTCATCAAAAAGCTCTCCCCATCATTGGCCCTGGTGAAGGTATTCTTTCTGGCTAAGGGCATATTGGCCGGAATAATCGAAGGTATATCCTCGCTGAAGAAGGGTTTTCCGGTCTGAGGGTCAATCAACACTGCTCCTCTGGCTTCCTGCATATAGGTAATAATCTGGGACATCCGCTGCATATCCCTTCCGGTAGGAATAAGGAACATATGCCCTTCTTTTAACCAGCGGTTTTCTTCAGGTCTATCACTCTCAAGGAATTTTCTTACTCTTTCATCATACATTCTTAACTGATAAAGGACCTGCTTCTGGAGTTTATACCTTCCGTTCTCCTTTATCCGGTTGCCTCTTCCGTCTCTTAAATAAACATAGCGGCAGGCCTCCTGAATCTGAGTCAGGCGGGCATCAGTATGGTAGATTTTCTGGTCGCTTACCTTAAAGAAGTAGGCCTTCTCTGGATTCTTGGGATGGTAAACATAAAAGCCTTTTCCTTCTACGAAGCTGTTGGCTTCAGCAATTATGGCATCTTGACCGAATATTCCTAAGAACTTGCGATTTTTAGTTAGGGCCGCTTTAATCTCTCTTAAGGATTTTATATCTTCAAGGCCTTCAAAGCCGAGCCTTCTCAACTCCTCAGTAGTAAGTTCTTCCCCAAGCTCCACATCCGGTCTTTCTATGCTCCAGTAGGCAGTATCCGTATCAACTTCAGTATCTGCTGCTGCCAGCAGCCAGACCATAAGCTGCTCCGGAGCAAACTGATAGGTTCCAAGCTCATCACCTAAGGCCAGGCGCAGCCAGGTTACCAACATATGAGGCAAGTCTGTAAAGTTCTGAGGACCAGCTAATTTTGCCTTGGTCCAGTTTCCTTCAATTATATTAATGCTAGTCCTTTTTTCTCCATCTTCACCTTTTATCTTCTTACTTTCATAAAGCAAATTCTGGGGATTATTAACCCAGACATGGACACAAAAGGCGTCCGGCAATAAACCTCCACCCTTTTCTTCAACTTCTTTAATGGCCGGTGCAGTAGTCAACTCATATAGGACAGCTAAGGCTAAAGCAGGATAGGCCTCTGGGGAAATATCAGTGCCGGCCAAACCAGCACCGACTACATCCAGAACCTGCTGGAGGTTGAAATTATTCGGAGTTTCAACGCCAATGAAGTTTCCGTCTCCTAATCTGACCAGGCCTGCTCCCAGAGAAGTGGGTGTGCCTATATGAAACTTTAGCTTAAAGCGCTTATCCATATGCTCAAACATCTCTGCGGCGTACCATTTGTGGGTTCTCTTATATTCATCATAGTCAACTATGAATCTTAAGAACTGCTCCAGGCCCCCTTCTGCATCGCTCTCCGCCTTCTCTTTCTGTATCTTATAGTATTCTTTGGCCTTCATCCGCCTCTGGATATCATCGGCGATGAGCTCTAATTGCTTCTTAAGGTCGTTCTGGGCCTCTTCAGAAAGCTCTTCGTTCTTCTCAACTAACTTTTTAGCCCGCTTCTTAAACTCCTCCCAGGCCTGTTTTGCCTCATCGTTCATCGGCATGGTAGGTACGTCCTTATGCCTGCGTAAGATATCCTCTTGCCTTGCTGCTACTACTGGCTGGGTTACAGGTTGAACTGCTGCAGGCGGGATTGTCTTTATCACGGCTTTTATGGCAGCTCTTAATATCTGCAAGCTGACTAAGACATTCGGGTCTGTTATGCCCAATCTTCTGGCCTTTTCAGTAAGTTGTGCGCGGGCAGCAGCTAATTTCCGCTGTTGAGTGGTTAACTCATCCTGCCTCTTATTAAGCTCTTCTAACTGTTCAAGAACAGCCTCAAGCTGGGTGATATATTCCAGTTCTTTGTTGATAGCTGGGTCTATCTCCTGCTCAAGCTGGGTTAAGGAGTTGGTGGTATCTGCTAATGCTTTCTCGAGCTTGGTAAGCTGTTCTTTAAAGGCCTGGAACTGGGGTAGGGCCTGGGCCTGTTGGCTTAGTTTTTCAGTAATGGCCTGAATCTTTTTTTGTAAGGCGGCCTGCTGGTCTCTTAAGGGCAGGATCTTTCTGGTAGTATCTGAGGAGGAGTCGATGATATCTTTTATCCGGTATCTTAAGCTATGCTCATTTAAACGAGCGGCTAAGTCGATTAGGCCTAATTCCCTAATGCTTTCGGCAAGTTCACTGCGGGCTTCTTCTATAGACCGGGCCTGGGCTGATAATTCATTCTCTTTCTGCAGCAGCTGCCCCAATTCTCCAAGCAGCGCTTCCAGTTGGGGTATATTCTCTGGGGCTATTGCTGGCTGTGCTTGAGGCTGGGCTGGTTGAGCTGGTCTTTTCTCTTCGGCTGGTTTTTCTACTTTGGCTGCTCTTTCCGCTTGGGCTGCTCTTTCTGGTGGCGGAGGCGGTACTACTGTCCCAGCCTCAGGTTCTTCATATTCTCGCTGTAAAATCTGCACAAGCTGCTCCAGTAATTGTAACCGCTGCTCCAGCCGTTTAATCTCTCCTTCAAGATGAACAATGTGGGCAGGGATACCGACTTCTGGCGCAAGAAGCTTCTCTTGTTCCTGGAGGAGTCTCTCTTTAGTAAGGTCTTCTGCTGGGAAGTCAGGGTCTATCTCTTGGACTTTTTTTAAGAGGTTCTGGTCTATCCGTGGCTGCAATGATAAAAGCCCTGCGATATTTGCAAGCTGAGTTTTTATCTGCTCAGCTTCTTTTATTTGCTCATCTGTAGCTTTCTTCTGTATCTGCTCAAGGATGTACTTCTGTTGCGCAAGCATAAGTTCTGCTAACTTAGCCTGTGCGGTTGTTTTCTCAAGAGGGGTCTCTGCCTGCCCTAACTCCTGCTGGGCTTTTTCTATGCCTGGTTTAAACCTTTCTTCTGCATCAGGAGCGAGTCTGGCATATGCGGCAAGGCGGGTTGAATGTTCTTTTTTGAGGCGTAACCGTTGTAATGCGTTATTTAATTGCTCAATCTCTCTTTCAATATCAGCAATATCCTCAACCCGAACAATGTGAGGTCCAATGCCTATCTCTGATATAAGAAGCTTCTGTCTAATTTCGCGGAGGGCTACTGTTAAACGAGCAGATATATTCTTTTCTTCTGCTTCTTTATTATACGATTCTATTAAGTCGTTTAACTCCTGCTCTACAGCACTAATTTGTAGGGTAAGGGTCTCTATCTCTTTATCAAGTTCTTTCTGTGCTTCTTCTTTTTCTTCAGAAGCCCTTTGCTCTTTTAATCCTTTCAGCGTTCGTTTTTGCTGATTAAGAAAAGTATCTAATTGTTCTATCTGTTGCCTTAATGACAGCAGTGTTTCGATATCTTCTAATCGCTGCTTTATTATATCGAGCTCTTCTTTTTGCTCATCAGTTGCGCTGTTTCTAATCTGCTCAAGGATGTATTCCTGCTGTGCCCGAATAAGCTCAGTGAGCCTGATTTGCGCAGTTACCTTATCAGGGTCTGTTACAGCCTCACTTAATTCTTTATGGGCATCTTCTATCTGCGATTTAAATTTTTCTTCAGCATCGGGGGCAAACTTTCTATATAAGGCAAGGCGCTTTCTCTGTTGCTGGCCCTCTTTTATGCGTTGCCTGAGTTGCTTAAATTGTCCTTCCCAATCAATAACGATTTCAGCTGGCGTCTGTTCGCTTACCTGTGGCGCGTGTATGATATTATCTATTGCCCTTGAAGCCAAAAGTGTGCAATAATCGAGCAACTGTTTTGGCGCTTCTGCCACATTAATCTCTGCTTTTGTATAAGCAACACCTTCATGCTGGCTCTGCGCTACAACCGCAGCAGGCGCTGAAGCAAGCATAGAAACACCCATAGCAGGCATAAGAATTGCGTTTAGCGCTTTTGTTACTTTCTCGGGGTCTCTGGCTAAGTGGCTTAATCTGCTAAACCCTACTTTGGCTATGTTAAGTTCGACCAGGGCATCTGTAATTGCTTTTCTGAAAGCAGGTTTCTGTTCATCAGGTAGTATTTCGGAAGGGATCTTGAAAATCATGAGGTCGATTTCCGGCTGGGAGAAGAATCCTCCGTCTTTCGGCGGAGAATGGGCCTGCATCTGTTCTAAAAATTCCTGCATAAGCCTGTGTTTGCCGGCAGCCTCTGCCAAAACATTAAATGACAGCTGCAATGGGTTTTGCGTTCCCGTTACATTATCTTTAAAATTTTTGACAGCATTGCGTATAGATTCGGAAACATCTCCAAGACCTGAAGCTGATAAATTGCGTATAGACCCGTTAAATGTCCATGCCTGGCTTTTGGCAAGATGGGAATAGTCTAATCTCTTTTCCATTCTTTTTGTTATAATCGCCTCTGTGCGAAATCCCAACCAGGTTGCTATCCCAAGAAGCGACAAAGCGGTTATGCCTTTTATTATAAATAAAACTGTGCCTGAAATTGCCAACGGTACTGCCCAGCCGCCAACAAATAAAAGCACTATTCCCAAAATTGCTCCGGCGGCTATCATGACCGCCCTGGCATTAAGTGCAGCCGCCCTGCCCACATAAGCTAACCTGCTTATTCTTTTAGCCTCTGTTTCACCTTTTATAATAGCCTCGTTTTCTGCAATTCTCTGAGAAAAACGCCACTGGGACATCATGAGTAAAACACCTTGAATGGCAAAAAGGCCCATTATAGGATAGCCGATAATTGCTAAGATTCCACCCCCGGATATGCTGCCTGCTGCAATAGCCGCTGTGACGGAATTAATTACAAAGGCGCCGAAAAGTGCTGTTAAACCAAGCCCCAGGAAGCCTATTAAGATACCAGCACCAAATCCTGCTATAATCATCCATCGGTTTTTAGCAATAGAATCATTACTGTATGCGAAAATCCTATATGCAAGAATGCCTCCCAATGCAACTGCTGAAAGTCCTGGCACAAAGAGCATAAGAGCTGATGCCTCTACTGCTGCAACCAGTAAAGCAGAAACCCCGAGGGTAGTTAAAAACCCTCCGATAAACGCTCTAAAAAACCTCTTTGGCGTGCTCATAGGTAATCTGGGCGCCTGTGAAAGGTCTTTACGCGCAGTGCCCAGCAATGCTAAGGAAGATATAAGCCCTATAATGCCCAATACAGCTGATGCAAGAAAGAAAATTGCACCAACCGTAGGGGCGGTAAATGGCGCGGTTCCTACAAGCGAAAGCAGCGCCATAGCACCGACAAAAGGAGAAAATGTGGCCATTATTGTAAGTGTCTTTCTCCAGGTGGATAAACCAGCAGCCTCAAGTGCATCTTTCCATGTTGTCTGCTCGCCAAGGGCAATAGCATTTGCCATCTTTGCAGCAGCTGTATCTGTTTGTGAGAGCCTTTTAATTTGAGAATTTAGTGCCCATGTTATCATAATGGCCACAACCCCAATAACAACAAGCCCTACAGGCCCGGCAGCAAGTAAAACCGACAGGAGATTGCCTATTACCGGCAGGCCTAAAGCTGTACCAACCCCTCCGACTGTAAGCGCTTTAAACACCCATCCTAAGAAAAACGCAAGGCCAATGTTAGCGGCAATGGCAAAGGCGGCAGGGAGTATTTTTAAGGATGAACGCTTGAATCTGTCACCTAAGGAAATCTTTCTTTTTTTAGCCAGCTCTTTGGCTGCTTCTATTTGTTGCTGTTCTGGGGGGATTACGCCGGCAAGATGATGGGCAAGGGCTGTGACCTCTTTCCCCATCTTTTCCTCTCTTTGCCTTTCCATGGTTTTGTACGATAGTGCTGTCAGGCGTTTTATTTCTCCATATATCTGCTGCGGATTGAGAAAGGTCCTTTCATATCCAGGGCGTGAAGACGCCTGCTGAAGTCTGTGTTTGCTTCTTCCTGCTTCATCAGTAAACTTCATCCACCCTTCGTGAATTATCTCCAGTGCCTTAGATTTAAGGTGATCTGTAATAATATCATATATTAGTTCGCACGCCTTCGGCGGAGTAGCATCTTTCTCTAATTGCAGCTCTGCCTTCAGAAGAGGGAGGATATCTTTCCCAAATTCCGTCTCCATAAAACGTAAGATATCTTCCCTTGAAAGCGTGGCTTTTTGGCTCCCACCTATAAAATTTGTAGCTGCCTTAACTATCCTCTGTGCAATGGCGTCCAGTATTTCCTTTTCAATGAGCGGTGCTATGCCATGGCGAACTATTTGAAGCCTGAATTTAATCTGCGGCATATTGAATTCTTTCCCTGTAAATTTGCCGAATTCGATTTCCTGGCGCCTCATATTTTGCTCATGGTCATTAATGGCCTCTCTCATCTGCTCAATAACTTTTAAGTTTTCTTTGGCTTCCTTAGATTTTTCAGAGTCAAGATTAAACTTAAGGTCATATACCTGCGCACCTTTTGTCTTTCTCTCAAAATATCCGAGTTCTTCCTGGATAATATTGCGGTATTTTATGAAAATGTCATCCTTCAGCGACCAGACACCTATCCAAAAACCGATTTTACCGTTTCTTGCAACCCTGCCTCGGAACTGTATATCCTCTACGGTCAGAGGACAGTAGGTAGATATAGCAACCATTTTATCGCCTTTAAAATCTACGCCTCTTCCACTTAAGTTTGTAGAAACAATTATGACATTCTTATATTTAGATAATTCCTCAACCATATCCTTCAGCTGATAATAATTGCCAGATGTAAATTCCACAATTACCGTATTTATAGAACCATCCCGTGCCATTTCCTCTAAAATGGCTTTTATCTCCTCCGGGTTCTTATCCATTAAATCTTTTATGGAATCGCTTTTTACTATATTATCTAATACTTTCCTAATTATATCCTCAATTATAGTCTGCCTATTTGCGCTCTTATCTTCTAACCTTGCTAATATGTCACTTAACTCCGATGTCATGCTATCTACATCGGCTACCTCTATATGCCCTTGATTTGATAATTCACCTAAAATTTCACTCACTTTTTTTACTGCCTCTTCTACTGTCTGTGACCTTTCAACCTCTTCTGCTAAACGCCTCAAATATCCCTCCATATACTGATCTGTAACTTTACCATTTTGCCTTACGCGCCTGTAATTCCCCTGGCCAATTCGTGAGCGATGAAGAAGAGAATCCACATGATTACTTACGGTCCTGTCTGATTCGCAATTTAGCAGTATGGAACCTACTTCTTCAGGAACACCTTCAGTAATCATCTCAGCAGGCAACTTGTGGTTTATATGTAACCGCTCCACTAAACCAGTGGTCTTCTGTCCGGAAGTGCCTTTATCAGGACACATAAAACCATAATCTGTACGTTGAGGTTTTGGCTCTTCGCCCTTTCCTGCTTCTGCTTCGCCTTTTTCTACTCTTGCCATTCGAATAAGCTCCTTGGAAGATACAAAAGGCAACTTATAATCATCTGCTGTATCTTTCCCAACAGTAGCTGAAGCTAAAGATATTCCTGAAACAAGTCCCATTTCAGGGTTGAGAACCTCCGGCGTTGTCATCGAGGCAGAAGACATCCTTTCTTTTTCAATCTTTAAGTTAGCATTATTTAACCTGTTTTCCTTTATTCTTACAGCCGTATCAAGCCCAAAGCTCCATTGTCTTCCTTCCAGCTTTCGGCCGCTTGCGTCCTTATCAATAATATTCAGCTTCCCTCCGGATACATCATATTGCTCTTTCCTGTTTTGATAAAGATATGCACCGAGCGCCAATTCCATATATTCCTGCCACAAATGGGTATCGCCTATGCCAAAAAGTTTTCCCTTATTTGCTTTATATTCATCTATTGTATCCAGTATTTGTCCAAGCCACACCTCTCCTGTTCTTTTAAAGGTTACTAAGGAATCGCCTCTTTTACAAAGTTCTCTATTAACATAAAATTTTCCGTTTCTTTCGAATATGAGCCTGTGTTTCCAGATAAGTTCATCGGCAATTTGTTGCATCCTGAGCCTTTGTTCAGCAAGGTCTGCCAACCCCTGTAGTATGCCTGTCCCTGATATAACGCAAGGGGTAAACACATGTTTCTTTAAGGGGTTATCACCTTCATCAAAATAGATAAAGTATGTCTGCCCTTCCCGCACCAATGCCAGGTCTTCTTCCTTTCTGGACATAAAGACATCATCCTCGTACCTATGGATGAAGTTATATATATTAATATAAATTACATCAGCTTCTTCAAAAAGCTTTCTTTCCGTGGTATCCTGCCTGTTGCCTTGCGCATCCACAAAATAGGCCTTTCTGTCTCCTGTTCCTGCCTCTGAAATAACATATCCTGTCTTAGCGCCAAAATATGCATTAACCCTGCCCGCCTTTCTTCCGTCTCTTTCTATCAGGTTTTCTTCGGTATGAATAATAGCCACATCTCTCTTGCCAGGCCTTTTGCCTGTTTTCTCACGTTCCCATACATAAGGAAGGCTCTTTAGGAGTGATGTGCCATTAAACACGAATGTCTTTCCGGCGGATGTGGGCATCTCTACTGCGGCGCCGTTTCTCATAACTTTAGCAACCGCTGCCTGAATCTTCCATTTTTCACGATCCCATTCAATCTCGTGGGTTACCGCATCCTCAGTAAGGCCGCTGGCCACTATTGCCTGCTCTATCAATTCTAACAACAGGTCTTTATCAAAATCTACACCTTGTGATTTTAATGACTTTAAAATAACACTAAACCTATCCTGAAATTCTTCTATCGTCATCCGCTCAAGTACAGGCCCCACTTTTGCAACCTTTTCGCCTTCTGGCACCGCTGGTTTCCTGTCGCTTTCTACCCTTGCTTTTTGCGAGGTCTCCTGCAGCTGTGCGCGCAGCTTCTTTATAGTATCTTGGGCTCTGGCAAGTTCTTCTTTCTGCCTTGCTTTTTCCCTTCGGGTTTTTTCTAATTCTTCTTGAACTTCCGCAAGTTTTCTTTCTGCTTCCTCAAGCCTCCCGGTAAGTTCATCAAGTCTCTCGCCGGGAAATAAGGCATCAAAAAGCGGCGTATTTATTGATTTGGCAACATCAGGGTCTACTTTAGAAAGGTCTATATTGCTTTCACTGCCATAATATTTTTCTTTGTCGATGCGGTGAAGGCCTCTGAAGTTTCCTAAAGTAATAGGAACCCGGCCTGCCAGAACCCTGATTCTTCTGCTTAAGGTATCTGCGTTGTGCTTAAACATCCAGGGCCGGATAGGAAATTTTATGCCCTGTTTTCCGAGTTCTTTATTTAAGGCAACTATATTTTTAAGTTTCTCAATAAATAAAACGCGATTGCTTTTAAGGCTTTTGCGTATTTCCTCAGATTTAACAAGCCGCTCTGTATCTTCAGCTGCAAATTCTTTATTTGCCCCGATGTCTTCTAATATTCCTTTCAGAGTCTTTCCGGCAGAGGAGGCTTTGACTTTGGCACCAGGAGCCAGGGTCAGTCTCAGTTTCTTATCCTCCTTATCGATTCTGTCAAGCCCGGCCTCATCATTTGCATATAATCTTTTTAGCTTATCTAACTTAACTGCATATATATCTTTACCCTCTTCCCATGCAGATGTAAGCTCTTCGAGTCTTCTCTTAAAAAGTTCTTCTTTCGCTTTTTCTATCTTACTTCTTACATCTTGATAGGCATCCGCCCCTTTAAGGCGTTCAAATTCTTTGGTAAGGTGGGCGGCAACCTGAAATTCAACGCTCGATTTCTCTGTCGGCTTAATCGGTCTCTCTTCAAATCTTTCTAATGCGCGCGTTCTTTCAGCGCCTTCTAAAACAGATATATGGAATTTATCTTTATCATCTTTTGAAAGGGAAACCTTAAATACATTCTCATAAAAACCAACCAAAATATAGGCATTTTCCTCATCTGGCTCTGCCCTGAAATTCATATGTTGGAGTATCCTGTTAAACTGTTCAGAAGTAACAGGCCCGGGCATTTCATCCTTTAATTGACTTTCCCCGAGCAGCCTTTTAAAATTACTAAACCAGGCTCCGTGTAATTCTTTTGCATCAACATTAGGATGGCGAAGATAAGCCTCTGCCGCGCTGCCTATTACCTCTGTAGCTAATCCGACTAAAATTTCCAAACTCTGAAGCATATTCGAATACAGGGTCGCAGCAGCAAGGTAATATTCGTTATTGGAGAGAATTTCCTCAAATGGCTCTTTTTTGTTTAAGATGATATCTTCATATGGCCTTTCTAATGCATTATGGGAAAATTTGGGGAGGACTACTATGTAGGAGACGCCTTTGTCTTTTAGGAGTTCTTTCACTCCCTGGGTGTGGAAACCACCGGTGATTAAGACTGCCAACTGGCAACTGTCTACGTCCATCTTGGCAAGGGTATTTTTGACTATTGCCTTGTCTCTTTTTGCTGCTACTTCATAAAATCTTTCTACTATCGGAAGGGTTTTTGCTATAATCCTCATCTCAGGCACTAAGTTTGTGGTAATATTATGCTTTATCATCATCCTGGTAAGCTGGTGGGCTATTGCCTGAGGAATGAATTCATCCCGGTGAGCTTTATAATAGGCGAGGTCTCTGTTTATTATCTTGGCATCCAAAAGGTCTACTAATATGTCTGCCCTTCTTGATATCCGGGCAAGTTGTCTCTGGTCATCGTTTTGGAATAATCTTTCTTCTATTTGCCATCCTAACTCATCCATCTCCTGAAAAAGTTTATCTTGTAGTACAGAGTCGTACATATTGATGTATTCTATGTAATTTTCAAGGTCCGGATATGCTGTAAAATCTATATCCGCCTTTTTGGCTAAATCGGATAAGTGGTTATGGAAGGTGGAGGACGGAATTTTGTTTAATCTGAAAGAGAGGCTTTCTGAAAGAAGTTTTTCTATATCCTTTTCGGAAAGTTTTTCTGAAAGAATATTTATAAGTTCTTTTCTTTGGGTTTCTGCTTCTTTAAAATTTATTTCTTCTTCTAAGCCGGACGCCTTAAGAAGGGAAAATACGCTTTTATATTTTGATACATCTATTCCTAAAGAGCGGGCTAATCTACCAAGGTGCTGCCAGTATTCTTTAAATGAGAGCCTTTCGGTTTGATAGGCCCGCCTTTTCTGGTCTAATTCTATTAATCTTCCGGAGTAGATTCCCTTTTTTAGGTCTGAGACGGTCTTTTTTAATGTTATGACTGCCTTGTGGATTTCACCTTTGTTATTAAGAGATTCAATATAGGCGCTGACGTTGTCTTTGTAGAGTTGAGGGTCTTCTGCGCCGTATAATTTTACGTTGGATTTCGATATCGCTTTATAGTATTCAGCGGCATTTATCTTTCCGCGGTTTAAGAAATACTGGGCAAGGTCTTTTCTTATTTTATCATGGGGGTGAGAAGAAAGGGGTGAAACATCTACAAAGCCATAGGCGCCTTCGAGCAAAATCAATTTAAGGTTGTAATCTTTAACTAGAACGCCAAGGAGTTTGCTTATCGATTCCTGCGCGCCTAAATTAGAGTGGGCATCCTGGATATGAATTATAATGCGGTTATTGCCGGCATCAAAGACTTCTCGGACAATTCCGTAATCTTCCGGAATGGAGATTTTGGAAAGCTTAACAAAATCCTTAGCCTGCGCATTTAATACCTGATTGCCTCTTACAAATGACCATAAATGTGTTCCGTTTCCTGCCCAGGCTATCTGCTGGACAAAAAAACAAAAGGCTACAAATAGACTAATAACTTTTATAATTAAGCTATATCTACCTGTAGCCTTTTCTATCATCTGACCCTAACCCCCTTGGAGCATTAGTCCCCTTAGAACTTAAATCTGAATATCGGCCTGTTTTTAGGGTAAGCCTTCAAAAGATTTATGATGTTTTTTTCACATTTTTTAAAGACTTTTTTAACTGGCGTAATAAGTATACCATATAAATGCCTGATTGTCAAGGGTTCCTGTGATTTTTTTGCTTGGTCTGCCCTGCTAAGAAAACTCAGCTTTTGGCAGGTCCGGAGATGCTGTTTAGAAGCTTTTCAAATGCTGTTTATCGACTGAACTTTAATTAATCTTTGTTATAGCTTATATATTGTATTGCAAATATTATAAGCCCAAACCTCACTGATGTCAAGAATTTTTTTAAAAAATACAGACGTTTCCCAACTCAATCGGGAAACTGCCCCATTTTCAATCGGGAAAGTGTACCCTGCCATGATACACCAAAACCGAGGAGCATTATGGAGCGAGACATTAGGAATTTTTTGCTATACAAAACGCCATAAGCGAAGCAATCACCTATGAGCAGTGATAGCATTTTTTTAGCATTTTACGAACGAGAATGAGCGAGCCCCGAAGGTTCGGGGCGAGCGAAGGAAAGTTTGTGTTTGAGCCCGAACACATCATAAGATGTGAGGGCGAGTTAAATTTTCCCGAAGTGAGTAAAATGCGTGCCAAAGGCAAAAAATGCGTGCTGCGAGTAGGTGATTGCTGAGCACGTAACCGTATCATAACCGTATCATTGTCGTAACTCATTGTTTTTATTAATGATAAAAGAGCTCAAAAAAACCGGCATCTCAAAATTCTATATAGAATTTTGAGACAATTGTCCTAAAAATTCAAGTATTTTTAAAGAATTGCTCATCGGGATACTCCTTCTCGGTAAAATTATGGGAAAAGGTGAAAACGCCCGCACGGTAGCATTAAGGTTAAGTTAACTTTTGTGCCAGGAGTTAGGGGGGGGTATCAGGTTGAGAATAAAAAAATTAAAATTAAAATTAAAATTGTTGTTGACAAAGGGCACACATTGTGTTATATTTATATGCATTGAGGTATTATACGTGGAATGATGAAAAAAATAAAAAGTTAATCGTAGAACGAAATATCTCTTTTGAAGAAATAATTTTCTATATTGAAAAAGGTTGTTTGCTTGATACTTTAGACCACCCAAACAAGAAAAGATATAAGAGGCAACGCATATTTGTGGTGAGAGTAAAAAATTATGTTTACCTTGTACCTTTTGTTGAGAAAGAGAAAAACATTTTTTTAAAGACAATTATTCCTAGTCGTAAGGCTACGCGAATATATTTAAAGGAGGATAAAAAAAATGGCCAAACTAGATAAAAAAGAAAAAGCAATCCTTAAATCCTATGAGAAGGGAGAGTGGCGGTCAGTAAGGAACTTAAAATCAAAATTGAAAGATTATAAGATGTACGCAAGGGCAACTCTTAAAAAAGATAAACGAATAAATATTAGAATACCTTCACAGGATTTAGAAGGAATTCAAAGAATAGCTATTGAGGAAGGGCTTCCTTACCAAACTTTTATAACAAGCATTCTTCATAAATATGTTACAGGAAGGCTTAGGAAGGCCGGCTAATAAAAGGGGACCGTCCCCTTTTACCTAAATTTAAAAACTTCTATTATATCTCAAATGGTCCTGGAGGCCTTGACAGTCAACTACCCCACGCCTAAAGGTGGAGGGCTTGTGAGAATAAGCCTGGTTGACTAGGGGGCATTGAAAGATGCAGAAGTTAAGAGAAAGAAGGATAACCAACACACCTACGGTTATTACGCACGACCGTAGCAACTGTGGTCTGTCATTAAACAGCCCTGAGGGTAGGGACAGTGTGGCAGGCTTAAAAACCTCTCTTAACAGCCCCGATGCGTCTCTAACTGCGAGTCCCGCCCTTTTACAAAAGGGCGGGACGAGAGGACACGCAGGACAGAACCCGAGGGTATCTGTCGTTTACCCCCACACCAAAAGTTTTGGTGTGGGGGTTTATGTCCTCAGTAAAAAGGGCAAGCCACTCATGCCCTGTTCGCCAAGAAAGGCAAGAGTGCTTCTCAAAGAGACCAAGGCAAGGGTTGTAAAGAGGGCTCCCTTCACAATAAAGCTTAATATCGCCACGGGAGAAGCAGAGCAACCGATTACTCTTGGTGTTGACAGCGGATACAACTCATTGGGCTTATCAGCAGTATCAAAAGATAAAGAGCTTTATAGAGCTCAAGTAAGGCTAAGAGAAGACTTGGTAAAACTTAATTCAGAACGAAGGCAGTATCGCCGGGGGAGGAGATACCGCAAAACATGGTACAGAAAGCCCAGATTTCTTAACCGAAAGAAACCCCCAGGATGGTTGGCACCTTCCATCCAGCACAAATTGGACTCACATATCAAATTAATCACCAAGGCCAAAGAGATACTGCCCATTTCAAAGATTAGTATTGAAGTGGCAGCATTTGACATCCAAAAGATTAAGAACCCTGACATTGAAGGCGAGGGTTATCAAAAAGGCAAACAGGCGGGATTCTGGAATGTAAGGGAGTACGCACTTCACCGGGATAACCACCAGTGTCAGCACTGTAATGGCAAATCCAAATCCTCGGTATTGGAGCTACACCATATCATATCAAGACAGACAGGAGGAGACAGACCTGAAAATCTGATAACTTTATGTTCTATCTGCCACGATAAGGTATCAAAAGGCCAATTAGAACTTAAAGCCGAACCATCCAAGGGATTCAAAGCTGAAACCTTTATGTCAACAGTTAGATGGAAGTTGATTAATAAGCTGCGAGACTCTGGTAATATGGTAACACACACTTATGGTTATGTAACAAAAAGCAAGAGGATAGAGTTGGGGATACCAAAAAATCACACCAACGATGCCTTTGTGATAGCAGGTGGGACTACTCAGAAAAGGACAACATCGGAAGATTTCATCAAACAGGTCAGAAGGAGTAACCGTAAGTTGTTTAAAGGAGACAGGAGTCAGATAAGGAATACGGCCGAGAGGTTTGTCTGTGGATTTCAGAGGTTTGATAAAGTGCTATACAATGGTGTGGAGTGCTTCATTTTTGGCAGAAGAAAAACAGGCTATTTTCATCTAAGAAAATTGGATGGAACTAAAATTCATTCTTCAGCAAAACAAACAAAGCTAACTCTGCTTGAGAGCGCAAAAACTTTACTGATAGAAAGAAGGCTGGCTCTCCTCCCCTGAACCTTTTGGCAGGGGTTTGCGAGCCGGAGTTTTTCAATGAAGCGATTATAGGGTATAATTATATCAGAAAATGAAGCGATTAGAGGTGCTAAATGATTTACATATGGAAGCAAAAAAAATGGCCTCAGTTAAAATGGCAAAGCGATAAACTGCTGCCATCTTTAAGCCAGGCACGCTTCCTTCAAGGGGAACTGTTAAGCAAGATCCGTTCTCTGGGCTTAAACCAGGGCAAGGAACCAAGTGCTGAAATACTGGTAGAGGAGACTGTTAAAACCGCTGCTATTGAAGGAGTCCGGCTGGATAAGGATGCTGTGCGTTCATCCGTAGCGAGAAGATTAGGCCTGCCTACAGCAGGTTTAAAATCACCAGATAAAGACGCAGAAGGCCTTGTCAGCGTGCTCCTGGATGCTACTAGAAATTATAAAAAACCACTTACTGTCAAACGCTTAAAATCATGGCAGGCGGCACTATTTCCGACAGGTTACTCAGGGCTTTCTAAGATAAGGGTAGGAAAATGGCGTGGAAAAAGTCCGATGCAAGTAGTCTCAGGACCTATTGGTCGTAAGAGAGTTCATTTTGAGGCCCCGCCATCAGAAAGAATAGATACAGAAATAAAAAAGTTCATAAAATGGTGGCAGAAACCCCCAAAGAACTTAGACAGCTTATTAAGGGCAGGCATTGCCCATTTCTATTTTGTTACCATTCATCCTTTTGAAGATGGCAATGGCCGTATAGCCAGGGCATTAACAGATATGGCCTTATCTCAGGATGAGAATCTTCCAAAGAGGTATTATTCTCTTTCAACCAGTATAATGGCAGGAAGAAAGGCATATTACGATATCTTGGAGAAATGCCAAAGAGGCACGCTTGATATAACAGAATGGCTGTTGTGGTTCCTGAAATTCTATTTAAAGGCAATTGAGGAATCAGAAAAGGCTATTCAAAAATCATTGCAAAAGGCAGAATTTTGGCAAAAGCATGCTCAAACCAACCTGAATAATAACCAACGGAAAGTAATTAATCGCTTGCTTGATGCCGGTCCAAGTGGCTTTATAGGAGGCTTAACCACGCGAAAATACGTAGCAATGACAAAGACAAGCAGGGCCACGGCTTATAGGGATATCTCTGATCTGGTAAGAAAGAAGATACTGGCTCGCTCTAAAGCTAAAGGCAGAAGCGTCTCCTACGAGCTCATCTTTGTTGAAAAATTACAGACGTAAAATATATCGCATCGTTAAATTTACTCTACGGCTGGACATAACCCGACCCGACCGTAATGGCTAGGGGGGGCATTTTTGGTCAGGTATTATTTTTCTTTTTTCTTTTCTTGCACAAATTTCCTCTGAAGATAATCTACGACTTGTTTAAACTTGTAAAGCCTGTCGGCATCCTCATCGGGAATATCAATGCCAAGCTCTTCTTCAAAGGTCATTGCGATTTCAATGCTGGCTAAAGAATCCACACCTAAATCCTTTACAAGATGGGCATTATCATGGATTAAGTCTTTTGATATGCCTAATTGTTCCGCGATAATTTTTCTGGCTACATCCGGAATATCTTCTTTCGTTATCTCTTTTTTCTTTTCTTCCGGCGGTTTAGGAGACGCTTTATATTTTAGTCCGAGCGCCGGTATTCTAACAGCTTTATCTGTCTTAAAATATAAGTTGTTTTTTATGGCAGTGTCTCTTACTAATCTACCGAGTTTATCTAACCTAACATCAACTGCCGGAGGAAGATTTGAGAGATTAATCCCTTCTGTCTTCTCGTCCTCTGGTTTATTACTGTAAACAATTATATCTTTCGGTTTATCGTCCGATTTAGTTATGGCTTTATATATCTCACTTTTAGCCCCTAGCACTATTTGATTCCCTAATACAATATCAGGCCTGAAATTGTGAAGCTCTTTTTTTATGTCTTCTTCTACCCCCCCTATTTTGCTTGAATCAAATGTTTTGACGCCTACGAACAACATCTGCATTGAGTATTCACCGCCGCATTTTTCTTTACTCTCAAAATATATGTTTTTAGGAACAAAGTAGTTAAGAGCAAGGTCTATAAACAAAAGTTTCGCCTTCGGCATTATATAAGGATCATTATATATAGGGATTTCTTCTTTTTTAATTATTCTTCTGCCTTCTAAAACATCTTTTGCTGTCTCAACTATAGTATTGGGGCTAAATGGTTTTGCCATAAAGGCATCATATTTAAGCCCCTTTACTTTTTCTTCATATTGTTCACCATATCCTGTTAAAATTACAACTTTTGTTTTTGGGTACTTTTCGTTTATTATCTCTAAAACACCAGGGCCGTCTAAACCTTTCATTTTCATATCTAATATGACAAGGTCGATACCTTTTGATTCTAGTTTCTTCACGGCTTCTTCGCCGGATAAGGCAATAGCTACACTATGGCCTTCTTTTGAAAAGAAATACTCAAGGGTAGATGTAAGTTCTTTTTCATCGTCTATAACAAGGATATTTTCATTTGGCATCTTTTTGCTCCTTATGTTTTTATATAGCTGGTAAAGTTATTTTAAAATATGTTCCTTTGCCATATTCCGATTCAACGTCAATTGTTCCTTTATGGTTTTCTATCATTGCTTTTATCACAGATGAGCCTATGCCCGTGCCTTTTTCGGTTGTAGCTTTGGTAGTAAAAAATGGTAAAAAAAGCTGGTCCGATTCCTCTTTTGTCATACCAATACCATTATCGGATAACTCTATACGCCAGAGATTGTTATCTGTAAAAGCCTTTATTTTTGTTTCAGGTATATAATCTTTTTGGTTTTGTTTCTTTTGTTGTTCCGCATCATGAGCGTTGTCTAAGAGATTAAAGAATATATCCTGAAGTTGCGCCATATCACCTTTTATTTTAAGGGGCGTTTTCTCTACATCGGTTTTGAGATTAAGTTCTGTAATATCGAATTTGTATGATAAAAGTTCAATAGTTGCAGTTATAACCTCATCGAGATCGACTAGCTTATATTTTGTCTCCTTCCGGGAAAATACTGTTAAGTGTTTGGTGATGTTGCCTCCTAAATTAGCGTTTTCTGCAATGCTTTTCATTGCTTTTTCGGCTCTTACCAAGAAAGTTTTATTCTCATTGGATAAACTTACTTTTTTCATTCCATCCTGCATAATATCAAGTGCCTCTTCTGCTTTTGCCCAGATGGCCTGAAAACGGTTGTTAATTTGATGCCCCATCATAGAACCCATCTGTCCTATAGAGCGAAGCCGGTGTTCATGAAACTGCTGGGCTAGAGATTTTCCGGTTTCTTCATAAAATATGGCATTTTCAATGGCTAAAGCTGCCTGATTAGCCAATACCTGAAATACTGCTAAGTCATCTGATGTATACATATCGCCTGAGAGTTTCTTGCCCATTGCCAGGAAGCCTATTAACTCATTTTGGATGAAACTAGGAATTATTATATCAGCTTGCATGTCTTTCATGTTTTTAGCTATGTTCTTTCCCTCCGGCATAAGAGCTGCCTCATCATATATTAAAATGTCCCTATGGCCTTTAAGCCATTTTATTAAGGGTATGTTGCTTTGTATCTTCCCTGCAGGGAGATTTGATATATTTTGTCTGTTTCTTTTTGCCCTTAGGTTATATTCGTCTGCTTCGGGATTTCGTAGATATATATAAGCATGACTAACACCAATGGCTTTGCTCATTACGCGTATTATTACATTGAGAAGTTTATCAAGCTCTTTTATTAAAGTCATACCTTTGGAAGCTTGAATGAGGGTATTTTGATATTTTTTCTGCTGAGCAAGCAATACGTCTTCGGCTCTTTTTCGTATTATTGTATATATAAATGGGCCGCCCGAAGCCAAAATTATACCTAAGAGTAAAGGTATATACCATAATCCTTTGCCGAGCAACTTATATCCTACTAAAAATGGTGTTAATAAAATAATACCATAAACAAACACAAAGATAACTCCACGGGTAATGGCAACGCGGATATCCATAAGATGGTACTTCACTATGGCAAAAACTAATATCCCTACACATAAAGAAGCGCATAGGTTTCCAAAAGGATAAATCTCAAGGCCATAATTAGGAATGTAATCAACCGAACCTAAGAATGCTATTATAAAACCGAGAGATACATAACGGATTTGATTAAATGCAATGGCTATTTTTTTTCTCTTTCTATCCATATATTCATGATAGAAAAGCCATAAACATTTTAAAAATAAATATGTAAAGAAAATAAGATAGAGCGGATGCAAAATGCCTGCCCTTGGATAAAATCCCCAAAAGTAACGATAGACATCTTTAATGACTAATGGAGTGGATAGTAACACAATTAAGAAAAATGTACTTATTAAATAAACCGATAGGATCTTTAGTTTTCTTTTATCTTTTATACCAAGGACCGAAAAAGAGAAATGGTATAAGGTGGAAGGTATGTACATTATACCAGAATAACCACTTATAGCCCACATATAAGCTCTATCTCTTAAAGTAGAGAGAAACATAAAGGAAAAAGAAGCAAGCCAAACAAAACAACTTAAGCACAACAAGGCCAATGAAATATTAACAATAGATTTAGGATTGCGTAAAAACACAAAGGCACCAAAACCAAATAATATGAGTGCACTTATTATCTCAGGCATAGAATAAATATTGAATTGCATGACTTTATATATTATTAGTTACGCTAATTCCCTGCAGATGGCTACTTTTTTTACAAATATAGTTCATTTCCCCAAAGGGGCCACCGCTTTTTTTCGTACCACCATGGGTAGCTATATACAAAGAAAAACCTACATGCCTTGAATTAATTCTTAATAACCCCGAATTATCTATTTCTTTTATAAATTTATCTATATATTGTTTAGAGTTTGCCCAAACTGATATTCTTAAACCATATTCATTTCTTTCTGATATATCAACCATCTTTAAAAATATTATATCATCCCTTGACATGCCACTATGCTCTGGCATTGTAGGAATACTGGTTACTTTTAATAACGGCAAAAGCGGAAAGAAGTTTTCTTCCTTTATGCAAAGCATATCTAATCCTTGAGTTTCATTATCTATTCTCACCAAAGTTGGTTCTATATACATACCATTTTTATCTTCTTTTCCATTATAATCTACTCTATGCCCGCCATAAAGGACTTTGCC
The DNA here is from genome assembly GCA_964570585.1 of uncultured Planctomycetia bacterium. Classification (GTDB taxonomy): domain Bacteria; phylum Omnitrophota; class Gorgyraeia; order JABMRG01; family JAFGKX01. The sequence continues at coordinate 82,898 of CAZMYR010000001.1, forward strand.
TCCTTTTTTCTCCGCATCATTTAAGAATTCGAAATATTGAGAAATTTTTGTAACCGGCGAAAGACATGTTTCTGGATCATCAGGTAAGGCTATTTTCAACTTTTTTACTTGTCTTAACATTTCATCACAAAAATCATCAAATATAGTTTCGTGGATAATGGCGTTTTTAGGTACCATGCATATCTGGGTAGAGCCCAAGAAAGCATCCATCAAGGCATTGGCTGCTTTTTTGATATCTGTATCTTTCCATACAAATAGTAAATCGTTACCGGATAATTCTAAAATTGGCTTTTTGCCTGCTAGATATGCTTTTTTGCCTATCTCAATTCCTCTTTCGCTTATGCCAAAATGGAAAATGTCATTCACATGTGGGCTGCTCAACCAAACTTCCATTATCTTATCTGAATTGCCAAGAATAATATTTACTACTCCGTCCGGGGCTCCGTTTCTTTTAACTGCTTCATTCACTACATTTTTCCAAACAAAAATTGCAGAGATAGGATTTCGTAAAGGAGGCTTTACCACAATAGTATTACCAGCTAATAAAACCCCTGTAGCAACAAAAGAATTGCTCGTAGGGGCGTTTTTAGGTGGATTAAGGCAGATAACACCATCTGCTTTTCTCGCTACGTAAAGTGTTTCGTTGCCGAACCTTCCTATTTTTTTAAAAACTTGTTCTTTATATAAATCAAGCGTTTCCTTGGCTACTCCTATTTCCATTCCTTCAAATTCCCACTCCGCAAGTTTTAGAGGGTGTCCTTCTATTATAAAAAGTTCGATTATCTCCTTCTTGTGCTTAACTAATAAATCATGAATGTCACCCATTATCTTACGACGTTTGTCCAGAGAAAAATGCTTATATATTTTACTTGCCTCGTGAGCTGCTTTTATTGCGTCTTTGCAAGTTTTTTCATCACCGACGCAGTACTTTGCATATATATATTTATCATATTCTGATGGAGAATTGCCTTTTTTGAGCTCCTTAATAATCTTGCGTGTCGTCTTAAAATCAGCTGCTGCTCTACTGGCATACGGGTAATATTCATAACTACCTGTATCTACATTTTTCCCACCAATTAAAAGAGTGAAATCTTTCATATGCTCTATCTCCTCCTTTTCCTTCCATGTCTTTTTCTGGTTTTATTCTCTTGTTGACCCACCCATTTATCAATGCTGCGTTTTCTAAACCTAAGCTGCTTTCCGGCCTTAAAACAAGGTATTCTTTTGGACATAGAAAGCTTATATGTTGTGCTCTTAGGGATCCTTAAATACTTACTAACCTCATCAACGGTAAAAAAAACTGTGGTTTTCTCCATAAAGTAATTACCCTTATTGTTTTTCCATTTTTATCTGTATTCTTCGTATATAGGATTTAATATACCTTATATTACTACATAAGTCAAATTCAATATTAAAAAAGTTTTCATTTTTGCCCTTGACAAAATTGCTTCTATAGTGTATACTTAATATCAGAAAATAAGAAAATCAAGAATCAGAAAATATGAATAGGAGGTAAAGAAAATGGGCCACGCATTCATTAGGGAACATTATCAGATTACTTTACCAATTGAGGTAAGAAAAGAATTGCCTATTGAAATCGGCGATCCTGTAGAAATACGCCTCAACAAAAATGGGGAGGTTGTCATCAGGTTCCTTAAAACTATCGATGCTTCTCAAGCCTGGTTCTGGACTAAGGAGCACCAAGCGCGAGAAAAAGAAGCGGAAAAAGAACTCCTCGAGGGCAAGGGCAAGAAAGCCAAAAGTGCCAAGGACCTGATAGATGAGCTCGAAGAATAAGTTTATCTATCTTCCTCATTTCAAACGAGATTACAAAAAACTCTCCTCTCCTTCCAAGGAAAAGGTTAAAAAGGCCCTTCTTCAAATGGAGAAAGACCTAAAATATCCTTCCCTCCAAGTTAAAAAGATCAAGGGCATAAAAAATATCTGGGAGGCCAGAGCTTCAGAAAGTCTCAGAATAACCTTTAATCTAGAGGGGAAGATTATTACTCTTAGAACTGTGGGAGAACACGATATCCTCAGGAGACGAGCATAGGTAGACGGTTTTTTGTTTGTGGCCGGGGAAAAGTTGCTTCTACGGTCTCCTGCGTAATCTCCTACGTAAAAATACACCTTTGATATCCTCAAGTACCAGGTACATACTTGGCACTATGAAGAGGGTTAATATGGTGGAACTTATGAGACCTCCCATAACCGTAATGGCTAACGGCGACCAGAGGTTGGCTTGTTCGCTTCTGTCCATTGCCATAGGAAGCAGGCCTAAAACAGTGGTGCAGGTTGTTATCATAATGGGCCTTAATCTATCTTGAGAGGCCCTTAATATAGATTTCATGGCAGCGATATTTTTCTTTCTTAATCTGTTTATATAATCGGTTAAAATAATGGCATTGTTTACTACTATCCCGCCGAGCATAATTGCCCCCATCAGCATACCTATATTTACGGTCTTGTGGGTAATTTTAAGAGCCACAGCGACTCCTATAACCGCTAATGGGACTGTTATCATTATGATAAATGGTTGAGCATATGACTCAAACAAAGATGCCAGCACCAGATAAATCAAAATAATAGTAAGGGCCAGGGCAAAGGTAAGCTCTTTCTGGTTTCGTATCATCCGCCAGTAATTTTCACCAAACCTGAAATAATAGTCCTTTGGCATCTTCATACCCCTTAAAATATCTTTAATCTTCTCAGCAGCAGTCCCGAATGCGTATCTACCCCTGTTTGCGCTTATCTGAATCATCCTGGATTTATTCTTTCTCCATATTTTACTTGGGCCTATATCAGGGGTGAAATCTACCATTTGCTCGAGATAAACAGCTGTCCCATCTTGCCTGGTCAGGGTCAGTTTGCGTAACGCATCCAGGGTTCGCCTGTCCTTCTCCTGCAATCTGGCAATTACTTCTACCTCTTTTCCTTTAGTGCGGTAGAGGGTGGCTCTTAACCCCCTCATCTGGGCATGGACTATATTGGCAATATCATCCACGGAAAATCCATGGAGGGCTGCCTTTTGCCTGTTCACTCTAAGCCACCATTCGGGCCTTCCCTTTCTCCACCTTATCTTTAAATCCACCAACCCTTCTATAGCTTGCACCCTGGTGAGCATAGCAATGGCAAGTTCATTCAAAATCTTATAATCATAACCAAATATCTCTATTATAATCTCGTTGGTTTCCACCTCTTGCGGTTCTTCAAAGTATATAAAGGCCTCTCTATATTTTCTTTCCACATCCTCTACCCTGACTCTTAAATCATCTATAATGTCTTTTGTAGAACGGGTCCTTTCTGCTAATGGGAGCAATTTTACATAAACTTTGGATGACCATTTCTCGATCCTGGATGAGAACTGCTTAACTTCCGGTATGGTTTGCAAGATCTCCTCAACACCTTCCACTGCCTTATCAGATACGTCTAATTTTGCTCCTGTAGGCAATTCTATAAACACAGTAAAGTCCAGCTGCTCAGTTGTTCCCACAAATTCTTTATCAATCTTAAATACTATTAAAAAAACCGCTACAGCGAAAATACCAAATACAATCGCAATTAAAATATATCGCCATCTTAAAGCCCCTCCCAAGACTCTGCGATACTTTCTCTTGAAAAACGCTAATACCTTTCTTTTTGAACGAGACCTGGAAGGAGATCGGGACTCCTTCAATCTTAAAGAGGGCAGCCGCGCCGATAGCATAGGCACAAGAGAGATTGCCACGAATAAAGACGCTAATAACGAATAGGCCACTGTAAATGCCAGGCCGCTATATAAAATCCTTATCTCTTTGCTGACAAAAACAATCGGTAAAAACACAACTACTGTAGTTAAGGTAGAGGCAATGATAGCTAAAATCATTTCCTGAGAGCCGTTCACTGACGCCTTTATTTTTTCTACACCTTTATCTCTCACCCTTGAAATATTTTCTAACACTACTACAGAACTATCGACTAACATCCCCACCCCGATAGCCAGGCCGCTCAATGTCATAACATTTAAAGTTATCTTTTGAAAAAACATGAGCATAAAGGTTGTAATGACTGATACGGGAATGGCTACGGCAATAATAAAAGTAGAGCGGATGTCTCTTAAAAAAAGCCACAGCACAACAATGGCTAATATAGCACCATACATAAGGGTCTTTTTTACCCCGTTAATCGCTTGCATAATAGTCTTGGCTTGATTATAGGTATCGATTAATCTTATCCTTTTATCCAGCACTTCTGTTGTTAGCTTCTCCTTTACCTTTTGTATTTTATTTATAACCTCAACAGTATTTGCCAGGGATTCCTTCTGTATATATAAGGATACAACAGGCAAAACATTAACCCTTGCATAACTGGTAGCCTCTAAATACGAATCTTTTACATCTGCTACATCTTCAACCTTAATAACCGAACCGCTCGGGCTAGTTGCTACCCCAATGGCCTTTATATCATCGATGCTTCTAAAACCTCCTAAAACTCTTATAGGGTATTTCTGCTTCTTTTTCTCAAGCTCTCCTAAAAGCAAATCGAGGTTATTCAGGTTTAAGGCATTTATGACCTTGCCTATAGGAAGGCGGTAGGCCTGCAGTTTTCTCTGATCAACCTCAACTAAAATCTTGCGTTCTCTGCCTCCTCCTATGTCTACATTTGCTACCCCTTCCACCCTTAAGATTTGTTCTTTTATGGTTTCATCGACTATCTTTCTTAACATCTCCGGAGTATAATTTATCCCTCCGGTAACTGCTGTTATTAAGACCGGATAATCCTGTTGCTCAAACTTTGCAATGACAGGTTTTTCTATTTGCTTGGGGAGCTTGTCTCTTACTCTGGAAAACTTTTCCCTCACCTCTAATGCAGCGTAATCCATATCTATGCCGGGCTCAAATCTCATTACTACTCTGGAGCGACCTTCTTCGGATATAGAGATAAGGTTCCTTAAATGGCTTACTGTGCCAACAGCATCTTCTATGGGTCTGCTTACCTGCGCTTCTACTTCTTCCGGAGGTATGCCGCCTCTTATATTTATAAAAATGGATATATCGCCAAAACTAAAATTGGGTAAAAGTTCGATAGGCAGGCGAACGATGGCAATGGCTCCTACAACAATAATTGCAGAAAATACCATCAGTATTGTTATTGGCCGGTTGACTGCGATACGGGGAAGGCCCATTGGTTAAATTCCTTCTTTCAAGATATAATATCTACCCAGTCCGGCTGGGCCTTTAAACGTTAGGATATTTTTATCCAGTAAAGATTTAAGGTCTCTGGCTGCGGTGGGAACGGAGATGTTAAATATATCTGAATATTGCTTTCTGGTGATTTTGCGATTTTCTCTTAAATATCCCATTAACCTCTGCTGCCTGCTTGTTAAAGAATCCCATAAATCGACGGGGATATTTCCTATTTTTGGGGGCTTGATTGAAGGAGGCTTAGCCTCCTTCACTTCCGGAGGTTTTGGTTTTTCTGGTGGTTTAACCTTTTTCGGTGGCGGCTTAACTACGGAAGGAATCCCGACCTCCCTCCTTTCTTTCCCTCTTACTGCTACTACAAATCCCTCGAAACTCATATATAAGGTGGGAATTACCACTAAAGACAAAAACGTAGATATTGCCAAACCACCTATAACTGTTATTGCCATGGACTGTTGCAGCTCTGAACCTGCGGTTAATCCTAATGCTAAGGGGGTAAGGCCAAAGACTGTAGTAAGCGCGGTCATCGTAATAGGCCTTAGCCTGGTCTGGCTGGATTTTATTACCGCATCATAAGCTGATAGCCCTTGTCTTCTTAATATATTCACATAATCTATTAATACTATGCCGTTATTTACTACTATGCCTCCTAATACAATGAGCCCTAAAATAACCATTATGCTTACGGGGGTATTTGTCAGGAGTAATATAGCCACAACTCCGATTATTGACAAAGGAATTGTAAACATTATAATAAATGGCTGCCATAAAGATTCAAATTGCGAAGCCATAATCATATACACCAGAAGTATCGAAAGCAAAAGTGCGAATCGCAAGCTCCCAAATGATTCCTGCATCTGTTCTTTCTCGCCGGTCAATTCAGCTGAATATCCCTGGGGGATCTTTAGTTTATTTAACATCGCTTCAGCAGCTGCGGATACTTCGTCAAAACTTCTCTTAAATATACCGGCGCTTACTAAAACCGTCCTTTCTTGATCCTGCCTTCTTATCTCGGTGGGCCCTACGCCTTTTGTTAAATAGGAAACTTCGGCTAAAGGCACGTCTATTCCCAAAGGTGAATGCAAAGATAGTCTCCTTATCTTTTCCATTTGATTGCGGTCAGCTTCTTCTAATCTTACCGTAATGTCTATTTCTCTTCCTTCCTGTTTAAACTTTGTAGCTGTGTAACCTTTAACCGCAGTCTGGGCCGTTAATGCTATATCGCTTACAGAAAGGTTATAATTTGAGGCCTTTTCTTTTATTACGTTGGCTTTTACTTCAGGCGATGGCGGGATAAGATTATCTTCAATTCCATAAATTCCCCTTATTTTTTTTAACCCGGATTTAACTTTATTAGATATTTCCTTTAGTTCCTCGAGCATCAATCCTTTAATTTCTACTACTATTGGTTTGCTGCCTTCAAAAGCCCCTCTAAAGATGCTCTCCTGAAGTAGATAATTGACATCCGCTCCTTCTAAGTCTTCTTTGCTTGTTGAATCTTTTAGTCTTTGTAACACTTCGGAGGTAGGCGCTAAACGATATCCTGGCCCGCTTTTGCTAAATCTGGCCTTTGGTTTTAGATTAACTATGAGCCGGCCCTGATGCGCGCCCATAGTTTCGACTAACTGAGCTGCCTTTTTGTCTTTTGCAGAGCCTATATTAACGGCTACATTCTCAACTTCGTTGAAATCGAACAATTTATTTTCTATTTTCTTTATTACTGAATCCGTAGTTCTAAGTTTCGTGCCGGGCGGCATATCCACCTTTATTACAAATTGACCCTGGTCTATGCGTGGCAATAGTTGCTTATCTAAAAATGGTAAAAACAATAAAGCTGCTAAAAATATAAAAAAGACTAATGTTAAACCGATAAATTTACGATTGAGAAAAATAACAAGTATTTGCCGATGTAATCTTTGAAGGCCGTTAATTAAAGTGGCTACCGGGCTTTCCTTAGCCGATGCAGTTTCTTCAACCTTAGGTACGCGGCGCTCTCGAGCAGTAAGAAGCGGAATTATTGCCAGCGCTGCTATTAAAGAGGCGAGCAAAGAAAATGCTACGGTAAATGCGAGCTCTTTAAATAACTGCCCGGCTATGCCTATCACAAATATCATCGGCAAAAAGACAGCTACTGTAGTAAGGGTGGAACCGGTTATGGCGCCGCTGACCTCATTTGCGCCATAGACGCTGGCTTCCTTTGGCCTTTTTCCTTCCTGTCTGTATCTGTATATATTTTCAATAACAACAATACCGTTATCTACCAGCATGCCAATCCCTAAGGCCAGGCCGCCCAGCGATATCATATTAAGGCTTATGCCGCTAAAATACATAAGGGCAAACACTGCCATAATAGAGATTGGAATATTTAAAGCTACTATTAAGGCGCTTCGAGCATTTCTTAAAAAGAAAAACAATACCAGAAATGCCAAAATGCCTCCCTGGAGTGCCGCATCCCTTACCCCTGTAAGGGATTTTTTTATAAACTCAGATTGGTCATATACAACGTCTATTCTGATATTGGATGGCAGTTGTACCTTCAGGCGCTGCTTTAGGATCTGTCTTATATTATTTGCTACTTGAACTGTATTTGTGCCGGCCTGTTTTTGTATAGATATCGATATAGTATCTTTCTGATTATGCCTTGATACAGATGTCCTTTCTTTAAAGGTATCTTTTACTCTAGCTATCTCTTTTAACAAAATAAGGCGCTTCTCCTGAACAGCCTGCGCTTGCTTTTCTTTTACATCCTCCGGCCCATATTCGGTAAATCTGCTCTTTCTGGTTCTATCATCTATGCCGACTACCACTTCTCTCATCTCCGGCACCAGTTCAAATTCACCCATTGTCCTTATAAGGTATTCGTAGAATTGCTCCTCGATTGTACCGGCAGGATAATTTAGATTGGCTTTATTTAGAGCTTCTACTATATCGGTAATAGCAATGCCCTTAGACATCATCCTATCTTGATCTATCTCGACTAAGATTTCTCTTATTACTCCGCCTGCGATATTGACTGAGGCTACCCCATCAGCCTTTTCTAATTCATTCTTTATGATGCTTCTGACAGTGTATTGTAAATCTCCCGCAGATATACCCTCTGCGGTTATATTTAAAACTGCCACCGGAAGCTCAAATGGATTATATTTCATAACAATCGGGTCTTCGCATCCTCTGGGCAAGGTCTCTTTTATCAGGTCTATCTTTTCCCTTACCCCTAAAGCTGCGAAGTCCATATCTGTCCCCCAGGTAAATTCAGCTATAACCAAAGATGTCTCTTCTTTAGAGGTTGAACTTATCCTGCGTACTCCGCTCACTGTACCTGCTGCTTCCTCAACTGGCTTGGTTATAAGTATCTCCATCTCTTCGGGGCCTGCGTCCTTATAGAATGTTACTACAGTAAGCTGGGGATAGGTTATAGGTGGGTATAATTCCTGGGGCAGGCGATTCCAGGATATAAATCCCAGAAGCAATATCCCTGAAAAAACCATGACCGTTGTAACCGGCCTTCTTACTGAAAAATTCGGTAATGTCATTTCCTAATAAGGGACGTCCCTAAAACAACGCTTCCTGGACTTCGATGACCTCAACTCTGGCGCCGTCTTTTAATTCTGTCATTGTTTCGGAGACAACCTGCTCTGTCTCTTTAAGGCCATCCGTTATCTCAACAAAATCTGTAGTTATATAGCCAAGCTTTATGGGCCTTACATGAGCAATATTTTCTTCATCAACCACATAGACCGAGTCAAATTCCCCGTCATTGTCTAAATCATACAGGCAATCAGACGGTACCTTTATAACATTTTTCTTCTCATACACAGATACCCATACTCGGGCAAACATTCCCGGCAAGAGTGTGCCTTTGGGATTATCGTTTCTTAGCCTCACTTTAACGGTTAGGGTCCTGGATTTACCTTCTATTATAGGCGAGACATTATCGATGCTGCCCACAAAATCAACCCCGGGATAAGTATCTACGTTTGCTTTTGCCTCCTGGCCTAAGGCAATTCTATTTACATCCTTTTCTATCACCCCGAATTCCACTATCACATAAGAGACATCATATATGCTGGCGATCTTTACATTGGAGGTGACAAACTCTCCGACCTCTGCGTCTCTGGTCCCCATAACTCCGTCTACAGGGGAATATAGATAGGTCTTATCAAGCTCTGACAACGAAAACTCCACTTCCTTCTGGGCAGAGACTACTTTCGTTTTAGCGCTTTCATATTCGAGTCTTGCCTCTTCTAATTTTGGCTTTATTATAATGCCCTGTTCATAAAGGCTTTGATGTATCTGGAATTTTTCCTTACCGCTCATCTCGGCTACTTCCGCAGTCTTTAATTTGCTCTTAGCATATTCTAGCTTTAGCAAAGTCTCTTTTTGGTCTATGGTAGCAATAATATCTCCTTTTTTAACAATATCACCTTCATAAAAGTTGATAGAATCGACTACGCCATTGATGGGAAAACGTAATTCTATTTCTCTGTCGCCTTTTACTGTGCCCATTGAGGGTAATATATCTATAAAATCTATTCTGGCCGTCCTGTAAGTCCTGACAGATATGGCCTCCTCAATCGCTTCTTCTTCCGGAGTGATAAGCGCTTCTCTTGCTTCTTCTTTCTCTATTATTCCTCTTATTCCTTTTTCCTTTACGGCTTTTGCCATGGTGATGAGCTTAGGGGCGTACTTTGGAATAATCCTGATGGCTAGTCCTGCTACAAATATGACCAATATAATAATGGTAAACAAGGGCTTTATTTTGCGAGGTTTAAACTTTGCAGCCAGGGATTTTTTCAGCGGTTTTCCTCCAGAAGGCTTTGGTGGAATCTCTTTCTTTGGCTCTGTGGGCGCAGGTTCTTTCTTTGGCTCTGTGGGTGCAGGTTCTTTCTTTGGCTCTGTGGGTGCAGGTTCTTTCTTTGGCTCTGTGGGCTTTTTCTTAAAAAAATTAAAAAATTTCATTTATATCCTCCAAAATTTACGAAGTAAAATTTGTCCCGCCTGTCCCGAACACACGTGAGGGAAACGATGCGACCTTATGGGAGCATCGGAGGGACCTCTATCCCTATATGCTAATATAATCCTGTATTCCTATCGCCTTATTGAGTTTTGCTAAAGAAAAATTATAATCTGATAATGCCTTTATATATAAGGACCTCTCGTCAGCCAATTTTATCTCAGCCTCAAGCAATTGTGATTGTAAAACCTCATTAAGCTCGGCCTGGGCCTTGGCAGTCTTAACTGCCTCTTTCTGGAATCTCACCTTCTCCAATGAATTCTTAACCTGGATAATTGCCTCCTGATAATTATAATATGCCTCTTTTACTTCAAAATTAACCTGTCGTCGTGCTTCTAAAAGTTCATTTTCTGCCTTGTGCCTCTTTACCTCTGCCTCCTGAATACCGGTGGCAACTCCCATAGCATCTAATATAGCAAACTCACCCGAATGAACGTCTGTACTTTGCCTATCAGTCATACCAACCTTCTTTTTGGTTTCCTCTCTAGTAAAAGAATAAGAAGCTGTATTGCCGCCCCACAAAGGTTTACTTACCTTAATACCAATATTCCATTCCCTGTTCCACTTCTCCTCTTCTGTCTCATAATAAGAAGTCGACCTTCCTAAAAATCCAGTCAGGTCTACTTTTAACTTATTTTTCCCTCTTGTAATCTTTTCTTCATATTCATTAGATTCAACTAATAACTCATTAACAATAATATCGGGATGATAATCCTGGGCCAATTCTAAACATTTGTTAAGGTTAATATCTATAATTTCAAATTTTAACTCAGTTTCCACTTCTCCTATCTCGATTTTCTCTTCCGCAATATCCAGCCCCATAACTTGCTCCAATTTAAACCTTGCTAAGGCCAGGTCTCTCTCTGCAGATGCCAGTTGAAACCGGGCCTGGTTATATTGAGATTTTACATTGAATAGTTCTAAATCAGTGCTTAAGCCCGAAGAGCGCCTGCCTTGAGCCATCTTTAGTATGCTTTCAGCTTTTTTAAGAAGTTCTTGCTGAAGTTTTAGATTCATTACCGAGGTAACTACGCTGTAATAAGCCTCTGCAACTTTATAGTCAAGGTCATGGACTACCTTATCATATCTGGCATTGGCTAAATTTAAATTAACCTTGCTTTGTTGGTAGGCATTGCGCAGCCTGCCTCCTTGATATAACGGATGTTCTGCTTCTGCGCCGTAAATCTTTTCTATAAAATCTACACCTAATACATCTCCGGAGGTTTGTGAGCCTTTAATCTTTACGCTTGGAAATAATGCCCGGAAGTTCTCCTTAAGCTTCGTCTTTGAAAGTTTGATTTCTTCCTCTGCAATGGCGGCGGGTTCGCTATAGGATAATGCTATATCCTGGGTATACTTAAGGGTCGTCATCCCTTCGCCCTTGACTATTAAATCTTCTAATTCTTCTAAGCCGATCTTTTCTATTTGCCTGATAGCTTGGGCTTTATCTCTGGCTGCTCTAATTGCCGTTCTTCTTTGCTCTTTCTGTTCTCTTCTGGCAAACAGCTCTTGTTGTTTCTTATATAGCCCCTGGGTGATTTCATCCACTATTTCTTGCCTTTCTTCCGGTATTAACGGCTTTTCTTCTGCTACTTTTTCTACTTTTTCTACTATTTCTCTTTTTACTGCAATCTTTTCTTCAGCTTTCTCCTTAATTTTTTCTTCGGCTTCAGGCGCTGTTATGCCTCTTTCTATCCTCACAACGGTAATTCTTCCATCGTCAGCTATATGGGTAGCAAACGGCAATTCCACTATCGGTTCTATAACTATATTTTTCACCGGATAGAAAAATTTATCAGGTGTTTTGAATTCCTTCTGAGAAATATCTTTGCTATTGGATATAGACTTGAGTAGCCCATCCATTGGCTCTAATCTCTGCTCTAATTCGCATAACACGCCTTCAGGAGGAACTATTACTATTCTATAAGGATTATATTCTTCATATATGGTTGCATTCAGGTCTTTATTTGATACCACAGCTATGGTTGAGGACTTCGGATTAACTTCATATTCCACATCTTCTATAATGGCCGGAGTTGGAGGAATTTCTTTATGCGGAGGCGCAGCTTCCTCTGTCTTTACTGTCTCTGCTTCTTCGATTTCTATTTCTTTTGCAATCTTATCCCGGGGAGTTTCTGCCTTTATCTGGGCTATAATAATCTTGCCGTCTTTGTAGCTAAAAACATTGAAAGGGTATTCTTCGTTTAACTCAACTATGATATAATCTACTGCATAAAAATATTTTTCTAATCCGGAAGGTTTAGTTACGGTGCTATCCTCAACGACGCTGATTGACTTGATATGGGTATTTTTAATCTCTAAATTTTTTTCTAATTCACAAAAAATAACCCCTATCAAATCGATTACAATCCGATAGGGGTCTTCTAATGTATAATAAATAAAGTCGACCTTTTTATTAGTTCCTATTACAACATTTGTGTGGCTCTGGGTAATTTCATACTGGATATCTGCAAGAAAAAAAGGATTATCCTTATTTTCTAATATAGAAGCTGAGGGGCCTGCAAGAACCGTATCATTTGTGGCAACCAGTCCATATAATAGTATTAATGCAGATAAAAAAAGACGTCCCACCACCGTCTCCCTTCTTTCACCCCCACATCAAGTGGGGGTTAACCGTATCATAAGTGTATCATCAGTGCAATCTACTACTGTAGGCTAACTGTATCATATGGCGCTGGTTTTGTCAACAAAAAAATAGGGACAGGTACAATTTTTTGGCACCTGTCCCAATTTTAAATGAGATTGTCTGCGTATTACATCTGGGCAAAAATTTCTCTTAGCACCAGGGCTGCTGCACCAAGAGCAACTGCACTGTCTCCAAGCCGAGATGGTATAATCTTAACTGTATTTGCCGGTTCCTCAAATGCTAATCCTCTTACAGCCTGCTTTATGGGTCCTAAGAAAAGCTCGCCTGCTCTTTCAACACCGCCGCCTATAATCACCACTTCAGGGTTGAATAAATTGATAAGATAGGCTATCCTCACTCCCAGGTGCTGACCTGCATTCTCAAGCAATTCTAAGGCTATCTTGTCTTCAGCTTTAGCTGCCTCTATAACCATATCGATATTTATATCATCAATATTACCGCCTGCTAAATCGAGTATTTTTGAAGCTGCCTTTTCTTTGGATAGTATCTTCTTGGCTTCATTGGTTATCCCTAAATCAACACCCCAGGGTCTTAAATAGGCAGGCTCTTTTTGCCAATATGTAAATTTCTCTGCATAAGCTCTATCTATAGAGAGTTGCAATTCGCCGGCGCTGCCTCCTGCTCCGCAATATATCTCTCCTTTTATTATTATGCCACAGCCTACGTCTGAGTAGATATATAGCATATCATCCACTTCTTGCTCTAAGCCTAAGCGTTTCTCTCCAAAAGCTGCTACTGTGGCATCATTCCCTACAAAAGTAGGTATGTTAAACTCTTTCTCTATCATAGATCTTACAGAAACATAACTACCGGTAGTCTGACCTCTTGCAATATCAGTATCTCTTACAGTGCCTGCCACTGCATCAATTACGCCTGATACACCCAATCCTACCCCTTTTAGTTTGTTTTTGTCTATTTTAGACTTGTCTATTATTTCATAAACCATTTCAATGGAACTGGTTATAACCTCATTCATAGGTCCGGCAGGGCGGGGTTTCCTGATTTTACCGACCACGGTATTGGCTAAGTCTGTTATGATAGCTGTCATATTGATAGGCCCTATATCAATGCCTATGACATAACCTTGCTTTGCATTAAGTTCAACTAATGTGGGTTTACGCCCTCCTGTTGAAACATCAAAACCTTTTTCTACAACCAGATCTTTGTCGATATAACTGTTGACATAGTTGGAGACGGTCACTATATTAAGTTTTGTTATTCTGGAAATTTCAGTCCTTGTTACAGGGCCGCTTTTCCTTACAACATCTAATATAGCCAGATTTTTTCTTTCTCTATCCGAAAGGACTTGATCTCTAAATAGCGTGTGCCTAATTACCATTGTTTAACACCTCCAATTTTATAAGTTATCCACAGGGTTGTTGATAACTTACTCTCCGTTCCCCGCTCCCCGTTTTCACGGGGACAAGTTTCACAGGAGCAAGTCTTCAAAAATACTTAATCAACCATTATTTTAAAAACTCTTTACAAAGCATAGCAAAAAAAAGTCGTTATGTCAAGCGAATTTTCGAACTTTCAGAATGACCCCTCACTAAGCGAAAAAACTCCCCGAGGGGTCATTTAAATATCAAAAATGAAATCTGAAAATAAACAAAAAGCGAGATTACATCGATTGTGCTGCTTATAAACGGGCCCGACATTAAGGCAGGATCGAGTCTTAATTTTTTAAATAAAAGCGGCAACATCGCTCCTAAGGTAGTGGCAATGGTTACTGTTGCAACCATGGCCAGCCCTACAGTTACGCCCAATAGTGGGTTTTTATTCACTATCAATGCCCTGACAACACCTAAAATTCCCATTACCACGCCCACTATAATGCCTGTGGATATTTCTTTTTTTAATACTTTAATAACATCTTTCATCTTAACTTCGCCGGTTGCAAGTCCTCTTATTACAACAGTCGAAGATTGGGTGCCGGCGTTCCCGCCTGAAGCTGTCAAAACCGGTATAAAAAAGGCCAGGGCAATAATTGCCTGCAATTGAAAGGCATACTTCTGTATAACCCAGCCCGAAACAAACCCCATTATAACTAACACCATGAGCCATAATATTCTCTGTCTTGCTATCTGGAATGGCCCTGAACCCATATAGTCTATATATTCGCCGGCTGCACCATAACGCAACATATCCTCGGTATCTTCCTCAATAACCACATCGACCACATCATCAACCGTAACTATGCCTATTAATCTGCTGTTATCATCAACTACCGGGATAGCCAGAAAATCATAATCTGAGAGCTTCTTTGCCACCATCTCTTTGTCCTCATTTACATTAACGCTGATAACGTTTTTATTCATAATATCATTTATTAATGCATCCGATCTTGAGACAATGAGTTTTTTTAATGAAATAAATCCTGTGAGCTTTTTCCCTTCATCGGTAATATATATATAATATATAGTTTCTCTGTTTGGCGCCTGCAGCTTTAATTTTTCGAGAGCCTCTTTTGCTATTATCCCACGTTTTAAGGAAGCATACTCTGTTGTCAATATAGAACCGGCTGTGCCTTCTTTAAATTGCATTAATCTTTTAATATCATTGCGCTCGGCCTGCGCAACTAACGGTAATATTTCTTCAGATCTATCCCCTGGTAAGGCCTTGATAAAATCTACCCTTTCGTCCGGCGGCATTTCTTCTAAAACATCTGCCATCCACTCCTTTGAAAAATGCCTGAAAATCCGCCTCTGTTTTTTTATTTTTAATTTCTCAAAGACCTCAATGCCTCTCGGTATCCCTAAAGCTGTTATTATTTCAGCAACCTCCGCCGGCATTAAATCTTTTACCAAAATGAATATGTCATAGGGGTGTATTTCAGCAAAGATTTCATTTAATTTTTCTTTTTTATTCGGTAGCTTCAGGATTTCTTTGATTTCCGGTGAAATTATCGAAAGGCTCTTCTTCATCCCACACCTTTTTGTTAGAGGCCCTAGGCCCTTTTATCTTTTCCTAAAAAGAAACTTATGGATTTTCTAAGTTGCTCTATAGAATTTGTATCTATCTCTGTAAAATATACAGCTATTTCATAAAAGGCCTTTTTAAGAGGGCCTTTGCCTCTCTGAACTATCGCTCGGCATTTACAATGAGCATTTTGTGCGGGGATTCTTAACCTTATATCCAATAGACTATGATGCGAAAAGGGTTCGCTGCTTAGAAAAAGCGCACCCCCTAAACTTAAATTCCTGGTACTGCTGATGTCCCAGTTAATCTCCGGTTCATCATGCTCTTTAAAGCTTATTGTATAGGAATGGCTGGTTCGTGGAAAGTTTCTTCTGTCTGTCCCTGCATAGGTCATTGCAAACGTTCCTTCATCGTTTCTATGGGGACACTCTGCTGCACAAAAAGGCTCTCTCTAGCAAATTCTCCCTTTTTGTGCTGCAGGTGTCCCCCTTTCTAGTCCAACACCTTATAAATACCGTAAGCAGCGGCGGCGCTTAGGGCTGTCCCAATTATTGCGCATCCACTTAAAGATAAAGACATAATCACAATTATAAGAAGCAGAATAAATCTTTTGATACGATTTAAGATTTCCATATTTAGTTTTCTCCTTCTGTTCTTTATTCTTTAGAGGATTTAGCTACATTATAGGCATTGTAGATATTATAAATGCCTGTAATTGCTATCACTAATATGCTTATAACAATTAAAGAAATCCCTATCCAAAGAGTGGAAAATTCATATTTTCCTACATCAACAAACCAGTATCCGGTTATGACAGCTCCCATAATAAGGCAAGCGACGCTAACCGCTGAAATAAGCATCAACAGTAATCCTTTCCCTATCTTTCCGTTGTATATCTGGCCTAAACCGGTAAAGATAAAAGATAGCACCGCAGCCACTCCGGGATTTTTATGATTATCCATTTTGCTCCCCTTGTTACAGTTTTATTATACTTCAAAATATGTTTATTGCAAAACAAAAAACTATGCGTAAATTATCTTTTCTTAAGATAGTCTATATTATGATAAATCCATAAAAACACATTTTCTTTAGAAATTTTTCCATTAGCCACTTTCAAAGCAATTTTTTCCATTGTTAAATTATCTGCTTTAAGTCTGTAACCATAAATCATCAAGATAAGAGTTAAAATAAGACAAGCAGCCCTTTTGTTGCCATCTACAAAACCATGATTTTTTATCAATGAAAAAAATATAATTCCTGCTTTTTCGATCGGCGTTGGATAAAGTTCCTGTCCAACAAAAGTTTGAAATGGATTAGCTAAAGCAGACAAAATCATAGTTTGGTTATGAATTCCTCCGGCGCCACCAAACATCTCAATGATGGTATCATGTAGCATAGCGACTATTTTAATATTTAGAAGTTCGGTTAATTTCATTTATTAGCTAACCTTCTATATAATTCTGAACGTTCCATTAATAGCTCTTTAGCAGTTTTTTGTATTTCTTTCTCATGAAGGGGCCTTTTATAAAGTTGCACTATTAACTTAATTGCTTCTTCAATAAGCGTAGTTCTTGATAATTTAGTGTTTTGTTTAAGCTTATTTAACTCTTCTAACAGATTAGATTCGATCCGCATTGTTATAAGTTTTTTCATGATAACACCTCCTTGTATATACAAGTATATACATGTATATACAAAAGTCAAGAAAAATTAAAGCCGCAGTTTAAACTGCGGCTTAATTTTGGTAGCGGGGGTTGGATTTGAACCAACGACCTCCAGGTTATGAGCCTGACGAGCTACCTGGCTGCTCTACCCCGCATCGTTTTCTTATCTATGTCTTAGAAAGACCTTGAGTTTCTCCTCTAAATCTGACGACCTGAAACCTTTATTTTTAGGATAACTACTGACGTATTCCTTTGTTTTTTTAAGAGTGAGTTCTATCTTTTCGCCATCGATTGCAATAATTCTTGTTTTTACTTTATCGCCTATCTTAAGGTGTTCGCTTATGTTTTTCACAAAATTACCGGAAATCTGAGATATATGAATCAGGCCCTTTTTATCGTTCGGCAATTTAACGAAGGCTCCAAAGTTTGTAATCTTATAAACCTCTGCTTCTATTACATCCCCGATTTTAAACTGCGCCTGGGCCTTACTCATTAGATTCTTTATCGTCTACTATTCCCCGCTCCCCGCTTCCGCGGGGACAGGTTCCGCGGGAACAAGCTTATAAATCACTTCACCTTTTTTGCTCATCCCCATTTTTTTACGGGCGACTTTTTCAAGATAAAGGGGGTCTTCTTTTAATTTTTTGACTTCTCTGGTCAACTGAATATTTTCTATTTTAAGTTTTTGTAGTTTCTTTGTCAAGCCCTGATTTGTACTCTTAAGTTTTTGCAGTTTCGAATAGCCGGGAATAAAAATAGCCAGAAGCAAAAACAATATAACAACAAGTATAATTATTTTTATCCTGTTAGGCATTAACGGCTATTTGCTCGATGAAATTGAGCAAACCTTGCTCTTTTTCCCAAAAACTCTTCTATTCTAAGAAGCTCATTATATTTGGCAATGCGGTCGGTTCTACATACGGAACCGGTCTTAATCTGGCCTACCCCTGTAGCAACTGCTAAATGGGATATGGTAGTATCTTCAGTCTCTCCTGAGCGATGAGATATAACCGCAGTATAACCGGCATCTTTTGCCATATCAATAGCATCTAAAGTTTCGGATAGGGTGCCTATTTGATTAACTTTAATAAGTATAGAATTGGCTACTTTTCTCTCTATGCCAATTTTTAATCTTTTAGTATTAGTAACAAAAAGGTCATCTCCAACAATCTGTATTCTTTGGCCCAATTCTTTAGTAAGCTTTACCCAACTTTCCCAATCATCTTCTGAAAGGCCGTCTTCTATAGAAACTATAGGATATTCTTTGACCCATCTTGAGTAAAAGTCTATCATATCATCTGAGGAATTTTCTTTTTTTTCCTCAGATAAAAGCATGTATACACCTTCTTTGTAAAAAGAACTCGCGGCCGGATCAAGGGCTATGGCTATGTCTTTGCCGGGTTTATATCCTGCCTTTTCTATGGCTTCAAGGATTGCCTCTATTGCTTGGCTATTTGATCTTAAGTCGGGGGCAAAGCCGCCTTCATCACCGACGGAAGTTGAAAGTTTCTTATTCTTTAAAATGCCTTTTAATGTGTGAAAGGTTTCTGAGCCCATTCTCAAAGCATTGCTAAAAGAGCTTGCCCCGATTGGCATAATCATAAATTCCTGAAGGTCTATATTGTTGTCTGCGTGGGCGCCGCCGTTTATTACATTCATCATCGGAACGGGCAGTAATTTAGCATCTTCTCCGCCTATGTATTCGAAAAGTTGTAAATTCTTAGCAGCTGCTGCTGCCTTTGCAACTGCTAAAGAAACGCCCAATATGGCATTCGTTCCTAATTTAGATTTGTTCTCCGTGCCATCCAGATTTATGAGTAAATCATCTATTGAGCGCTGGCTAAAAGGCTCTTTGCCTATCAGTTCATCTTTGATGACATTGTTTACGTTAGAGACGGCTTTAGTAACCCCTTTTCCTTTATAACGAGACTTATCTCCGTCGCGAAGCTCTATCGCCTCATGCTCTCCGGTAGAGGCGCCGCTGGGCACAGCGGCCCGGCCTATGGCATCATTATTGAGGATAACATCAACCTCAATTGTTGGGTTGCCCCTGGAATCAAGGATTTCCCTTGCCTTTATGTTTTTTATTTTTACTTTACTCATTATGACGGGAATTATACTTTAATATATAATCTGTGTCAAGCAATTTAAACGAGAGCGCTGTTGTTTTATGCGGGTATTAGTTTCTTGCTCGCAGAGATAAGTTCTTTCAGCCTTTTGTCTGACCTGGCTTCAAAGTAACAGCGGACGATTGGTTCTGTGCCTGAGGGCCTGAATAATACCCATGAGCCGTCACTAAATAAAAGTTTGCAGCCATCTTTTTTATTTATTTTAGACACCGGCTTTTTTGCAAAAATTTTAGGCGGGTTATCTAAGAGTCCGTCCATCAATTTATTTTTTTGATCCTGCTCCATGCTAAAGTCTATTCTTTCAAAAGGAAAATATCCAAATTCTTTATATAGAGACTCTAACAATCCCCTTATGGGTTTTTTATTCACTGCTACCATTTCAGCTACCAAAAGGCAGGCCAATATCCCGTCTTTCTCAGGCAGATGGCCCGAGATAGAAAGCCCGCCGGATTCTTCCCCTGCGATGATGCAATTATCTTTAGTTAAATACGGTGTAAAATATTTAAAGCCCACCGGTGTCTCATAAACTTTTATTCCGAATTTTCCGCAAATTTTATCAACCATGTGTGTAGTTGCAACTGTTCTGGCGGCAACCGAATTTTTCTTTACGGGCCTTGTTTTAATTAAATGGTAAAGGAGCAGCGATATAATCTGGTTAGCAGATATAATTGTCCCGTCTGAATCGACTATTCCAAAACGGTCGGCATCTCCGTCGCAGGCCAATCCTAAATCCAATCTTTTCTTTTTTACGCATTCTATAAGCTCTTTTATGCTATCTTCTGCCGGTTCGGGCCTTTTGCCTCCAAAATAAGGATCCGGCCAATTATGTAACGGTTCTACTTTGCAATTCGCTTTTTTCAGTAAAAAATCGAGGTAATTCCTCGATGTGCCATAAAGACAATCTACTGCTATTTTCAACTTTGCCTTTTTTATAGCATCGAATCTAATCTTTCTCTTTATCTGGGAAAAATAGGCAGGTTTTGGGTTAAAGGTTCTGATATGCTTTAAGAGGCTGCTACTGATAGTTCGTAGTTCGTAGTTCGTAGTTCGTAGTTTCTTTATTTCATACTCGATTTGGTTTGTAACTTTTGGCGGTGCCGGTGCGCCGGAAGCCGGTGAAAACTTTATGCCATTATATTCCGGAGGATTATGGCTGGCCGTAAAATTTATACCGCCGGCTAAGTTATTTTTAATGATATGGTATGAAATTACCGGAGTCGGTACATCTCTATCGCAAAGAAGGACCTCTATTTTGTTAGCAGCCAAAACCTCTGCGCAAACTTGCGCAAATTCCTTCGATAAAAACCTGGTGTCGTAGCCAACGATAACTTTTATTCTGTGGACTGTGGACTGTGGACTGTGGACTTTCTTCAAATAATTCGCAATAGCCTGAGTTGCTAACCTTACATTATCGAAAGTAAACTCATCGCTAATAATTGCTCTCCAGCCAGATGTCCCAAATTTAATCATCTTTTAGATCTTTACCTTCCCGCCTTTTACTTTTAGTCTGCCTTCTGTAAAAAGCCTTATCGCCTTTGGATATAGGGTGTGTTCCACTGCGTGTATTTTCCCCTCCAGGGTCTTCCGGGCATCATCTTCTTCTATCCTCACTGCCTCTTGTAAAATAATAGGGCCGGCGTCTAATTCTTCCGTAACAAAATGCACTGTAACACCCGTCACCTTGACACCGCGCTCAAATGCGTCTTTTATTCCATGGGTCCCTTTAAACGACGGCAAAAGTGCAGGGTGTATATTTAATATTCTATTTTCGTATCGTTTAACAAGCCGGGGGCTTAAAACACGCATAAACCCGGCTAAACATATAAGTTCTATATCCTCTTTTTCAAGCCTGTCTATAATTTTGTTTTCAAAATCTTCGCGTGTTTTAAAATTTTCTTTTAGTACAAGTAAAGTCTTGATATTTTCTTTTTTTGCTCTCTCTAAAGCAAAGGCGCCTTTGTTATCACAAACCATAATGGCTATATTGGCGTCAAACAATTTCCTTTTAGAGGCGTCCACAATTGCCTGAAAGTTTGAACCATATCCTGAACAAAATACCGCTATGTTCATCTTGCACCTTTCTTTCTTTAACCTACGCGGTGCTAACTTAGTTAGCACCGCGTAGGTTAAAACTCATAGAATCGACGTAAGTTTGCTGGAAACCCTTTCTTGCGAGCGGGATCCTTTTTACCTTACTCAATATTGAGGTCAGTTCGCTTTGAATCTTTTTAGATAATATGTATCTTTTTGCCCCTTTAATCGGGGCATCTTTGACAAACTCCACCTTAGAGGGAGAAAGCCGAGGTATAAGACCTGTTAAAATGGCATTTTTTGCATTTATTGAATTGCCAAAGGAACCTGTTATTAAAACCCTGGAGATGTTAGATGCCTTAATATCTAATTGCCTCATCAATACCTTTATCCCAGCATAAATAGCCGCTTTCGCAAGCTGTAGCTTCCTTACATCGCTCTGGGTTATAAAAATTTTAACATTGCCTTTTTCAAACAATACAAAACTGGGATGTTTCATTTTGCCTGTTTTATCTATCAGGCCTCCTTTTAACATCTCTGCTACTGTATTTATCAGTCCGCTACCGCATATGCCCTTTGGAGAAATATTACCTATAACAGCCGATTTTACTGAACCGTCTTTCATTATCCTCACTTTTTCAATCGCACCTTCTGTCGCAGGCACACCACAACTTATGCATCTGCCCTCAAAAGCAGGTCCGGCAGCAGTGGATGTGACTAAAATTTTATCGGATGAACCAAGTATAATTTCTCCATTGGTGCCTATGTCTATTGCCAGTTTAATGGAATCACTGTCATATATATTTGAAGCAATGATAAGCCCTATAGCGTCCGAACCAACAAAACTGCCTATGTTTGGGAGTATTATAACAGGAGCATCTTGCAATATATTAATTCCGGCTTCTTTGGCTTTTATTGTCATTTCTGCCTTTTCTAAGACCTTATAAGGAGGCCTGATCAATGACTCGGCAGAAAGACCTAAAAATAGATGATGCATCGCTGTATTGCAAACAACAATTGCTTCTTTAATATCTGAGGATTTAAACGGCGTTTCTTTAGTCAGCTTTTTAATTAACCCATTTATAGATTCAAGCGCAGCAAATTTTAGCTTATCTGCATTTTTCGGACTTTTGAGTGAGAAATCTATTCTGGTGATGACATCTTCGCCAAATTTAACCTGTTCATTCAATATGAAATCCGAAGATATCTCTCTGCGGGTGGCTTTATTTAACAAAAGGCCTTTTACGGTGGTAGTGCCTATATCTAAAAGTAAAGTTAACATTTTCATTAGCTAACAAGTGGTTCTATCTTTTCTTTTATTCTTTCCTTCGGTACAACTCCCACTATTCTGGCTTCCTCTCTTCCTTCTTTAAAAAGCATGAGGGTGGGAATGCTAACTATGCCTAAGTCGGCAGCGGTTATTTGGTTGCTATCCACGTTGAGTTTTCCAACCTTTATCTTGTCTTTATATTCTTGGGCAATTTCCTCTACAATTGGGGTTATCATAAAACAAGGCGCGCACCATTGAGCCCAGAAGTCCACCAGTGTTATACCTTTCTCTATGTTCGATTTGAAATTCTCATCTGTTAAATCAATTATTCCTTCAGCCATCTCTTCCTCCTCCTGTTTCCATGATTTTGTTGTTCGTATTTAGTATCTCGTATCTCGTTTTTGCGAGATACGATTCACGATTCACGAACAACGAATCGCTATTTTTTCTGTTTTCTTTCGCCTATCGCATTTGTAGGACACACCTTTAGGCATTCTCCGCAGTTGGTACATTTATTATAATCTATCTTGGCGAGATTGTTTTCTATAGTTATGGCTTCAACCGGACATACCTTTACACATGTACCACATGCTGTACAACCAACTTTACATATTTTAGCAACTTGCGAGCCTTTATATTTTGAATTACATCTTATATGATAGAATTTATCAACGGGTGTTAACACCAGCACATCTTTAGGACAAATTTCAATGCATTTTCCGCAAGCGGTGCACTTATCCGGATTTATTCTTGGCAGATTATCCTCCCCCATTGTTATCGCATCAAAAGGGCAAGCCTTTACACAATCACCAAAACCTATGCAGGCATATCGACAGGACTTTTCCCCGCCTAAAAGAACTTCAGCGGCTGCGCAAGTCCCTGGCCCGGCATAATCATATTTGTCGGCACACCTTGTGCCCCCGCCGCAGATTAAGGTAGCAACCTGTTTTGTCTTTTCTTTTAATTCAACTCCTAAAAATTCGGCCAGTTTCTTGCGGGTTTCAATTTCACCTACCGTACAATCGCTTACATCGGCCCCGCCTTCAATTAACGCCTCTGCAAAACCCTGGCAACCCGCACAGCCACAGGCGCCGCAGTTTGCCCCCGGCAAAATATTGAGTATCTGCTCAACTCTAGGGTCTATCCTTACATAAAATATTTTATGAGCGAACATAAGCCAAAGGCCGAATATAAGGCCTAAGCTGCCTAAGATTATTATCGGT
>CAZMYR010000001.1:107098-113767 GCA_964570585.1 uncultured Planctomycetia bacterium
GCAAATCCAACTCCGGCGCAAAAGGCCTGAAAAAAAGAAGATAAAAACGAAGCCGGGAGTGCCTGTCCGTCTTTAAAAAACATATTTATATTAAGAACAGCCACGCCTAAAACAGCGCAGTTTGTTGTTATTAAAGGAAGATATATACCTAACGCCCTGTGTAATGCAGAAGAAAATTTTAACATGGCCATATCCACAAGCTGCACAAAGACGGCTATAACCAATATAAAAGTTATAGTCCTCATATACACAAGGTTAAGCGGAATGAGTAAATAATTATATATAAGCCAGGTTATAACCGACGAACCGGACATAACAAATATAACCGCTGCTCCCATACATAAAGCCGGTTTGGTCTGTTTTGAAACTCCCATAAACGGGCATAGCCCTAAAAAGCGGGTAAGCACAAAGTTGTTTATAAATATTGCGCTTATTGCTATCGTCATAAGTTTTGTTATGTCCATGGTATTATTTTCTCTGCTTTACATAATTAAAAAATCCTATCAAACAACCCATAACAAGCAATGCCCCAGGAGCAAGTATCAAAATTGTGGCTGGTTGAAAACCTCTAATAACGGGAATTCCAAAGATAGCCCCGGCGCCTATAAATTCTCTTATTGCTGAGACCATAATAAGCGCCAGAGTAAAACCGGCCCCCATGCCCAGAGCATCAAATATAGAATTTAAAACGGGGTGTTTTGAGGCAAATCCTTCTGCCCTTCCCATAATAATGCAATTTACTACTATCAACGGGACATATATTCCCAATGACTTATCCAGCATTGGAAAATATGCCTTAAGTAAAAGCTCGACTATTGTAACAAGGGTGGCAATGATTACGATAAAGCAAGGGATTCTCGCCTTATGCGGTATCGCTTTACGCAAGCTGGATATAATTATATTAGAGCCAAAAAGCACAAAAGTGGCGGCAGCTCCCATGCCTATGGCATTTTTTACGCCGGTAGAAATCGCCAGTGCAGGGCATAGTCCTAATGCCAGTATAAATACCGGGTTTTCTAAGCTTATGCCTTTTCTAAACTCGTAAAATAAATTCTTCATTTTTTTATAATGTCAAGATTCAAGACCCCATTTGTCGACGCTTTCCTTAATCGCATCTATTATGGCTTCAGTGGTAATTGTAGCGCCGGTTATTGTTTCAATATTTTCAAGGCTAACCTCTTCTGCCTTTTTTTGCTTAAATTGCCTGGTAAACCAAGGGGTCTTCTCGCCATATTTTACCTCGATGCATCGCGCACCTAATCCCGGAGTTTCTTGCTGAGTTAGAATCTCTACTCCGGTTATTACTCCCTTTTTATCAAGGCCGACCATTATCTCTATATCTCCGGAGTATCCTTCTGCCTTAACAGTAATAGCATAGCCTATCAATTTCTCGTCTTTATATCCTTCGTAATATGCCTCACCATTTACTCTCTGTATAATAAACTTATCAGCATCGGGCAATGCCTGTTTTAAGGCCTGTTGGGTTTCTTTTTCTTTTTGGGCGGCTATTAACGGAGCGGTATTTTTATAAACCGCGCCTAAAACCAAAGCCGCCATCACGCATACAAGGGTTAGCACCGTTACTAAACGCATCGTTTAACTCCTCCTGTATAAAAATTCGAAGCACGAAATACGAAGCACGAAACAATTTCGAAATTCGAAATTCTAATTTAGGATTTGTTTCGCATTTCGGGTTTCGGATTTCGGATTTTTGTCCCGTATCTCCTTGGCTTGGTTAACCTATCGATAAGAGGGGTAGCCGCATTCATTATCAATATAGAATAAGATACCCCTTCGGGATAACCGCCCCATTTTCTTATGGCAAAAGTTATAATTCCGCAACCCAACCCGAATATTATCTTACCCTTATTCGTAATAGGAGATGTCACCATGCCCGTTGCCATAAAAAATGCTCCCAGAATGAGGCCACCGGTTAAAATATAAAATAACCAATCGCCGCCAAAAAGCTTATCAGAAGCAAACATCCAGCTTAATATACCCACTGTAAATATATAAATAAAGGGAATATGCCAGCTGATATATCCTTTGTATAATAAAAATAGAGCGCCTAATAGCAAAACTGCTATACAAACCTCCCCTATGCATCCACCCCGGTTGCCTATAAATAAATCAAGATATGAGGGCAAAGGATACGTATAACCGTGTTTTATTATAGTAAGAGGTGTGGCGGTCGTAACTGCATCTATTTGCCAGCGGGGATTATCAAATACTACCATATATTTTGGCCAGGAGGCCACAAGGAAGGCCCTTCCTACTAATGCAGGATTAAATATGTTTCTGCCTAAGCCACCGAATATCTGTTTACCGATAATAATAGCAAAAACAGCGCCAACGCATATACACCAGATGGGCAATCGCGGGCTAACATTATAAGCTAAAAGCAAGCCGGTCAATGCTGCGCTGCCATCTGTAATGGTTATTGGTTTGTTGCGGAGCTTTAAAAATAACGCCTCTGCAAGCATAGCGCTGGATATAGAAGCAATAATAAGATAAAATGCTCTTATTCCAAATGCATATACACCCCATACTCCAGCAAGCAGAAGGGCTAAGAACACCGACCACATAATCTTGGGAATCTGCTCTGGCGATGTTATATGGGGCGAGACAGATACTATTATTTTACTGTTCGGCATAATAACTCTCTTTTCGCCTGTTTTATAAGATGCACAAGCGGTATCTTTGACGGACATACATACGAACAGGCTCCGCATTCTATGCAATCTGCTACATTAAAGTCAGAAGCAATATCGAGCCTTCCTTTTTCAGCAGCAATAGCTATGGTTGCAGGCACAAGATTAACAGGGCAGACCTCCACGCACTTTCCGCATCTTATACAGTGTTGCTGCCGGGGCACAGTCGCTTTCTCTTTGCTTAGAAAAATAATCCCCGATGTTCCCTTTACAACAGGGACATTTTCAGTATACTGGCAAAGGCCCATCATTGGGCCGCCAAAGATTATCTTTCCCAACTCTTTCGTTAAACCACCGCATTCATCTATTAAATCCGATACAGGCGTGCCTATTCTTACAAGAAGATTTGCTTGATTTTTTACAGCATCGCCGCACACTGTCACTACCCTTTCATGCAAAGGCTTTTTATACCGGGCTGCTTCATATACAGCTAAAGCAGTCCCTACATTATCTACAAGGCAGCCAACATCAAAAGGCAAACCATCCGGCGGAACTTCTCTGTTTAAAAGGGCCTTTATGAGTTGTTTCTCGCCTCCTTGGGGATATTTAGTGTGGAGGCTAACGACCTCCAAGTTGTAAGTTGTAAGTTGTAAGTTGTAAGTTGCCTCTCGCATAGTTTTTATTGCGTCGGGCTTATTGTCCTCTATCGCAATTATACCTTTTTTTACGCCTATGGTCTTCATTATTAAAAGAGCACCTTTTACTATATCCTGTGCTCGCTCCAGCATAAGTCTATGGTCACAAGAAAGATATGGTTCGCACTCTGCGCCATTTAATATAAATGTATCTATTTTTTTCTCCCTAGGAGGGGTGAGTTTAACATGGGTAGGAAAACCAGCACCTCCTAAACCAACAACGCCCGCTTCCTTTACAATATTTATTATCTCCTGCGGATTTAATGCATCTATGTTAACTCCGGAAGCTTTAAAACCGGGTTCATCTTTACCATCAGAATCTATAATAACAGAATTACAAACTCCTAATAAGGGATGGGGCCTTAGTTCTATCTTTGTTACCTTTCCTGAAATAGAAGAGTGGGCATAGGAAGAAATAAACTTATCTGACCTGCCTATTAGTGTGCCTGTTTTTACCTCATCGCCGACTGAAACCGTCGGCTCGCATACTGCGCCTACGTGCTGGCTGAGAGGTATTATAACCTGCTCAGGAATTTTTGCCTTCTTTATGCCTATATTCTTTGTTAATCTTTTAAAATACGGAGGATGGACTCCGCCCGGAAATGTTCTTCTCATCATAGTAAAATCATTATAGTAAATGCGACGATTTTTGTCAACACAAAGGGAACGCCCAATACTTTTTTGGCAGAGTCATTGACAAACCTTTATTTTGGCAATATAATATATATAGAGGTGAGCTACAATGGCTATGCTCTGCTGTGAGAGATGTCAATTTTTCTGGAGCTGCGAGAGGAAATGGTATCGCGGTGAACGCGGCGAAGAGAATGTATGCTGCGACAGATGCGATTTTTATAAACAATGCCTAAAAGAAAACAAACAAAGTAAAAGGCCTTCCCTAAAAGACAAAAAAACCTAACCAGTAACCTTTTTTCTATTATTTATCCGCCTTAGGCCAAAAATCCCGGCATAACCGCACAAAACCCCAACTACAATCAAAATATACGAAGTGTCTATAAATTCTGCTAAAATTGAAACCAGCAACATAAATATTAAAAATGCCAGATGCATTACGGCCTCCAATGAAGAAAATGCGCGGCCGCGTAATTCTTCAGGCATTAGCTCATGAACTATCGTGTTTGATGATATCATAATGGGGGCAACAAACAATCCGAATATAGCCGCTAAACCGGCCACTACATGAAAAACCGGGTATGCCATTACAAAGATAACGAACTGAACAATCACAATGCCTGATAAGGCCAGGCTTAAGAATATTGCTTTTGTTTTTGAGAACAAATGACCAAACCTTCCATATGCCAGAGAACCTATAAATAATCCAGTGCCGAAAAAGACCGCCAGAAGGCCTAAGTGCTTGGTGGCGGTGCCTAATGTTTGCTGAACGAAAACTATAACTACTATATAACTAGCTCCTATTGCGCTCCACAATAAAAATAAAGTTCCTATGATAAAATGCATTTTCCGATGCTGCAATAAATATCCGATACCTTCCTTTATCTCCATAAATACAGACTTTTTAATGGCCTCTCCTATCTCTCTGCTGACCTGTCCTATTTCCCTGCTGATATAATATATATTTTTCTTAAACTCTCCCCTTCTATAATCTATTCTCATAAAAGAGATGAAAAGTGCAGACACAAAAAATGTCGTTGAGTCAATAACAAATGCTGTCTTTACTCCAAATATCGGTAAAATAAATATTCCGCCGATACCAAGGCCTAAAACAGCCGCTATCATTCCTGTGGTAGTTATTAAAGAGTTTGCCAGAAGCAACTCTTCTTGTGAGACTAAATCCGGAATTATGGACATTTTGGCAGGTAAGAAAAAACGGGTCATAGAAAATGCAATAAAAACTATTATATAAACCGGAAAAATAGGTGTAAATTTTGGGGCAAGGAAACAGTATAAAGCGACAAAGAATACAAGTACCCCTCGTATCAAGTCGCTTATAATCATTGTATATTTTTTATTCCATCTATCTGAATAAACACCTGCTACCGGGCCTATTACAAATACGGGGATAATAACGAAAGTAAAGAGTTTGGCTAATTCGTAAGCAGAGCCGGGGGCCCTTTTATATATAAGACCTATCAATGCCATCTGTGTCAGGCGATCGCCAAATTGCGAAATTATCTGCCCCGACCATAAAAAAAAGAAATTTTTATTTTTTAATATTTCGGTTATTTTTGCCATGGGGTCATATGGAAGTCCCTCCGATGTTCCTATTCGTCGCATCGTTCGGGACAATCCGCCTTTGGCGGGTTGGAGCCCGCGGTCCGATTCGAACGGACGACCTGAGCTTTACGAAAGCCCTGCTCTACCAGCTGAGCTACGCGGGCATAAAATTTGCTTCGCAAATTTAGTCTCAAGTCGTAAGAGATACTTAAAACTTATGACTTACTACTTAAGACTGCAAAATCTTGCCAATGGCAAGATTTTGCGTGGTGCCGGGGGGCAGAATCGGACTGCCCACGCCGGCCTTTTCAGGGCCGCGCTCTACCACTGAGCTACCCCGGCACTATAGTATCGTTTTTAAACTTATCAGATTATATCAACAAGATGGAGTTCTGTAAACTATAAATATAAAAACCGCTAATATTTATAGCCCTCGGTTTACATAAATGCTCCTTTCCGTCGCATTCTAATAATCTCTGGGGGGCTTGGTTCGCAAAGTTTGGTAGCCCCAACGGGGTTGTGGGGCTTTTGAATTCAATTGAGGCATTCTACCACATTTCCCACCACATTTTCAACCCTATTTTGTTAAAAAGAGTCTGCTTTTTTTACTAATTCAATAGTGTTTTTGTTTGCACTGAAGCTGAATTATTGTTATAATAGTTATGTTAATAAAAGAATCATATGAATATAGCAAGCCGATATATTTACTTTTGCCATGTGGTATTTTAATATGGTTTATTTTTTTTCCTTTTTATTGGTTATGGCAGTTTTTATATGGATTAATAAAATAATAACTTTTATGAGTCTTGATATGCGCTGGTTATGGCTTGTGGCTTTCAACAAGAAAGCAGATAAATTTATTTACCTAGCAATAATTATTATATCCTGCCTTATGTTAACGTTACATTGGTTAATACGTTTAAAAATATTGTAAAATAAATAATCGATTTTTTTCTTCTCTCCATAAGATTTCTATTTATATATACCTATCTCGGGTTATTACTACTTAATTTTTATAGGGTTATGTTAATGTGGTGGGTTTTGAGATGGTAAAATGCGGTGTGCTCAAAAAGATATGGTAGCCCCAACGGGATTTGATACTTTTTGAATTCAAAATGCCCGTTCCACCA
>CAZMYR010000002.1:0-77175 GCA_964570585.1 uncultured Planctomycetia bacterium
AATAGGACATTTCTATTTCGGTATAATAGGACATTATCATATCGGTATTACAGTATAATGCCAGACGGGGAAAAATGATGTAGAATAAAGTGTGTCTTTTTAGGGAAGGACGTGCCCCCTTCAAATTTCCCTATGTTTATCTTTTCCTACTAATTCATCCAAGCCGATCTTAAAAGCATCTGCTAATTTAAGTAATGTTCTCAAGGTAGGATGTTTTGCCGCTCCTTGTTCTATCTTAGTAATAGCATTAAAAGATAAACTTGCTTTTTCAGCTAATTTTTGCTGAGTCCAATTGCGTTCTTTGCGAAGATCTTTGAGTCTTTTAGAAAGCATCTTTTCTCCTTGACTTTATAGTATGTCTTTAGTATTATAACTTTAGTGGCTACAATGAGGTAGTAAAGCAATATTATTCTAACATATTAAGTCCTATTTATAAACTAAAATCTGCCCTTTGATATATGTGAATAGCCGGCTGGTTTTTTGGCAGAAAAGTAATCTTGTGCGCACCCAGAATTGCTTTTTTTGTGTGGGCTTTTTCGTGAATGCTCGGCAGCCGGATGGGCCCTCTTTCGCCATAGAAGAAATTCAGGGTAGCTACGCTTCGGAGGGCGAATACGGAGCGGACGAGCCCCGGTATAAAGTTGCATACAAGTATATGATAACGTTGCTGGCGAGGACGCACACGGCCGCAGGCTGGGTGCGGGCGGCCTGCCGGTCGTGATTGCCGAGCCGACGGCGTTGGAAAAATTAAAATTTTCCTTCAGGGGTACCCCTGAAGGAAGTTCGAACAAGACGATAGACACACCGCCAACTGGGATATGGGGCGTTGGATAAATAATGATGGAGGGTGCCCTCCGTCGAAAAATTTAATCGGCGCTCTTTTAAAATAAAGTTCTTGAACCAATCTTTTAGTCATTTTACTTTTGAGATTTTTATCTATCTCAAAAATAAAATGATAAATTCTAAATTTCCCTCACAATGAAAGGAGCTTTGCCCTATGAGATACTTTATCTATGCGCGCAAGTCTACTGATGATGAAGATAGGCAGATACTCTCCATAGAAGCCCAACTTAAAGAGCTAAGAGAGTATGCCAAGCGAGAAACTCTCACCATAGTAAAAGAGTTTATCGAAGCTAAAACCGCCAAAAAACCTGGGCGTCCTGTATTTAATGGCATGTTGCTACAAATAGAGCGTGGTTATGCTGAAGGTATCCTCGCCTGGCATCCCGATAGACTTGCGCGCAATAGTGTTGACGGCGGTAAAATAATATATCTACTAGACCAGCATATCATAAAAGACCTACGCTTTCCTACCTACCGTTTCGATGATAATGCTCAAGGTAAGTTTATGCTCTCCATCGCCTTTGGACAGAGCAAGTACTATATAGACGCCTTGTCAGAGAATATCAAGCGTGGGATACGCCTTAAGCTTAGTAAGGGGATATGGCCTCAGTGGGCACCGATAGGATACATAAACGATAGGCAGTCACGAACCATCGTAAAGGATAAGGGCAAAGCTCCTTTCATAAAGAGGATTTTTGAGCTATACGCTACTGGCAAACACTCACTTCATGAGATACGAGATAAGATAAACGACTTAGGCATGACAGGACGCAGAGATAAACCTCTTAGCGCAGGACAGCATCAACATATCCTCAAAAATCCTCTTTACTATGGTATGTTTAGATTCAATGGCGAGGTTTACGAGGGTACTCACGAACCAATTATTACAAAGAAACTTTTTGATAGATGCCAGGCTGTTATGGCTCGACGTTCGAAGCCTAAGAAGGCTAAGAAAGTCTTTGTCTTTCGTGGCTTTATAAGGTGCGGTGAGTGTAGTCGCATGATAACGGCAGAGATACAAAAGGGACATATTTATTATAGGTGTACTAAAAGGCTTACTAACTGTTCTCAACCATACATACGAGGGGAAAAGCTTGCTAAACAGGTCAGGAACTTCATTCAAAAAGTTTCTTTGTGTGATGACTGGACAAAGAAGATTTTACGTGAGTTAGAGAAGGATAAAAACAAGGTTGTCCAGTCATCACGTCCTCATCAGCAAAATCTACAAAGGCAAATAGACTTAATAGACATAAAGATTAATCGGCTTATAGACATATATCTTGAAGGCAGCATTTCATTAGAAGAATACAAACACAAAAAGGAAGAATTCCTAAATAAAAAGAAGAATTTACAGGAAAGACTAAGAGATTTTGCTGATGAGGGCAATAATTGGTTCGAACCTGCTAAAGAATTCGTAACCTCTTTAAACAGAGCCTATTACATAGTTTGTGAGGGAAATTTAGAACCGCAAAAAGAATTTTTGCAAAAGATTGGTTCGAACTTTATTTTAAAAGAGCGCCGATTAAATTTTTCGACGGAGGGCACCCTCCATCATTATTTATCCAACGCCCCATATCCCAGTTGGCGGAGAGGCTGGGATTCGAACCCAATCTCCATAACCGCTTGATTTATATTATATTAGGATTTGGGAAAATGTCAACGTGTTAGGATTGTGACAAAAATTATGCAGCCACTCTTATTGCCTTGAAGGCTGCATGAGATGGCAAGGGTGAGAACGCCTGTGCAGTATCGGGGTTGTCTTGAACTCCTGACCGCGAAGGCAATACATCCATAGCATCGCGTAGCCCTTTGACATTTCGCGCCCAGTCTTTTGCAACCGCTTCGATCTCCTGGCCGATTGCATTCCATCTCTGGTCTCGCCATGCAGGCATCTGAGGAGTGAGTCCCTCTGCCCTCTTCAAATCTTCTGTTATCTGGGACCACTGATGTCCTACCCAATCAGCCAATCCGGTATGCACTATGGCGCCGCGCTTATAGGCCTCAGCCAGAATGGGCGGGATGCGGTTTTTGCCACTTGAATTACGGTAAGCTGCGTGTAAAAGGACTTTACCGGGTTTAATAAAATCAAGATATTGGAGTGATATATTATCATCGTCCATGCCAACACTTGTAGCATCTACAACCACATCGGCATCACCAAAAGGATGGCTCTCCTGGGGATGGTCTAATTCAGAATACTTAAATATCTTAATCTGTGTCCTTGGGCGGGAACTGAATCCCTGTTCATATGCTCTCTCAATAAATGCGGCTGTCTCCTTAACCCTTTCATAGCTCCCATCTCTTACCGCAATGCGGATCTCTTTAGGGGCATCGGCATTGGTTAAAAATTTTCCTAACGCTGCACGGCCGAATCCTCCCAGACCAATTATGCCTACAATGGCATCGGATAGCGATTTGTCCGTACGAGCGAGCGCTTCCTTTACCTTTGCAGTGGTTCCTTCACCATCTGTGCTGCGCCCAACAAACCATCGTCTATCACCGTCATCTTCTATTGCCGCTGTGTTTACGGCACCCGTAGGCAATGTGTCAGGGTCTACTATTTCAAATAGTCCTGTATCAACTGCGACTACCTTTACCGGCTGAGTCAAGGCAATGCGGATAATGCGTCTGTCGCGAAGAATACTGTGGAGGATACGCGGCATATCCTTTTTATCCTCATCTGTGGCTATCTGCACAGGAATAGGTATTATACGATAACCGGCGCGCTTAAAGATATCCTGCACACTGGTTAGTTTTTGATTAGCATAAGCATTGACATAAAAGGCCTCATATGAAGCTGAGCCGCGTACCTTTCCAAGCCCTACCAAAAGGCGGACCTTGGGATCATAAAGATTGTTAACCCGGATATCTGTATTCTGGATCCAGGGAACATCGCGTATTGCAAACTCCATTTTACCATCCAGCCAGACCTGATCTTGAAGCTGCTGCCATACCTCCGTGGCTGATATATCTTGTTTTATTTTACCCGCTATAGCCTTGAGTAAAGCATCCCGATTTAATATGTTCGGATTGATTCTAAGGGCAATCAGATTGTCTTCAGCCTCAGATGTTGAAAGCTCAAAACCGTGCTCATTCTGAAGCTGGGTATCTACATTAGCCAGTACTGAATTATCTAGTTCTACGTTAGAGAAATAGCTATTGAGCAGGCTCTCTAAGCGTACTGTGCTTGCTTCTGCTTCTGCAGTCTCATAGGCTCTTCCGGCTGAGGAGGTTTTATGCTGCTGATCGCTGGAAACTTCAATAACTCTACTAAGAGTTGCGAATTGGATCTGCGCAGGACTATCGTGGGTGGGTGATATTGCATACAATATACTTTTAAGTTCAGCATCATCTATAACTAAAGCATCTGGGCTTTTAATAGCCTCGGTCCATCCCCAGTCAAATTGCTTTGCGTCTACTTTTCTTAAGATGTGCGTAACCGGGACCATACGCCTTTGAACATCCTGCCAATCTTCATTCGGACCACCATACTGACTAGTAAAAAGTGCCCATTTTGGGTTTAAGTTTCTCTGTTTAGCTTCTTCTGTTGCAGCTACAAAAGCCCTGAAGAGCAGTGTTTCGCCGATACCTCTATTGCGCATATCCTCCTCAACAGAAAAATTAAAGCAGACATGTAAGGCTATCGCTGTATTGTTAATTGCTAATTCAATGCTTGCTATCTGTCTGTCGCCAAGGAAGAGTCTTTGCCGGTAATAGAAATCTGCATTAAAGTTGTGTGCTGCTGTTTCCGGTGTTTTAGAGACTTCACTTTCAGAGCGTAAAGTTAAATCGCCTATTATAACAGTTTCACCAGGCCCATCATTTCTATGCCTGGACGAGGATTTTGAACTACCGTTCTGACCCGCAACAATAAGATCGAAGAGTTGCTGTGGTAATGTATTCTCTTCAATAATACGATCTGCCCAAGCCAACATATCTTTGGTGGCAGTGTTGTTTCCGACAAAAGTAATATGGCCATAATGATTATACCATGAGTCTAATAGGCTCTGGTCTTCAGCAGGTCCATTAAACAGACTAAGCACTCCTCCCCGCCTGGTACGCCTGCAAGCACCCTGATAAAGTTGATGTGTTAATTCAGGCTGAACCTGGTTTGAAGATATGCCTCCCAGCGAAGACACCATAACAGTTGTGTCTGTTCCTTGGCAAAGCCTGTCTATCTCTTCTCCTGAAAGCTGTGTGCTGTCATAGACCTTTACCTGAGATAGTCCTAAAGAACCAAATAGGGCTTGGGCCTGTTGTGCCTGTTCGTCGCCACTAATAAATATAATAATCTCATCATAACTGACTTCATCTACCTGTGCAGCCAATGCAGCATGCACAATACCCTGAAGATCCGCATCCCATATAACAAGTTTTTCAGCTTTGCCCTCAACAAACTTTTTCGCATATATCATATTATAAAGAGCACATGCAGTATATTTTTTAAGAGTTTCGGACTCCAGTGAAAGCTCTTGAGGCATTTCTACAAAATCATCTGCTCTTGCTGGTTCATTACCTGTATGCTGCTCCTTCAGCGCATTTTCATGCTCAACGATAAATAGCGTCTCTTGAACAAAGTCTTCTCTTGCTGTATAGAAAAAGTATATATACGGCATATCAGGCATATTGACATCCATGCCGTTAGCTATATGCTCAAAACCTACTTCTCTTGCAATCCTTATAACCTCATCTATCTCCTCCGGGCTGTTTCTGTTGGGCATAAAAGCTATGCCATCTGTTCCTATAAAGAGGTGGTACATAAAGAAAAGATGGAGCATTGTTACATTCTCCATCTCTAGCCACGGCAGTGCTACTTTTTGTTCAAATGCCTCTGTCGTCAGGCTATCTCCTTTTGCCTGATCTATAAAGGCCTGCTTCTGTTCTCTGTTCAACGCCTCTCTGCTCTCTGCCGCACAGGGTCTTTCTCCACCCAGGTAACAGTAATAGGACAACTCATTATAGGCATGGACATCTTCTAAGAACTCATCGTATGTTATAACTTCATCTGATGTAGGAGCATATTCTGGCCTCTGCTTTACTACCGATACCACCTTTTTGCGCATAAGGAATGTAAACTTGACAACATCCTGTATCTGCTCTTTATCCTCATCTGTAAGGCTATATTTTTTATCTGCGCCTGAAGCTGCATTGACCAGGGTCTCTGCGCATCGATAGACATTATCCCAGTCTTC
The DNA here is from genome assembly GCA_964570585.1 of uncultured Planctomycetia bacterium. Lineage (GTDB taxonomy): Bacteria > Omnitrophota > Gorgyraeia > JABMRG01 > JAFGKX01. Next base: position 6,036 of record CAZMYR010000002.1, read on the forward strand.
ATTCGCAATATCATCTCTGTAACTTGCATAGATCTGCCTTGCAATCGCTTCTGCCACATGTTTTTCTGTGGGGTTATTTAGCTCTGTCAGGGGTGCGGCATGTTCATCATAATTAACCCCTGCCGGAATTATTCCAAAGCTTTCTATAAATTGAAGTGTTTTCCTAAAACGTGCTATCTTTGCAGGCCTGACCCTCTCTTCCTGTATCTTGTGCCTGCGCCTTACCACACCATGCACAGCAATATATGTCTCACCAGTATTGCCTGGGGAGTTTGTCTGCATTCTCTCAAAAGGCGTTCCTTTAAAATATACCCTCTGCTCATAGCCACAGGTAGGGTTGCGCGTACCTATTATTTCGGCTGACTCTAAAAATGCGGTCGAACCTTCTACGGTATCGTGATCCACTTTTCCTGTTACTAAAAGACCGAGCCGGTGACCCCTATAAGCAATATATTCAGGGCTATTTCCAGGGCTGTGTGAATATGTGCTGTGGCAATGCTGAAAAACGTCATTGATAAGATAAGGGGTCGGAATAATATTATTATCTTCCATAGCCCTTAATATTCTTAAAGCTATCTCACTCGATACAGGTGAGCGGTCATGTCTGAGGGTGTGAATAAGCGTCTGTATCTGTTCTCTGGCTGTCTCCGGTATTGCAAGCGGTATCAGCAGGACATATTCGCCGGCATTACTTTCTATCGCGCTCTTTCTATCCGTATCGTATAAAAAGATCTCCTTTGTGCGAAGATTACAAATAAGGCTTTTGCCTTCCTGCAATTGCTCTGTTGATTTCAGCCTTTCGGATCCTATCTCCACTTTTTCAGATTCAAGCCACAACTCTTCCCAAAAATGCATTAGCTCATTCTTTAGGCCAAGCATGGCCTTAACATATGCTGCCTTTTTATCCGGGCTGATATCTCTTCTCGCCGACTCCCCGGCAAGTTCTTCCTTCTTCCGTCTATATTCACCATATTGCGCCTGGAATTTTTTCTCGCCGGCAACAATACCCTTTGCCATATCTTCCAGTTCTATAGTAAGCCTTAATGCCTCAGAAATATTAACACCTACTGTGACTGCGCCATGATTTGCCATAATTGCCATGTTGCAATCTTTAAGTGCGCCCGACACCGCTTCCGCAAGCTCTGAGCCTCCTGGATGAATATATGGAAGCCGGGGTATCTCTGTGCCATGTAAAGCAAATGTTCTTCCTGCTGTTGCTACAGCAGAAGCGTATATAGGGTGGGCATGGGTTACTGCAAAAACATATTTCCTTGTCTGGTATATAGCTCTGTGAAAGGCTGTCTCAACGCTCGATTTTAATACGGGTCCAAATCCTTCAACGACCTTGCCGCTGGCAATATCGACTACAACATATTCTTCAGCTGCCATCTTCTCAAAAGACTTGCCGCTTGCCTTAATAACCATAAAGCGCCTGGTTCTTGTGCAAGCACTGATATTTCCTCCCGGCCCATCAACAAGTCCCTTTTTGGCTATCTCCTGCCCTTCAAGGTATAGCTTTTGCCTTATCTCCTCTATCTCGTCTCTATATTCGTCGATTTCTTCCGCATGAATTTTAATCGTTGGAACTTTAGCCGGTTTTTTCGTCTGCCGACCGCTTAAAAGCGCCTGCCTGCTTGCTTCAAGAGGCATAAGCCTCTCTACGTTATCGTCATCAAGCAATATTAAAGAGCCCATAGCCTGGCTGGCGATAATAATCTCTGCCGTGCTTATGGCTACCTTATTACGATAACGTGCCTGGTCAGCATTCACGCCCGCTGTGATAACAGAACCATCTTTAAGCAAGATCGCATTATGATTATCAAGTATGGCATGTTCAATTCCTACAGTTGTTGGGGCCTGAGCTACTTGAGAATCTATTGTTGTCAGCTCAATTACAGGAACAGGGCCTTTTTCATTTAATACAGCAACATACTCAGGGCAAACTGGACCCAAGGCCTGATCAGCCTGGAATATTTCGTCAACACCGTCTGGCTGAGATTGTACTATGTATTTTACAGGTTCTTTGCGATCTGCAGTATCAGCAGCGTGATATATCCTTAGATGAGCATCCAGGCTGCGGTCATCTATATGTTCAGGGTTATATAGCTCAACTTCTATCAATTTTTTGTCTTTAGAATTCATAAAATATATGCCCTTGCCACCAAGCATACTTACTGTTACATTCTTCAGGCCATCTGCTTCTGCCCTGTCTATAAGTTCTAATAATTCCCCCTCTGCATTGCTAAGATATGTCTCTTCAGGATCTTCGTTGCATATTATCCTTACTTTTAAAGCCTTACCACTCTTAGCTGCTCCAAATGCCACAGGTAAGTCTTTTAATCTTATCTCTTGGGTAATTAAATTATCAAGCAGCGCTTGAGAAAGCACACCCTCTTCAATGAGCTTATATCCCTGTTTCAACATGTTTGTAGGAGCTCCGGTATTTCCAAAAAATGTAATCTCGCTACCGCGAACTCTACCGACAGATACATCACCCCACGCCTTGGTTGTTCCTCCATAAGCACTTACAGCGCCTCCTCTGTTGGTAAGGCTTGCTGCCTCCAAATATACCTTTTCTGCAACTTCTTTTGTTGTTGGAGAAAAAGCAATTATGCTTGTGTCAGCACCGGAATATAGCTTTTCTTTTTGAACAGGAGCCATATTGCTACTATCATAAACCTCGACATGATAAAGCCCCATGGCATCGAGTATTTCCCTGGCCATTTGAACGCGTTTTGAGTCTGTATCAAATATTATTACCTCTGGATAACGTACATCAACAGAATCACCATCATATGCAACGGGCTTATCAACAAGCGATGCCAATACAGCATGCATAATGCCCTGGAATCCTGCGCCCCATACCACCAACTTCCTGGATTTCCCTTTTACCCGCTGTTTTGCGCGCAGTAGGTCATAGAGGGCACAGCCAATAGGCTCTGAAAGAGCTGCATATTTGGAGGGTATTCTGTGTGAAACCTTGACCACATTTCCAGATTTAATTGCTTCATCTGAAATCACAACCCAGGGAGCAAAAAAGCCCGGCATTGCATGGCTATAAGAGGTTCTATATATACAAAGGTGGGGCACTCCCTTTTTGCAATTTATGCATTTTCCACAACTGATATTCGGATCGATTAAAACCCTGTCGCCTTTTTTATATCCTTTTACTCTACTTCCTAAAGCTACAACTATACCTACGGCTTCATGACCTAAGATGCCTTTTGTCTTGGGGTCTGTATCTCTATCGCCTCGCACCTTTCCAAGATCAGTGCCGCATATATAAGAGCTTTCTATTGCCACAACAATGCCGTCTTCCGGTGCACTAGGTTTGAGCATGCCAATATTTTCAAACTGGCCTTTTGGGCCAAAAACAGGAAAGGCTACCGCCTTCTTATTTACAGGAGATGTCAATAGATGACCATATATGTGTTGATGTTTAGCAGCTAGGTTAGTTGAAAAATTAGCTCCAGTTGGAGATGTTTCGTGTGGGATAATTCCATGAGGGTACCCATTCTTAGCAGCTATGGGGCGCAAGGCAAGCGCATCCGGTGGGATAATAGCCACAGCTAATGCTCCGCATAAAATTAATGATACTAATTTATATGTTAGGTATTTCATATATTATAACGTGGTTAAAGCAAAGACAAAGGCGTTTTTGCTACGTCAGGCGGGATTATTCAAGTTTATATAAAAGTTTACTATAAGTTTTTAAATTTGTCAAGCGTTATTTTCAGTATATGTCTTTTTATAAATTATTGTCTAGCGTTTCAAGATATCTCACATCTTCTTGCATATATACAGTAGGCAAATGAGCATATTTCATGGTATCCCGAATGTCCGAATGGCCTAAAAGCTCCTTAATTTTGTAGATATCCACGCCTTTCTTTAGTAGAAATGTTGCGTATGAGTGTCTGAGCTCATGCAGGCGCGTTAGGCCTTCAATGACGGCTTTCTTGGCTATTCTTATAAGCACTCTACGGGGTTTTTGCTTGGAATATTCTTTAAATACCCTACTTGATTCCTTTGGAATATTAGATAATACATTTTTAAGGCTATCATGCATAGGGATGACTCTTTCTTTTGCCTTTCCTGTTTTTCTATTTATGCCTTTTGGGCGGAAATTTTCTTTATTGCGGATATATATTAGGCCTTTATTAAAATCTATATCATTCCATTCAAGGTTTAGCAGTTCTGCTTTTCGTAATCCGGTATGAATAAATGCATAAAACATAGGGTAAAATTCCGGATAATGGTTTTTGCAAACTTGCATAAATTTACTATATTCTTGTTCTGATAATACTCTAATAGGTTTTGAATCTATTATTTCCACGGATTTTAGATTATTAGCTGGATTTACTGATATATAATTCCACTCAACTGCTTTATTGAAAAAGGCTTTGAGGGCAATTACATGGTTCTTCAATGTGCAGGTCTTGGCTTGGCTTAACCTACATTGCTTATAATCTTCCAATAGCTTGGGCGTAATATCTGATAAATTCTTAACGCTAGGATAATCTTTTAAAAAAGTGCTGAAAGTCTTTAAGATTGTATTATAGCTTCGCAATGTATGGGCGCGTCTATTAGTTTTGATCCATTCTAAATAGTCAGTTATAAAAGATTCGATGGATTTTTTAAAGAAAATCCTATTTTTGCCAGAAAGTAAAGATTCTGATATCTTCTGATTTAAGATTTCTCTAGCAAGGGATTTTAAAGCAGTGCCGGAGCTTTCTCTTATTCTTTTCCCTGCTATTGAATAGGCTAGCCACCAAAGCGGGCTATCTTTTCTTTTATAAATTACACCCATAAAATAATGTTATCCTGCTATTTTTGTTATTGGTCTTGCCAATACCGGTTGTTTGAATGATTCGGCAAATCTATTTAATTCCGATAATCTAAAAAGAACTCTACCTCTTACCTTGTAGCAAGGTATCAGGCCTTTATGCCGCCAAACATAAAGCGTAGATTCTTTTATATTTAAAAATTCTGATACTTCATTAATACTTACAAACCTTTCCATCTCTGCCCCCTTTATTTTTTCCATGAAACCAAAATTAATATAGCTGTAGCTAATAACGCTGCTATTACAAATCTCATTCCTAGTATTTCATTACCAGATAACTATGTTTATACTTATCAAGCTTGAAAATATTATTATTTTGTGCAAGTCCATTTTAGCTCCTTTCTTAACTTATAAGTTAAGTTTATAGTTAAAAAATATATCATACTTAACCTATTTGTTAAGTTTTGATGTAAAAAAATATTCAGAAGAGATCTTTTGCTTTGCATCCTAAAACCTTTGCTAATTGCTCAAGTTTTTTTATTGATACCATCTTCCCATTCTCTATCTGGCAGATGTAACTTTCGCTCACGCCTATCTTTTTTGCAAGTTCAAGCTGTGTTAAGTTCATCTGCTGTCTCTTTGCTTTTAATTTGCTTCCGATATCAATCGTCATTTGAAAAAACCTTTATTGTCAACATGTTGAATATATCATAACTTAACCTATTTGTCAAGTGGTATTTTTATTTTTATTTTACTTACCTTTCTGCTGCATATCATCCATTTTGTTAAAAAGCATATTAATTATATTGTCTGCAAATTTAAATACTTCTAACACCTTATATGCATCTACAAATGGTTTTGCTTGTGCTTGGATTACAAGATCGTCTTTTGCTGCAATATCTTTCTCCTCAATCTTAAGTGTTTTGAAATTTAGTTTTTTTACTTTCGGCCATATAACATCTTGCGTAATTTTTTTAATATTATAATGGTTGTATGGATTTCGTATTGTGTTTTTAAAATCTGTCAACTTGTCTTTTTCCTCACTAGTTAAAAGTCCAGCGGACTCGGCTCTATCAATAGCAAAATTGAATGTCATCTTTTCAAATTCATCCATTTTATCTGGATTATATTTATGGCTCCCCTCTTCCCATACTATAGTTGTGTATTTCAAAACATATTCAACCAGAATCCCTGATAAAGTAATCGCTGCACCATTCAATCCAAAAATAATACATTCTCTGATTTCAGTATAAAGTGCTCTTATAGTAGGGGCTGCTATAGAAGAAAGAGTAGGGAGATTCCGCAACAGACTAATGGCATTTTCTTTACGTTTTGCGAATAAAAGATCTATGTATTCTTCTGGGCTTTTCTCAGGAGTCTTATCAAATTTTACACCTTTTCTCATTAATTCTTCTATATCACCTGAATTAAGTATTATTCGATCTGCTCCTTCCTTTATCAATCGACTCATTAAATTTTCAAGGTCTTCCATGTTTCATTTCCTTTACAAATTAATATGTAGACCTAAATTCATCCGACTCTAAAAGTTCTTTAATATAATTTATTGGATAAACAACACCTAAGCCTGTATGAAAATAATCGCCGGCTCTATAAAAAGGTCGAAATTGACTCACAATACCTATTAACTTCGGCTTGTTGTTACGCACTCTAAAAACTGGGCCACCGCTATTACCTGGCGCCACTGTGGCATCTATATAAAAAAACTTATCTTTTTTCTCCTTCAGCGCAACTATTCCTTTGCGAACCATGGGATCAACTCCGTAAGAAGCACCAAAACCTAAAGGAAACCCTAAATAATAAACGTCGTCACCTTTTCGAATTCTTGCAACTTCTTCAAAATCATCTAAAGTTAAAAGTGAAACTGACTCCTTCTTAGGGATTAATCCTATTACGGTTGCTACTATGTCAACACCAGAATCATTGTGTGGGACCCATTTTAAAGAAGGATATTTATTGCTTAGATTTGAAAAATATCGTTTAAATTCAGTTCCATCTTTCCTGTTTCCCCAAAAACATAAATTGGGTCTTAATTTTCCATGCTCGTCAAAGACTACATGTTTTGCAGTTACTAAAATATATCTATCTGTTTGCAGCACGACCCCAGCCCCAAACAAAGAATTCTTTTTTTCAACCTCTCCTGTAAACTTATTTTTAACTTCATATACTTCTTGGCCAATTGCAACAACACATTCTTCCCATTTATCAGGGACATTTAAATCAGCTAATGCATTTAAACTTAATGCAAAAGATAGAAGCAGCGCAAAACTAATTACAAAACAATTTTTCATTTTACAATATTTGCGTGTCATTTTTGTGACACAAGTTTAAGAAAATATTAAAATATGCAAGAAATATAAAAATAGGTAAAAGTTGGTTCTGGTATTAAAAATACCCCTATTTGTTGGATTTCTCGACGATAAAGTATAGCCCCCCGCAGATTTGCTTCGCAAATCTAAGCGCAGGGGGCATAATTTTTTGCAAGGCAAAAAATTATGGCGGAGAGGCTGGGATTCGAACCCAGGAGGCCCGTAAAGACCCACACGCTTTCCAAGCGTGCTCTTTCAACCACTCAGACACCTCTCCATTTAGGGAATAGTTTCCCGAACAAATCTGAGACACTTTCCCGAACAAGTTGGAAAACGTCTGTTATTTGTTATTCTTTTTCTATTTTGCTTAGGGTGGCGGTGACTTTGGTAAACATTGGGGCTTCTACAATGGCTAAAATAGGGAGCCTTTTCTTATCAGAGCTAAAATAACCGCTTACCTTTCCCTTTTTTACCTTCTCGCCGTCTAATACTTTCGCATATGGCTGAATGGAAAAACTCTCAAAATTGCCTAATTCTTTGATTTTTATGAATTTCTTCTTTTCTATTACTCCAAAGAGCTCATAATTTTGTTCATTATTTACGACAGAGTATTTTATGCGGTCGCCCAATTTCAACTTTAACATCCTGAAGTAATAACAGGCACTTAATGTATCCTGAGACCCTTTAGATATTTTAAAGGTTTTCTTCGATTTATCAAGGAAATTCTCAAAATGGGCTATGTGTTCCTTTTGATTAAAATCGGTAACAGCGTCTTTTTCGTAACGGCCCTCTCTCCTATGCACTTTATGCCGCAGAGTAGCCAGAGTTTGTACATCTATAAAAGAGGTAAACTCATCCTTAATCCTATAAATAGCAGAGCAGAAATCATTGGTCCGGACGGCAACTTTGACTTTATAGGCGTTACGGCCATTAATCTGCTCAAGTTCCGGGGCAACGGATGCAACAATAGTCCCTACCGGAATACCGAGCCATCTTACTTGATAGGTTAATTTTTCTCCTAACGGAAGTTTTGCCGGCGGAGTTTTAATCTCTATTTGCTCGGAATATATCTTTTCGCCTTTTTCGGTTTTGAATACGTCGGTGGTTTTTGCAATATAAGTAGTTGCGCATCCACTTATAAAGAAAGATAGAATACAAAGTAATGATGTATTTATGATAAATCGCTGGATATATCCTCCTCTTTCCGTAGTGTAGCGCATACAAAAATTCAAACCTTGGCGTTATTAGACGAGAAACACCAAGGTTCGAATTGGTATCAGTGGCGGAGAGAGGAGGATTCGAACCCCCGACCCCGAAATTTCGGGGTAATCGCTTTCGAGGCGATCGCTTTCAGCCACTCAGCCATCTCTCCAGTTCTACATCTGTTTTCCTTCAGCGCCTCCTGTTGGCTCGGTGGGAACCTTCTTTTCTACCCGGGAGCGCTCTAAGAAAAATGTAATTAAGATCCCAATAATAAATCCGCCAACTGTAAATAGCCTCAAAAATATTTTCGTTGGCCTTATTTTGGCAACAGGGGCCCCGCCTTCTCTCGCAAATCCCGCTATCGAAGCAGAAACAATAGAAATACCGCCGGCCCTTAGCTGTTGTTGGGCCACTTCATAGAGGCTCGCTAAATTTTCTAACTTGGTTTTTAAAAGGTCGAATTCTCTTTTTTTATCTAATAAACCAGAGTATTCTTTTTTCCCTTTTTTCATTTCGGCTTCAATTTCCGAAATTCTCCCCTTTGTGTAATCTAACTTTTCTTTTAACCCCCCTGACAGTTCTTTTATCCTGGAATCTACTTTTTTTATGGCAGATTCCTTGCGCTGATTTAACTCAACTATCTTGGGGTGCCCTGCCTTATAGGTCCTTAATAACTGCTTTGTTTCTGACTGGATGGTTTCATATTCCCTCCTGTAATCAGCCAATAAATCTCTTAAAGATGGGTCTATGCGCTGGGTAATAATTTCAGTTGTATCTTTTTCTTTGGTAAGCCGTTGGAGCTTCTCAAGAATCTTTTCATTTTCTTCTAACCCAACCGAAAGATGGGTCTTTTCTCCAATTAACTGGTCGGCGCTTTTTTGGTAATTGTTTAGTTGCTGCTGTGGATTTTGCATATCGTTGTCTTTTATAAAATTTAATAATTTATTTTCGGTCTCTTTTAGGTCTTTACCCAATTTGCTTGATTTAGAAAACCACTCCATAGCGTCTTTAGAAATAGAAAAACTTTCCTCTTTACGTAACTGGCGAAATGAATTGGCTAATTGCGAAGCCATACCGGCTGCCAGCTGTGGTGTTTTTGCAACAGCCGTTATTTTGATAAGTGTACTTCCTATCGGTTTTACTCTTATGTGCTTTAAGAAACTCTCTCTTGGCCGTCTTTGATTTATAACATCAGTTATCTTTAAATGCAATTTATCGATAGCATTGTCCACAACTTCGTTGCTCTTTATAATTTCTGCTTGATACATCAGGTATTCTGAGATAGCCTCCGTATCCCGGGAGAAACCATATACTACATCGGTAGGTTGTATGACAATCTCTACTATTGCCTTATAAACAGGGCTGATGATTAAAGAAAAAACAAAACCTATCAAGGATGCCAAAATGGTTGATACAATAATTACTACTTTTCTCTTCCAGATTAATTTTAAGATGTTCATTTTTGCTCTCCATGGTTGGGGACGTCCCCATTACTTATAAAGTATTAGAGATCGGTCTAACAGATTCCTTTGCCTTTTTAACTCATCTTGTGCGTAACGCAACGGGCCTGCAAAATAAATTTTATCCCTGCTTAAGGAAAATCGCTCGATTTTAAATACCTGCTTCTGATTAAATACTCTATGGGCCTTGCCTGTTAACCTATTGGCTATATTTACCGGCGCATTAAACGGACCTAATTTGCCCTCTAAGATAGTAAACATAATCCATTTCTGAGGGCTATATTCTCCTTTAATCAAATCCGTTTCAATGTGTTTCTCAAGGGTCATTTTGCCTAATGCATAAAATTTGAAATTTTTTGGCCCTATTTTTACAAATCCACTAACCCGGATGTGGTCTTTTTTAGGAAACTCCAGTTTAAATCCTATAACAGAAAGCCCTACCACTTTGGCGGCTCGGTTTAAACTCTTCCTTACATAATTGGTCAGAAATTCTGGATCGACATCGATGGTTAAAATTTCTCCTTTGCCAACATTTTGCTGAAGAGCCGCGTCGATACTTCCTTCAATCATATAGACAGCGTACCAGGCAGCTGTCTCTTCCCCCAACCTTAAGGCCCGGCCTAAAACAGGGACGGTTGACCAAACCTTAGTAATGGCCTCGCCTTTTAGCCCTTCCGGCACCTTGGTTAATTGCTCAAAAGGGGTTTGTTTTATCTCTAATTGTTCTCTGGACAATTCTAACAATGCCGAACCTGAATAATCCCTTACTACCTCAGCCGTTATTTTGTTTGCTTTATCTAAATCATTTAAGTCAAAAATGTATGTAAATTTTGAAAGCATTAAAGAGGTAGACGCAACTGCCGAATCACCGTGTTTATGAGCAAGGTCTCTGAATAATTCCGCAGCTTTTTCGTAATCTCCTTTTCTCTTAAAAGCATCGGCAATCTGGAATCTACTACTTGAAATCAACTTTTCTTGTTCGGATTCCTGAATTAGGTCTTTAAAATATTTTATGCTTTGGTCTAAATCACCGGCTTGTTTATTTGTCCAGCCTAAATAAAATTTGGCTTTTGTAGCTAAATCCGAATCCGGGGCTATATCCAATACTTTGCTAAAGTAATCTCTGGCTTGGTTAAAATTCAACAATTGAGTCTTTAGCAATCCTAATCTAAAGTATGTCTTTAATATATCATCGATATCGGTCAACTGGTTAAGGCCGGAGACTAATTCATCGCATTCTTCCTTTAAAAGCAATTGCTTATTTAAATTTATTGACAGGGCTTTAGCAATATCCGCATATCGATTGGTGCCCCCTGATTTAATTATATCTACATACAAACTCCTGGCTTTACTGAAATCACCGTTGCGATGGGCAACGACTGCTTCTTTTAAATCCTCTCTGAGCTGCTGGGTACTTTTTCTTCTCGCAAATGCAAATGTATTGCCGATTCCTTCTTTAAAGACCAAGGCCGAGGCGTCTAATGATTTTAAAATATTGGGTCTTCGCTCGGCCTTTTCATCTATTAAATTTGACAGAACTATCTGTACGTCTTTAGAGATTGTCCTTTCAGAAATAGTAGAGTTTAAATAATCTAATTTTGCCAGTCGAGACTCATCAAAACCTTCTTTTGCCACTTCGCCGGCGCTGCTTATATCTAACAGCAATGCCACCCCCAGGGTATCTCCTATCCTTAAAGATTGCAAAGAGCCATCCAAAGCCATCAATGATTTATCCAGAAGGAAATTATTATAACCGATGAAAAATATTACCAGCAGAAAAATTATAAAGGCGATTGTTAGGGTAAGCCGAAGCGGAAAAGAAATCTTCATCTTTCACCTTTCGTGGTCATCAGAATGAATCCTTCAAGCAGAAAAACTCCCAGAGGGCTCACTTAAGTTTATCTATCATCTGTTTATTCTTATCTATATCTACCGGAGATTCTATGTGGAGGTGGGGCTTAGTTAATAAATCTATTAATTTTATATCGGTTAACTTATTACCTTTAGTATCAAATATAATATCTACCCGGGGTCTTAATGGATAACCTTTGTTGATAGATGCTACAATACCAATTTCTCCGTTTGTTAATCTTACCCAACTGCCTATAGGATAAATACCTATATTGTCAATCAATGACTTAATAATGTTTACCTGAAATTTGTCGGATTCTACCTCTACCAGTTCCTTTACAGCTTCATGCGGCAACTTGGCCCCTCTATAACTGCGGCGATGAGTAATTGCCTCATAAACATCTGCCAACCCGATTATCTGGGCTATCCTCTGCAATTTTTCACTGCTTAACTCTTTGGTAAAATCCTTATCGGTCAATCTTTTATGATGGCCTCTAATGGCATCGATTACATCCCCTGTTATATCTTTTACTTTTTCTAACATCCTTGCACTAACTACAGGATGCTCCTTGACTTTCTGGAGCTCTTTATGCTTCAATTTTCTGGGCAAAGAAATAATATCCTCTACACTTATCAGCCCCAAATCGTGCAATAAACCGCCTAAGGCTATGTTTATCAAGTCGGATTTGTTCATGTTCAGCCATATTCCTATTTTAACCGCTAATAAGCACACATTGAGCGAATGCATATGTAAATAATTTCTCCCTCTATAAGCATAAAAGTAATCAAAAAGTCCCCCATTACCCAATAATATACGGTCTACTAACTTGTGTAGATAATCTATTACTAATTTAAAATCTATTGAATTGGCTACATACTCTTTTGCATCAGGGGGGTTTAATCGCTTAGTCTGCCTGACCTTATTAAAGATATCTTTTAATAAATCTATTCCCTCATTGTATAACTGTTCAATATCTGTAGCGGTATCTTTTTTTAGTGCCTTATCTAAGAGAGAGGGCACTTTTCCACCTTTGTTTTCTTTGTGAGGTTCGTCCTGTGGCCCCATCTTAATAATATCGCTTATTCTAATCATAACGCTAAATCCTTTGTTACTCTGTCTATTAACCCATCGTCTATATCAACCTTTTTCTCAAACATGCCCTGCATAAGGGCGATTTCGCAAATATTATTTATCTTTCTGGGCAGGCCTTCTGAATAATCCCTAATTTTATTTATGGCTTTGTCCCGGAATAGCTCTTTTTCTATGCCCGCCACCCTTAATCTATGATGTATATATTCAGCTACTCTTATATAATCCAATCCGCCTAAATGATATGCAATAGCAATCCTTTGTTTTAGTTGGGGTATATCATCTATCTTTTTTTTTAATTCCGGCTGGCCGATTAAGGCCAGGGTAAGTAAAAATCTATCGTTTAGTTGGAAGTTTAACAGGAGTCTTAATTCTTCAAAGACGTCTCTACTGTCAATAGCCTGGGCCTCGTCTATTACAATAACCGTATCCTTTTTTTTGTTATAATTTTCATACAAGATATCATTTAAGAGGTGCAAAATCTTTAGCTTGGTCTCCGGAAGCCTATCAGCCTTTAACTGAAACACTATCTCTCGTAATAAATCAACCCTTGATAACATCGGATTTACTATCAATGCAACATCATAATTTCCTTCTTCCAGCAATTCTTTAACAAGAACCCGGGCCAGGAGGGTCTTCCCTGCTCCATATTCGCCGGTTAGCATAACGGCGCCTTTTTTTTGACCGATTACGTATTTTAACCGAGCATACGCCTCTTCATGCCCCGGTGAATAATAGATAAAACGAGGGTCAGGGGTATTCTCAAACGGCTTCTCATTAAGTCCCCAGTATTCTAAGTACATACCAATATACTCCCCTTAAACTGTATCTTTACCTCTGTAAGTTTTTTGCTACACTTTATTAGGTCCCTATGGGATGTAGAATTGGTTTTGCAAACTAAAAATATACCATCGGCATTCGGAGAAAGGACGATAGAATCGGGGCTTCTTAACAGGCCGGGAGAATCTACGATAACGCAGTCAAACTGCCCCCGCAATTTCCTAAAAAGCCCTGCCACTGCATCGGATTCTAACAAACCGGCCGGATCACGCACCCTCTTGCCGGCGGGTAGAATCTTCAACCTGTCTAACCCGTAGGTCCCCATAACTATATCCCAATCAATACTACCGCCTAAAAGCATGTCTGTAACACCTTTTAGGCAATCCTCTAAATTGGCTTTGCCGGATAAAATATCCGAGATACCCATCGCTCTTGTTCCTATTCCAAAAAACTTAACCACCGACATTTTGTTAAGATTGGCATCCAGCAAAGCTATTTTCTTGCCCAGCCGAGCTAATATAATAGCTAAATTCGCAACTACTGTGCTTTTTCCAATTTTGCCGTCGGGGCTGGTGAAAACTAAAACCTTCTTATCAATATTGCCTTTAAAGGCATCCAATTTTATATGGGTGGCTAAACTGCGGTAATCATTTACATACCCGGAGGAATCATCATATGCTAAAAGCAGATGGGCCCCGACTCTTTTTTTACCGGCAGTTACTGGCTTAACCTTCTGCCCCTTTTTTGGCTTTACAAACGGGACCGTTGCTATTAGCGGGAAATCAGGGATATTCGACATCTCAAATTCAGAGACTATAGTATCGTTAACAGCAGCTATAATCAAAGCCGCTATAAGCCCTATCAAAAGCCCCGAATAAATAGACCTTTTGTAGATATCTGCCTTATCTAAATCGCCTATGGGCTTGCGTGGTCTGGTAGCATATTGCTCAATAACTACCGGAGGTTCTTTTATCGCCCTGGATAAAGACTCTTTCTGCTTCTCTAACTGAGTTAAATTTTCTTGTAATTTATTATATATAGCTTGCTTTCCGGAGACATCTCGTTGTAAGGCCTTAATCCCTTTGACAACAGGAATGGACTCTAATTCTTTCTTTACGGAATCCAGTTCTGAATTGATGCTTGCTACTTCCGGATATGACTCAGTATATATTCGCAGTAGTTCTGCCCTTTTTATCTCTAAGCTGGCTATTTTTTCTTTTAAGGACTTTCTTAAACTCTCAACTGACTCCCGTTGCCTTTTAAGGGAATCTAATTGCAGCTCTAATCTGTTTAAACGCTCATTTATTTCGGCCAGCTGGATTTTATAATCTTTGTATTCGGTATCGATTCTCTCTAATCTTTTCTTTTGCGCTTCATCTAAAAACCTCAAGCCTTTCTCATCAATCTCCATCTTATAAGTTTCTGCAATGTTATTTGCTACCATGGATATAACAAAGGGGTCTTCACCCTTTGCTTTTATAGATAAGCGGTTATAATCGCCCGATACGTCCAATTCTATATTTTGTTTTTGTTCCTGGCTTAATAACCTCAAGTTTTTATGTCGAAAAATCCTTCCAGGTTTGTCTGCGAAACCTTCTTTTTTAAAGACATCCTGCCCGATATTTGAGAAGGTAAGTTCTGCCGAAGTTGTATAGATGATGGGGTTATAAAACAAATAAAGATAACCGACCACAACTCCAAGAATAAGGCCTATAACTAAGAATAAAATCAGCTCTCTCTTTAATCTTTTAAGATAATTTTTCACAATTAATCGTCCCCTATACCCCAGTCGCCTTTACCAAAGGCGCGCTTGTCTCTCTGAAGATCTATATCTGTTCTCTTAGGATACCAGGGCAATATATTATCCACATTCCTATAATAATTTGCCTGGGCTATAACTTTGGTTACATCACTTTTAAGAGTATCTATCTTGCCTACAAAATTGGTCACGGTGGAGAGCCAGCCTCTGGCCAAAAATACAATATCATCAGAATGAACCAATATATTTTCACCCATATCCCCTTCTCTGAATATCTTATGGACATTTACTACGATTATTTTGGTCGGCTTTCCTCTTTCCATGCTTCCTCTTACAATATAAACCTTATGAAGATTTATATCGCTGTCATATCCACCTGCCATTGCTAAGACCTCTACCATCCTTATGGGTTTGGTAAATCTTATAATGCCTCCGCCTCCTGATTCATCTATAACTACAACCCTTTTGCCGCCAAATGCCTCTACGATAACAGAGACCTGGGGTACCCTTATGTATTTACCCAATTTTTTCTCTATGGTATTTCTTAATCCATCTATAGTAACTCCTTTGGCCTGAATATCTCCGATGAGGGGAAAAGATATTTTCCCATCAGGTCTTACCACTACTGTTCTTCTTAAATCCTCGACCTGCCAGACTGAGATATTTAAAACATCCCCTGTTTCCATTCTATAGTCTTCAAGCTCCCACCCTCTATCCTCTATATCAGTGGCATAGACTAATTCAGCCTCATTTATATAATCTAATTGGCTGGTTGACTCACTGGCGGGAGACTCCGGACTTGTTGGGCTACTTCTGGTAGGCAGGGTTTGGCATCCGGAGAGAATAAACAAACATAATGTGGTCAACATAGTCACCATACACAGTGGCTGAGTTGGCAATAACAGCCTATTATGTCTTCTTTTCTTTTTTTTCATCTTTTTTACCGTAATAATCATATTTATAGTAATAATAGGAGCCGTACTTACCTCCGCTGGCTTCTATGCCATTAAATACCACACCCATTATTTTTGATTGTATGTCTTTCTCGAGTTTGGCGGCTCTACGAATTGCCTTTTTAGGGGTTACATTGGCTCTTAGGCTTAATATCACAGCATCCATGTTTTTTACTAAGATTGTAGAATCGGTTACCGCAAACAACGGTGGCGAATCAACAATGATCAGGTCATATTTCTGTCTAAGGAGTGCTAAAACTTTGTCAAAGGCATCTGATGCCAAAAGCTCTGCCGGATTATGGGGGTATTCGCCGGCAGCTAAAACGGAGAGATTCGGAATTTTGGTATCAACAAGTCTAATATCCCCTTTCCCTTGAACTAATTGGGTTAGGCCTTTTTTATTCTCAAGGCCGTAATATTTATGCAGGGTGGATTTTCTCAAATCGCAATCGATAACTAATATTTTTTTATCTGTCTGAGCAAAAGCAAGGGCTAAATTAGCGCTTATAAAAGTCTTGCCTTCTCTAGGCACCAAACTGGTTACTAAAAGAGTTTTAATCTCTTTTCCGGCGCAACGAAACTTTATATTCGTACGCAATCCTCTAAAGGCCTCACTTACAACTGATTGGGGGGCATTTTTTAGTGGCAATGAATATTTTTTCCTTTCCTTAATAGCGACCTCATAGACCGGTATTTCTCCTAAAATTGGGTAATCCAAGATTTGTTCTATTTCATGCATATCTTTTACAGCCATGGCGAAGTAATCAATTAAAATAGCAAGCCCTATCCCTGCACCCAAACCAAATATAACCGAGAATAGAAAATACTTTGCGGAGGTCCTTTTCTTTTCATACAGATTAAAAGGCTGTTCAGGTTTGAGAGGAGGATCTACCACTGTAAAAGTACCTGCTTCAATCAATTTGCTTGTTAAACTTAATCCCTGTAAAGAATCAACTACTTTTTGAGCCAATTCTTCTTCAATGTGGACATTTCTTCGAAGATGAGAGTATTCAATCATCACTTTGCTTAAACCTTTTTCTATCAGGTTGGCTATTTTTCCTTCTAGCGATTCCAATACCTTTTCCTTTCTTTTTAAAGTATGGATAGCTGAGCTTACTTTTTCAGAAATTGAATGTTTTGTCTGCCCTAATCTGTCTCTGGCTTTAACAACATCTGGATGGAGTTCTTTATTTACAAGCAAAAGTTCGTTTAATGTTGTTTCCTGTTCAGAAAAGGTATTTAATAAATTTGCATCAACCAATGTTTCATCGTTTCGTATTATTAATTCAAATATCTCAATATCTCCTGCCGACTCTCTGGTGCCCTCTAACTCTTGTATGAAATCCCGCAGTTGACGTATTTGCGACCTTGTATCAACCAACCGTAAGGCTAATCTATCAACGCCTTCGGTTAATGGGGTTTCGCCATCCTTCACTTCTAAGACCCCAGGTATTAGTTCATTTTCTAGAATAAATTTAGTCAGTTTAAGCTTAGCTTGTTCTAAATCATAACGGGTCTCTCTGAATTGTTTTTCTAATGATTCAAGCACTTCCTTTGCTATAAGTTTCTTGTAATTTAAGAATTCCTCTCGAGTAGCCTCAATTATTCCGTTGGTCATATTTACGACTTTTTCAGGACTATCGCCTTCAAAAAATATATCTATATAATTTAATTCTGTTTTTATGACAAATGTCTTCGACTTAGGGTTTGCTAAAGATCTTGCATAACCTTTGTTTACATGGCCGAGTGCCTTTTTTGTAGCGCTCTCCAGAACCTCAGCGCATCTCATTAAAGTAGTAAGATCCATTACCTTTCTTTTGATTTCTCTATCTTGAACAGAAATTCCTTCTTTTAAATCTCTTGAATCTGACTCTTTTGTTGTTATGCCCTCAGCCATTACTCTTATCCTGGCAGATGTCTTATATCTAGGGCCAAATTCTGGCTGTTTTGATTTTAGATAAAAATATACTATAGGTATTACAATTATGGCCGTAATTAATATAACCCTCTTATGTTTGACTAAAATATAGACATATTTGAATAAAGTTTCAGCAAAAGACTCTTCTTCAACGGTCATATTTTTTAAATCTTTCTCTGCCATATTATCTACTAACCATTTATGAAATAGAAAAATTCATCTTTTATGATTATATTATACAACATACCTATTTTATAGTAACACATACTGTTAAACCAAATCAAGAAGAAAACATCTAAACGTAACCTGTGAGGGACAATGGGGGGTAGGGCAGGTTTCAGTGTGCCTCAGTTTTGTCAGGGCAGGCTGAAATGTGCCATCCGACGAGAAAGTTAATGGCATATTGAAGCCTGCCCTACCATTGGTGAGGCACACTTCAACCTGCCCCATTATAACTCACCCATTACCTAAATATTCGCCTTGTCCCCGTAACTGAAATTGGGGGCTTGTGGCGAAATTATTTTCGGTCAATCAGAAAGTCCCAAAAACAGGTTAGCAAATGTTCAAAGCCCCCGAATTTATCGGTGGGGATACTTACAATATCTTCTCATAAGCAGAAAGCAAAGAATTAGCGCTATTTGCCCAGCTATATTCCGCTTTTGCCTTTTCTCTTGCTTTTTTTGCTAAATTTTCCCTTAATCCTTTGTTCTCTAATAAATTAAGTATTCCTTCTGCCAAAGCATAATAATCCCCTGGTCTAACTAAAACCCCTGCATCCTTAACCATCTTTTTAACTTCTCCTACGGCACTGGCCACTATTGGTTTGCCAGAAGCTAAATATTCTGCAATCTTTAAGGGGCTTTTGCAGCGGGTAACCTTTGTATCTCTAAATGGCGCTACGCATACAGTTGAAGCTGCAATATAATACGGAATCTCATCATGGGTTACGCTTCCTGCAAAAATAACTCTATTCTCTATCCCCAAATCATGGACAAGTTTTTTTAGTTTATGTTCTAAAAACCCTTCCCCTACAATCATAAACCTTGCATCTGGTTTCTTATGCAAAACTATGTTTGCTGCCTCTATAAACAAATCTACATATTGTGCTCCGTGAAGCTGGCCGATATACAGCACTAAATCTCCATTTAAGTTATATTTTTCTTTAATATGGTCTCCATCTAAACCGGGTTTGAATTTTTCTAAATCTGCTCCAACCGGAGCACTAAAAATATATTCTTTTCTTACTCCTGAGTTAAGTGCCAGCTTTGCCAAAAAGTCACTTGCACATGATACTGAATCAGTCGATCTAAGAAGAAATTTTTCTAAGATTTTAAAAGACATACCTATAAACCTTGAATGCATACTTCTCCCAACGGACTCATACCAAATCTTCTCCTCCCAATCATCCCAATCATAATGAAGGGGTTTTTTAGTAATATAACTTGCTACTACCGCGGGTATTGAAGCATAATGGTGGCATTTTTGCAGATGAACAATATCTGCCCACCTGCATAATTTTAAAAGTCTTTTTGTATTTACAATAAATGCCTTAGGAGAAGGGGTTCTATCAAAAGGGATTAATTCTATAGAATCTATATATTTAGGATAGTGCTTGATATTTATAACCAGAGGAAAATAACACAGCTTTACCTCATGGCTTTTTTTAACAAACCCCTGCGCAAAGCTTTTAATCCTTATGGTCCAGGGCTCAGCTTTATCAAATAGATCATGAGGGTGTATCATCAAGATTTTCATGATGTTTTGTGTGGTGTTTATTAGGTGCCTATTAGCTTGATATTGGTAGTATTGTATTATACAATGTGTTAAAATTAGATACAACTATATATTGAAGATTTGCCAAGCAGATTTAATGAGATTGCTGAAGGCCTTATATTTATCAAACATCTAATATATAAAATATGAATAAGCTATCCAAAGAAACTACCATATGTTATCTTCTCTTAATCTTGATAATATTTTTCCATGGAGCGACGAATTGTATCTGGCTTAAAGGAAATATGCTGGCACCATTTTGGGATGAGTCAAGACATCTTACAATTGCCCTTAGATACATCCGGTCTTTTCCGGATATATTTGTCTATAAAGAAAACTTTCCGATAAGTGAAAATGCAAATCATTATTCTGCCGTTTATTCGCCTTTTTTCTATTTATCAACGACTCTTTTTAGTCTTGTTTGGGGAAATTCGCGGTTCTCACTCACTCTAACCAATCTGTTTTATATGGTAATTCTTTTATTTTCAACTTTTAAGATTGGGGAAAAATTATTCGATAAAAAGGTAGGATTGCTTTCTGCCTTTATTCTGTCCTTCTATCCTATTATTTTTGGGACTTCACGGATGTTTCTGTTAGATTACGCGTTAACCTCCATGGTTGCCTTGAGCATCTATCTTCTTATTCAGACAAATTTTTTTAGAGACACAAAATTCGTTATTTTTTTTAGCTTGAGCGTAGCAACAGGAACTTTAATTAAAATATATTTTTTATTCTTCCTGATAGGTCCTTTGATGTATATATGTTTTAAGAATATAAAAGAGAAAAGTTTTCTGAATTCAAAAATTAACTATATGATATTTTTTGTAATAGGAATAATTTTGCCATTACTGTGGTATAGAGTAAATAGCACGCCTATTGTAGCTCGCTTTTCTCAATTAATAGATGCGCTTGAATATGTGTACACACACTATAAATCTATTTTTCTTATTATAGTCTTTTTGCCAATTTTGCTTATAGTAATAAAATTATTCTTTAGGAAGCTGTTCAGTAAGTTTTTCAATGTTAAAGTTTTTTTAGGGATGTTTTTTTCTTTTCTTATTTTAACATTTATACTATATATAGTAGATAGTCAAAAAACAACAACAATGAATATTTTGCCATTAGTTATATACTTCAGGCATTTTTTAAAAGAGCAGGCCGGTATATTTTTAGGGTTAATCTTTATTTGCTCTGTTTATTATTTTCTTTTTAAAAAAGGGCCCCATGACAACCGGACTCTTCTTGCGGGATGGATTGTAATCCCTTATATGCTGTTTTCTCTTATCCGTTTTCTTTTCTGGGATGATATGAGATATACTATGCCTTATTTACCAGCTGTAGCTATTATTTCTGCATGCTGGGTAATAGAAAATAGACGTTTATTTTGGATTAAGATTTTTTCTTGTTTGCTTATAGCCTTAGGCGTTTTTTATTTTTTTATTCTATCCTTTGGCACTATTTTTTATACTGCCGAAAGCAATCAACCTATTGTTTATTATAGCCAAATCGATAAAGCAAACACGCTACAGAGAATATTCTTACCTCATATAGCATCATTCTGGCTTATTCATCCTATGGATAAAAGTAATTGGCAAATAAAAGAGGTTTTAGAATGGATAGCCAAAGATGCCAAAAAAAAAGGGGCAACTATAGGCCTGCTTGTAGATACTGATTGTATAAATAATGAGACTTTTACATACTATACCTATGCTAACAGATTTCCTTTCAAGATTGTAAGGTGCGTGGATGAGATTAGAGAAGAACATTTTAATTTAGATTATTTAATAACAGTGTCAAACCCAATATCATGGTATTGGTTTGAACGAAAGCAAAATGCGCTAACCCAACGAAAGCAAAATGTGCTAACCCTGACTAAATTATTAAGGGATAAATATAAAAATAAATATAAACGAATTAAAGAATTTAAAGTGCCGAGCAATACTGTCTATATTTTTAAGATAAAGCAATAATTATTTATATCGAGATAAAAATCGAATGCAGATTTCCAACCCACAGCCACCAAACGGGAACTAGCTATTGTTATAGCAGGGGAAAAATGCGTTGATCCTGAAAAAAGTAAGATTTTATGGTATATTGTGTAGTACCCGATAATAGAGGTTGATTTAGGTAAAGAAGGATTAAATACGCTGAAGTCTCTTGGATATACAAGAAAATCGCCTTCCCTGTAGAAATCCACCCTTCGAAATTGCAAAGCAATTTCAAAGGACTAGTCCTATAAAAATGCGAAGCATTTTTGTAGGGAAGGATTTAAGTAGGACTAGCCCTGCTTAATTGCTTCGCGATTACGCAGGGCGGCGATAACTCTGATCCCCTAACGGGGAGGGTTCCCACTGCGCGATTTTCAGCGCCTTCGGCATGATTTTCCCCTCGCATTCGCTCGGGATCCCTCATCGAGGGGTCCCGAGTATGCCGAGGGAGAAATTCCATACCATAAATTAAAAATGAATAAAATAAAAAGGATATTAGGATTAAGCCTGGCAATAGCAAAGGCAGAGTTTAAGCTCAAGAACGAAGGCAGCTATTTAGGTATATTTTGGTACTTGTTCAATCCTCTGCTTACCTTTCTTTTGCTTTTTGCGGTCTTTTTTGACAGGTTGGGGAAAGATATTCCCAATTATCCTCTTTATCTATTACTTGGCATTGTTATCTTTAACTTTTTCCAGCAAATAACTACAGAGGCCACAAAAGTTATACGGGAGAATAATTGGATAATAAAGTCCATAAAATTTCCCTATGAAGCCCTGATAGGTTCAATTGTTTTAAAGACCCTTTTTTCCCACATTTTTGAGATAGTTGTTCTGATTCTTTTTCTCTTTTTTTTCAAAATCCCTACAGCAAACTTTATCTTTTATCCTATAATATTATGTTTCCTAAGTATCTTTGTTTTTGGGGCTGCGCTTATTCTTTCTTCCTTAACCGTCTATTTTATTGATTTGAGTAATATCTGGGTGTTTGTTTCTCGTTTAATTTGGTTAGGGACCCCTATCTTTTATGCCATCGGTGCCCAGAAAAGACTATTTTTCATTAATCTATTTAATCCCATGTATTATTTTATCACCATAGCAAGAGAACTCATTATTTATACAAGAGTTCCCAAGTTATGGTTGATATTAGGAGCTATTGGTTATAGTTTGCTATTTTCGCTTGTGGGCTTATCCATTTTTAATAAATTAAAAACCAAATTTGCTGAAATGATGTAATGAAGAGCATAATCGTTGAAGGCGTTTGCAAAGAATTTAGGGTAGGTTTCAGGAAAAATCAGCCTACTTTAGCCAGATTCATTTCACTCTTTTCCGGAAGGGAGCCTAAAAGAACCCTTAGGGCACTGGATGAGGTTTTCTTTGAACTTGAAGCAGGTCGAATTTTGGGCGTTATAGGTGAAAACGGCTCTGGGAAAAGCACATTGTTGAGGATTATTGCCGGGATATACACTAAAGATAAAGGCAGAATAGCCGTTAACGGCAATGTAATTGCTTTAATAAATTTATATATTGGGCTAAAGGAAAGATTAGTCATGGAAGATAATATCTATCTGATTGGTTCTTTTCTCGGGTTGAGCCGGAAGGCACTTAAAGAAAGGTTTGACTCAATTGTTGAATTTTCAGAGCTCAAAGATTTTATTAATACAAAAATATATCAGTTTTCTAATGGGATGAGACAGCGGCTTGCCTTCTCAATTGCAGTACATTGTAATCCCGATATTCTTCTGCTTGATGAGGTTTTTGAAGTAGGGGATGAACATTTCAGGCTTAAAAGCGCAGATAGACTCAAGGAATTGACGAAAAATGGAACCAGCGCTATCTTAGTTAGCCATGAAATGTGGATGGTGGAGAAGTACTGTGATAGAGTGATTTGGCTTGATAAAGGCAGGGTCATTAAAGAAGGCAAGACAGAAGATGTTATCAGGGAATATAAAAGAGCAGGTTCAAAATGAAAGAGTCGAGCGAAAACGAATCCGAAGTACCATCCGCTGTAAATGAACTACTAATCTATAAAATATAGATAAAGACGCCAACCATTTCAGGGGAATATTTAACGGAATGAATTTACAATTTATTAAAAAACCAAGAATATCATGACACAATTGTATTTCCTCTTTTGTAAAATTAGGATAGCTGATAACTGCCTTTACTCTTTCAGTATAAAATTTTTCATCTGGCAACCAATTATTCTCCTCACAAATTCTCGCTAACGGGGTACCTGGATAGGGGGTAAAAATTTCCGAAGAATGGCCTGCTTTTAAAGGCAATTTTCGACATAATTTCACTGTATCTAAAAACAGCTCTTTATTCTCAAAAGGAAGCCCTACCATTACCTGGGCATAACAGGATATGCCATGATTGGCGCATAAGTTGAAACTATCTATTATTTGTTTATCGGTTATCTTTCTTTTTAAAATAGTCTTTCTAAATCTTTCATTGCCGTGTTCTACCCCCATTATTACCCATACAGTTCCTGCTGCTTCTTTTAATAAACTCACCATATCTGAATCTATCGTTCCAGGCCGCAAATTGCATTTAAGTGGATATCTAATCTTCTTTTTGTACAGTGTAAAAAATTCATAGAACCATTTTCTGTTGAGAGATATTGTATCGTCATCCAATCTGATATACCCAGATTTGTGTTTCTTTATAGCCGCTATATTCAATTCAATCTCTTCAATGGCCTTTTGGGGAGAGCGTTGCCTAAAATAAGAACCTTGGTTTAGATATAAATCGTTTAATGCTTTACTTGAACAATACGAACATTCAAATGTACAACCTCTGCTAAATATAAAACCATTTATACAATCAACAGCATCAACTGCTTTCTGGTTATCCAGGCACGTTTTGTCAGGGAATGGTAGCTCATCAAGATTTTTAATAAGGGGCCTAAGAGTATTTCTAACAATTTTATTTTTTTCTTTAAACCAGAAATTCTTGATTTTAGAGTAGCCCCTTTTATTCTTAAACGCCTCTGCAAGTTCCAACATGGCAAACTCGCCTTCCCCCCGAACTATGGCGTCTAATGCGGAGATTTCAGAAATACACTCCGGTTTAAAAGTAGGATGCTTTCCTCCGCAGACTACGAAACTGTGGGAAATTTCTTTTATCGCTTTTATAATTTCCTTTAGATAATTGAACTGATTGGTTGTTATAGCAAATCCAATTATATCCGGTTGTTGTATTTTTACCTTTTCATATAATGAGAGAATATCTTTTCTGTTCTTAAGCGGGATGTAGTCAACCGAATAATGGGCTTGTTTTAAAACAGCGTATATATAACCTAAGCCGTAGCTATATATCCGTCCTCTCCACTCGGGAAGATTTATTGCAGGATATATCAAAAATATTTTCATTTTTTAAATTTTTTACAAAAGCTTCAAACCCTTTAGATGCTTTCATTATTTTTAAGTCTACTAACTGATTGCTATTTTTGAACTGCACTGAACCCGGATAATATGGGTTAATATCTGGATTTTCAATAATTTGTTCTGCTTGCCCCTTATTCTGCAGGAGCCAGTCTTTTGTCCATCTATTATTCCCATGCTCTCCTATCTTTTTTGCTTGTGCCAGAGCCCTTGAAAGGAAGTCGGATAGATATCTAAAATGAAATACAGCTCCTTCAATTTCTGATAAATCTGTCCCGAGGACATGGTGCTGCCCTTGACCTAAGAATATGCCTGGCTTGAATTTTAAAAGGGGGACCTTATCTAAATTAACTCTAACACTGAAAATACGTTCGCGCATACCCCCAGTCATAATACTGCCCTCCTGCGGGGATAAATGCCTTAATCTGTAATGAGAATCTTTATCAAAATAAGGGCATCTCAACAGAGGATTCTCTCCCTGTTTATATTCAGCCAACCTTATCGGTTCATTCGAATACATATCCAAAAGCATAGAGTATAATGCAGTAGAGCCTTCTTTATCTAAAAAATTACACAAACCCCTGATAGAAACCTTTTCGTAATGGGGATAGATGAAAATTTCATCAGCATCTACGACTAAGCACCAATGGCCCCTCCCGTATTTACCCAATAGAACCCTTATCCATTCAACGCCGCAATTATACTTTCCATAACTTTCATTTATTTTAAAAACATGAGTGTTTTTTCTGGATAATAAAAAAGATACAGTTCCGTCAGTCGAGCCATTATCAATAACAAAGAATCTGTTGACACCCATCCTGGAATAATATTTGAAAATATAGGGCAGACGTAAAGATTCATTCCGGACAACCATAAACAGCCTTATTTCATCAGGGGCATGAGGTACTCGGACAGAATCAAGCTTACGGAGCTTTATAATTATTCTTATAGTTCTTAGGAGACGATGAAATCCATTCTTAAAAACCCAAGCCTTCCATACAAAATCCTTCCCAAAAACTAAGAGCCTCCAAAAGAGGTTCTTAGAATATCTTTTTCCTTCTATTTTTTGCCTTAAGTTTTTAAACATTTTTCATTTATTTACAATTATTGCCTTTTTTCTAATACACCACTGCGTGCTGTTATCCAAATAAATGATTTCGTAATTATGTTTTTTTATAAACTCTTTAACTGCCTTATAAACTCCATGATGTATATGCTTTGGATAAGGGAAAAAATCATGTCCGGCAATAAAACCTTCTTCCTTTACTTTATCTTTTAAAATTTCTAATTCTTTTTTACATTGTTCATAACTATGGCAGGTATCTAAATAAACCCAGTCGAAATAGCGATTTGGAAATCTTTTTAAAGCAAATAAATCATTATCAATGTGAAAGGCGCATACCTTATTTTTATCATACTTCTTAACAATTCTCTTCGCTTCCTCAAAGGTTTCTCTGGTTTTAAGTTTCCCGAAATTATCGCAAGGGGTGTTCCACGAAAAATATTCCCCCCTTACTTTCCACCAGCCATCTATCAAATATAATTTTTTCGGTTGAATAACTTTTAGAATATATTTTGAGAACTCCCCTTTAAAAACTCCTATTTCAGCACCAATTGAATTCTTTGGTAAAATTTTAAGGAATTTTGCCCTTCCTTTACCGCTTGGTTTTTTAAGCAAAGAATACAAAAATTTCCAGATAAAATTTAATTTTTGTCTTAAGTTCTTAAACATTTTTTGCATTTTTCACAAACAATTCAAACCCATCAGATGTTTTCATTATTTTTAAATCCACTAATTGATTGCTACTTTCGAATTTTATTGAATTTTGGTAATATAGATTAATACCGGGGTTTTCGGTTATTCTTTTTGCATATTCTTTATATTCTATGGCCCCCTCCCAATGTTCTTCTCTTTTTAGTTCTTCTAGAACTCGTGGGATGAAGTCAGATGCATATTTAAAATGAAATACAACTCCTTCGATTTTTGATAAGTCTACCCCAGGAGTATAGTGCTGACCTACCGTCAAAGAAATTCGAGGGGTAAATTTTAAAAGAGGAACTTTACTTAAAGAAGACGTAGTAACACCAAAGACGCGTTTGCGCATACCACCCACGCAGCCATATCTCGGTATTGGACCCCCAGCCCGGTAATGGGTATCTTTATCAAAATAAGGGCATCTCAACAGAGGATTCTCTCCCTGTTTATATTCAGCCAACCTTATCGGTTCATTCGAATACATATCCAAAAGCATAGAGTATAATGCAGTAGAGCCTTCTTTATCTAAAAAATTACACAAACCCCTGATAGAAACCTTTTCGTAATGGGGATAGATGAAAATTTCATCAGCATCTACGACTAAGCACCAATGGCCCCTCCCGTATTTACCCAATAGAACCCTTATCCATTCAACGCCGCAATTATACTTTCCATAACTTTCATTTATTTTAAAAACATGAGTGTTTTTTCTGGATAATAAAAAAGATACAGTTCCGTCAGTCGAGCCATTATCAATAACAAAGAATCTGTTGACACCCATCCTGGAATAATATTTGAAAATATAGGGCAGACGTAAAGATTCATTCCGGACAACCATAAACAGCCTTATTTCATCAGGGGCATGAGGTACTCGGACAGAATCAAGCTTACGGAGCTTTATAATTATTCTTATAGTTCTTAGGAGACGATGAAATCCATTCTTAAAAACCCAAGCCTTCCATACAAAATCCTTCCCAAAAACTAAGAGCCTCCAAAAGAGGTTCTTAGAATATCTTTTTCCTTCTATTTTTTGCCTTAAGTTTTTTGGCATTTTATTTAGGTATTCCCATCAAAAATAAGCTTTTATGCCACTTCTTTACAATTATTCTTTGCTATATTAAATCTTCTGATAGCTTCTGATATAGAATTATACTGCCTCCACCAACCCATTTTTCTATTTATTTCACTTTGCCGTGTTTGATATAATTCATATCGTTTGAGAACATAGTTCAAGTCAATGTACTTATAGTGCAATAATTTTAATTCCCCAGAACTGTCAACAACTATTTTTCCTACTGGATTGGCACGATGGCATCCGTACTGGTAGTTTATTTTATAAATTGCATTTGGATTAAATATACAAGGTTTACAATAGTTCTTGTTGAATATACCTAACTTTATTTCGTCATAGACCATACCAGGGAATGTTGGCAATGTTTCTGAGAACATATCAAAACCTAAAGGGATGGGAACAGTAATCCCTTTTTTTTTACACACCCTTAAATATTCAATTAAATTTTTATGCCATAAAATTTCATCTATATCGACAACAGCAACCCAATCAGCTAAACCTCTACTTTTTTCCCATTCATTATTTTTAATTCGAAGACAAATATCTTCTCTAATTTTACCGGCAGTATCAAATTGTATTAATTTCGTCTTTGGGAAATTTTTAATTATAGCTACAGAATTATCATCGGACATGTTGTCATATATAAAAATTTTGTCTGCTATATTAGAATAGTGCCTTAAGAAATATGGTAATAGTATCTCTTCGTTCCAGCAAACTGCATAAACATGAATTATTAACTGTGCAGAAAAACATCTTCGAGCTCGCCAGAAACTTCCTCTAAGTGAAAAATCGGCACGTTGCATCAGAGATTGTCCTATGCGATGGATAATCCAAAGCAAATCTTTCCAGAAAACTAAACTCTGCCAAAAAAAATTCTTTGAATTCCTTTTTTCTTCTATTTTATTTCTTAGTTTTTTAAACATTTTTCCATTTAATCAATTTAAATATTTCAGAATCTGCAATTTTCCTTTTTGGTTGGATTTGCTTTCGTAGTGTCAGGGTTTTTTTAAAGTTTGCAATATTCCAAATTAAGGCTCTTGTTGGTATAAAAACATATTTAAATCTTGTGCAGAACCCAAGGTTTTTAACTAAAGGGACTAATCTAAAATTTTCTATTTTTCTGTTAAGTAAATATCCTATAGAGAAGTAAGTATAATTTATGAATAATAATGGAATAATTTTTATTAGTGTTTTTAACTCATAGTTTTTAATTACTGTGCAAAGTCCATTTCTTTTACAAAGATAAGTCTTTTGTAAAGCATATTTTTTCCAAGAAGCACCAAATTTATGATATACAATTGCTTTTTCTGCAAATATTATTTTATAGCCAAAAAGATTCGCTCTCCAGCCCCAATCTAAATCCTCATTGTAAGCAAAATACCTGTCATCAAAAAGTCCAATCTCATTTAAGGATTCTGTTTTTAAAAGCATTGCTGCTCCACAAGCAAAGATTACTTTTTTAGGAAATCTCTTAATATCTTCTCTCCTTTTAAACATATTAATACCATAGCCGTCTCCTATTATTGTAGAAGTTGCGCCCTGGCTATTTATTATTTCTGGATTGTCATAAAATAGTATATTTGAAGCAACTGCAGCTATGTTTGATTCAGATTCAATTGCTTTAATTAAATATTTTAACCAATTTTTGTCAACTTTTGTATCATTATTAAGAAGAGCAATGTATTTTGGA
The DNA here is from genome assembly GCA_964570585.1 of uncultured Planctomycetia bacterium. Taxonomy (GTDB): domain Bacteria; phylum Omnitrophota; class Gorgyraeia; order JABMRG01; family JAFGKX01. The sequence continues at coordinate 35,822 of CAZMYR010000002.1, forward strand.
TTATAATTTTCTATACAGTATTTAACTCCGTTATTAATCGCATGAGCAAACCCATAATTTCTGTCAAGGCATAGTATGTCAATATCAAGTCCTGGCAAATCTTTTACATATTGAACACTTTTGTCTTTAGAGGCATTATCAATAAAAACCGTCTTAATCTCTTTGTAAGATTGTTTAGCCAAAGAGGTTAAACAATCTTTTAAATGCTGTTGCCCATTAAAATTAGGGACTAAAATTGTTGTCTTGTATTTCATTTTTCAATCTGCTTTATAATTCTCTTGATAAAAACTTTTGTATCATATTTTTTCGCCTGTCTTATGCAGGCGTCTTTATATTTTTCAGGACCTTTGCCTATTTCCCTAATAGCTTGGATTAATTTTTCCTCATCAATATCATCAATCAGTTTTCCTGTGACGCCGTCAATAACAGTTTCTTTATAGCCTCCCTCATTTGGTGCAATTACCGGCTTCCCTGAAGCCATTGCCTCAACAGGGGCCATGCCAAAATCTTCATCTCTTGTAGTTGTTATAAAGCCTTTACAATTTGCGTATAAATCAGCTATTTTTTTTCTGTCGAATACTGGCCCTGCAAAAATTATATTTTTCGTAGAATTTCTTTTAAGGTTCTCAAAATAATCCTTAAATTCTTTAGAACTGTCTCCGACTATCATTAACTGTTCAGTTCGGATTTTACGGAATGTTTTTATTATTAGTTCAATTCTCTTATAAGGGTCGATTCTACTAACAGATAACCAATAGTTTTTATTAGGGCCGTATTTAAATTCGCCTATAGCCACAGGATGATTTACAATATTGCAACTTCTCTTGTAATATTTCTTAATTCTTTCCTTTACGGTATAGCTTGGTGCAATAATCTTTTGAATATTTTTAACCGCTTTTTTATCAAAATATATTTGTATTTCTTTAATCGGTTGTTTAATTATATTAAGTAAGCCTTTTTTAAAATGTCGTAAATCATACAATCCCCTTAAGGGACTAAAACAGTACCACAAATTTGGAGAATGATTCTTTGAAGCATAAATTGAGTAAGAACCTCCCAAAATATATAAGCCATAACCGGCAATTTTTATAAATGAAAATCTTAGTTGGGTTAAAATCTGTTTTAGGTATTTTATATTTAGCACAGACCCCACCGATTTAATTCTGATATCAGAAAAACCCATTTCCCGGATTTTGTTCCTGTTAATATTTGTAGTGAAAATAGTTGCATTGAAGCCTCTGGCCATATACAGCAAAGTTATTTCTGCCCCTCCGATTTCGTCAAAGTAATCGTGAAAAATAGCAATTTTCACCGAAGCTGTTCCTTTATTTTGTCAATAAAAACTTTTGTATCAAACTTTTTTGCTTGTCTTATGCAGGCGTCTTTATATTTTTCAGGACCTTTGCCTATTTCCCTAATAGCTTGGATTAATTTTTCCTCATCAATATCATCAATCAGTTTTCCTGTGACGCCGTCAATAACAGTTTCTTTATAGCCTCCCTCATTTGGTGCAATTACCGGCTTCCCTGAAGCCATTGCCTCAACAGGGGCCATGCCAAAATCTTCATCTCTTGTAGTTGTTATAAAGCCTTTGCAGTTTGCATATAAATTAGTTAGTTGTTTATGCTCAATCCAGCTTATGATTTCTATATTTTTTGGTTTTATTAATTTAATGCGATTTGCATAGGCTTGGAAATGTTTAGATTTTTCATATGAACCTACAATAACAAGTTTTTCATTGGGTAATTTTTGGAAAGCTTTTATTTGGATATCGATTCTCTTGTGATAAAAAAGCCTATTAACAGAAAACCAATAGCCCCCTGTTTCTTTATAATAATATTTTGATGTTTCAACAGGAGGATTAATTACTACCGCCTCTTTTTTCAGATATTTTTTGATTCTTTCTTTAGTATTCTCTGAATTGCAAATTATTTTATCAACATGCCTAACATATTTTTTATTAAGATAGCGATTATATCCAACCCAGATATCGAAAATCCAGCGCAGGGGAAAGGGAACAATATTTTGTCTCGTATATCTGTACAAATCCCAGATTTCTCTTATCGGTGAATGGGCATACCATAAATTGGGCTTATTATTGACTGCGCCAGACATTGCCCAATCACCATCAATAATATAAAAATCATACATTATTCCCAGATTAAGTTTTCTGAATTTCCTCAAAGTTTCTTGATGCCTAAAGGGCGCGTTTATCGGTATTTTCCCGATTGATTTTAGTTTTATATCAGGAAAGCCCATTTTTCTGATTTTATCTTCATCTATGTTTGTAGTATAGAAATCCGCATTTAATTCTCTTGCCAATGTCAAGCCAACTATCTCCGCTCCTCCAATATTGTCCATGAAATTATGAAATACTGCTATTTTCATTTTTTGTTCTTATTTTGCTTTGATTCCTAATATGCTTAGCATAAAAGAGGAGAATATTGTTTGGATTCCTATGATGATTAAAGTTAAGGCAAGGATTGAATTTTTAATTTCATTTAATGCTACAAAACCTGTATTTATCCATTTGAGAAACAGTATCCCATAAATAATTATTCCTGATAATACAATTAATATTCCAAAAATGCTCGCTTTTTCTATCGTTATATAGTTATAAAGTTTATCAAATATTGGTTTATCACCTAAATAATTTATTGAATAGGTTTTTGCAAACAGAGAGAAAATGATTAACTGGTAACCTATTATAATCAGTAACGAAGATAAAAACATTGGATGATAAAATAATTTTATCCCCAGAATGCTTGGAGAGCCAAAATACAGCCAAAACATTGAAATTAAACCTATCCAAAAAAGTAAAAACCCTGGAATGAAGAATAAAAATAACGGACTATGCAGTAACATAAATCTTAAATGTCGCCAGCCGTCTGCAAAGGATTTTAGTTTTGATTCACCTTTTCTTTTATAATAGTTGATTGGCAGTTCTTTTATTTTTAGTTTCTTCTTTATAGCCATAATAACCATTTCGGAGGCGAATTCCATTCCCGTTGTTCTCAAGTTAAGTTTTTTTAATGCTTTATTAGTTATGGCCCTCATGCCGCAGTGGGCATCATGTATTTTTGCTTTAAAAAATAATCTTAAAATTCCCGAAAGTATCGGATTTCCTACATATTTGTGAGGCCAGGACATCGCCCCTTTTTCTATTTTTCCCTTAAATCTATTTCCAATAATAAAATCAGAGCCTTTTTTAAGCTGACCAATAAATCCTGGAATTTCATTAAAATCGTAACTTCCATCAGAATCAGCAAGAAAGAGGTATTTTCCTTTAGCAGTCTGGAAACCTTTTAAACATGCAGAGCCGTAACCTCTTTCTTTTTCATGAACAAGTTCAACTTGCATATCTTTCGCAATTTTGCAACTGTTATCGATAGAGCCATTGTCTATAACTATTATCTCTGCGGTGAGATTATTTTCTTCAATAACTTTTTTTATTTTCTCAAGACAGGCACCAAGAGCTCGCTCTTCATTTAAGCAGGGAAGAATTACGCTCAATTCTGGATTTTTATCAACCATTTTAGTGTTTAAAGATAAGCAACAGGCGTTTCAATATTTTTAAATCCCTTTCATGTATTTAATAAATACCTCTTTTCTAATTCTATATCTATCATAAAGATATCTACTTTTATAGGGTTCAGGGGGCCGGTAAGGAACACGGGCACCTTGGTAATGAAAATATACAAAGAAGGGTTTATCTTTATTCTCTTTAATCCAATCTATTGTCTTAAGGGTTAATCAATGAACCTTTATTTTAGGCCAACCTTTTATATAGACTAAATCAAAACCATCTCTAATATCTACCATATCAATGCCGCCGTGATTAGTGAACAGAGCAGACCTGAAACTTTTTTGTTTCAAGAGTTGAGGTAATGTTTTTATGGATGGGTTTAGAGACATATTCCATCCTTTAACCGGGCTAATCTTCATATTAGTTTTTCCTTCCACCTAACAAAACCTTTTTTCTTAAAATCATATAAATCCAGAAATATATAATATAAAAGAATGTATAAAAAGAAACCATGATTAAAATTAGCCACTTAGATATGCTTCTTTTTCTACTGCAATTTTGTTGAAGATATTCTTGCGCATTATTCAAAGTAAATTCCAAAAGTTCCGCTTCCTCTTTTCTTTCTAATATCATGGGTGTTTTCATCTTTTCTAAGCAAATTTGCTCTTTGCCCTGTTATAGATATCGAAGCGCCTCCTAAAATTATCACTTTCCCTGGGTCTTCTGTCTTAATCCTTCTGGCGATTTCCTCTCCTTAATTGTTTTTCGATAAATATCTTATATCTATAATCTCCCATTAAATCGAAAACGTCCTTGTCTGAAATTTGTCTTATGGATTGTATGCTGGCTCTCTTTTTCAATGTTTCATGAATATGTAATGCATTCCATAGCCATGCTGCCAGAAAAGATAAATAATACTGAAACTTCATCTTTTTAATGCCTTTGATATTATAAATTATCCTATTTATTCTTTGTTTTAAAAGTTTGGGCAATACTCTTATTAATGTCCTGGTCTCGTAGTTTTTTAACAATGTCAAAATTCTGTTTCTCTCTGTGAAAAATCGTACTACCAAAGAATCTCTCTTCATGGTGACTCCGAATTTATGATAAACTACTGACTCAGGCACATATACTGCCTTAAAACCTATCAGGTTCGCTCTCCAGGCATAATCTAAATCCTCGTAAAGGTAGAAGTAATCTTTATCAAAGCATCCGATTCTTTCTATTATCTCTTTTTTAGTCAGCATCGCTGCTGAACAGCCGAAAAAGATATTTTTCTTGTTGTCATATTGATATCTATCTTCTTCAAAGACACCCCGTCCCCACCCATCGCCGTATATATTGACTGCACCGCCTGCACTATTTATCTGTTTTTTGTTATGGAGAAAAAGGACTTTAGGAGAACATATAGCAATGTTACCGTTGCTGCTCATAGTATCCACCAGGGGCCTTAACCAGTTCGCTTCGACCTCTACATCGTTATCTAAAAAGGCTATCAGGCCGCCTTTAGCAATCTTTATACCAATATTTCTGGATTCTGCCGGGCCTAAAGTCTTTTTATTTCGAATTATCTTCACGGAAGGAAATTTATGTTTTATGAAATCTACAGAATCATCAGAGGATGCATCATCTACCAATATAATCTCCAGTTTCTGTTTAGGGTAGTCAATATCCATTAGAGACAAAAGGCATCGAGCTAAGTATTGCCTGCTGTTAAGACTGGCTATTATAATAGATACAAATGGCAAATCTTTCATAAGCTGTCCTTAAGTAATTTCTTAAAATCAAAATAAGCAGAACATGGAAAAGTCAATATGCCAATAAAGATAAATTCAAATCTTCTGCTTTTAATATCCTCTAATATCAATTTTAAACAATTGATGAAGTTAAATATCAGGCGCGATATATATTTAGGTTTGTAATCATAAAATTGCCAGCTCCAGTAAGTTTTTAAAACGGAGCCTATTGTGTCTTTTTTAATGTGTCTTGCTACGGCATCGGGGTTATAAATCAAATCAAAATCTTTTTTCTTTAATCTCAAGGAGAGATCCACATCTTCATAATTTTTCCTAAACTTTTCGGCATTGTAAAGCCCGACTTTCGCAAATATCTCTTTTCTTATAGCTATGTTACTCCCAACCAAAAAGATAGGATTAACCTTTCGTTTGTCCCCCCAATGTTGCTTTAAATGAGCTGCCCTCCATCGGTATTCAATTTTTTCATTGTTTTCATCCAGCAATCTTCCTCCTACAGCTGCTATATTTGGCTTAAGAAAATCCTCCATACACCTTTGAAGCCATGCCGGTTCAATCAGACAGTCCGCATCTATTGCGGCTATAAAATCACCTTTTGCTTCCATAACAGCGGTATTTCTTGCAGCCGCAATGCCTCTGTTATATCTATGTCTTATTAATTTAACAGGGAACTTAGAAACAATCTCAGCGGTCTTATCCGCTGAACCATCATCTACTACTATTACTTCTTCTATCGGATAAATCTGCTCCAATACCTTCTCAATGCATCTTTCAAGATATATTGCGCTGTTATAAGATGGAATATACAGGGAAACTCTTCCTACCATTATATGTCTTCGGTTTTAATCGTTCCTGAAAAATATTGTATGCTAAAAATAGTTGAAATTCAATAAATAGGCAAGGCTCCTCAAAATATGGTATACTATAACAAAAACCAAGGGAAAAACAAAGAGATATTTGCTTTTTATCCCTAAAAAGATAGTTCTTGCATGTAAGTCTCATGCCAGAGTTGAAACATTACCAAGGCCCAAATTTTCTTATGATTATCTCTTATTCCCTTATTATGTTCGTGCAGGAGTTGGCGTATATAAGAATAATCAAAAAGACCTATTTTATTTATTTTTTCTTTGCTAAGTATCTCTTGAACGAAGTTATTTAATCCCTCTTTAATCCACTGCCTTAAGGGAAGGCCAAAACCCTGTTTTTTCTTATTAATAATCTCCTTGGGCAAGATGTCCACTGCTACCCTCCTTAATAAATACTTAGTAGTAAATCCATTCAATTTATAAGAGGTTGGCAAACTGAACATAAATTCCGCTAACCGATGATTTAAATAAGGCAATCTTATTTGGAGAGAATTTGCTTTAGTTAACTGCTCCAGTTTTACCAATAAATCATCAGCTAAATATGTCTTGATATCTAAATACTGTAAGCTCCTTATAAAATCATTATTATGCCAAATATTACCCAATTCCTCTGCTTCTTCAAAAATATTAGTTTTACTTAATATTTCTCTAAGCCAAGGCTGATATAATTTTAATCTTTCTCCAGGATTAAACGCACCCAACCAGATTATATCGCGCATATAAGTAGAAAAGGGAATTCCTTCAATAAATTTCTTGGCTCGATAAGCTAATCCATAGTAGCCTTGAGGAACAGGCAACTTGTGAATTATCCTTTCTAATATATCCCTCCTTATTGGCAGAGGAACCAATTTATATATAGGAACCAGCTTATGGGCACAAAGAGTAGGATAACCTAACCCCAACTCATCTGCCCCCTCTCCTCCAATGGCTACTTTAGCATATTTGCGAGTAAGTTTCGAAAGAAAATAGGTAGGGAAAACCGAAGGGTCAGCCAGGGGTTCATCCAAGGCCTTTCTTACCTCGGGTAGAATACTTAACAAATCCTTAAAAGAAAAGATTTCTTTATGGTGCTGGGTATCGAAGAGATTAGAAGCTTTTTCAGAAAAGCGCGATTCATCATAATAATTTTCACGAAAGCCAATGGAAAATGTTTTTATTCTATCTTTGGTAATTTCTTTTAAATAGGCCACCATTAAACTGGAATCTAAGCCGCCACTTAAAAAAACCCCAAAAGGGCCACTCTCCTTAATATAACTGCGTAAGGAATCTTTAAATATGCCCTTAAATCTATCCACACTATCTTTAAACTTTAATCTATTTATGTTAAAATCAACACTCAGATCCCAGTATTTCCTGAGTTCAGTTTTATTTTTCTTAAATAAAATCATATACCCGGGAGAAAGCCTGCTTATAGAATCAATAATCGACTCCGTCCCCATTATATATCCAGAAATCAGATACCTATCTAAGGAAAGAAAATTTACCCTGGGAGAGATATTTGAGATTTTAAGCAAGGTTTTAAGTTGAGAAGAAAACAATAATCTCCCCCTCGATTGCGTATAATATAAACGCTTAAACCCCATTCTATCCCGTCCCAACAAGCCCAATTTATTTCTCTTATCCCAAATGCCCAAAGAAAACACCCCTTCTAAATGTTGCAAACAATCCAAACCGTATTCCTCATAGAGATGAACAATAATCTCTGGACAGGTCCTGTTTGAGAAGATATGCCCTCTTGTTTCTAACTCGGAGACTAACTCCGAAGTATTGTAAATCTCTCCCTCAAACACAACATAAATTCCTTTATTTTCATCGCTCATAGAATTAAGTTCTGGCTGATCTGTCCCCAGTAGACAATTATCCTTGATTATCACACCCCCTTCCCCGGAATCTAATTGATAAGGCCTCACATCAATTACCTCATCTATATTGTTTCCCATTACTCCCCATATTGCCGACACTCTTTACTCCTTTTCTCTTTTATAAATATAGTAAACAACATTATCTTCATCTTCTTCTCTACCTTCTCTGACTACTCTGCCAGCCAAATAAAAATCTGAACGGGCCTCTTTTAGTTTTCTTAATAATAGAGACATCTGCTGTCTGTATTTATTTGAAAGATAAAGATTTCTTAACTTTCCACCGTGGATTTCCTTGAATAATTCTATAAATTTTTCTCCCCCTGGCCACCTTACAGAACTATTCCTGGGCACTTGTAATAGAATAAAATCTATAGAATCAAAATCTCTAAGAAAATATTCGTGCGTCTCAGTTAAACTAAATGGCCTCAGATTATTGTTTTTTAACCTTAGCCAATATAACATCTCCAATGTACTTGGTCTATTTCCGCAATTAATGAAACCTATCCCAATAGGGTGAGCTAAATGAGCATGAGAATTTATAATTTTAACAACTTCTTCTACTTTGAAATCCCGATAATGAGGCACAGCTCCATAATGTGTGCCTCCGAATATTTTTATAGGGCCCAAAGAAAAATTTCGATAGTTCCAATCACAATAGGAAAGGACGCAAAACTGAGTTAAGGAAAAGGCTGCTATTATAGAAAAAAAAGGAATTTTTACCCACCTCTTTCTTATATTGCCCAGACCAAAGGCAGTGAACAGAGCTATAACTGGCAAAATAGGCATAAGAAAGCGGGGATGCTTTACCGTAAATATTAAGCTAAACAGAAGAAAAGGAACTATTAGCCAGAGTAAATACAGCCACTTAAATCTTACTTTACGCCTTAAAAAAGCAATTAAAGAAAACAAAAATGGAATAAAAAGAAATATCCCTAAAGAAGAATCGGTTAATCTCCTCAGATGCCAAGTCAAACTGCCTAAAGAATATTTCTTCCCCCCTTCCAGTATGGGATCTAATCTCTCTGGGCTACAAAAAATATGCCCCATAAGATAAGCTATTGTTTTTAGAATCTTATTTCCCCACCATATAGAGCCAATTAATCCAGCAACAACTACAAAGATAGCTATATTCTGCAACTGTTTTGAACCTAAAGAAAATTTCTTATTTAGCCTTTTTGAATCTCCAAAAGCTCTGTAGATTACCCACAGAACTGGCCAGGTAATAAATAATACCATTTGTCCCTTAATTAACATCCCCCATCCCAAAGATAGCCCTAAAAACAGGCTGTATTTAGTGTTTTTGAAATAGTTACATTTCAATAAAAATAAAATCGACAGGGTAACCATTGCGGTTAAGGGGAAATCTAAACCAAATTGTCGAGAACTCTCAAATATAAGAGGATACATAAATAATATAAAAGCCGCCATAAGGCCTATAGCTCTTGAGTGCAACTCTTTGCCGATAAAGTAAATAGCTATAAGCAAGATTACAAGATAAGGAAATATAGCCAGTTTAGCAGATAACAAGGATTTTCCTAAAAGAAGGTAAGATGCAGCTGCGGTTAGGTTTAACCCATTAGGCCAGTAGAGTACACTACTAAACTGAACCGGGTTACCTATTAGTCTAAATACCTTTATTATCTTTGCCAAAAAAGTTTCATTACTAACAAAAATAATATTGGAAAAGTCATAGAAAAAGTTTATAGAGTAAAGTAGATGATTTTGAGAATCTACCCCATTTATAGAATTGTCTTCCATAGCCCACATATAATTGACCATTACAGTAGCTGTTATAAACAAAACCATTATAAAGGAAGTGATATTTAAAGATTTGTTCATTTTTTTGGAAACGGTGCTATTCCTCTTTTATAAATATAGTAAACAACATTATCTTCATCTTCTCTATCTTCTCTGACTACTCTGCCAGCCAAATAAAAATCTGAACGGGCCCCTTTTAGTTTTCTTAATAATAGAGACATTTCCTGATGCTCTTTATTTGAAAAACTTCTTAACTTTCCACCGTGGATTTCCTTGAATAATTCTATAAAATTTTCTCCCCCTGGCCACCTTACAGAACTACTCCTGGGTGCTTGCAATAGAATAAAATCTATAGAATCAAAATTTCTAAGAAAATATCTGTGCATCTCAGTTAAATCAATTGGCTCCAGATTATTGTTTTTTAACCTTAACCAATATAATATCTCCAAACTTGTTCCTTGCCTGCCCTCACAATTGACGGAACCTATTTTAATGGGTTGACTCAAGGAAGCATGAGAACTTATGATTTTAACAACTTCCTCTACCTTGAAATCCCGATAATGAGGCATAGCTTCATAATACGTGCGTCCAAATATTTTTATAGGACCCAAGGAAAATTCTCGACAATTCCAATCACAATAGGAAAGGACGCAAAACTGAGTTAAGGAAAAGGCTATTATTATAGATAAAATAGGGATTTTTACCCACCTCTTTCTTGTGCTGCCCAGACCAAAGGCAGTTATCAGAGCTATAACTGGCAAAATAGGCATAAGAAAGCGGGGATGCTTTGCCGTAAATATTAAGCTAAACAGAAGAAAAGGAGCTATCAACCAGAGCAAATATAGCCACTTAAATCTTAGCTTATGCTTTAAAAAAGCAACTAACGAAAAGAAAAATGGAATAAAAAGAAATATTCCTGTTGAAGTATCAGCTAATTTCCTCAGTTGCCAAGTCAAACTGTCTAAAGAATATTTTCCACCCATATCCCATAGTGGATCTAAGGCCTCTGGGCTACCAAAAATATGTTCCTTAAGACGAATTATTACTCCTGGAGTTTTATTTCCCCACCATATAGAACCAATTAATCCGGCAACAACTACAAAAAAAGCTATATTCTGCAGTTGTCTCCAACTTAAAAAAAATCTCTTGCCCAACCCTTTTGAATCTCTAAAGGCCTGGTAGATTATCCATAGGACTGGGCAGGTAATAAATAATACTATCTGCCCCTTAATTAACATTCCCCATCCTAAAGAAAGTCCTAAAAACAGGCTGTATTTGGTGTTTTTGAAATAGTTACATTTTAATAAAAATAAAATAGACAGGGTAACCATTGCAGTTAAGGGGAAATCTAAACCAAATTGTCGAGAACTTTCAAATATAAGGGGATACATAAATAATATAAAAGCTGCCAGAAGGCCTATAGCTCTTGAGTGTAACTCTTTGCCGATAAAGTAAATAGCTATAAGCAAGATTATAAGATAAGGAAATATAGCCAGCTTAGCAGATAACAAGGATTTTCCTAAAAGAAGATAAGATATAGTTGCGGTTAGGTTTAACCCATTGGGCCAGTAGACTGTGCTACACTCAGCGGGGTGGCCTATTAGTCTAAATACCTTTATTATCTTTGCCCAAAAAGCTTCATTGCCAATAAAAACAACATTAGAAAAGTCATAGAAAAAATTTATAAAGTAAAATAGATGATTTTGAGAATCTACTCCTTTTATAGAATTATCTCCCTTAACCCACATATAATTGACCATTACAGTAGTTATTATAAATAAAATTATTATTAAGGAAGCGATATTTAAAGATTTGTTCATTTTTAGAGAATGCACCGTCCCGACTTTTGGTCGGGACGGTGCTATTCTTCTTTAGAAGAATATTTATAGCCACTTATCAAACCACTGGTACGCCTCTTCGTGTAATTTCTCCGGGAAACCATGACTCCCCTCAAAGATAATCTTCTTCAGTTTATCTTCTGCCTTAAAAATCTTATAGAGTCTTTTGACTGAATTATATACCTTTAAAGTTCCTGCGATTGGAACAGTTTCATCTTCAGTCCCATTGATAATTAAAAGGGGGCGAGGGGCAATCAAAGAAAGTACATCCTGGCAATCTGCATATTTTAATATCCCCGACAACCAGGTTGATGGGGGCTCATGGAATCTATTATTCTCAATTAAAGATTTATAGCTAGTGACATAACCAGAAACTACAGCTACCTTTATTCGTTCATCCAAAGCAGCCAAAAAGGTGGCTCTTGTCCCTCCCATTGAATAACCGATACAGGCAATCCGATTAGGGTCAACTTCATCGCGAGTCAACAGGTAATCAACCGACCTTATATCATCCCAAATAATCATTCCCAATAAATCTCTCCCTATCCATCGGCCTAAATAATCTATCAACTCTTCGTTAGCCCCTATCCTCTCACCAAAGCACCTGGCATCAATTGCAAAACTAATATAACCCTTCTCAGCTAATTCCTTGGCATAAAATTGACTTGGATCATTACCAGCAATGCCTATTACTTCATCTGCGCCAAAACGATATTCTCCTGCATGTTGATGAAGAGCAATAATTGCAGGGGCCGGAAGAGGAATATTCTTGGGTATTAAGATATATCCGGGAACTGATACCCCAGGTTCGCTATCGAAAATTATCTTCTCCCTAATATATTTACCGCAATCTACCTTTTCCACTATTCGAGAATTCAAGGGGGATTTTTCCGGAGAATAACCCATTAATTCGAATATCTTTTTACGCAATTTCTTAGTATGCCTTGTCTTTTGCCTTCTGGTCTTAATTGAATTTACAGACATAATCTGCTTGGAGTTTAATATTTGCTCCTTGATGATGTTTACCGGAAAAAATGATTTATATTCTTCCTTTTCATATTCTCGTAAACGGATATGATAGGTAATATTATCTAACACTTGATCAACATAAGAAACAATTTGCTCTCCTCGACCGGTTTTTCTTATGTAGCTTCTTAAAGCATTTAAATCTTTTATCATCTTATGCGAATCCTCTATCGAATAAGGAACATTATTGTCACCCGATTCATACCTTTCCATAATCTCTGTGAATCGACCTAATATATCTGTCTCATCTGAAAAATAATTATCTTCCTGAACTATCTTCTCCGTTACCTTGTTTTTAGAAATTGCATTCTTTTCTAAGAAAATATAATTAGCCATTAATAACAATGCGCCCATTACTACAACGATTAATATCTTCTTCATGTTCACGCCCCCATAAAAGCGGTATAACTTTGCTTTACTTATCTATATTATCATATGCATAAATGTGAAAATAGATAATTAGGTAAGCAAAACTTAAACCACATTTCAATCCACGAAACATATAGACGAATAAATATAAGAAATATTTAAGCCTCTGTCTCTTTAGTATCCTCGACAGCCTTCGCCCAAAGGTAAAAAAGTAGGCCTTTATCTGGTACCACTCCGCCTGTCTCGGTGATAAGTCTTTGTTATATATAACCGCATCAAAAGTGATATTATCAGTCATTCGCCATCTCTTCTCATCTATCCGCCCTCCACAATCATGAATCTGTCTAATCCCTTCTTGGGTGAAAGGCTTATAGATAAAGAAGGCGGATCTTTCCCCATCGAGTTCCAAGGCAAAGTTTATTGTTCTTTGGAGCGTCCTTGGCGACTCACAAGGACCGCCAAGCATATAGTAGGCAGTAATATTAATGCCAGCTTTATGTAATAATTTAAATATCTTACGAACCTTATTATCAGAAATTCTCTTTTTGTAAATTTCACTTCGGATAAATTGGTCTCCAGCTTCAACGCCCACTCTGATTACTGCACAGCCAGATTTCGCTAATATTTTTATCTTACGTTCGTCTAAATGGTCTATCCTTGAGAAAACACTAAACTTAAGTTTCCTATGTAAGCCTTGCCTTCTATATTCATCACAAAATGCTTGTACCCAGTCATAATCCATAGTGAAGACAGGATCGAATAACTGGGCTAATCGGAGGTCTCTACTTTTATATTTCTCCCATTGAAAAGCTATTTCTTGTGCATATTTTATCGAATCACGAATACGAAAATAACGCCCTTTAACTGCCTTAGCTATCCCATGGGCATCGCAAAAGGTGCATTTGTAAGGACAGCCTCTGCTCCCTATTATATAAAGCATTCCTAAATGATAAAAATATTTATCTAAATCGCTCCATAAATCCCAATCGGGAACGGGCAAATCATCGAGATTCTCACGAAAATAACCAATGGGGTTTTTTACTATTTTTTCATTTTCCTTCGTCCAGATTCCTGTAATGCCTGAAATACTTTTCCCTTCTGAAAGATGATCAAGATATTTTCTGAGGGGCCCCTCTCCATCACCTATACATACTGCATCGCATTCAGGAATCTTAAGAGTATCCTCAGGGTATATAGAGGCATGATGCCCACCCAAGATAACGGGCAAACCGAAAGTGGATTTTATTTCCTTCATTATTTTCTTTACGTATTGCATATACATAGTATTACAGGAAATTCCTATGATATCCGGCTTTTTTTCTTTTATCTCTCTTCTTAATGTATCTTGCCAGTGTCTTCTATGAAAGGTTAAATCTATAATATTGGCCGAATGGTTCGTTCGCTCATTAAGATATGTTGCCAGTGAGGTTATGGCTATATCCAGGGCACTAAAATCTCCTCCTAAACAAGAATTTATAAAGGTTAAGCGCATTTTAGAAAAACCTCCTCATCTTAATATATAACCTAACAATGCCCGTTAGGGAGAGAAAATGTTTGAGAAGGTATATCCATCGCCGGGGGTGAAGATAAAACAAGAATAGGGCTTTTCTTTGAAAATGCACTAACCTCTTGGCTTTAAAATTTCCCCCTGAATAGGGAACTTTTCTATAATAATCAAAGTCGGAATAATTATCACTCAAGTTATATTTCTCATTATCCCTTACCATATCGTATAATCGTGTACCAGGAAAAGGTACAACAATGGAAAAACTCGCCTCACTAAGGCCTGAAGACACAGCCAGCTTTATGGTTTTGCCAATTTCCTCTTCTGTCTCAGTAGGCGCACCCAGCATAAAAAATCCACCGGTATGGATACCTATCTTTTTAGCTGTTTTAATTATTTTATTAACCTTATCTAATCTAATTCCTTTCTGATATACTTCATTCAATATCCGCTGAGAGCCAGATTCGATACCGAAATGAATACTTCTTGCACCAACCTCATACATTCGGTGCATCAATTTTTCATCCATACCACTAATTCGACTATTACAACCCCAGAGAATCTTAATCTTTTCCTTATCCAGAATATCAAAAAATCGATACGCCCACTTTCTGTCTATTCCAAATGTATCATCATGAAAAAAAAATTTATTCACTTTAAATTTATCTATATAATGTGCTATTTCTTTTACCAGATATTCCGGGCTTTTATATCTGGCCCGATCACCGAATATCTTTTTTAAGGTTGGCTGGCAAAAAGAACAATTAAAAGCACACCCCCTGGAAGCTATTATATTGATGCCTCTTGACCGGGGGGTTACACTATCGAGATAATGCCAGTAGTTAAAATATTTATTCATATCAACAAGATCCAGCGCAGGAAACTCTAAAGAATCCAAATTAGATATAGGCTCCCTTGAAGGATTCTTCCTTATATGATAATTGTTCTTATGCCAGATTCCTTTAATTTGAGATTGGGCATCCGATGGTAATGCTTCTATTAGTTCAGCCATAGTCTTTTCTCCTTCACCAATAACTACTATATCAACATCGTCAATAATAGACTCCGGACAGACAGTAGCATGAGGACCACCGCCAACTACAATTGCTCCCATTCCTTTCGCTATTCGTGCAATATTCTTCCCATTATTATACATAAGAGTATCAAAATAAATTCCTGCCAGCTCAGGTTTTTTTGCCTGTAAATAGGCTGAGACATAACTAAAAGAGGGATGAAATGTAGTATCTAAAATTGAAACTTCTACATCTAATCTATTTCTTAAATAAGAAGCGATATAACAGAGCCCCAGGGGCGGGTCCCCTGATTTATATTTGAACCTGGGAAAAACTAAGCATATTTTTCTAATCAAAATTTAGTCCATATATCCTTATTGTGAAATCCAGCTAAAAATACCTTCCTGTATTCTTTTTCATCAATCATCTTTAAGTAACTGTCCACAATTTTAACATCATAAAATCCATCATCTGTAATATACGGAGAATATGGCTTAGCAAACTCCTTGGCAAGACCCTCTCCTACTCCCTGGAAAAAATATCTTTTATAATCATCTCTCACAAAAGAACTAATCTTTTTAATCATTTTCTTATCTCTTTGGAAATCAAATTCTTCTTCATGCGTATATTTATCTGAATTTGAACGTGGATTATAGATAAGTTTAACAAGGCCTTCCCCTAAACCTACATAGCAAAATTTCCAATATTTTTTATCTATTTTTTCTATTATTGATAAAACCTCTTTTATATCACCATTCAATTTTAAAAAATCCCCATTTATATACCCTTGATACAAATATCTCAACTTGTTTATATTATCACTACTAAGATATTCGAAATCCTTTTGAATTGAATCAACATTTTTGGTGTCAGCATAGTAAGCCCCTGCGGTATGGCAGACATTGATATTTAATTTATCGCACATAAGCTTATGCACTGATATTGGCTTCTTAACCAGTAATTCAATTGTATCTTTTTCCTCATAAAAATAGATGTAATGTTTATAAAAATCCTTCATGGAAGCGGTTGTAAAATTATGATATTGATAAATAATCCCCGGGGATAAGGCAAAAATCAATAAAAAAATGGAAATATATCTATTCTTCTTCCATGCCTCACTTAAAAAGATTACTATTAGTAAAATAATATTCAAGAATAGAGGTAAATAATACTTGTAATTATGCATTTCCCTTTCGTTAAAACAAAATATAAATATATAGATAAAGAGATGGACTAGAAGAAAGATTGTAATATATTTTCTAATTGGAATAGCATGCTTTCTTGTCAGGGAAAAAGCATTGCAGATTATTTTCTTCAAGTTTCCTTTATTAATCCAACATAATGATACGCAAGAAGTAATGAATACTAATCGGAGCATCTCTAAGGAAATTCTTGATAAGGTAGTTAAATTATAAAAATATGACCTCAAAGGTTGAGTAAATAATTCACTAAAATGGCCTTTCGAAAATGCAAATACATTAGGGGTAATCTTAAAAAAAAGAAGGATAAATCGAGCTGGTATTGAAAAAATATTGCCAGATATAATTATATTTTTTCTTGGCAACGTGGCTACGTTATAAAAATTACGATACCAAGGACTCCCAAATTCCAAAAAATTGCCAGCTATTATTACACAAATAATTACTATTGCATATTTATAAATAAAAGAGGGGCTCTTTATATCTATATCCAATAATAAAAATAATCCAAAGACAAAAAAAGTTACTAAAAATGCGGGATAAAAATATACTCCTAGGCCACAGGTTATTCCAAAAAGCAGATAATTCAAAATCCTTTTTTTTTCTTTAATTTTAGAAAAAAGGTATAAACTCAAGATAAAGAAAAGATTTAAATGAAAGTGTCTGCCTTCACCCGCACCCGAATGTGCTGTAAGCATTCCTGGGGTAATGACAAATAAAAAAGAGGCGAATATCGCTATTTTTGAATCAAAATATTTATTACAAAACTTATAAAGTAGGAGGTATGTTAAAATAAGAAAGATAATGCTTGCTAACCTTAAGGAAAAATAAGACTTTCCAAACAGTAAAATGAAGGGGACAGCAGTGATGCTATATAGGAAATGCCCTCCTCCTGCATAAGGTGTGTTTATCTGAAAGAGAAAAGGAGAAGGAAAAATACCATTAGCTATATGGGTGCTAATAAATAGATTATATTTAGCCGCAGTATCTATAAAATAAGGGGTATTGATTATTTTTATTACTCTACTGGCTACTAAAATGACTAATAAAAAATAAAATAAAAATTTTGCCCTATTTCTCATTCTTCTTTATCTTTGATAAACCAAATCCATCCTCAATTATGCTACTGTGCATTAACCCATAATCTTGGCAGCTCCAAAATGGCTTTACAAGTTCCGCTGAATCCCAATTTAGATCTACCCTCTCTGCGTTTCACAAACACGATTGGAACCTCAGTAAAACTACAGCCCAAACTCAGACAGCGGCTTAACATCTCTATTTGGAATAAATAGCCATGAGATTTAATGGTATCAAATTGTATGTTAGCTAAAACATCCTTCTTGAAACAGCGAAAGCCGCCGGTGCAATCTTTTATACCCGGTCTTAACCAAAGGCGAACAAAAAGATTGGCGATGGAGGTGAGAATTTTTCTCCTTAACTTCCGATTAACTACCCTAGCGCCAGGGACATATCTTGAGCCAATACTGATGTCTTTATCTTTGGCTGCCTCAAGCAAACTACCCAGATATCTGGGGTGATGTGAAAAATCGGCATCCATCTGAATAATCAGTTGGTATGATGGAGAACAGGATAAGATATACCTAAAACTGGTCAGATAAGCTCCTCCCAGACCATCTTTTTCTGGCCGATGTATAACCTTTATCTTATTTGACCTTTTAGCTAATCTATCCAACACTTCCCCGGTCCCATCAGGAGAGTTATCGTCTACAACTAAAATGTCAAATTCTGGCTGAAAATAAAAAATCTGTGAAATTAATTCCTCGATATTCTGCACTTCGTTATAGGTTGGAATCACTACTACTGTTTTCATTGTTTACCGACAAGCCTCTTTAAACAATCAGCAATATAAAGCATATGTCTTTCTTTGAGGGGGGGATGGATAGGTAGATAAAGATTATCCATGAATAGGGCATCGCTTATAGGGCAATCTGTCTTAAATCTTCGAAATTCCTCCAAAACAGAGCAAGATTTAACGTAACCTTCAGTGACGTCAATCCCTCGCTTCAATAACTTTTTTATTATCCGTTTTTTGTTTTTAACTTGAATAACATAATTAAGATAAATACTTTTTATATAAGGCAGAGTATGAGGAATCTTAAGACCGGAATCTTTAAGCACATTGGTTAAAATCTTGGCA
This sequence comes from uncultured Planctomycetia bacterium, assembly GCA_964570585.1. GTDB lineage: Bacteria > Omnitrophota > Gorgyraeia > JABMRG01 > JAFGKX01. The sequence continues at coordinate 54,695 of CAZMYR010000002.1, forward strand.
TTTTCTATTCTCATATTATTATACTTATCTAATTCTTCTAATTGCTTTAACCCAATTGCTGCCTGAAGATTGGTAAATTTAACCCGATATTTTTCTGGTAGAGTAGTTTGATTTAAATTAAGCTCCTTTTTACCCTCTAACAAATTGTATAGTAAATTGTCGTTAACCAAATTCAAAAGGCGAATTATTGGAAAAACAAAAATAGTAAATGGTAGGGGATAAGTAAAAAAAGAAAGGATTGAAGCAGAAATCAGTCGTTTTATCAACTCACTACCTTTAGGATATTTAAAGGCGCTAATTTCCTTTCTAATCTTATCTGTCAAATCACTATTGTTTGTTATGATCGCACCTCCTCCCAGAGTATTTAGATTCTTCGTTAGACTAAAGCTAAAATAAGAAAGATGGCCGAATGAACCAACTTTTTTCCCTTTATACTCAGCACCGCAGGCTTGAGCGCAATCTTCTATAATCTTCAAACTATATTTTCTTGCTACCTTTAAAATTAAATCAATATCACAGGGTTGCCCATAGATATGAGTTAAAAGCAAAAACTTCGTTTTTGGTGAAACCCTTTCCTCAATTAGGTGAGGATTCATATTATATGTTCCCGGGTCAATATCCACAAACACCGGTTTTGCTCCATAATAAACGATTATAGCAACGACCTCAGGAACAGTGTACGCAGAAAGTATAATCTCCTCACCCTTCTTAATATCCAGCGCTTTTAAGCAAAGGTACAACGATACTGTGCCCGAGGAAGTAGCAATAGCATACTTGGCGCCGATATACTTAGCAAACTCATCCTCAAACTTGGGTAGAGCTCCCCCCCCAAATACTTTCCTTGCTATAATGACAGAAAATGCTTCTCTGAATGCCAAAGAGGAAAAATGCACTTTTCCTCGAGGTATTTTGATTAAAAATGGAGTTGCCATATCTATTTATTTTTAATTGGGTTATAAAATACAAATTTTAAAAATGAGATTAGACCCTTAAATAAGTATCTAAAATAATGGAGATTTAGGCTCATCTTCATATATTTCCATAAAATCCTTGGCCTCAAATAGAACCTCCGAGTTATAAGCTGAATAAAGTACTCTATTTGCCTCTGCGACAATCCATAAGGAACAAAAACGTAATTGTGTTCATTGAGAAGTCTCCAATTTCGATTAAATCTACCGTATCTATCTGCTCTTTGATAATCTAAGGTGCCGGGGAAAGGGGTGAAAGAATTCACAGTAAGAAGATCTAAATCTAATTTCAATATACGTTCCAATGTTTTATGAATGCTTTGAATTGTCTCAATAGGTGTTCCTACCATAATATAGCCCTTAGAAATAATACCTGCTTGCTTGGTCCATTTTAATGCCTTAGCGATCATTTCAAGGTTAATATCCTTCTGCAAAAAATCCAATACTTGTTGAGAACAGCTCTCTATTCCATAGGCAATTCCCCAGCAACCTGCTTTTTTCATCAGATGAAGGAGTGGAAGTTTTGCCATGTTCACCCGGAGATTGCAGGACCAAACTAAATTAAGTTTTTCTTTAATCAACATCTCGCATAACTTAACCAATCGCCTTCGATTTATTCCAAACGTACCATCATATATAGCCAAATCTCTGATACCGTATCTATAGTAAAGCGCTCTTATCATTTCCATTACATACTCAGCACTATGCTCTCTATAACATCTCCCCCATATCCCTTGGCTGCAAAAAGAACAACGACCAGGACAGCCCCTGGAAGTAATCAAAGAGGTACAGGGAAGTTTCTTAAATCCAAAAGCTGAAGGCCGGTAGTATTTTTTTAAATCCGGGTATAAATCCCAAGCAGGAAAAAGCAAGGTATCCAGATTTTTAATAAGTGAGTGCGGGGGTGTCTTAACTATTTTGTCCTTATCTTTGTAAACTATTCCATTTATACTGCTTAAATCCCTGTTATTCTGAAGTGCATTTAACAACTCAACAAGCGTTACCTCCCCCTCTCCTATTATGCCTATATCAAATTGAGGGAACAAATTCATTGTCTCTTCAGGTAAGGCACTTAAATGGGCGCCGCCTAAAATAATATACAGCTTATTATTCCTTAGTTTTAATACTCTTGCCACTTCAGCCGCAGAATAAATTGACATAGTAACTGCAGTTATTCCGACATAGTTTGGTTGAAAAGAAAGAATACGGTCAATTGTTTGTTCAATATTTAATCTAAGTACCTCGCAATCTAAAATCTTAACCTCAAAACCTTCTTTCCTTAACGCGGAAGCTAAAAAGCCAAGGCCAAGCGGTGGCATGTAGACCCCAGCCTCAGCTAGCTCTCCATAACGCTCTTTCCCGCTTAAAGGAGGGTTTACGAGAATTATTTTTGACATGCTTTTAAAATTTTAAGGTTCTTTACCCCGCCCTTCCTTAAGTATTTTAAATTACTATCAGGAAGGGCGGGGTTCACTCTATTTTTGCGCGGTTCTCCATTATTTTTTTAACAGAATAAGTAGGTTTTCCGGTAGTCTCATAATATGCCCTGACAGATATCTCGGCTAACAACCCCATTAGAATAAACTGAAATCCGATTATGATAAACACCACCATTATAAACAATAGCGGGCTTACCCATACCCCTCCAAAATATATCTTTCTTATGACTATTAAAACACCTAACAATACTCCTAAAATATTCGATACAATACCTGGAAAACCAAAAACATAGATAGGGTTACTTATATAATTGTTAATAAATTCAGCAGTAAAAAAATCCAAAACCACTTTAAAAATACGGCCCAAACCATACTTCGAGTTACCACGGAATCTCTTTCTATGAGAAACTTCTACTTCGGCGATAGAAGCTCCTTGCCTTGCTGCATATATAGGCAATAATCTATGCATCTCTCCATATAGCCTCATCTTCTTAATTATATCTTTTTTATAAACCTTAAAGGTGCATCCGAAATCATGCAACTTAATTTTGCTAAGTTTTGAAATTAAATAATTCGCTATATAGGAGGGAATTTTCTTTGTAAAAAGGGGATCCTCCCTCTTCCTGCGCCATCCACTAACAACATCAAAACCTTCCTCCATCTTATTAAGAAGCTTTGGTATATCCGAAGGGTTATTTTGCAAATCAGCATCCAGAAAAACTATTATCTCTCCCCGCGAATAATCTATCCCTGCCTGCATAGCTGGTGTCTGTCCATAATGCTGGCTAAGCTGCACTAATCTTATTTTTTCAGAAGAATTAGCAATATTAATCAACGCCTTGAGACTATTATCTCTACTTCCATCGTCTATATATATAATCTCATAATCTTGGACCAGTGATTTCAATACCTTATTAAGTTCGCTATTTAAGACATTAAGATTCTTCTCCTCATTATATACAGGAATTATTACTGAAATCATAAGCTAAGACTCCTAAGAATAGCACCGTTTCTGAAAGCAAAGGGGCAAGTGTCCCCCTTGCGGGCCCTGCATAATCGCGAAGCGATTAAGCAGGACTAGTCCTGTTGAAATCCTTTGGATTTCTACAGGGGACATTTGCTACTTTGCTTTCAGAAACGGTGCATCCTACGTTTACTCCCTCCCCCCTAAAACCATTATTCCCTTAAATCTTTTAAGAAACCATAAATAGAAACAAAATAACAGAGAAATCATAAATAAGAAAAATAAAATTAGTTTCTTATAAAAAGGCCTTTTAATGAGAAGATATTCAGAAGGGGTAGCCAAGTACTCCTCTTGCCTTTGAGCTATAGAGGGTGTTTTTAAATCCTGAAGTTTATTTATAGACTCTCTTAAGCTATCTATTTTCTCCTGTTTAGTTAATTTATTTAGAGAAGTAACTGCATTTAATTCTTTGCCTTCTTTTAAATTGGTTTCTTTTACCTCTAAACCCAACGTTAGGGCTAAATCTAACAGCTTCTCTCCCCTTTCTTTCCTTACTGGCCAGGTATTGCCATCTTCGGTTTGCCAGAGGTAGTGCCAGTCCTTCTCTGGCAAGGGTGTGACCAAACCAAACCTCTCCGGTTTCTCATAAATCTCGGTACCGGCAATTAGATGAAGGGTATTGATGGATTTAATGGTATCAATATAATCAGCATTTCTTTTAATAAAATCTACTGTTTGCTTAAACTCAACCTCGCCTTCACCAGGAAACCCAATCATAACAAAGACCTCGGTTTTAATCCCCGCCTGCTTGGCAGCCTGGATAGCCTGTTCAGCCTCCTGAGAGGTGTATATCTTTCTCATCTTCTTTAAAACCTTATCAGAGGCGCTCTCTAAACCTATCTGTAAGACATCGCAACCAGATTCCTTCATCCTCTTAAATAATTCCCCCCTCATTTGCCTGGAAGGGGCAATCTGGCCATCCCAAGAAATTCTCAAATCTCTCTCCTTAATACAATCGCATATCTTAGATAGCTCCTCGGGGTCTCCGTTAAGAAGATTGTCGCTGACAGTAAACTTCTTTATCCCGTATTTATTCACATGGTGAGATAATTCCTCCGCAATAGATTCTACCTTCTTCATTCTGTAGCCAGGGGCTAAGCGAAAATTTTTGCAGAAACTACACTTTCCTCTACAACCCCTGGACCACTCAACCAGGAAAGCGTTTGAATGATAATTTTCTAAATCAAACTCCTCATAGGTAGGAAAGGGCGCTTTTTCTAAATCCAAGGGGTCCCTCCTATTATATACCCAGTGATTATTCTTCTTAGTTACTGCTCCAGCTATTCCGGTTAATTCTTCTCCCTGATTTATCCTTTTAATAATCTCCAAAAGTGTCTCCTCCCCCTCTCCCACTACAAAGGCATCGATATCGTTACCCACATTATCTAAAAAACCCCTTCTTTGATACTCGGTAGAACAAGACGGTCCACCCAAAATAATCCTTTTATAAGGGGCCTTTTCCTTAAGCCTTCTAATCACCTCGATGGTAATATTTTCCCTGGGGTCAACTACGGAAAAACCGATTATATCTGTGGCTGAATTAGCCAAGGTATCAACACAATAATCTAATTGTTCTTTAAATAAATCCAAGAGTGCAGAGAAGGTATATTTATCATTCCAGAAATTCTTATTCTCCACATGCCAGAGCATCTTAAAATCATCACCAATAGTATTATGAAAATAGACGTTAAAATCGTAAACCTTGGGATTGAGCCTATATCTTTTTAAATAAGAAGCAAGATAGGCTAATCCGATAGGGGGATTATTCACTCCCCAGGGAGGTAGGGCAACAAGAAGAATATCAGCCATCTTCTTTCTAAAATCCATAGCTTGTAAATCCGTAGATTTCTCGATAAGATTAGTGCTGAAAATTTGGATATCCAGATCTTTTAAAACACTGATTACTCTTTCAGTTCTTCTCTTACGGGCCTTAAAATTATTTCCATCGGCAGTATACCAATGTGAATCTCTTAACTCTGGAGAAGAAGGGAAAAAAATTCCATATTTCTCGGAATTTATAGAGCAGTCGTTTTCTCTAACCGCATTACAGGTATTAATATTTGTTACTCCTGAAATATAATTTCTGTTCTTTTTAATAAATTCGATAGTTTGCTCAACATCAGCTTCTGTTTCTCCGGGAAATCCAAGAATAAAATTTAGCTGGGTGTTTATTCCTGCCTTACGGGTATCCCTCAATACCTCTTCTATTATATCTATTGATAAAGACTTTCTCATCTTTTTTAAGACCTTATTTGAACCAGATTCTATGCCATAATTTAAGGTTAAGCATCCCGCCTTCCTCATCTTATATAAAAGTGGGTATCTCATTTGTCTTCTTGCTATTGCCAGAGCTATCCAGGTTAATTTATATTTTGAACCAATAATTAAATCGCATAATTTTCCCAACTCATTTATATTGCCATTAATGAGCGCGTCGTTGAAATAAAAATTGTTTATCTTATTCTTCTCAACATGGTATTTAATCTCCTCGAACATATTTTCAGCAGTCCTTATTCTATATTTGCCTGTTGCCCTCCAATCATCGCAAAAGGCGCATCTATTAATACAGCCTCTGCTCATTAAAAGAGGCAGGGCTTTCTCTGTATACTTCTCAAGGTTAAATTCCTCAAAAGTGGGATAGCTCAAGCTATCAAGTGAATTAACAAACTGAGGAATCTCAAAATTATTTCCTTTGAGCCTACAAGAAACCACTCCGGGAATATCTATGGATAGATAATTCTCTTTTATTTTACTAACTAATTTAAACAGTGTCGGCTCTCCTTCACCAAGAACAAAAAAATCAATTATATCTTGAGGGAAAATTTGTTCTCTGTCCTGTTTTGACAAACAACCACGACCGCCAACCACAATTATTTTATCGGGGGACCTTTCTTTAATCTGCTTGATTACCTCAATAGTGAATAACCTGTTTGAAGCGCAGACAGAAAATCCATAGATATTTGTATTTGAAAAAGAGAGAATTTTCTCCGCGCAATACTCAACTTCATTCTTTAATAGTTGCTTAAGTTGAATAAATGAATCCCAATCGCACCAATGTTTGCTGTTGTCCAAATTCCATAATTCTTTAACTCTATCACTAACTTTTTCATAAACATCGATATTTAGATCCAGAACTCCTGCCCTTATCTTTCTTGCTCTTAAATTTGCCGATAAATAAGCTAAACTCAAAAGTGGCATTTTTACTTCCCATGCTGGACAAGCTACCAAAATAATATCCTTATCGTTTATCATGTTCAAAGAAATACCTTAAGAGCACTGAAAAATTACATTTAATGTAAATAAGTTATTGCTGCCTCGCATCTTTTACAGATAAAGTCTTCTGGAGATTCAGTTTTACCCTCGACCATATCCCAGACCTTCTTTCTTCTTCCATTCCAGATCTCATAAATAGAAGAATTCTTTACATTACCCAATACTACTTCCCTCCTCCAATCCATACAGCAGATAACAGCATCGCCATTGTATAAAATAGGAAGTAACTCATTTGCCCAAATAGTGGCGCATCCACCGACAGAGGAATGTCTCACTTTGGGCAGAGAGCTAACATTTCCTGCTCGAGAGATAGGCCCTTCAAAATAGCTTATCTTTCTTATTCCTTTTTCTTGCCAGAAATTAAAGGTTTCCTCTTTCTCTTTCTCAGTCAAATACTTATGTTTTAGGAAGGTAATTATAATAAATTCTTCAATATTTCGTCCAGACCTTCTGACCATTTCGATAAACTGACCGATTCTTTTTAGGGTAAGCTCAGGATTTAGGCCCGTAGCACCGTAAATAGTTTTTGGATATATTCCATGAACGCTTATCCCTACCCAATCTAACTTAGAATTAATCAAGGCCATGGAGAGCTCTTCTGTTAAAAGGCTCCCATTGGTCAAGATATGGATAGAGCTTTGAGGATTCTTTTCTTTAGCATAATTTATTTTTTTTACTATATCCTTATCCATCAAGGGTTCATTCATAAGATAGGGCATAATTCTTTCTATAGAAGAATTATATTGGCTGCACTCATCAACAATTTTTCTGTACAGATTCCCCTCCATATTGCCTTGAGGCAATTCATCTTTAACCTCAGGATAAGGGCAAAAGATACACCTGCCATTGCAGCATGATGCAGTCTGGATCATTATATATTTAGGAAATTTTAAATGCATAGTTAGATGGTATGTAGTTCGTGTGCTGAAATACCTATCCTTCCTGAAAAGTTCAGGTTATCTTTCATCATTCGCGCATTTAACATCCTTGCCTTCATTCTCTTAGGGCAATTCTGGACCTGGCCTAATACATTTAATTTGTTACCTGAAAAATCGAAAATAATATCTGGAAGGTTTCCTAAATCATCGCTCCTTAATTCTAAACACCCATTTTGATGGTTGCCTAAAGTTATATCTCGCCAGATGCCTTCTGCCTCAGGGAAGTCTCCTTGCTCATCACCGCTAACCCAAGTCTTATATCTCTCAGAGGCCATTAAGCCCACTTTCCACTCCCCGATATCCAATTCTTTATTTAAATGGTTAGTTACCTTCCAGTGAAGCCGGCCTGAACCATCTATGGCCATCTTCCAGAGCTGGGTTATGGGCAGATTATCCCACTTGATCCAGGCAATAAACCGATGCCGGCCCATCTTTATCTTCCAGTGGCCCTGGGATGAATCGTGCCAATTTTTTCCGAGCTTAAAGGAGCTATTTAGACCCACATCTTCGGTTACCTCCTTATCCTGATAGTAGAGCTTTAGCCATCCATTATTCCAGCTAAGTTTTAGGGAATTTCTGATAATACTCCTGTCCCTGCCTCTATCTTCCCTCGCCTTATTGAGCTTATTAATAACCCTCCTTAGCTTCCAACCTTCGAATTTCCCATCTTCCATAGGATAATGATTAATTATCAAATGAGGTATTTTTAACTTATACAAAGTTAGAAGCACTTTTCGGAGTCGTTTCATCCTTACCTTAAAATTATTACCTGTATTATCGTAGAAGTAATTCCAATTATCACTGGGTAAATAAATTCCGTACTTTTCAGGATGAAGCCCGATGTCTGCTGTAGGGTTAATAAATAAGGTTGAGACATTGGTTACCTCATGGATATATTCCTTATTTCTCTCAATGAAATTAAGGGTCTCCTTAAAGCAAAAATTGTCTTCGCCAGGATGACCAACGATAATATTAATAGTTGTCCGGATTCCGCTTTGGTAGGTTGCTCTGACTAGTCTCTCGGCATCCTGGCCGGTATAAGGCTTGTTCATCTTCTTGAGTACTTTATCCGATGCGTTATCCATACCGTAACATAAATTTCTGCATCCTGCTTCTTCCATTTTCTTAAGTAGTTTAAACTCCATATCTTTTCTTATAACAGCATAACTGCCCCAGTTAAATTTTAATTTTGATTCAATAACTAAGTCACAAAATGCCTCCAGTTGTCTGAGATTGCCATTACATTCTAAATCGTTGAATGAAAAGTTATTGCAGTCGTTATTCTCGATATGAAACCTGACTTCTTCTAATATGTCCTCCGGCTTCTTCCATCTATACGGTGCGCACATAGCGCAGTCAACACAAAAACTACATCGGCGAGGGCATCCCCTGCTCGATAAAAGGGGTAAGATTCTTGTATTTTGCTTAAGATATAAAGAGTACAAACTTAAATCAAATTCTTCAAATGTGGGAAAAGGGATAGTATCTAATTTCTTCACTGGGTCAGGTCTTTGCTCACCAATATATTTCCCATCTCTATGCATTAAAGTACCGGGGATGTCTCCGATAATACCTTTTTTATAAAATGAAATCAGGATATTTAATAAGGGTTTTTCTCCTTCTCCAATTACAAAAATATCCACCAAGCCCTTTTTAACTTTATAGAAATCCCAATAACAACCTGGCCCGCCAAAAATTATTATCCTTTTCTTATCCCTTTGCTTGATAATCTCTGTAATCTTCTCTGCTACAAATAAACTCATATAATTAACTGAAAAACCGATAAATTTTGTTTCTATAGATAAAACTTGATTAACAAAAGAATCTACCTCTTTATCAAAAGCCCCTACTAAATCTTTGGCCACCTGTCGAGGGAGAAGTTGGAATAGGGTCTCGATCTTCCAAAATCTTTTATTCTTTCGAGAGGCCTTATTGTATAGGTAAGCATTAAGATCGATTATCTTTGAATTGAACCTATGGCTATTTAGATAGGAAACCAGATAAGCGATACCTATAGGAGGCATCTTTGTCTCCCAGGGTGGCACCATAACCAAAACAATATCGGGTTTCTTAACTTGACTATTCATTACTAAAAAATATCAATTCAGATTCTTCATTTTTCTCATTACTCTCTACTTTTTAAGCACTATCTTTCCTGAAAAGTTCAGGTTATCTTTCATCATTCGCGCATTTAACATCCTTGCCTTCATTCTCTTAGGGCAATTCTGGACCTGGCCTAATACATTTAATTTGTTACCTGAAAAATCGAAAATAATATCTGGAAGGTTTCCTAAATCATCGCTCCTTAATTCTAAACACCCATTTTGATGGTTGCCTAAAGTTATATCTCGCCAGATGCCTTCTGCCTCAGGGAAGTCTCCTTGCTCATCACCGCTAACCCAAGTCTTATATCTCTCAGAGGCCATTAAGCCCACTTTCCACTCCCCGATATCCAATTCTTTATTTAAATGGTTAGTTACCTTCCAGTGAAGCCGGCCTGAACCATCTATGGCCATCTTCCAGAGCTGGGTTATGGGCAGATTACTCCACCATCTTCATTAATGTGCTTATCTTTCTTTTCCTCTAAGACTTTATTTGTAAACTCAATACATTCTGCTTCCTCGGTATAGGGAATATGCGATTGGCTAGCTAGATTTTTCAACTCTTTAATCTTCCTCTCTCTAACCTCTCTTGTATTATTTTCACGAGGTATATGCCAGTTAAATTCGCCACTATCTTGAGGAAAAGTAATGCCGTATTTTTTCGGGTTATGAAATATTTCTGAGCCAGTCATTATGTACAAAGGGTTTATAGACTTTATTAAGGTAATAAATTTAGTGTTTCTTTTTAAAAACTCTTTAGTCTCATTGAAATCTTGCTCTGTTTCCCCCGGATACCCTACTATAAAGTAAAGGCATGTTTTTATACCCACTTTATGAGTGTCTCTTAATACCTTCTCTGCTATTTTTCTGGTAAACATTTTTCTCATTGCTTTTAAAATTTTATTAGACCCACTCTCTATACCATATTCCAGCCGAAAAAAACCTGCCCTTTTCATCTTTCTTAACAAATCTTCGGTCATTTCTCTGCGTGAAATTGCCAAACCAGTAATATTTACAAAAAGCCTATTTTTGATTAACAAATTACAAGTTTCCTCTAAAACTTTAATATTTCCATTTGCCGCCGCATCAGATACACTTATGTACTCGATATTGTATTTTTCTTTATAAAATTTTATTTGATTAAAAATATTTAAAGCTGATTTAGACTTGAAAAAAGGGAAAATACTCTTAACGCTACAAAAAGGGCAATTCCCTATACAACCACGAGAAAATTCCATTACAACGCAATTAGAAGACTTATATTCATTTAAATTGAATTCATCAAATGTAGGATAGGGAAAATTATCTAACCGTTCACCAAACTCAGGAGTTAAATCATCAAAAAAAGTTTCTTTAACCAATACACCTTTTATATCAATAGCTTTTGTATTTTCTTTATTTAAAATAGATAATAATAGTTTATATAAAGCTGTCTCTCCCTCGCCTAGTACACAATAATCAACGTAATCCTTTATTTTGTTAAGTAAAACTTCTCTTTGTTCTTTTACAGTAACATTTACTCCTCCAAGAACTATTATTTTAAAAGGAGATACGCGCTTAACCCTTTTTACTATCTCTTCTAAAATTAGATTGGAACTATCAGTAAGTGAAGACAGACCTAATACTGGCGAGGAAGAGTTAACTATTTCGTCTATAAGTGAATTTAGATGGGTCTTTATTTTTTCATCGAATTTTAAAAGTTCTTCTTTTTGTCGCCACCAGTGAGCATAATTCATAGACCATAAATATCTGCATTTTTGGGGAACCCCGTTATATAACTTAGTATTAAAATCAAAAATTTCTGTACTTATGCCTTTATCTCTTAAATAACTACTAAGACAAGCCGTCCCCAAAGGAGGAACATCCACTCCCCATGGAGGCAGGTTTACTAATAAAATATCTGGTTTATCTGACATATATCTTTTGCAAATCTTTTCTCTTCAACGGCTCATTCAGTATAAAACTCAAATTCTCAATACCGCTGCTGCCATTTTACCCTTTATTATCAGAGATGGATATCCTTTATTAAATATCCCTTCGGACTCTAAAGGTATGAAAAGACTAAGCTTGCTTTGGAGATAGCTTTAAAATTCTTTTATGCATCTTCTCATTATGCATCAGGTTATCGCAGGTTTTGATGCAGCCGATTTCCTTAAAATAAGGGTGGGTTTTAGATAAAGTCTTGGCCCGGCATCTAAACTCATCATATTTTTTGCTGAACCAGATATCTTTAAAATTTTGCTTGTTTATATTTCCCATTGGCTCCTTTACTGCCCGACAGCAAGGAACGACGGTTCCATCAGCCATAATCCGGCAAAAAAACCAACCAACATAGCAGGGGATAAAATCTACTCTGTGGACATCATAATTACCCTTATAGCTCGAATCTCCAGAAACCCTTTCTAAGAACCCATCAAAATAATCCAAATTCAATCCATTGGCGGAGGCTCTATTCTGGCTTTCAATCTGTTTAGCCAATTTAAGAACTTCTTTAGATTGGGCCTGATTTAGGATTAAGCTATCCGTAGCCCCTTCAATAACATCAACCACGGTATAATAGAGATTCTCTGCTTTTACATCTTGAGCAAGCTTATACATCGCTGGAATATCCTGACAATTGAGATTGGTAATCACATTGGATAGGGTCAAAGAGGGCTTAGAATTCTTCCTTGTTTGAGCTAAATAAACCAAATTTTCCACAATCTCCTCAAAAAGACCCTGATTTACCCCGGGATGGGTCGCTTGATAGGTTTCATCATGAGCGGCCCACAGGCTCACTGCCAACTCATCTAATTCTAAATCCACTAATTGCTTTATCTTTTCTTTGTCCATTAAAGAAAAATTGGTGGTAACAGCAGCTTTTATTCCCTTTTTCTTGGTATATTCTAAGAGCTCCATAATATCAGAATGCATAAAGGGCTCTCCACCTCCAGTATAGCGAATCTTCTCTGCCCCTAAATCAGCTAATTCATCGATCAATCTTTTAACTACTTCTGTATCTAATTGCATCCGTAACCATTCATGGTTAAAATCCTTGTTTTCTTCTTTTAAAAGGGATGAATACATCCAGCAGCCAATACAGCGCTGATTACATCGGTTGGTCAAATCAACAACAATATGCTCTGGTCCCTTAAATGCCCTTCTTCCATCGGTAATACCGGAAATAACCAAATCCTCTTTTGAGGCCTTTTTTAAAGAGACGCTCTTATGCTTATCTTCAGATTTAAACTTCCTTAAAGTCCTGGTTAATTTAGCCGTCACCGTAAATCCAGCCCTCTCAAGGGGTCCCAGAGACATCATTTTCTTATGCATATGCATATTTCTACCAATATCATCGCAGCTTTTATAGCAGCCGGCTTCCTGAGTATCCGGGTCGTTACCGATTAACCTGAAAAACGAGCCGTCCTTTTTATAAACCTTAGCCTTGCTCCGGAAATATCTTTGTTTTGAATTATTCCAGATACTCTTAAAATTGTCTCTATATAGATTGCCTACCGGAATCCGATGGGACTTAAGACAAGAATTTATATCCCCATTAGGCATAACCCGGGCAAACAACCAGCCAATATAGCAGGGCATCTTATCGATAATATTTCTATCGTAGGTGGCTTTTTGTAAATCTTGGCAGGAAGAAGTCCGGCGTAAGAAGGAATCAAATCTGAATAATAATACATTATCAATGTAACCGCGGGCATCCATTCGCTGGGCAACCCTCTGACAGATTCTTTGAAGCTTCAGAGCCTGTTCAGTATCCAAGATTAATTTATCTGTTTTGCCCGGCATAGTATCAATAAGGGTAAACTCGACTGACTCCGAGCCCGTATATCTGGCCAGCTCAATCATCTCCTCTACCTCTTGATAATTCATCGTAAACAAGACATTGTAGAGCTTTATATAAGGAGTTTCTCTTTTGTTCCTATTAAGATACCTTAAATTCTCCACAATCTGCCTAAAGGCCTCTTCATTTTTATTAGGATGGGTAATATCGTAGGTGTGAGCCGTCCCGGCCCAGGTACTGACGGTTAGATGCTCTACCCCCATCTTTATCAACTCATCTATTCTTTTTTTATCTAAAAGGGTAAAGTTTGTATTCACATAACAGACCAGGTCCCTGCTCTTAGTAAACTTGAGTATCTCCATAATATCAGGATGCATGAAGGGCTCTCCTCCGCCAGAGAAATAAATCTCTTTGCCTCCCAACTTGACAATTTCATCAATTACTTCCTTAACTATCTCTAAGGGTAATTCCTCCCTTTTTTCTTCTTGCGATAACCTCTTTTCTTCTAAAAGGGGAGAATTACACCAGCAGCCAATACAATTATTATTACAGTTATTGGTAAGGTCAATCTGGACATGAAAGGGGCCCTTATAGGCATACTCTCCATCATAGATTCCTAAAATTTCTAAGAAATTCTTCTTTAACCAGGAAGGTTTTGCAAGCCTGAGAATCTTTCTTCCGGCAATCAATCCTCCAAACAGGGGTACCTTATCCCTGAAGAAACCTAAAAATCTCCTGTTTTGATAAATCCTCTCCCTATCAGGAATAAGCATCTTATTATCAAACTCAACCAATATAAACCCTTCTAAATGGGGAATCACACCGTTAGTATAAATCCTCAAAATATGCTCACCCTGGCCAGCAAACAATATTGCTTCCTTAAAAGTCCTTAAATTTTTCCTTTTCCAGCCACCAGTAACCCCGGACATTCCATCCTCTTTAAGCAACCTATCATCCAGATATATATTCACCGGACGTTTCTCTCCTGAAGCATATCTACTCCATAAAACATACCTTTTTGATTCCGGTAAATAAACCTTATATTCGGCAAAGCAAAACCCCTCGCCGCCATCAATTACCATGCCCTTACCAAATATATGCTCTTGAATATTTAGATTTCCTGATTTAAATTTACTGGCAGGAATAATAAGCTTTATCTGCGCCTCAGGGAGACTGTAGTCTCCCTTTGCCTTTCTTTTCATAGTAAGTTGATGATTTAAACCCTTTTGTTTTTTATCTGAAAAAAATGACTCCTTAATCTGTAAATTCATACCTACATTATCGCAAGACTTATAGCAATTAATCTCTTTAAAATAAGGGTCGCTTTTAGGTAGGGACTTTGTCTTATATCTAAACTCTCGATAAGCAGGAGAGTCCCAGATTTCTAAAAAATTATTCTTGTAAATATTGCCCAAAGGCTTAAGCACTGCTTTACAGCAAGGGATAACTTCACCGGTAGATAAAACCCGTGAGTATGTCCAACCCATATAACAGGGGAGATTATCAATTATGTCCTTTTCATAGACCTGCTCATATATATTAGCTGAATTTAATCGGCGCATAAAAGAACCAAAACCCAATATTGTTAAAAAGTTAAAGGTAATCTTGCTATTTTCACCAACAGGACAAAAGTTTTTAAGCTGAGGGCATTTTTTGCAATCCTCTTTAGAGAATTTAAAGGTCATTTTATTATCGACCTCATTAATCAAAGGATTCACTTTAGTGGGTAGAGTAGAAAATCCCTCAGGACATCTCAACGAATGCATGGCCTCTTTTCCAACGCCATCTTTGTCTTTTAACCACTCCTTAAGAAAGAAATTTGGATAAATCCTTATAAATCGGCCGGGGAATTCCCTCAATTCCTTATCTTTTGCAACCTTTTGAGTTTTAAAATCGAGCAATCCTAATTCCTTAAAATATAAATCCCTGTGCTTGGTCAAGGCATCAAATTGCTCTTTGATATCTTTTACTTGCTGATCAGATAGAGCCAAAAATGAAGTTTCATCTTTAATGATATCCATTACCTGGAATTCAATAGACTCAACTTGTGTATCTAAAGCAAAATCAATCATCTGCTGGATTTCCCTATAATTTAGATTACAAATTACGTTATAAATCTTTATATGGGGAAGATATTTATTTCCTTTAGTCTTTAACCTGGAGAGTCTCTTAAGACTATTTTTTATTTTATAAAAATCTACTTCTGTCTTGCCGGGGTGAGTCTCTATATATGTTTCTGGGGTGGCAGCCCAGATACTTGCCGTAATCATATCCACGCCTAAATCGATGAGCCTTTTTGCTCTTTCCTCATCAATCAAGGTAAAATTGGTAATTATGTTAAGTTTTAGCTCTTTCATTTTTATTAATTCTATAATTTCTATAATATCGGGATGTAAAAATGGCTCGCCTGCGCCAGAAAGAAAAATTTCCTCTGTCCCTGAACGAGACAAGTCTTCGATTAATGTCTTGACTTTTGCGAATGGTAAACTAAGATTTTTATCACGCGGTGGATTCTTTATAAAAGAAGAGTGCACCCAGCAACCGATACAGTTGTTATTGCATTTACCGGTTAGGTCAATCTGAACAATCCCTGGACCAGTAAAGGCACGCCTACCATCCATTATCCCTTTTAGGGCCGATTGATTAACCTTGGTCTCCAGCATTTAAATACCTTTTTCTTTTTGATTTTCGCTAACTATCTTTGACTCCTTTAAGAAAAGCAAAACTGTGAATGTGAGGGATAAAACCTTTAGTATGTATCTTTAAGGTATGCTCCCCTTCACAGGCGTCGAGGGTTGTTTCTTTAAGCCAGCGTAAATCTTCCGTTGTCCAGCCAGAGGTTGTAGAATTCAATGCCTTTCTTTTAATTAAATTGGCATCAAAATAAAGTTCAACCGGACGCAGCTTATTAGTTGCATAATAAGACCAGAGCTCGTATCTGCCACCTTCCTTAAAATGCTTCTTATATTCGGCAAAGCAAAACCCCTCGCCGCCATCAATTACCATGCCCTTACCAAATATATGCTCTTGAATATTTAGATTTCCTGATTTAAATTTACTGGCAGGAATAATAAGCTTTATCTGCGCCTCAGGGAGACTGTAGTCTCCCTTTGCCTTTCTTTTCATAGTAAGTTGATGATTTAAACCCTTTTGTTTTTTATCTGAAAAAAATGACTCCTTAATCTGTAAATTCATACCTACATTATCGCAAGACTTATAGCAATTAATCTCTTTAAAATAAGGGTCGCTTTTAGGTAGGGACTTTGTCTTATATCTAAACTCTCGATAAGCAGGAGAGTCCCAGATTTCTAAAAAATTATTCTTGTAAATATTGCCCAAAGGCTTAAGCACTGCTTTACAGCAAGGGATAACTTCACCGGTAGATAAAACCCGTGAGTATGTCCAACCCATATAACAGGGGAGATTATCAATTATGTCCTTTTCATAGACCTGCTCATATATATTAGCTGAATTTAATCGGCGCATAAAAGAACCAAAACCCAATATTGTTAAAAAGTTAAAGGTAATCTTGCTATTTTCACCAACAGGACAAAAGTTTTTAAGCTGAGGGCATTTTTTGCAATCCTCTTTAGAGAATTTAAAGGTCATTTTATTATCGACCTCATTAATCAAAGGATTCACTTTAGTGGGTAGAGTAGAAAATCCCTCAGGACATCTCAACGAATGCATGGCCTCTTTTCCAACGCCATCTTTGTCTTTTAACCACTCCTTAAGAAAGAAATTTGGATAAATCCTTATAAATCGGCCGGGGAATTCCCTCAATTCCTTATCTTTTGCAACCTTTTGAGTTTTAAAATCGAGCAATCCTAATTCCTTAAAATATAAATCCCTGTGCTTGGTCAAGGCATCAAATTGCTCTTTGATATCTTTTACTTGCTGATCAGATAGAGCCAAAAATGAAGTTTCATCTTTAATGATATCCATTACCTGGAATTCAATAGACTCAACTTGTGTATCTAAAGCAAAATCAATCATCTGCTGGATTTCCCTATAATTTAGATTACAAATTACGTTATAAATCTTTATATGGGGAAGATATTTATTTCCTTTAGTCTTTAACCTGGAGAGTCTCTTAAGACTATTTTTTATTTTATAAAAATCTACTTCTGTCTTGCCGGGGTGAGTCTCTATATATGTTTCTGGGGTGGCAGCCCAGATACTTGCCGTAATCATATCCACGCCTAAATCGATGAGCCTTTTTGCTCTTTCCTCATCAATCAAGGTAAAATTGGTAATTATGTTAAGTTTTAGCTCTTTCATTTTTATTAATTCTATAATTTCTATAATATCGGGATGTAAAAATGGCTCGCCTGCGCCAGAAAGAAAAATTTCCTCTGTCCCTGAACGAGACAAGTCTTCGATTAATGTCTTGACTTTTGCGAATGGTAAACTAAGATTTTTATCACGCGGTGGATTCTTTATAAAAGAAGAGTGCACCCAGCAACCGATACAGTTGTTATTGCATTTACCGGTTAGGTCAATCTGAACAATCCCTGGACCAGTAAAGGCACGCCTACCATCCATTATCCCTTTTAGGGCCGATTGATTAACCTTGGTCTCCAGCATTTAAATACCTTTTTCTTTTTTTCCGGGCAAACTTTAAATAATCCCGAGTCTTAAAGAGCGCATATTTGAAACCATATTTTTGGAGATAATCTCTGAATCTTCCTATGTCTCCCCAAAAACCTCGTTTTTTCCGAAGGTATTCTCCCCATAGCCGATATGCAAACCCTTTCGCCCTTTCTAAATCCTGAGGACTAAGGTTATCGGGTTGAAATACGCAACGATAATGACCATCGTACTTAGACCAATCCTTAGTTAAAATTCTACCTTGTCTATCTAATTCCTCAAAAAGCCTTGTCCCCGGAAATGGAGTAAGAATAGAGAATTGCACTGAGTCAGGCTCTGAGCTTAAAGCATAATCTATAGTTTTCTGAATGGTATCTTTGGTCTCTCCATATATGCCAAAGGTAAAGGTAAGGTGAACCTTTATGCCCAAATTTTTGGTTATTTTTATTATCCGGTCAACTTTCTGGAAATTCATATTTTTTTGATAATTTCTTAGTAATCTCTCAAATATAGATTCAACGCCATATTTCACTGCCCAAAGCCCGGCGGATTTCATCTCTGTCAGAATCTCCTCGTCCATCAGATCGGGCCTTGCCATAATTGCCCAAGGAATGTTCTGCAAACCTTTTTCCTTTATTGCCTGACAAAATCTCAACATCCTTTCTTTACCAATATTAAAGGTACCGTCGTCGAAGTACACAGATTTAAAGCCTTCTCCCTTTACTAAATATTCCATTTCATCAACTACGTCTTTTATATCCCGAGTCCTATAAAGATTGCTTTGATATAAAACCTGCGGCCAGAGACAAAAGTTGCAACCAAAAGGACAACCACGCGAAGCAAGCATCTGAACCGAAGGGGAGGGAATGTCCCCTGGCAGATCCCAGTATTTATCCATAGGTAGCTGCTTTCGATTGGGTCGGGGGAAAAGATTGATATCTAACAGAGGTTGTTTAGGATTTTTAACTACCTCTTTATCCATACGATAAATTAACCCTTTTACCTTAGATAAATCCCCATTTTCTTGAAGCCTCTTGATTAGCTCTAATAAACTAAATTCATATTCTCCATATAAAACAAAATCTATAAATAAGTGTTCTTTTAGAAATTGCGGTTTATAGATCTCCGAGTTAGGCCCACAAAGAATTATGGGTATTCCTGCCTCATGGATTTTCTCTAACATCCTTAAATCATCATAAAATGAGGGGATAGATGTCTCAGCAACTAAATAATGGAAATCCATACCTAAAATCTTTTCTATAAAAGTATCCTCGCCTAGCTCTTCGGCAATAGCATCAATTATATGAGCCTCAATATTATGTTTTCCTAATAAAGAGGTGGCGTAAGCAAGAAAAAATGGGAAAGGCAGATAATTACCTTCGCTCCTGTCTTTAATATGCGGCCAGCGGGAGCCGGCGCGTACTCCCCATTTGCCTTCTCTTTGCCAGGGAAGATTGACTAACAAAACCTTTAACCTTTCTTTGCCTTTACCCCTCTCTGTCCTGGCCTTAACCTCCTGGAGAAACTGCTGCCGGTAATTTTCTATTCTTCGATCCAAAAGACTATCATTCTTAAATAGGACAATCTTGCCAGAGAAAAAATTGTAATCACCGGGCAAATAATAATTTTTTTCCTCGCCATCAACCATCCTTGCCCCTAAAACATGAGCATTGATATCGATAGATGAATTCTGGATCAAGGGAAAAATCTGGCCAAATTTATTATCCTCAAATTCTAGAACTAAAGAAGGTAGAAAATCCCCTTCAGTAAAGAACCTTGCTCCAACCATCCGGCTGGACTTATTGGTTAAGGATATATCTAACCAACCTTTTACTTGAGGAAAATCTCTCTGGTCATATCCATTAATCCAGCTTTTATATCGAGAGGACACCAAGCAAGCTACTCGTCTTTCATCAATACACAAGCCTTCCTTTACCTCCATAGTTATCTTCCATGTAATCTCTTTATCTTTCTTTATGAAAATACGCCAGGTCTGGGTTACCGGTAAATTCTTCCACCTATTTTTAAGAATAAAGTAATCTTTTCCCTTCTCTACTATTTGCCAGTCTGCCCGGGAAGAATCTGTCCATCTACCCAAGGTATTTATGGCTGAATTTAAACCTATTCCCGGGGTAATTTCACTCTCCTGCCAATATATACTTATTCCCAAACTATTGAAGAAAAGCCTAATTCCTCCTGCGCCGATACTATTCCGGGAAAGTCTTTTCTTCCGTCGGGAACTTCTAACAATAAAAATAAAGTATTTTACACCCCGCCACAGGGCATAAAGTAACCCTCTATTTCCTAAATGTCCCTTAAATTTTTGCCGGTTATTCTTCAGGCTCAATCTTTATCCCTCCCTCAAAACTTATACTGTCTCCCTTTTGGAGAACCTGATTTACTAAAGGTATCTGATACTGAAGAAGCCTTGCCTGATAAAAATTATCGCTATTTTCCACTATGGCCCGAAAATTCTTTCTATCCTTAGAGCAAATAAACTCTAATAGAGGCAATCCTATTCCTTCTACCCTTAAAGAATCAATCTCGGCCGGGCCATACCAGAATCTAAAAGGTAAGATATCGTAATCCGGGGTATATTCATCTAAAAACTCCCCTGACTTTGAACCAACAATCCAACTTTTATATTTATTACTTAACATAGTATTGGCCTGAAAAATCTCTAACTCAGTATTCTGAAAGGCGCTTACCTTGACCTTCCAAAGTATGATATTTTTATTTAATTTGACCAACCAACTCTGCCTTAAGGGAAGATGAAACATTATTCCTTCTAATCTTAAAAAATCATCCCCCCTTTCCTCAAGGGTCCACACCCCCTGGGATGAATCATGCCAGATTCCTCGACAACGTAAAGAGCTATAAATGCTTAAGCCCGAGGTTATCTCTTTACCTTTAAAGAAGACCTTGGCCAAGCCCCCATTAAAAACTATCTGCAAATCTCCTTCTTCTACTTTCCAAATTTCCTCCAAACCTTCATCCTTAGAAAATAGCTTTCGATTAAAATGCAACTCTAATTTTAAAGAAACTCTCTCATTAGCCTTAAGAAATTGCTGTTCTATTGGTAGAAAATGGAAAAAATTTATTTTTGTTATTCTCTTACCTCCTTTTATTTCTTTCAAAAGACCAAGTATATTCCTCGGGCCTAAAAAATCAAGAAATAAAGAGGGATTTTCTTCTCCTTCGGTACTGACACAAACCTGGGAGGTTTTATTATATTTTAATCGGGTAGGAAATATATCCTTAATGCAATCCTTCAGGCTAAACTCGCCTTTTTCTGATGAAGTCTTCCAGAGGGTATATTCATCCAGGCACTCTAAGCCCAACTCTATTCGATAGAGATTCATATCCTCTTTAGCAGTTATTTGAGTATCTACCTCTAAGCAATCATCTCCTAAAGCAAGCTGCCAGGTTTGAACTATTGGTAATGAAAAGTAATCAATCTCTATGTTCATTTTTGAAGAAGAAGGTTTCTCTACATTATTAAAAAATATATTATAAGAACTAACTCTTCCCTTATCTGTGTCCAGGGTAGCATATAATCCTACCCCTCGAGTAATCTCTCTGTCCTGATGATACAGCCTTAGAGTCTTTTTCTCCAAATCAGCATAAAGCCTTATCGGCCCTTGAGAGATAGTCCTGGAGAATATAATTTGCTCTTTTTGCTTTCTCTCTCTCCGGGCCTTTTCTTCTCCTTTTTGCCTTAAATAATCCTTGATACTATCCTCCTTCTCCAATATCCCTAACCCCAAATCAAGGTGTAACTTCTGGGAGGGCTTAAATCTAATCCCCTTCAAATAGGCCTGCAGGCCTCGGGAGTTAATCTGGCTGGGGCTATTCTGGATATAGGCCAGGGAGTTGTTTTTATCCTTGTTTAGGTCAAATACTACCGCGGGTAAATCTTTTCGCTTCCTTAGTCCAAATATTCTGGCTTTACTATCCTCTAAGGGGATATCCTCCCAGGCCAGGGTATGGGAAGGAAATTCCTCCTGTTGATGACCACAGAACCACACCTGGTAGGTATCCTTCAGCAGGAGGCCGGCTTTAAAAGTGTCCAGAGTTAAGGGGTGCCTGGTTTGAGTATCGAGCCTCCATTCAAGCTGGCCAGAATCAGTAAAGTTTAGCTGCCAGGCCTGCTTAAGGCCTAATTCCTTCCACAGCAGGTTAATAAAGAGCCCTTTTCCCTTCCCCTTCCTCCGGAGGTGCCAATCAGCGGTCTGGGTACCATACCAGCTTCCTTTTATCAGGAAAGAGGTGTGTAAACCAGCCAGGTTGGTAATCTCGGTATCCTGATAATATAGCCTTAGAGTCTTTTTCTCCAAATCAGCATAAAGCCTTATCGGCCCTTGAGAGA
>CAZMYR010000002.1:77275-100143 GCA_964570585.1 uncultured Planctomycetia bacterium
TAGTTCGGGAGACCAGGAGTTGATCTCGATATTGGGTTAGGTAATTGTTAAGAGGGGCTTCTTTTTCGGAAATAATTATCTTGCCAAGGAAACCTTTTTCTTTTATCGGGTATTGAATTGCCCGGGCAGCCATATTATACCCAGTATTTAGGATCTTGATTGGTTCGGTTCCCTCAGCTTCAAAAATAAAAGAGGGTAGTCCCTTAGAGGGGCTTTTTACTCCGACAATAGTTGTCAGCCCCTCTACATTTATTTGTTGCCATTTATCTTCAAAGGCAAAAGGAGGGAACTTTCCTTCTTTATTCACACTGAACCATTGGTCATATTCAGGGCTAAACACTAAACCAACTTGCTTTTCTTTAATTAATGGATTGTTCGTATCACAAATACTTATCTTCCAGTCAACTTGCCCTGTCTCAGTTATCTGAATCTTCCAAACCTGACTGATAGATAGTGCTGGCCATACTCCTTTAGCCTTAATCTCATCTTGGGTTTTAGTCTCAACAACCCACTCAGCATCAGTAGATAAATACCAATGGTCAGCTACAGAGGTAAAAACTGAGCTGTAACCTCCAAACTTTTTAGTAATAGGCTTATTTCCCCAATCCAGGATAACCCGGCCATTGTTAAAAATCACCCCTAGATTCCTTTTCTTCAGTCTTGCCCAACCCCTCTGGCTTCCTACTATCTCTAAGTAGTTAGCTATTATATCTTTGCTATTCCCATCTAAAATTATCCTTCCTTTCTCCAGGAATAATGTCCTCTTACAAAGCTGGTTGAGTATGCCCATATTATGACTGACTAAAATAATGGTTTTACCTTGGTCTTTCAATCCAAAAATTTTCTTCAAGCACCTTCTCTGGGCAGCCACATCCCCCACAGCTAAGATATCGTCAATCAAAAGAATGTCTGGCTCGACATGAATAGCCAGAGCAAAGGCTAACCGCATATACATACCCTGGGAGTAATATTTAACCGGTGCATAAATAAACTTGCCGATATCGGC
This sequence comes from uncultured Planctomycetia bacterium, assembly GCA_964570585.1. Classification (GTDB taxonomy): domain Bacteria; phylum Omnitrophota; class Gorgyraeia; order JABMRG01; family JAFGKX01. The sequence goes on from CAZMYR010000002.1 coordinate 78,282, forward strand.
AAAATTAATTATATCCTGCAATTTGGCCTTTACTTCTTCCTTAGAAATTCTATACATCGAAGCATTAAGAAAAATATTCTCTATGCCGGTTAACTCAGGATAAAACCCGGTCCCTAATTCCATCAAGCAAGAAACCCGTCCATCTACCTTAATCTCACCCTTATCGGGAATCAAAGAGCCGGCGATTATCTTTAAAAGGGTAGTTTTGCCGGCTCCATTTTCTCCAATAATCCCCAGGCACTCTCCCTTCTCTACCTCTAAACTAATGCCCTTGAGAGCCCAGATCTCTTCCCAGGTAACTTCATGCTCTCTAACAAATTTAATCCGATACTTTTCCCAAACATCTTTCAGCTCTATTGCAGTCATATTTATATTCTCTTTATAAACCGATGTTCTCCTTTCTTAAAAACATAACCTCCTAATAAGAATATTCCTATTGCCCACAGCAAGCTACCGATAAACATCATCAATCGAATTCTACCGGTGGCTAATAAGATATCGCGGTAACTGACTACATAATAAGTCATAGGATTAAGGAAACTTAGCCAGCGGAATTTTTCCGGAACCAGGCTCAAGGGATAAAAAACCGGGGTAGCCCAAAACCAGATCATCATCCCGATACTTAAAAGATGGGTTAGATCCCGATAATAAACGTTTATACAGGAAAATAATAAACTCATCCCAGCACAAAAGAGAAGATGCACTAATATAAATAAAACCAAAACCGGAAGAAAAAAAAGACCTCGTAAACTGGATATAAAAAAGAAGGGTCCTATTACTCCCACACTGATTAAAAAGAGCAGAAAATTGACCAACACCACCGATAAGGGAATAACTGCCTTGGGCATATTTGCGTGCAAGAATAAGCTCTTGGAACTAATCAATGAGTTAGTCGCCTCCATAAGGGAGTTGGAGAAGAATATCCAGGGTAAGATTCCAGCTAAGGCAAATAAAGCAAAATTCTCAATATGTATCTTAAAAACGACCGTAAAGACAAACTTTATGGCTAAAGCTAAAAGAATAGGTAAGATTACTGTCCAGGCTAACCCTAATCGAGCTTCGGCATATCTAAGCCTAAAGTTCTTCCTGGCCAGATCAAATAAGATATCTCTGTTTTTGGCAATTTCCCTTAATAGCTCAAGTATAAACATAGAGATTTTTGAAAAACCAGATATTCCTGATTCTATTTCTTCCTAAGGGTCTGTCTAAAATCCCCCCTTACAAGCACCATGAATCATCCCCCCCTCACATGAAATGCCATATTCTTTTAGAGCGGTAAGTACTTTTTGGGCCCACTCTTGATGTTTTTTTATACCATGTTGTCCAATTTTCCAGGTTTGAGTTTCCCTTTCTGGACTAATATCAAATGTATCTGCTTTCTTCAACAATTCAGTATCAGGCATTATAGAAACAACATTTACACTATCCACTACATCAATATATGCAGCATTTAATCGAAGAGTGTTTAATGTTTCTTCAACAGTATCATCCGTTTCACCAGGCAAACCTAGCAATACATTAATATGCACTCTTATACCAGCATTTTTTGTACGTTTTATAATTTTATTTGCAGCTTCTGCTGTATAACCCCTTCTCATTCTTCTCAAAAGTTTTTCACTCCCAGTCTCAAAGCCATATCGAAGATAATCACAACCGCCAGCTTTTAGATTTCTTAAAAAAGAATCTGTCATGTCGGGGCGAATAATAGCGAAACCACCCCACCTTATGCCTTTCCTTGCTCTCCTGAGCATTCTTGCCATTTTTGATACTGAAGATAAATTCCCGTTGGAAAGCAAGTCGGATACCTCAAAATATTTCCTTCCATACTTATGGTAAAGATTAATGAAATGTTTAAAGGCCACTTCTCCTTTTAAATAACGATAAGGAAAATAATACTCCCAGTCAAAACAATAAGAACATCTCCTCCAACATCCACGACTGGTATAGGCAGGCATTTTCCACCTGTGGACATATCTATGTAGACCAAACCCTTCATAATCAAGGAGTGGAAGGGCATTGAGGTCTGGCTCTGAATATCTTTTTGACATTAAGTCGACCTTTGTAAATTCCGAACGGGTAACGATCCCCTGAAATGAATCTCTTTTGTTCGTTATAATATTATAAAGGGTGGTCTCTCCATCTCCGATTACAAGATAATCCCATCCGCCCCCAAGAATTCCTGAAGCGGCTGAAAATAAAACACCAGGGCCTCCAAAAACAATCGTTTTATCAGGGGAACTTTTTTTTAATCTTTCAGACAATACTGCTGAAATACGAACATTGGTTGAATATATTGAAAAAGCGACAACCTTGGCTTTCGACTGAGCTATCTCCTTGACAACTTCATCGATTCTTTTGTCGAATCTCTTGAGAACATTTTGTACAAATTCTGGTTCGTTCCATCTTAATGCAGTAGTGCCATCCTCCCAAAGAGCCCTTTCACGACTTTGATAATGGAAAGAAGCCTTTAGGTAGCATTCTATATTAAAGTCTAATATGAATGGGTCTATCCCTTTCGATCTTAGATCAGAAGCAATGCATGCAAGACTTAGCGGAGGCATGGTAACATCCGAAACCGGACACATGACTAAAATTACTTCATGATCTATATCAGGATGTGATAGAGGATTTGTCCTTAGGTTAGTAAGAGAAATTGATGGACGATTCTCACAGAATAATTTTGCATATGATATTGAACACCCATAGTGTCTATCAGGGCCATGGTAATTCTTATCATCATTAACAACAAATAAAATTTTGCGTCGTAACGTTTCAGTCAATGATTTTTTTAGCTTAAAAGTATACAAGTGCCATTTTTCATCATCCGGCAAAAGAATTTCCCCCCAGGAATACAATTTTTTACTTGTAGCAACAGTAATAAGTGTTGGCTGAACTGAATCTTTCCCTTTACAATTTTGGCAAGCACTATATCTTTTTAAGCATAACTCAAGGCGTAAATTTTTTAAAAGGACCTCTTGGGGAATGTTCATCTCGAAAAAAAAGGTTTTAGCTACATTGCGCCACTTTATAATCTCCTCTTGAGAAAGATGGAGCAGGTTTAGTTGGCCTTGAGAGGTTGCTTGTGTTGGTCCTTGAGGATCTGTAAACGAACCGCGTATGTGATGCCTAATTTCGCTTTCCCACACACCGAATTGAATAGAATCAATTATAATGAATGAATTTCGCAAATTAAACAACATAATAGATGGTCAAGTCCTATTTTTGCTGGAAAAAATCCCTTTCTTAAGTCTATTAAACCCGCCGGCCTTCTCATAAGCCCTCAAAATATTGCCGGCAGTAACCGACCAATTATATTTTGATTCTGCCCTTCTCCTGGCCAGCAACTTAACCCTTTCAGGTAAAGTTTTATCTGATAAGGCTTCCATTATACCTTTAGCTAAATCCTTATAGTCTCCTGGCTTGACCAAAATCCCCACCCCCCCAACCATATTCCTTACCTCACCCACACTACTGGCGACAATTACCTTGCCAGAAGCTAAATACTCTACCAGCTTAAGAGGGCTCTTGCAGCGGGTAATCTCGTTATCCTCAAAAGAAGCCACGCAGATATCGGCAGCAGCAGTATAGGAAGGTATCAACTCGTGGGAAACTGCATGGGTAAAGATTATTTTATGCTCAATACCTAAATCTATGGTTAGCTTCTTAAGTTGAGGGAATCTGTCTCCTTCTCCTACAATCATAAACATTATCCCTGGATAAGCTTGGAAAACAATCCGAGCTGCCTTAATAAATAGCTCTATATACTGACCTCCATGGAGATGGCCCAGATAAAGGACCAATTTCTTTTTATCTAATCCGTATATCTTCCTTATCCTTTCTCCGGAATTCTCAAGGTTGAACTTCTCTAAATCAGCCCCCACCGGAGAATCGAAGATTCTATCGGCCTTTACTCCTAAGCTTAAGCACTTCTCTCTTAATCGATGGGAAGAAGTTGAGACTGTATCCACTAATTTTGGCAAAAGCTTCTCTAATAATCGGAAGAAGTATTTTCCTAATAGTGCATGCAATTTGTTTCTTATTCGCCGAGAGATATTCGTAGAAACATACCACAGGCCTTCCTCCCAATCATCCCAATCGTAATGAATAGGTTTATGATTAATATAGGCAGTTATTACTGCTGGTATAGAGCAATAGTGGTGACATTTCTGGAAATGGATTATATCCGCCCATCGGCCTAATTTAATCAATCGGCGAATATTTATAAGAAAAGTTCTTGGCCCCGGGCCCCTAAATAAAGGAATTATCTCAATGCCCTCCCATGGGTGAACCCGGGTAAAGGTAAATTTTAAGGGATAATAAGCCAGTTTAACTGAATGACCTCTTTTTTTAAACTCCCGGGCGATACTCTTTATCCTGATAGTCCAGGGCTCATCAGAGGAATATATATCATGGGGATGAAGCATAAGGATATTCATAATTACCTATATTTTCAGAGGAGGGGTCAGGCCCTATTATTCTCTTTGGGGTCAGTTTCTAAGGGTCTGACCCCTACGGTCTTCATCGCAGGCGCGCATCCAGAATTTATTGGAGGTATGTCTTTTGTTTTATTTGAAGGATAAAATATCCTGAGTTTACCGAAGGATATTTTAAAGGAAATCGTTAAAATAATCAACTAAATTTTACATTTTAATTTTTAGATATGACTTACTTTTAATCGTGTCGCACTTGTCAATAGTATAATTATATGGTAAAATTATATAGTAGGTGATAAAGATGAAAATACACCTTTATATTCTTATTATAATCTATTCCTCTACAATAGCTTTTTCTGCCTGCCCGGCATATGCTCAATATTACCAAAAGGCAGACTATGGAGACATGAGCGCTACCAGAAAGAATCAGCTGGGCGGTTATGACTATTATGATAAAAGCGGCAACATTGCGGGTTATTCTAAAAAGACATACACTGGTGACTATGTATATTATGATAATGAAGGTAACAAACTAGGGGCTTTAAAGCCGGATAAGAAAAAAGATACTTATACATTTTACGGTGCAGATGATACTGTAACCGGGAGTCTTAGAAAAACACCCACCGGAGAATACAGATACGAGGATAAACTCGAGGGCGGCTTAAGAAGTGTTACTCCGCCACCGGGCGAAGATATCAGTTTTGTTCCGCCTATGACCTTTTTAGAAGGTAGCTTAAAGACCCAGCCGGAAGAGAAAAAATAGTTATTTAGGTCTCGGCATGCCGGGGGGCCAGGGGATTTTTCTCCTATCCATAACTAAACAGCTTCCCTTTATGTCTTTGGCCTCCTTTTTTACATCTGCAGCTATATTAGTAACTTCGCCATATAAAGTTATTGGTCTGATTTCATTAGTCACCCCTGCCAGAGAAATGGTCATTATGGGAAATTTCATTATTACACCTTGGCGTGACTTTGCTACTGTATAGCCTCGTTCTAAATCCTCTTTGCCATAAAATTCTCTTATTCTTTTATCAAATTGTGAAATAATATAATCGGCTATATCCTTTCCCCTCTCAGGCCTGGTTAAGAGTATAAAATCATCTCCGCCCTCATGCCCGATAAAATCTCCACTCTTTCCTTTTTTGGCAATCGCTTCTTTAAATACATCGGCGGCCAACTTTATAGCTTCATCCCCTGTTCCAATGCCATATTTATCATTAAACGCCTTAAAATTATCAAGGTCGCAATATATGACCAAAAACTTCTCGTTATCTTTTATTCTTCTTTCTATCCCTGCCCGGATTACGATATTACCCGGCAATTTTGTCAATGGATTTGCATTTTCTGCTATTTCCTTCATCTTCTTTAGTTCTTTGGTCATATAATTGAAAGTGTTGGCCAGCTCCTCCAGCTCATCACCGGATTTTATATTCACCCGGTGATCTAATTGGCCTTGGGCTACTTCGCTTGTAACGGTATTTAAAAGACCTATTGGGCTTATTATGATGCGGGATAGGAGCGTGGCCAAGAATATACTAGCGGCTATTACCGCAATAACCGTAATTATAACATAGACATAAACTTCGCTTAAGGCCTTATAGATATTGCCCAAGTCGTATTCGACTTTTGCTAATAGATTGTCTGAAAAAGGTATAAATAATCTTACAATCTTAGTTTCTCTATCAAGATCTGAATATATCTTATCTAATGAATAGGGGGGGGTGAAATTGTTTTCTATTATTTGTTTATCTTTAGAATTCAGGCGAGCGAATTTATATGTTGAATAAGCAATTTCACCATCTTTGGTAATTATCGAAGTCCGGCCTATTACATTAGAACTATATAAGGCATTGACAATTTCTCTTATCTTCTTATTCTTACGATCTATTTTATCAGCAGGAATATCTTTTATTGTGTTATTTAGGTTAATCTGCAGAAGCAATGCTCCGGTTCTGGCTCTATAAGAGTTAAAATCAGTATATCTGTTTAACTGATTATAGACCTGGATACTGGTAAATATGGCAATAAACGTAATTGAAAAAATAATCATTAAAAATATTAGGCGTCCCTGCAGACTAATTCTCATGCGTTCCTCATTTGAGATCCCTCGGCCTTCGGCTTCGGGATTAAATTCGTCCCGACACCACAAGGTGTCGGGACTCATTTAAAAAAGAAGGGCCCTCTTACTAATAATATTATGGGCCCTCCTGATTATTTGCCATAAACCCCGCACCTTTTTTGTATTCACAGTTTTTGCCAGAATGATTGTTTAAAGCGGAGGCTTAAGCCTCCGCTCCCCTTAAAAGGTACGGGGGAAAATCTTATGCTTTTTTTCCTACCTTGGATATCACACCCAATAATAGCAAACTATTTGCGAAAATAACTGCTGTAGACGGTTTGACAGGCCTTATATAAGAGAATACATAGGTGCTTCCTATAAAAGTACCAATGACTGTATAAGCTATGAGCAATATTCCCACAAGAATTAACACATTCCCGAGCTTTTCCATCTTACACCCCCTTTACTTTTTCATACGAATAAATACATCTTCCTTTTCTTAATTATAATAACTAATCAATGGCAATGTCAAGTAAAATCTTTCAATACGCACCTTTGCTGGAAAATACAACAAATAGGGTATTAAACAAAATGTAAAAATCGAGGCCTAAACTCCAATTATCGATATACTCTAAATCGTACCCCATCCATTTATGAAAATCTACATCGCTTCTGCCTTTTATCTGCCATAAACAGGTTAGCCCGGGCCTCATCCGCAGTCTCCTTCTCTGACGACCTATCAGTTTTTCTACCTCATAGTCCGGTAACGGCCTCGGGCCCACCAGGCTCATCTCTCCTTTTAAAATATTAAATAGCTGTGGTAATTCATCTAAGCTATATCTTCTTAAGAACTTGCCCACTTTTGTTACTCTGGGATCGTTGGTTATTTTAAATACCGGCCCACTCATCTCATTGAATCTCTCCAACTCCTGTTGTTTTTGGTCAGCTTCCGAAACCATAGACCTGAATTTATAAAGTGTGAATATCCGGCCGTTTAAGCCGCTTCTTTTTTGAGAAAAAATAGCCGGCCCAGGGGATTGCAGTTTAATTGCCAGGGCTATTAACATAAACAGCGGAAAACCTAACATAAGCAATATAGAGGATATTAAAATATCGAGGATTCTTTTTATTATTAACCTTCCGCTAAATTTTGGGGATGAGCGAAAAACGACAACCGGCGTTCCAAAAAAGTCATCTATATCCTGATGGGCAATGTTCATCTGGAAAAAGTCCGCAGCCAGCCAGGCTTCAACTCCGCGCTCTTCGCATAAAAATAAACCTTTCTCGATTTCCTTTTCGTTATTTTTATAGCCTGTAAACAGGATATAATCTACCACCTTCTCTTTCAAAACAGCGCTAAGCCCTTCTAGGCCGTAATATATGGGCAATGGGGGCTTTTCATCCTGGCGGGAAAGTTGTCTTTTATCAAAATTAACCAGGGCGGCAATCTCTAAACCATATTCTGGATTTTGATTTATCTTCTTTATTATATTGTCAAAATCACTCCCTCCTCCTGCTAAAACAATAAATTTAAGATTAAATCCTCTCTTTCGGAAAAACTGCAGGAATAATATCTCCAGATATTTTTTTAATATAATGAGGGTTGCTTCAATAATTCCAAATGCTACCAGAAATAATCTGCTTACAATATGGATTTTAAAAAGAAAAAGGATAAAGACTAAAAACAAAACGGAAAAAAAAGAACTTTTTATTACTGCCCAGCCTACTGAATAGAAGGGCCTAAAACGAAGAGGCCCATAGGCGCCTCCAATGTATAGGGATCCTATAAGAAAAGGATAAGCAATAAGCAAGACCCGCGCATATTGCTGGAATATCAAAAATAATTCTTTTATTCCTACCCCGTTGTATAAATATACCTCTCTCGCTATAATAGCCAAAATGAAAGAGACGGCTGTCAATATTATATCTAAACCTACATCTAACTCAATGAAGAGTTTGATTCTTCCTCTAAACATAATACCACCTATATAAAATGATAGCACATAAAATGGCTTTGTCCAACTTAAAAAATTGGGGTCAGCTTTCTAAGGGTCTGACCCCAATTTTGCCCCAATTTTCACAAAAGCTCTTCAACCTGTCCTGCAATGTCTGCTATATCAAACTGCTCTTCTGCCTTTTCTCTGGCATTCGCCCCTAATATTCTAGCCGCCCGGGGATTATCTATTAATTTCAATATTTTGTTAGCCAAAAGTTTAGGATTATTCGGTTTTATTAAAACGCCGTCTTTTTTATCCTCTATAATTTCTCCGGGGGCACCTAACTCTGTTGAAATTACAGGCTTACCACAAGCCATCGTCTCTATTATGTCTCTGCCGAATGGCTCTGGTTTAACAGAGCAATGCACTATTACATCTGAACCAGCATAAATCTGTTTGGGGCCGGCCCTGAATCCTAAAAAAAGGACTTTATTTTTTAATCCTAATTGTTCAACCATTGTCTTTAGTTCTTTTTCATATTCTGCAAAACCAAAAAGGGGCCCGCCTACAATTAAGAAAATTATATCATCTCGTTTTTCAGATATTATTTTTGCGGCTTTTATAAAAACCCTCTGGCCTTTCCATGATTCTAACCTGCCAATCATGGAAACTATTCTTTGCCCTGAAAGGCCCAATTGTTTTTTTACAAATTCTCCAGAAATATTCGGATTGAATCTTTCGAGGTCAACGCCATTGTATATAACCACTGCTTTGTTTGGATTGCCGCCTGCTTTTATAAAATATTTCTTTACAGCGTCCGAGACGCAGATAATTTTATCTGCCCTATTGGTTAAAAAAATAATCAGAGGTATTATCCATAGTGAGTAAAAGTCTCTGGTTAAACAATCGTGTAGATGCCAGATTATCCTGCATTTTGTTTGCCTTGCCGCCGGTATCCCATATAATGAGCTTTTTATCGAGTTGATATAAACAACATCTATATTCTTTTCTGTAATAACGGATTTTATATTTTTGATAAAAATTGGCAAGCAAAAAGCTGACCTTATAAAAGCGGTGAGTTTATTTTTCTTCTCCGGGTCTCTATCTAATTGTCTGAAATAACCGGGGAGCTTATCAACTATTGCCTCCGCATCGAGTTTTCCCAATTCATCCTGTAATGGGCCTCCGTCACCCAAAACAGCTAATGGATGAAACCTCCTCCTGTCAAGATTTTTGATAATCTCCAACAGGGCTATCTCCCCACCTCCTAACTCGGCGTGGTGGTCTATAAAGAGTATATTTTTCTTCATTTTATTCTATAAATTTCTAAACCAAGAAAACCCTTTTTGCTGCACACAAGACTGTGTGAATAAGATTGCAATACTCGGTTTTTTCTATTTTGTATCCTTTTAGCATTATTTGGTTTATCTTCTCTTGCAAAGGTGAAGAGGTAGCACTTTTTGCTTTTTATGAAATTATTGATGTTACTGCTGTAGATATCCAGGCGTTCTCTCTCCCCCCAAATTTTCTGCAAAAACTTATTTGCTTCAGTATCGCAAATTATGAAGCTTCCCTGTTCTGTATTTTTGTATATTGCATTTCTTATATCGTTATTCTGCAAAAGATACTTCTGATGGACAGAACTCATATATATATTGCCTGTGAATACAAATAAAACAAATAACGCTATCAACGACTTAAAATTCCTACTTTTAGCAAATTTATCTAACCCAATGGTGTATGAAAGTATGCATAAGGGAATAATCGGTAATGTTAAACGTTGTGATGTTATAAGATACCTAATAATACCTTTTATGCCTGGTTGTTGAACAGCGCCTATCCCCTGATGGAAATAATGGCTGCTAATGAAAACCAAAAATATTGTAAACGTGGCAGCGCTTACCCATCTTAATGGCTTGTATTTTTTCCCGATAAAAGGGCTTATCACCATTAAAGGGTAAATAATAGCAAGTGAGGCAATATAAACTGGGAGATTTTTTATAATGTGCTTTAGCTCAAATTTTGTGCCAATAAATTGATAAGGGGTTGTAAATATGCCTCCATAATAGGTTAAATTATACCACATTATAAAAATGGCAAAAGGCAGGAGTCCGTATAATAGGTAAAAAAACTTTAAATTTTTTGATTTTATGGAAGAATACAAAAGAATCAAAAATAACACTCCGGCAATAATAACGTTGGAATATTTTATCAAGCATAAATATCCCAAAATAAATCCCGAGATGAATAAGCCTCTTTTACTATTCCTTAAATAAAAATAAAGGCCAATTATAAAAATAGAGGCGCTGGCCATATCCGAAACTAATGTCCTGCTATATAAAACAAAACCTGGGTAAAAAAGATAAAGAATTGATAAATTAGTGTTTATGTTATATCTTTTAAGAAGCTTGTAGAAAAATACAAAAGCCAGAATATGCAAAATGGGATTTAGCAAAAAAAGGGCTTTCCAGCTTATAAAAGTGAGGGGCAAAAGTAAAAGCGACAACCCTATGGGGTACTGGTTTACATAACCCTTTCCCATATCCATAACAAAATGAGCCTGCATAGGATTTTCATAGATAATCTTTCCCTGTTTTAAATTATAGGCAAAATCAAAATAACTGGCCTCATCCATTATGGTATATACCGGTGGATAAAAAAATATAAATAGCCCGGCATAGATTAAAACGGCAGCGGTTACTAATAATTCTTTATTGTGTTTGGTTATAAACTTCTTCATAAATTTTATATGTGTTCCTTGCACAGTCTTTCCAGTTATATCTTTTTGCTGTAGAAAATCCCTTTTGGATGAGATTATTTTTAAAATCTTTATCCTCTAATATTCTTTCTATACCTGCCTCAAGCGCTCTTGCATCCTGCGGATTAAAAAAAACTGCCGATTCTTTGGCTATCTCAACAAATGGTGGGATTTCAGAACATATAACCGGACAACCACAGGCCATAGCCTCTAAAATAGGGATACCAAAGCCTTCATAAAAGGAAGGGTAGACCAAAGCGCCTGCACAGTTGTATATCTCTACCAATTTTTTTCCCTCTGTCAAATCTATGAAGGGAAAATGTAAAATTCTTTCTTTTAAATTTCTCTTTTTTATATAATCTAATTGCCCCCTGCTGAATGGTCCTACTTTTATAAACTGCCAATTTTTCCTTCTGGATAAAACCTCTAAAATTAATTCCACATTTTTGCGGAGATAAGAGCTGCCTATATGTAAAATAGACCTTTTATCTATATTATATTTAATTCTTAACTCCGGCTTTCTTTCCAGTGGTCTGAAAATACTACCTACGCCATAGGGAATTACATCTATAGTATCTTCTGTTATATTCTTAAACAGGTTGATAATTGTCTGCTTTGTGAATTCAGAGGCAACAATGATTCTTTTTGCTCTAGGAAGAAACTTTACATTATACCAAAACCGCCTCCTTCCTAACCAGGAGACTAAATCGGACTCTATTAAGGGGATTAGGTCATGGCAGGTCACTACTGTCCTTTTTGGGTCTAAATATTTCAACAATCCTGAATAGCTATGGTCGCTGATATGATTTACATCGGCCTGATTCTTGGCCGCAACTTTTGGATAAATAAATTCTTTAGTAAAATAATATTTTATAAGAGGGTAATTTTTTGCGGAGATAGAAAAACCTTTAACATTCTGGGGCATATTCTTTAGAAGCTCTTGTGCATAAAGCTGCATGCTGGGGTTTCTCTCATTAGTCATGTTTTTAAATATTGTTACCTGCATTTTCCCCTTCTAGCAACTATTGTGATTACAGCTCCAGAACCGATAGCCATCTCCACCCAGCCTAAAAAATTCATTATGCGCTTCAGTAAGCGCAGCGGTAAAACTTTATGACTTGACAACTCACTTCCTGCGGGTGGTTGAAAACCGATGTTTTTCCCCATAGCATATTTAATTTTAAAACCATTCCATATATTTAAAAAACTAAGATGCCATCCAGCAAAAGTATGGGCCGGGTATCCATAAACACACTTTTTTATTAGAAAATTATGCCTTTGTAATAATTTTCCTAACGACGTCTTATCGAAGTAAATGGTGTGCCGAGGCGCCTCAATATGATACCAATATTTACCCATTATGCGCGCTTGTATGCTTTTTATATCAGGGACGGAAATTATAAGTGCGCCATCATCCTTGAGTAACTTATCAACTTTATCAACGGCGCTGTTAATATCGTAAAAATGTTCCAGGCTATGCCAAAATGTTATGACATCAAAAGTTTCCTCTTCAGAATAATCTTCGAATTCTCCCATAAAGATATCCAGATTATATCTTTCTTTAGCAAACTCTACGCAATCCCCGTTGAACTCAACACCTCTAAGATTCTTCCAGCCATATCTTTTCAGGTTTTCTAAAAATTCGCCTTTACTGCATCCTACATCTAAAAGCGAACCTTCCTTGTTATCCATAAGGCTGAAGTTTTTCATTAAAACTAATTTCTCTTTTTCATAAGAAGTCTTTAGAACGTCCTCTGGATTGCTTATATTTACATGATAATAGCCCCCTGGATAATATGCCTTTATGAATTCTTTTTTAACTCGTGGATTCAAATAAACTAATCCGCAATTGCGGCACTTTACTATTTTGAACATTCTGCCTGTTTTGCGCTTTCTATAAAATATATCACGAAAAACTGAAAATTCTCTACCGGCGCACAAAGGACAGTTTATTTTTTCTAAATCATCCAAATTAATACAAAAGTTATTATTTACCATATGCCCTTAGCTCAACTGCCGTCCACAATTTCCTTATAAATATCGAAAGTTTTATTGCAAACACTATCCCATGTATGGGCTATAGCTAATTTTCTAGATTCTTTTGCCATGCATGCCATAAGCCTTGAATCTTTAAGGAGAGTCTTTATCTTATCTGTAATTTCCGTGGCATCTGTTGGGTCATCTAAAAGGAGCCCATTTTTAGAATCCTCTATTAATTCTGAAATGCCGCTGTGTTTGCTTACCAAAACCGGGATACCACAGGCCATTGCCTCTAGCGCTGCTAAGCCAAAAGACTCGTAGATAGAAGGGCATATAAAAATATCGCATTCTTTAAAAATGTGGTGAATCTGTTCTATCCTTCCTAAGAATTTAATTCTATTTTCAATACCGAGCGCCGAGGCCTTCCCTTTATAATATTTAAATCTATAATCTCCTATAGCATAAAGCCTAATGCCGCCTATTCCTTTTAGTGCTTTAAGAACAGAAAAAAGATTATTGCGTTCATAGTCTCCCACCAGAAACAAATTTTTTTCTTTAACACTATCTGTTATAGTTTGCCTGGGTTTAAATTTTTCTATGTCAACGCCTTCATACAAAACCACAATTTTTTCCAGGTCGACTTTATAGTGTTTAAAAAGCTCATCCCTTACTTTCTGCGATGGCGCAATAATCTTTTTTGTATTTTTATTGCTAAATACCATCTTTTCCAAAAATATGCATAGCTTTATGTATATATGCTGGTAGCATTTACGAAAAGGAGAAAGTTTTGGAAATATACACATCTTATATATGTTATAATAAGCCGCTGAACAAATATGCGCGGTAACAACTGCCCTCTGGGTTGGCATGGTGCATGCACCCTGTAGGTGTATCAAGTCATACTTTTTTCTTATCGTGTTATATAAAAGAACAATATATGAGGAAATAAAAAATGAAATTATCTTACAGATAACAGGCCATTTTATGCTGGGAATTTTATAAAATGCAATTTTATTTCCGTCAATGCACGAAACCGTTGAAGCGAATACAGAGACATCATTATCATGATAAAAATGCCTTACCAGCTCAGCGGCGTATCTACTGTGCCCGCCAAAATCATTTACATTATGGGCCACAAAAGCAATATTCATAATGATTACCTATTCTATTCTTTCCGCTTTAATGATAAGTTCTCCTAAACATATATACTTATAATCGATTATGTTAAAGCCGTTAGTCTCAAGTTTTCTTTTGAGTTCATAAAACGTATAACGACTTATATGTTCTTTACCATGCGCGTGCGGTAACAACTTGTTATAAAAATACTCGAGAATACGCCAAATAATACTTGCATAATCAGGGGTACCGATGATAATAATACCGTTTTGTTTTAATACTCTCTTTATCTGGCTTAAGCTGAAATATTTCTTAGGCACATGCTCTATAACCTCCGAGATTATTACCAAATCAAAGCTGCCCTTTTTAAAACACAGATTCTGCAACGTTCCCCGCACTAATTTGGTATTGGTCCTTCTAAGGTGCCTTAATACCTTTAGCTTTATATCAAAGCCAATCGCATTCGGAAGGCTCTTGATGATTCGGCTTGAACCACAGCCAATGTCTAAGATATTATTATCTATTTTCCCAATAAAACCCTTTATTATTGAGAATCGTCTACGTTGCCAGTATTTTTGTAATGGGATTTTGCTGTCATAAGCACGCGAGTCATAATCAGCTGAAAAAACTGAGTTCCTAAGTTGCCACATAGAAAATAATGTCCTGGCATACGAAATGGCAAATCTCAATAACCTGACATGGCTATGCCCTTTTTTTCGGGGCTTGTAACAAAAGGGGATTTCCAAAATTTCAAATGCCTTCAAATAAAACTTTATAAAAATCTCCACTTGTATATCAAAATCGTGGCTGTTAATTTCCATAGCTTCTAAAATATCTGCTCTATACATTCTAAAGCCACTCGAAACATCTTTAAAAGGCAACGAGAGCAATGCAGTAAAAACTCTGTTAAGAGCGATGCTTAAAATACGCCGCAGCCATGGCATATCAGCTTCGCCTCCATAAATATAACGCGAAGCCACTATCATATCCGCCTCTTTCCTTTTACTCCACATTTTGTATATATATTCTGGCGAATGCGAAAAGTCTGCATCCATGGTAATTATAAAATCGCCTGTTGCGGCCGATATGCCCTGTTTTAGGGCTGCTCCAAAACCTTTTTGTCTTTGTTCCAATGCAGTTGCTCCGTGCTCAGTTGCTTCTGATGCGGTATTATCCATAGAACCACCGTCTATAATGATAATCTCATAACTTACTCCGAGATTTTCAATAATCTCCTTAGTTTTATCTATTAAACTGCTTATGTTTTCGGCTTCATTTATGGCAGGTATAACTATCGATATATCCTTTTTCATATTTTGCGCCTAATCTATTTCTATTTTGTAAACCCTGCCAAATTCTGTTTCAATTGGGCTTAGTCGATATTGTGAAAAGAAGCTTTCGATATTACCTATTGTGTAAGTCTTGCTAACCTTAAATAGGTAATCTTGCACATGCTGACTATTTAATACGATATCAAATCCTAATAGGTAAACATTGTTACCGCTATCAATCCTCTCTTCTATAATCCTGCTAAGCTTGCTATTATACGATTCGAGAGCCGTTTCTTTGTCAGGAAAATAATCGCTAATCTTGACAATTTCTCTCCTTGCAAAATATTCAAAATACGGCTCCCAGCCAAATGTAAGGAATGCAGTTCGGGGTGAAGTTTTACCTTTCCAAAGGATAGCATTTTTGTATTTTAAATTATTATCTATATTTTTTGATTTTACAACAAAAAAAGAATAATTCCACAAAAAGATAAACAGCACTAATGTAGCAACTATTATATGAAACACTTTCTCCTTTTCTGCCCGGCATAACAATCCGTATACTGAGAGCGCAAGTAAAATCCAAACAGGAAAGATTATGTTCAGATACTGCTCAATGCAATAAGGGGCTTCGGTAATTATTATATAGGCAAGATATGCAATAAGCCAAAATACTGCAATTGTTCTAACTTTTCTTTGCAGCAACGGCAACTTTGTCTTCCATAACAAAATAAAAGATGCAATATAAATTACGCCAGAGGACAACATAGCAATTATATTCAGCAATCCTTTATGGGAAAACATGTTTTGTGAAAAATCTCTTATTGTTGTAAAGGGCGCATAAAGCAAGATTTTAAATAACATATAAAGGGATCTTGGAATATTAAGAAACTCAAAAAATCTAAGGCCTGCGACATGGATATGGTGGTAATAGGTCAAAAATCTGAAGAATCCATTGATGTTTTTTATATCTAATATGTAAACTGCCGCCATCGCATATGCCCCGGCACCGGTAAGAGTTGAGAATAACATATATAACATTATGCATTTATATCTTTTCCCGGGATGCAAAAATAGAAAAAGTCCAATTAATATCGGGGCAGCAAAAAAGATACTGCTCTGGTGAAAAAGTATAGCTGTTCCATACAGCAGGCCAATAGCTGCCGAAAACATATAGGGAAATCTAGTTTTATCTATGCGCGTTAAAAAGATAAGTATCAACAGGTAAAATAATTGAGGGGCTATCTGTGGCTCTATGCCTGTAGCACAGGCCCAGACGGTATATGCAAAGGAAAGCCCAAGGCAAAATAAAAAAGACCCTAGTAGGTTAATTCCGATGGTACGCAAAAATACGAAAAATACAATCACTGCCAGAGCTGCAAGGATGGCATTAAACACTTGTAGGTTAAGTATTGTATCCGGGCAATGGAAAAAGGCAGTTGCTATACTATGTGCGAGAAAACCGGTTACACTATAAAGTAGATGATGCGGATGATACAAAAGCGGAGAAGAAATTCTGGTTGAATTCTCTACTAAATAGGCATAGCGTATAGCATCATCTGACCAGTTTTTTGTCAACGTGCTAACATATATGGCTAATACACTAAGAGACAGAATTAATGATATAATACAAACTTTACTAAATTTCATTTTTCTGCGTAATAATTACCATTACAGGCCCACAATTAAACAATTTACCTATCCAGTCAATAGCCGTTTTTAATAACATCCTCAAAAAATTTTTATCGGCGCACAAAGGGCAATTTATCTTTTCTAACTCATCCCGATTAATAGAAAAAATATCATCTATTGATATCATATGTTCTCAATCCAACAGTTTTGCAGTATTTATAAAAAACAGTATTAAGTATATCCGCAACAGGGCCCTTTTTATCTGTCCATCTATAGCTCAATAATGAAACAATTTTAGGGTCATCAACCTTTCTGCTGGATTGAACGATCTCTCGCTTATCTAAAATCTTTCTTGAATTCAGAATTATCCACATATATGCTTTTAATAAAGATAAGGCGCGTTGTCTATCTATGAGAAGATAGGTAAATATGATTAGTATCTTTTTAATGCTATCCATTATTATAAGGGGAAATATTTTAAATAAAGTTGCTCGGCTGTAAAAAATCAATAAATTCATAATTCTGTTTTTTTCTTGTTGAAAAATGCTTAGGTTTCTTCTTTTACCAGTAGTGCGCGATTGCTTATGGTAAATTAAAGAAAATGGCGATCTTTTAATTTCATACCCCATAAGCCTGATTTTCCAGGCCAAGTATACGTCCTCAAAATAGATAAAATAATCCCTATCAAATGGTTTATCAATAATATCCCTTTTATACATACAACAACAAGCACTGGCATCTAATCCTGTATTTATGTAATCAGGGAAAAAATTAAATGGTATAAGATACCCCAAAAGGGTATGGCTTCCGCTTCGTAGACGTTTGATTCTTGCTAAATTATCGTCGTTATTAAAACGTTCTGAATAATCAAAGAATGAAGAGAATGTCTCGCCAATCCTGGGATCCTGCATGGTGTTTACCAGTTCTTGAAGCCAGTTTTTATCAACCACTACATCATTATTTAAAAAACAAATATATTCATATTTTGCATGTTTAAGCCCAATATTGCAGGCTTGACAAAAGCCATAATTTTCATCCAGTTTTATCAATTTTATATCATCCCTTCTTTCTAATATTTGTAAAGAACCATCCGTTGAGCCATTGTCTGCAACAATAATCTCATAATGATGATAGGCGGTTTTCCTTAAGGAATCTAAACATTCGATAGTATCATTTATTCCATTATAATTCACAATAACTATTGAAACGCCGGGATTCTCATTTAACATTTTATCTTAGAGACACTAATTTAATTGTTTCTAAAAATAAATCTATTAGCGAAGCGATATGATTATCAACCATAAATTTCTCTTCTACCATCTGCTTTCCGTGTATCCCAAATCTTATAGCTAAATCAGAATCTTTTAATAATGTCTTTATCTTTTCTGCTAAAGTTTTTATATCTAATTCTTCTACTAATAATCCATCCTCGCCATCTTTAAGCCATTCACTTATGCCACCGACATCAAATGCCACAATTGGTTTCGCATAGCTTGCAGCTTCAATTCCAACTATGCCGAAAGGCTCCGGCCATATAGATGGCATAACAACCACTAATGATTGTCTGTAGCACTCTTCTAATTCTTTTTGATTTAGCCATCCGCGAAACTCGATATATTTGTTAACTTTTAGCCTTGTTGATAATTTTTTTACATAATCCATATAATAACCATCGCCGGCTATTATTAATTTACAGGGTTGCTTAATATATTTTAGCGCCTTTATCAAATAATCTATGCCTTTAAATTTACAAATTCTGCCCACAAATAGTATGGTTGGCATATTGCCCTTGATGTTCTGCGCATCGGATTGTTTAGGATAGGCAAAATAGGGAATTACATATATTTTGTCTTCACTAATTCCGTTATTTATAAGCCTCTGTTTCATATATTCACTTGCAACAATAAGGGCATCTAATTTCTTAGCGATACTAAGATTTGCCTTTACAATCTTAAAGCGTTTTAAGGCATGGCCAGGTTTACATCCCCGACAATTGCCCGAAAGGCAATAAATAAAACACAAAAAGTTAAATTTTCCAGGACATTTGAAGAGTCTGGTGGACATAAAAGCCGATGGGCAATACAGGTTGTGATTATGGATATATTGAATGGTAGGTTTTAACTCTATCAGTTTTTCTATTAAAAGGGGATTGCTTACTATATGAAGATATATAATATCCGGGTTTTCTTCTTTAATAACAGATAAAGCTTCATCGATTGCCCTTCCACTGCAGTTAAAGTCAGCGATGCCTTTTATAAAAAAAGTTTTTCTATTGTGTTTTGTCCAGGTTGTATTGTGTCTATTGCTATATATGACTATATTTTCGTGATTTCTTTTTTCCAACCCATTACAAACATTATAGACGTAATATTCAGTACCACCAACAGGGGCGTAATTATTCGTAATATGCAATATTCTCATTTTCTTATGTAAACAGCCTCTATCTGTTCGCCCTTATTTATTAAACTTGCAAAATTTGCTATAAGATCTTTCATTTTATTTTTAAGCCAGGTATTAGTAGGAGGCTCAAGTCTTCCTCTCTGCTGCATAAAAACGGGCCTAAGGTCTGAATTCTTTGTAATAATATTGTTTAAAGTCCTTCTTGTGTAAAAAAAGATATGCGTATGCGGCGCCCATTGTAACCAGTTCTGTCCCATTATAACTCTCATCAAGGATTCGTAGGCTGGAACATTTATGATTAATATGCCATCGCGGGTTAGGATCCTATTTATCTCTTTTATCAATCTTATAGGGTCGTGTATATGTTCAAAGACATGGTTCAGGACTACACCGGAGAAAAAATGTTCATTGAAGTGTGCATTGTATATTTCACCTAAAAATATATTTCTCCCTTTTCTTCTTCCATACTCAACAGCCTTTTCGTATAATTCAACACCATATGCCTTAAAGCCTTTTTTCTCTGCCTCTTCTAATAATTTACCTGCGAAGCAACCTATATCGAGTAAATTTCCTGAGTTTACATATTTTTTAGCGAGCTTAACAATGCCCCTGGCCCAGTAATTATCTTTTTCTTCCTGGTCTATATCTCTAACAAAGGCGTAGCTTAAGTCCTCTTTTAGCTTAGTAATATCCGGCACAGGATAAGTCCTTGCCAATCCGCAATTTTTACACTTTATAATCTCAAAGTAATAATTTCTGACACTATGCCTATTAAAATTACCTGAAAAAATCCTCTTATAATTTTTGTTACCGCATATGCACTGTAAATTATAATTAACCATTATATCCTCAAAAACATCTTTATCTAAAAACTACGAAGCTTTTCCTTTCTTTAAAGATTCTGCTAAAAGATTAAACATCTTTACACTCGCCTCCCAGGTATAATTCCTCTCCGCTTTTTCTCTAACATTTTTTGAAAATTTGCGGCGTAGCTTTTCACTATCCATTAATCTTAACACTGCATCTGCAAAGGCATCTGTATTATCTCTTATAAAGGCATCTTCGCCATCCACCAAATCTATGCCTTCGCAACCAATGGAGGTTGTTACAATCGGACAGCCTGCCGCCATAGCTTCCAATATCTTGATTCTTATCCCGCTAGCGTTAATCAAAGGGACAACAAATGCCTTTGTGGATTTCAAATATGGTCTCATATCTTCAACAAACCCGAGTGTTTTTACGTTTTTGCCAAAAGACTCCGCAATTACACCGTTGAATCCTTTGCCTATAATAATAAATTCAGCCGAAGGTTTTCTGCTGAGTATTTTCGGCCAGATATCTTTTAAGAAAAACCTGATTGCGTCTATATTTAATGTATTTACCGCAGAACCGACAAATAATATCATGTCTTCAAGCTCTTGCTCATTTCTTTCAGAACGATAATATTCTATATCCACGCCCCTTGGAATAGCCGTAACACCTAAACAAGGGTTGAATGTTTTAATGATGTTCTTATCAACTTCGGTCATAGTAATAATATGGTCAACCTGCTTCCAGGCCTTAGTTTCGAGTAAATACAGTTTGATATAGTCCGCAAAGATAATAAGTTTATTAAAAATTTTATACCAGGGGAGTAACCTTATTTGACGCTCCCATTTTATGTATGATATATCATGCTCAACTAATATCTGGGGGATGTTAACATTTTTTTGAATGTAACGTATGGATTGGGTGAATTCATAACATATTAAATCAAAGCCTTCTTTTAAGAGAGAAGATAATTTCATTTTAAGTTCAGGCTCATAGCGGTAGCTTAAAATAAAAGGCATGCAAAAGGGTAAAAATGCCGTAATATATTTTGCTATCCTTAAGATAATGCGTAAAAAACGGCTTCGGTTTCGTGGTTTAATACGCTTTTTAACAACAATGACTTTTTCGCATATATCTTTTAGTAGTTCTGTGTTTTCTTTATCCTCTTCAGGATGCAGAATACAAAGCAAGGTAATATTATGCTCGCGGTTAAGTTGTTTGATATAATTATATATGGATACCTTTCCCCCAACATCAAGGGGATATGGAAAAAACGGGGATACAATAAGTATTTTCATCATATCATTTTAATATATTTTTATAAATACTGGCAAGCTGCTTAGAGGATTTGCTGCTGTCAAATTTCGCCTTTGTTCTATTTATTGCTTTTACAGAAAGTCTTTTTCCCAATTCTTTATTTTTAACCAGCAAATTAATACTATCCGCTAATGCTTTAGCACTGCATGGTT
>CAZMYR010000003.1:0-87029 GCA_964570585.1 uncultured Planctomycetia bacterium
ATTCGCTCAATATTATCCAGAGGGATTAAATTCCAATCCGCGATTTTATCTTCACCTCTATTTTGGGGTATCCCATCTACAAGTACCAATTGATGGGTTGACATACCTCCCCAGAAACCACGCATATTTATCCTGCCAGTAGTTCCTACACCGGAAGAATCATAGGTGTAAACGCCTTCTATGTCTTTTAATAAATCGGGGATGTTTTTTGCATTTGATTCCTCGATCTCTTTTTCTGAAATAACACTAACATTAGAAGCGACCTCTGATAGTTTTCTTTCTGTTCTTGAGGCGGTTACTACAATCGGTTCTAATGTAATAACCTTAGATATGATATCTTTCTGCTCTTGGGCCCAAATATTTTTAGTCATTACCAAAACCAACGCCCCCATGAAAATTAAATTTTTATTTCTCATTTTTTTCCTCCCTCGAGAATACTCTCCATGATAGGCAATGGTCCGGGCTCACCTGCTTTCTTAAAATGCAGGCATTACCGTTGCGGGGCAGCAGAAGGAATCACACCTTCACTTCCTTTGCCTATCCGGTTCACCCCCTCACCAATTGTATAGAAACAGAAAAATGCAAATTGGTGTGGGGGTAAATTACCAAATTACCACTTTATTTAAACAGAGTCACAGGTTAAATTGATACTGGTTCACCTGCCTTTTGCCTTTAATTGATTCTGGATTTTCTTTTTTGCTTTTCTTCTTCAGAAACCACCAATATATAAGGTCTTGAAGAAATAGGATTTTTTTCTACAACTACAACTGTCTTATAAACCTCCTCAATAACCTTATAATTTAACACCTCTTCAGGTCGTCCAGTCTTATGAATCCTTCCTTCATTGATGAGAATCAAACGATGGCAGTATTCACTGGCTAAATTAAGGTCGTGCAAAACCATAATTACTGTAAGCTGCAATTCTCTATTTAACCTCCTGATAAGGTCTAAAATTCCAACCTGATGAGTTATATCTAGATGCGCTGTGGGCTCATCCAGTAAAAGTAACCCTGGCTCCTGGGCAAGCGCACGGGCAATAAGCACAAGCTGTCTTTCTCCACCACTTATCTCTCCCATTGATCGGTCTCTTAGTTTATAAGTATCTGTTAAGGTCATACACTTTTTAGCAATATCTAAATCTCTTTTTGCCTCCAGAAACTGCAATCTTCCATAATAGGGAATCCTTCCTAAAAGGATAAATTCTTCAACGTTCATAAACCCTGTCTCAACATTTTGAGAAACTACCGCTATTTTCTTAGCCAGTTCCTTAAATCCCATCTGCCATATATCTTTTTCTTCTAACAAAATTGCACCCGTCTTTGGTTTAAGCATCCTGGTTATAGCCCGAAGCAGGGTCGTTTTTCCTGAGCCATTAGGACCGATTATCCCCACAAATTCTCCAGTATCCATTCTAAAATTGATATCTTGAAGAAGAAATTTTGAATCATATCCACAGATTAAATTCTGGACTTTCAGCACTATTTTACCCCCAGAAGAACCTGCTTTTTACTCAGGGCATAAACAAAAAGGCTACCGCCTAATATTCCAGTAATTACACCAACGGGTAATTCCAATGGAGAAATAATTGTCCTGGCTATGGTATCACAGAATATCAAAAAACCTGCTCCGCAAAGAAAAGAACTCACCAGAAGAATCCGATGGTCACTCCCTACAAACATACGCACAAAATGGGGAACAACCAATCCGACAAATCCAATTATACCGGCTACAGATACGCTAAAACCCGTAAGTATAGAGGCTATAACAAAAAGCAGCCGTTTAGTCTTTTCTACATTTATACCCAGATGCAGCGCTTCTTCTTCCCCTAAAGAAAGGGCGTTGAGGTCAAAACAGAAAAGATAAGAGACTGCTAAACCTAAAATAGATAGCCAAAATGCCAATTTTATAAGAAACCAGTCCGGCTCTTCTAAAGAACCCATTATCCAGAAGACAATTCCATGAAGATCCTCTGCGCGTGAAATGGACATAATCAGCATAATTAATGATGAAGAGATAAAACTTATCATCACTCCGGTAAGAAGGAGCCCTTGCATCTTTAATGTGCCTTTTCTTATGCTTAGAGAATAAACCAGCGTAATAACCACAACCGCACCTAAAAAACCAAAGATAGGCAAAGTTAATAGACCTAATGTACTGTGGATTCTCAAAACAATATTTAAACATACTCCTATCGCTGCCCCGCCTGAAATACCCAGGGTATAAGGTTCAACTAAGGGATTGCGAAACATCCCTTGCAAAATAACCCCAGCCAGACTTAACGCTCCTCCTATGGCAAAACCTAAAATAATACGAGGCAGGCGAATATCAAAGATGATGCTATATTCAGTAGTACCTTTACCTTGCAAAATCAAGGAGGCAATTTTCTTAATGGATATTCCAGCCGGACCAACGGATAAAGAAAAGATGCCTATTACTAAAAGCAGGCCCCCTAAAACTAATATCCATAAAATCCAGCCAATTATTCTCTTTCTCACCTTTTCTCCTTCAGCTGAGGATGTAAAATCCCGGTAATCTCCTCCAGGGTTTTTGCAAAAATCAATGGAGTAGGACTGGTGATTTTATTAGGATGGATAATATAAATCCTGTTATTTTTTACTGCCTTCAATGTTTCAAATTTCTGCCATATTCTTTTCTCTTCTTCTCCATTAATACCCATAGTAACGATAATTATTATATCTGGATTGTCTTTGAGGACTTTTTCTCTTGAGTAGCGATTGTTCTTTAAACTTTTTGTAATATTTATTCCTCCAGCAAATTCGATGAAATCGTTGATAAAGGAACCTCTGATTACTGTAACCAGAGGTTTTGCTCCTACCTGAATGAAGACTTTAAGCCTCTGTAAATCTTTTGTCTTGTTTTTTATCAAATCTACTCTATTTTCTACGATGTTGATAATTCCTTCTGCCTCTTTTTCTTTGCCTACAAACCTGGCCAGTTTTAAAAAATGTTTGCAAATCTCGCTGAAATTTTTTGCTTCAGGAAAAGTAATTACTTTTATTCCTAAATTTTTTAGTTTCTGTTTTGCCTCTGGTGTTGTTAAAGATGTTGCCAGAACCAGATCTGGCTTAAGAGCAACGATCTTTTCTATGTTGATTTCTATTGCTGTGCCAATTTTTTCTTTGTTTTTTGCCTCAGGAGGCCTCTGGCAATATACTGTGCAGCCAACCAATTTTTCTTCCACTCCCAGAATATATATTTCATCGGTGATAACCGGGCCTAATGAAATTATCCTTTGTGGATAATCCTGCTCTGAATATGCAAAAGTGGCAGACAAAAACAAAGAAGCGCCGATAGACAGAATTGTTAATAATTTTGCTTTTATCATTAATAGATCCTTTTGACTCTATGTTTTACTTTTACTCCATAATGTAAGATAGAAACGTTTTTTAAATATTTTTCAGAGATTTTTTTAGCTTCTTCCATTTCACTTTTAACTGGCTTCCTGAAATTATCTTTTTCCAAATAAGGCATATAGCCATCTATACGATAGGGGATTAAAGAGTCAACGCTGGAAATAAATCGAGCAATCTTTTCTATTTCATCTTTATCAATATAGCCGGGAATAAAAATACTCTCTGCTCGTACTTCAAGATTAGGAATACTTGTATATCTTTTGAAATTATTTAAGACCTGTTCTGGATTATCCTTGCCTGTAAAATCCTTGAATGTCTTTCTGGATATAGCCTTAATGCTTACACAGACTTCATCAATTGTCCTGTCTTCTATATATTTATAGCCATTGGTAATGAGGATGTTGTAAGTAGAAAACTGCTTTTTTATAGTTTTTGCTAAAGGAAGAAAATCAGTATCTACTGTGGGTTCTAGACCCAAAAAGACCGTTCTCTTTAAGAAAAGTGGTTTTATATATGATATAACTTCTTCTCTGGATAACGTTCTATTTTTACTCTGTTTCATCCCCCCGTCTAAATGGCAATCTTCAGAATGATATTTGCTGATGCAACCATGGCAAGAGAAATTGCATCTTTCACCAAAATAGAGACAAGCCTCTTTTAATTCCGGCGTATAAGTTATATGATAAATTCCCATTTTAGCCCCTGGCAAAGATTTCAGGGTGGATAAATTCAGCCAAAGTTTCTAATCCCTGCACTGCCCTTGGTCCTGGACGGCAAACTAATTCCGCGTCGATCTGGTAAATTCGCTTATTTAAATAAGCGTCTGTCTGTTTAAAGCGAGGGCAATTCTTCGCATAAGATAATAAATCTGTAGTCTCTCTATGCCCTTTAGAGGTAATAATAACTTTGGGATTTTTCTTAATAACAGCTTCCAATAAATTGTCGATATTATCCAGGGCGATATCCTGCATAATATTTGCCCCTCCAGCTACTTCGATCAACTTATTAACTGTGCAAGATTTTAAAGCAATGCATAAAGGATCGTGAGAACATATATAGCAAATCTTTGGTCTGGTCCTTAAACCTTTAGTCTTCTGATATATTTTTTTAATCTTTTCTTCTATCTTCTTAGCTAATCGGGAGGCCTTTCGTTGACACCCAATAAGTTTTCCGACAAAGGATACGGCTTCAGGAGCATCCAAAATTGTCTTCGTTTTTACTGCATAAGTAGCTATCCCCTCAGCTCTTAATCTAGAAACCGTCCCTCTTAAGTCAATAGATGTAGCTAATACTAAATCCGGAGAAAGAGTTACTACTTTTTCTATATCTGGTGCAGAAAAACCACCGATTTTATCTATTGACTTAACTTCAGGAGGATAATCGCAACACTCAGTTACTCCTACAATTTTTTTGCCTTCTCCTAAAGCGAAAACAATCTCAGTATTAGATGGTGCTAATGAAACAATTCTTTTGATATTCATCTAATTATTTTTTGTTTTTAAAATAGCCTCTTTTACTGCAGAGGTTATGGTCTTTGCCATTATTTCACCTATCTTTGCATGTCCGCCTGCATAGGTTATCTTTGGCCCAGAACCAGAAACTACTAAAACGCTATCTGTGCCTGTGCCTGTAGCCTGAATTCTGGGATTATGTGTGCTTCTTATATCCAAATTTTGCAGAGCTTGTGTTTTTGCCTCAGTAATAGTGATTATGCTGCTTGCCATAGCCCCATCTGTAAAAGATAGATCAGTTAAAATGATTATGTTAATTGTTCCAAGACGCTTGAATTTACCTTCTTTTTCAATGCTGCCAGCCTTATCTACACCTATTCTTAGAGCATTGGTCTTTACTCCTGCAGTAACACAAACATAAATTTTGCTATCAATATATCTTTCTTCCTTAATAAAAAGATTATCCATATCCATTCCAGTAAACAACATAGCCGCTTCGCTAGGTTTAATTCCTAAATCTGCATAAATCTTTCCTTCATACACTTTTTTATTTTTATGAAAAAAATCCCAGAGCTCTGAAGGGGTATAGTGATTAGCGATAAATTTTGCTTCTTTAAAACCTTCCAAAGTGGATAGAATCCTCCTTTTGATTGCAAAAGAAACCAGAAATGTCTTTACCTTTATATCGTCAAATTGATGATAAATTATCTCCGCTTTTCCTCCCTCTAAATCTAAATTAATTTTTCTGCTAGTCATTTTTCACATTTAGTTTTAAAAACCAATGTTTATCCTTTAACCCAACCCCTGCACGCAGGGGTTGAGTTAATACTTTCTTTCCAATACTAAACTCTACAGGCTTTTTAAAAATAGGGCCATCATAAACAAAGGTGTGATATTCACCATTTTCTCCGCAGAGGTCAATATTTCCCAAAGCTTTTAGGTCTTTTATAAATTCTTTATCTATCCGTCGGCCAAGCCATTCTTTGCCTAATAGATTGGCCCGGGTGGCTACAATGACTGTTTTAAAACCAGCATTGATAAACTCCTTAAGCAACTTTTCTCTTTTTTCTTTCCATAATGGTAATGTAGGTCTTATACATACACATTTGCAGACTCTTTCTATCCAATCCCGGTGTCCCTGAAGGTCTATATCTCCAAATACGCCTGCCTGAATATTTTTTTTCCTGAATTCTAAAACAGCTTTTTTAAATACTCTCTCATAACTTTCCCAGGTAGCCCTTCTTTGAATAATGGGAATCCCTATTGCTTCTGCTTGTAATTTCAATAATTTTGAACTGATTCCATGGGTTCGTGAATATTTGCCATCTTCAGAGACCATATTTAAAAGATAAGCAACTTCAACATCTCGATTTTGCATTACTCTATACAAAGCCAGGGAAGTCTCTTTGCCGCCACTCCAGGAAATAAACACTTTCATCTACTTTCTCCAATCCAGAACACACCCACAAACCTTGCAATGAAAGGCTATGGCCTCAATCCCTGAACCGCATCCAGAACATCTCTTTTCACCCTCCTTAGGTTCAGGGATTTTTCCAATCACATTCCTATATACCTTGTAATAATAAAAATGTTCTTTATTCATAAATTTCACAGGGTAGGAGTTTTCTTTAAACTCTTCATCAGTTATTTTAGCAGAGATAATCTCTCGAATTTTTGCCATTCCTGAGCCATTTTCCAATGGCCTTTTATCTTGCCAGATAACTTCTGCAGGTAATGTATCCTCAAAGGCCTTACGGAGAATCCATTTTCCCCAAAACTTCCCATTCTGTTGCCTTAATTTCAAATCAGGACTTATTGACAGGGCAAAATTTAAAAATCCCCTGTTTAAAAAGGGTTGAACAATCTTTAAGCCAAAATAATTACCTATTAAATTAGAACTGAATCTCATATTTTGTGATATTTTTCTAATGTAGTTTTCAAGGTCACTTATTTTTTGCATAAAAGAATAACCGGCAAAAAGCTCATCAGCTCCGTCTCCTGTCATCACTTCATCTATGCCCAATTCAAATGCCTTCTTTAACCCAAAATAAACCACTAAATCATTAGGAATGGCCGAATCAAAGGTCTTTAGCATCTTTATTACTTTTGGAATAGCATCTATGGCTTCATCAACGTCTACCCTTTTTTGATAATGTTCCATATTGAGAAATTTTGCCAAAGAAGCAGCAAATTCAACATCTTCTCCGTACGAATTCAAATTTACAGTAATTGCCTTTACATTAGAATTAATACCAGCTAAAGTGGCCGAATCTATACCGCCAGAAAAAAGCAAACCAGAAGCTGAATTTTTTTGGACAGATTCTATCAATTTTCTCTTTAACTCAAAAACTACATCTTTCATATGACCTCTTTCAAAGCATTCAGAAGTTTTAAATTTTCTTTATGAGAACGTATGGCTACACGGATATATTTATCATTTAAATTTCTAAAATTACCACAATCCCTTATGAGAATCCCCTTTTTAATGAGCAATTCTTTTAAAGATTTTGATGTGATATCTTCTCTCTCTATTTTTATCAGGAGAAAATTTGTTACTGAAGGATAAGGCCTTAATCCGGAAATTTCCGCTAATTGCTCAAAGAGAAATTTTCTTTCTTTCTTTATGAGTTTGTAAGTTTTATTAATATAATTTTTATCGTTTAAAATCTGCTCTGCTGCTATTTGGGCTAAAGAATTTGTGTTCCAGGGAGGAAGATTCTGCCTTAATTTATTAATAATATTTTTATGGGCGATTAGATAACCCATTCTTAAACCTGGCAGAGCAAAGAATTTGGTGAGAGTTCGAAGTATGATTATCTTTTTGGATTTTGTTGCCTTCCAGATTAAGGTATGATTCTTCTGGTTTGGCAAGAAATCCATAAAGGCCTCATCAACAACAGCTAAATTCTTAACTGCCACACTATTTTCTAAGATAAGATTGCCGGTGGGATTATTGGGATTGCAAAAAAAAGCAATGTCTGTATTGCCAACATGAGATAAATTAAGCTTAAAACCCTCTTTTTCTTTAAGTCTTAAAAATCGTATTTTACTCTTTGCGCTTTTTGCTGCGCGTTCATATTCTGAAAAGGTGGGTACGGGTACGAGAGTAGTTTTCGGCTTATAAGTGGATGTAATAAGATATATTAGTTCAACAGAGCCATTACCGAGAAGAATATTTTCTTCATCAATTTCCCAGTATTTTGCAATCTTTCGGGTTATATTCCTTGCCGCTGGATCGGGATAATGCAGAATCTTATCAAAATTATTATAAATAGTCTTTTTTATCCTTGTTGGTAGTCCTAACGGGTTGATATTTGCGCTAAAATCGATTATGTCTATTTTGTTAACCTCGTAAATATTTCCACCGTGGGAAAAATCTAAATTATCCACTTAAAAATAACCCCTATAGAAACCATTAAAATAGATGCAATCAAACTTATTGTTAATGCTTCATTTATAAAAGAAGGCTGTATGATTCTTTTTTGTTCTCCGATGTATGGTTTTTCAGAAATTTTGCCTTGATAAGACGAAATGCCTACTAATCTTATCCCTAAAGCACCAGCCATAGCTGCTTCCGGCACCCCACTATTTGGGGAAGGGTGTTCCCTGCCGTCTCTAAGCATTATCATAAAAGAGTTTTTAAAATCTCTTTTGCTAATTAGCGAGGAGACGGATATCAAAAATCCGGAAATCCGCGCCGGAATAAAATTAGCGATGTCGTCCAATTTTGCAGAAAACCAGCCAAAATGAAGATATTTTTCATTTTTATATCCAACCATAGAATCGAGAGTGTTTATGCTCTTATAAGCTATGGCTAAAACCGGTCCGCCTAAAATCAGATAAAAAATCGGGGCAATAATGCCGTCATTGATATTCTCTGCGGTACTTTCTATTGTAGCCATTATTATTCTGTCTTTGCTTAAATTCTGAGTATCTCTGCCTACAATTTTAGAAAGCTGCCTTCGAGCTCCAATAATAGAGTCTTTTTCTATTTCGTTTAAAACTGCTTTTGCCTTAACCTGTAAATCTCTTATAGAAAGAGTAACGTATCCTAAATATATCCAGGCTAAACCACCTAAAAATGGGTTTAGTTTCCTTGAGAGCGCTATAAATAAGTACGCTAAATATGTACTTGTTACTACTACGATAAAAGCCGACATCCCTCCTTTTATTCGCTCTGTTTGCTTGCTGCCGGTTTTTCTCAATTTATTATCCAGGAAACTTATTAATCTACCTATCCACCTCACCGGATGCGGAAACCATTCCGGATCACCAAAAACCAAATCTGTCAGATATGAGGATATTAGCAAAAACATAACGCAAAAAATAGGACAGCAACTTCTGCAACTTCACTTGTTGCGCCTATTGTATCTCCGGTCATTCCGCCGATTTTTTTCTTTACATAATTTATAAATAAAAATATTGTGGCAAAAGCTAAAATAAATAACATAACGCCTTTTAATTTTGCCAAAAACAAAAATAATACAAATGTAAGCACGCCCCCTATAATAATTCCTCCTCGATTGGCGTATTCTATAAAATACTTTGCTTTTCCTTCTTCTCGCGCATATTTAGATGTACAACACGCTAAAACCTGAGACCACCTTGCAAAAGTTGCCATCATAATTAATGATTTCCAAAGAATATTTTTAGGGATACTTACTATTAGAGTAAATTTTAAAAGTAAAAGGCAAACTATTCCAATTACACCCATTACACCAACTCGACTATCTCGCATTATCTCTAATATCTTTTTTTTAGGCTTAGAGCCATAAAAACCATCGCAAGTATCAGCAAATCCATCTAAGTGAATCCCGCCTGTTACAACAATAGATATCAATAAGATAAATGCACCTAAAACCATACGTGGTAAGAAGACGAGAATATGAGAGGTTATGGCTAATAAAATGCCTATTAAAATGCCGACTATTGGAAAATAGACTAGAGATCGACCAAAATTTTCTTCTTTTATCTCTGATTTAATCTTTATTGGCAATATGGTCAAAAATTGCAGTGCAATAAGGAATCTTTTCACTTGTCAATCCTTTCGGAGACAGATGCTCCCTTAAATGTTGCCATTTGAGTTAAAATCTTAACCCCGGCTTCAGCAATACTCATTCCTAAGGCAGCGCCAGTGCCCTCTCCAAGGCGTAAGTCAAAATCTAAGAGGGGCTTAAGGCCCATAAATTTTAGGATGATTTTATGGCCTTTTTCTACAGAGCAATGAGCAGCAATCATATAATCTTTTACCTTTGGTTCCAATCGATAAGCTATTAATGCAGCTGCTCCTGAAATAAACCCATCTATTACTACAGGGATTCTTCTTGAGGCTGCTCCCAAAATTACTCCTACAAGTCCTCCTATCTCAAAACCTCCCACTTTAGACAAAACATCTATTGCATCTTTCGGATCCGGATTATTTATCTCAATAGCCTTTTTGATAACTTCTATCTTGTGAGTAAAGGTCTTATCATCCACACCCGTACCTCTTCCTGTTAGGTCTTCAGCCGGTTCACCTGTTATAGCCGCTGCTATCGCGCTTGATGGAGTGGTATTTCCTATTCCCATATCTCCTGTTCCAACTATATTTATACCCTTTCCTAATTCTTCTTCAAATATTTCTATACCCGCTTCTATAGACCTAATTGCTTCGCCTTTTGTCATCGCAGGCCCCTTCAACATATTTTTTGTGCCATAATTTATCTTCCTTATAACCAATTCTGAATGTGGTTCTAAATCGCAAGCTACTCCGATATCTATGACAACAACTCTTGCACCAATGTGGCTCGCCAAAACATTTATACCAGCACCGCCTCTTAAAAAATTATAGACCATCTGCGGTGTTACCTCTCTTGGGTAAGCGCTTACTCCTTCTTCTACAATGCCATGGTCTCCTGCCATGGTAAATATAACCTTATTTTTAAGCGAAGGGCTTTCGTCTTTTGTAATCTCTACCATCTGTTTAGCAAGTTCCTCTAAACGCCCGAGGCTTCCTCGCGGTTTAGTAAGATTGTCGAGCCTTTTTTGAGTTTTTTCTGCCAAAGAGTAATCGATTCTTTCAATTTTATTTATTGTCTCATTTAACTTCTGCATCTTTTCTCCCTCTTTTTATGGTTATCGGTATGCCTGATTGGATAAAAATAACCTCATCTGCTTTTTTTGCTATTATTTGATTTGACAATCCAAGTAGATCTCGAAATCTCCTGGCCAAAGGATTATCGGGAACAATACCGCTTCCTACTTCATTCGAAACCACTATAGAAGTAAACTCTACTTTAGGCAAAATTTGAGCAATTGTCCTAATTTTTTTCTCTATCACTTTTTCATCTGCGCCTTCGGATAAAAGATTCGATATCAATAAACCGAGACAATCAATAATTACTACATCGGTTTTATTTTTTAATTTAACTAAGGTAGATTCTATATCCTTGCTTTCTTCTATAACTTTCCAATTGGACGGCCTCGATTTTTTATGCAAGGCTATTCTGTTTTTCATTTCTTCATCTTGAGGAATGCATGTGGCGATAAAGGCAACCCTTTTACTAATACCCCTGGCTAAGTCCTGAGCATAACGACTTTTTCCGCTACGCGCTCCACCAGTTATAAAAATAAATTTTTTCATGTTATTGCCACGTCATTGCGAGGTCGAAACTTCTGCCGAAGCAATCTCTTTTAAATGCGAGGTATCATTAATCTTGATGATTTCAGGAATTCCATTTTTAAATCCGATTATATTAAGGGCTGTTGAATCTTGTTGTATATTCCAAAATTTATCTAAATCTTGCCTCAGCATCTTCAAAAGTATAACCCGTATTGTGCCTCCGTGGCTTACCAAAGCTACTGTCTTTTTCATATTTTGATTAAAAATTTCATTAATGCTCTTTTCTACTCTCCTTACAAAACCGGGCAAGCTTTCACCTTCCGGTATTTTTACATTCGCCGGGTTATCCAGCCACGCTTTGTATACATCATGATACAATCTATTGACATCTTCAAAAGTTAGTCCAGAAAAAACCCCAAAATCAATTTCGCGTAATTTTTTCCTTTTATATATGATTTTATTCTGAAAGATTATTTTTGCGGTTTGGAATGTGCGTTTTAAATCACTGGAATAAACTCTATCAACTTTTATATTTTTTAGTTTATAGCGTAGATAATTGGCCTGCTCTATCCCCCTAGCATTCAATGGGATATCCTCATGGCCGCAATATCTCCTTTGAAGCGTATAATCGGTTTCGCCGTGTCTAATAAGAATAAGCTTTTTCATCCTTCGACTCACTTCGTTCGCTCAGGATGAACCCTGAGCGAAGTCGAATGGGTTCATAAAAAAACCCCGAAGGTAGAACTTCTGTGAAGTTTCTACATTTGGGGTTGCACCCTGATTTTTCCCGCTATCGCGGGGCTTTGCTTCACCCTATTTATTGTGTCTTTGGCCTTCCTTCGAAACCCAAAGCACTCTCAACATACAGGCAGGTCTTCTGGCTCTCGGATCTACCTACTCTCCACGCCTTCCCAATCACCAAAAGCGATTAGTGGCAAATTGCGGATTTCGTCTCCGATTACAGCGGCGGGACCGTGTCCGCTTCAACGGACTTCCCTATTAAGGCCTGGGCCACCTGTATAACTAATGTATCAAACAAGCTCAATTATAGTTATTAATAATAAATTGTCAATAAAAATCTGAACAGCATAATATTTTTCACATTTCAATTCCTGAGCGGGCTTTTATTCCTTTTTGGTAGGGATGTTTGACATTTTTAATGCGGCTTATATAATCCGCCAGTTTTGAAATTTTCGATGTAGATAGGATGCCGGTTAGTATAAGTTCTGTCTGTTTTGGGCAGCATTTAATTATTCTTAATATATCTTTTTCTTTAATGAATTTATCTCTTAATGCGTATAGAATTTCATCTAATATAACAACATTGTATCTTTTCACTTTTAATATCTCTTCTACTCTTTCTAAATCTTGCAATATTTTGTTTTTTAACTCTGGCACAGATACTTTTTTGGAAAATGCTGGGTGTATTTGGGCAAAACGGATGACTTTTATTTCCGCTTTTTTTAATAGTTTGTTTTCACTGGAGACACAGCCTCCTTTTAAAAATTGAATAAAGCAGACCTTTTTACCCGCACCTTTAGCGCGCAGTGCCAGCCCTACAGCTGCGGTCGTTTTCCCTTTCCCATCACCTATGTATAAATGAATCATTTTTTCTTACCCTAGCATCTCCCTCATCTCGGTTAAAGCCTCGCTTAGCTCAGTCTCAAATTGGTCTGCTGAGATACAATGAGCGCCTGCGCCTATGACAAAATTGCGCTGGATATTATCATCGGTGACTACCGTTATTTCGTCGGGTTTATCATAATTATATGCCAGAGACTCTATTACTGCATCGGCTGTTTCTTTATTTTTAGAATATATAATCTTTGGATTACCTTCCATCTCTTCTCTATTATTGCCTTTGCCGTCATATACAATTGTTGCCTTTATTCCTTTAAAATCGCTATATTTTTGTATAAGCGTATTAAGTTTCTCTCTTGCAAATTCTATGCTCTTGTGTTTTGCCTTGATAAGCTCAGGCCATTTATTTATAACATTATATCCGTCAATAATGAGCCAAGAAACATCTACCATAGCCAAACCTCATGTAGCCAAAAATAAACTATAGATCAACCCCTTGCCTGCAAAAGTTATAGTTGTTACTATTACAGCAGCGATTAAAACTCCGGTCGTTATTGCAAAAAGAGCGTATCTTAATCTTATCTTAAATAAGGTGGCAGCCAAACACCCTGTCCAAGCCCCGGTTATCGGCAATGGAATCGAGACGAAAAAAATTAATCCCAGTGCTTCATATTTTTCAACAACTGCGGCTCTGCGCCTGGTTCTTTCAAATAACCAATCAAAAAAGACTTTAAACGGCGTGAACCTTCTTAAGTAATTTGATACCGGTTCAAGTAAAAACAATAACGGGATAACAGGGACAATGTTTCCAATTATAGCAAAAAATAATACCTTTTTTGCAGGCAGGCCTACTGCGATTCCGAATGGTATGGCTCCCCTTAGCTCCGAAATGGGCATCATCCCTAAGATAAATACAGCCAATTCCCTTGGTAAATTAGATAAAAGATTTATCAGATTCTCAAGCATTTTTCCTCCAGCCGTATTTCCCTACTAATGGCACAAAGACACATCCACATATGTCTTCTTCGGTAAACTTACCCTTTCGCTTTTTAACCACAGCCAATGTCTGTGAGAAACTTCCACCTTCAGGTATGACCAATCTGCCATTTTCTTTTAATTGTTTTTTCAACGGCTCGGGTGCAGAAGGTGCTGCGCAAGTAACTATTATACCGTCATACGGGGCAAATTCTTCCCATCCTAAACTGCCATCTCCGAGTTTCAGCTTTATATTAGTGTAACCTAATTTTTGCAATACGCCCTGAGCGTTTTTACTTAAGATAGAGATTCTTTCCGTTGTATACACCTTACCCGCCAATTCTGCCAATATAGCAGCCTGATAACCGCTGCCTGCACCTATCTCTAGAATTTTATCGTTTTCTTTAAGTTCAAGACATTGAGTCATTAATGCAACCATGTATGGTTGTGATATAGTCTGCCCCTCTCCAATGCTAACAGGATAATCACCATAGGCCTCTTCCACATATCTTACAGGCACAAATTTATGCCTGGGCACCTTCATAAAAGCCTCAAGCACCCTTTTGTCAGTTATACCCCTCGGAATAAGCTGTTCCTGCACCATCAATTTTCTTTTCTGTTCAAATTCCTTCTCTTCTTTCATGGTCACTGTTTATTTATTGATTACTGTTTTTATCAGAAATCTTATAAATCTTATTGCATCTGTAAAAGGATTGATTTTGCTTTTTTCTCCTGCGTATATTGATTTTATGGGTATTGACTTTATCTTAAATCCTGCCTTTGCTGCCTTGACTAATAGTTCAGATTCTATTTCGAATTTACGGCTTTTTACACTGACTGCTTTTAATATGTCCTTTTTTATAAGTTTGTAACCACATTGGGTATCAGGTATATTTTGTTTGCATAATAGCGATATTAAATTCGACATAAATTTGTTTGTATAAAATCTTACAAGCGGCATATTTTCTGGATTTGATAATCTGCTACCTATCACTATCCCTGTTTGTTCATTTGCATTTGCTTCCTTTACAAATAGAGGGATCTCTTCAGGATTATGCTGGCCATCGGCATCTATTGTTATAATATAATCATAATCATTATCCGCGGCATAATTTAATCCGTCTCTTATTGAGACGCCTTTGCCTTTTTTCTTATGATGCCTTATAACTGCTGCTCCGTTCTCGGAAGCTCGCTGGGAGGTTTTATCTTTTGAACCGTCATCAACTACGATAACATCGATGTTGTGTTTCAATACACCTTTTATCACACCGGTGATATTTTTTTCTTCATTATATGAGGGTAGCACCGCACAAACTTTTTTCACTCTACCAACCTTTCTCTCTTAAATGAAGTTTTTGTAATACGAGGCACATTAGAAATTTTTTGCCAAACTTAACGCCTCAAGCGAAGAGCATTGTGAGCGAGGCATCAGAAATTTTCCGCCAAATGTCCTTTTAGGGCTTACGACGAGTGAGTGGCGGAACTGACTCGCTACTTTCTAGCTAAAGAATTCCGCCAAACGAACGAGTCGTAAGTCCAAAAGGACGGCAAAAAAATTCAGCCGAGCGAACAATGCTCTGAGCGCCCTCACAGTCTCCAGCTTATCTTTTCCCAGAATCTACGAAAGACATACCACTGGGTTGGGTATTCTCTTATGACATCCTCTAAAACTTTTAAATAATTTAACGTCAAAAATCTAATATCTCTATCTTTATTTCCTGAAAGGGCATATTCAATCGGTGGGCAAAACTTAAAGGTAAAAGTATTATCTATATTCCTGACCATAAATGTGGGAACAATTGGCGAACCAAAACGCAGGCTCAAAACCGCAGGGCCTTTTGGAATGATAGTCTTTTTTTCAAAAAATGGCATTTGTACACCATTACTAAAATAATCTCTATCTCCTACCAATGCCAACATATTATTTTCGGAAAGAACACTAAAGCAACGTCGTAGTGCGCCACCGAATGGTATTGCTTTCATGCCGAGCATTTGTCTTCGCTGGGTAAAAAAATCATCAACATTCTTATGCTTATGCCTTAAAACAACAGCGCTTAAATTATAACCCAATTTTGATAAAACACCAGCTCCCAATTCCCAATTGCCTAAATGAGCGGATACTAAAATAACGCCTCGCTTTTTGGCTAAAGACCTATCTAAATTTTCTAGGCCTTCAATCTTTACACTTTTTTTAATGTAACCGTCGTCTACTAAAGGGAATCTAAAAAAATCTACCAAGTACTTACAAAAATTTGCGAAGATTTCCCTCGACATAGAGGAAATCTTTTTTTTGCTAAGTTTGGGGAATATCGCTTTTAAATTATCGCAGACTGCCTGCCTATCTCTAAAAGAAAAAAATGAATAGATTCTACCGATAGCAGCTGCTGTACTGTAGGCCCTTTCTAAACTTAAACGTAAGAAAACAAAAATACTTATTCTATAAAGTAAAAATAACATAAAAACTACAGATTTAGAATCATCTCTGCAACATCCAAAGCAGATTTAGGCTTGCTAATCTTTCCAGCTGCCTCAGCCATAGTTTTAAGCTTGGAAGGCATAGAGAATAAATTTTCTAATAATGCCGAAAGTTCCGTTTCATTTTCAGCCTTAATGGCGGCACCGGATTTAATCAGGAACTTTGTATTTTTAGCTTCTTGGCCAGGTATCGGATTGATTATCAAAATAGGTAGAGATTTTGCCAGGGCCTCAGACGCAGTTATCCCGCCTGGTTTGGTAATAACGACATCCGAAATTTCCATTAGCTCATCAATATTATCTGAATACTCTAACAGTATCAATCTTTTTTTAAGGCGAGGCGCCTTTCTAACCAAATATTTATACAATCTTGCATTTGTTCCTGTCGCAATCACGATTTGAATATCTGCATTAAGTTTTTGCAAAGTTGATACAATTACTTTTATAGGACCTAAACCTCCGCCGCCTCCCATTATTAAAACTACCCTTTTGTTTAAGGCCAGGTTGAGTCTTTCTTTTATAGGGTCTTTCGGTTTGTTTTCAGAAAATCTAACATCTATCGGGATACCCATAATCTTTACTTTATCCTCCGATATACCATCATGTATGAACCTTTGTTTTGCTTCTTCTGAAGCGACTACGTATCTGTCGACAGACTCATACATCCAGTAAGAATGGGGGTAGAAATCGGTCAATACCCCAACAAGTGAAATATCGAGATTAAACGATTTTTTAAGATCGGCAACAATGCCGCAGGGAAAAGCCTGAGTAGTTACAACAACATCCGGTTTAAAATCATCGATTAGTATTTTTAGTTTTTTGCTGTTATATTTATGAATGGCTTCCTTTAAGCGCTGAGTATTTTTTACGACTTTTGGATTATCATATAAATATTCCCATACTTCCGGAGTTCGCTTTATAATACCCATATAAGTTCTGGCTATTATCTTCTCCAAGACCGGATTTGTATAATTAAATGAATTTACGCCCATAACTTCTACGGTTGGATCCAACAATTTGAGGGCCTTTTCTATGGCCAAACCAGCCTTATGGTGCCCCGATAACACAGTAATATATAATATGAGTATTTTTTTTGACATATTTTAAAAAAATAGGGGCAGTAACCGTTTTTTATGTCTTTCACTTAATGGATACAGAAAAAACAGCCACTGTCCCTATTTTTTCCATTTTTAATATTCAGTCTGCAAAAGCTTCTTTATTCTATCAACTGCTATTTTTATCTTATCCTCATTCTCTACTAATGCAAACCTTACATAACCTTCACCATACTCGCCAAATCCCGTCCCGGGAGCAGCCACCACCCCTGCTTCTTTTACTAATAACGATGCGAATTCCATAGAAGTAAGTGCGTTAAACTTAAGCGGTATGTGAGCCCATATATAAAATGTGGCCTTCGGTCTTGACACTTTCCAGCCAATGCTGTTTAATCCATCAACTAATACATCGCGCCTGCGTTTATAAGTTTCTACAGTCTTTTTTACGCAATCTTGAGGCCCTGTTAGCGCCTTTACTGCGGCCATCTGGATAGCTCTGAATATCCCGAAATCGATGTAACTTTTGGTTTTTGCTAACGAAGCTAAAATATTAGCATTGCCAACTGCATAGCCTATTCTCCAGCCTGCCATATTGTATGATTTCGAAAGGGTATGGAATTCTATAAGATTTAAATCTTTAGCACCCTCCACTTCCAATACGCTTGGCGCTTTATAATCATCGAACACAATATCTGAATAAGCCAGGTCATGGGCTACGATGATGTTTTTGTCTTTAGCCCAGTCAATTACTCTCTTAAAAAAATCTATGTCAGCTACAGATGTAGTTGGATTGTGTGGATAACTTAAAAAGATTAATTTGGCCATACGAATTACTTCATTGCTTAAACTCCAGAGGTCCGGCTTAAAATCATGCTCAGCTGTCATCGGGATATTGTATAATATCCCGCCAGCCATGATAACGCCGTTAAAATGCACCGGATATGCCGGATTTGGCACTAAAGCTATATCGTCGTGATTTAAGAAAGCCAAAGATAAATGAGCTACTCCTTCTTTTGAGCCAATCAATGGTAAAACTTCTGTTTCCGGGTTTAATTCTACGCCAAACCTCTCCTTATACCATTGGGCTATGGTCTCTTTAAATAATCTTTCTTGAGGTCCGTTAGGCCTTGAATAACGCTGGTTATCGCTTATCTTCGCCTGTTTGCAAAGTTCATCTACTATGTGCTTTGGAGTAGGCTGGTCAGGGTTACCCATTCCGAGATCTATTATATCTATGCCTTGAGCCTTTGCTTCTTCTTTAAGGCTATCTATAATTGTAAATAGATATAAAGGGAGTCTACGCATCCTGTTTGCTTCATGTATAGCCACTGTTATTTCTCCTCTTCTATTATTGCTATAGTTTCGCCAACCTTAACCGTTTCTCCTTCTTTAAACATTATCTCGGTTAATATTCCGCTTGCTGGCGCAGGAACATTAAATGTAGCTTTATCTGTAACCATCTCAACTAAATCGTCGCCCTCATTGACCTTCCCGTCTTGATCGCAGTGCCAAAAAGATACTACTGCTTCTTTGATGTCTTCGCCTATCTCAGGTAAAACTACATACATGGTCTTTTTTTGCCTCCTTATATGCTTCCTTTGCTTTATAAGAACTTCTTACAAAAGGTCCGCTTACTACAGAATGAAATCCTAAATCTTTGGCTCTTTTCTCATAATATTGGAATTTCTCTGGCCTGATAAACTTCTGAACATCCAGACAATTCGCTGAAGGCTTTAAATATTGTCCTATTGTTAATATGTCGCAGCCCACGCTTTGTAAATCTTTCATAACCTCAAAAATTTCTTCATCTTTTTCGCCTAACCCCACCATTATACCACTCTTTGTCAAAATGTCACTGCTGTTTTTTACATAGTTTAAAATCGAAATGGAACCTTTATAGTCTGCGTGCGGTTTTACTTCACCATACAAGCGGGGAACAGTTTCGATATTATGCCCGAAAACATCCGGCCTTGCAGCAATTACAATTTTTAAAGCGCTTATGTCATTATTAAAATCCGGCGTCAATATCTCTATTTTTATATCTGGATTATTAGACCTTATTGCCATTATCGCAGAAGCAAAATTGCTTGCTCCCCCGTCCGGAAGATCATCCCGGGTCACGGAAGTAATTACAACATATTTAAGGCCTAATTTTCTTACCGCTTTTGCTATTCGGCGAGGTTCATCTATATCAGGTTTATGCGGAATACCAGTTTTTACTGAACAAAAACCGCAATTCCTTGTGCACACATTGCCCAATATCATAAATGTAGCTTCTTTTCGACGGAAACACTCACCAATATTGGGGCACCTTGCGCTTTGACAAACGGTATGCAGGTTATACTCCTTCAATACCTCATTCATTTCCTCAATCGCCTTAATCGGCAGCGGTCTCTTAAGCCAAGGTGGAAATGTTTTATAAAACTTTTCACAAAATATATCAACAAGCCTGTTTTTTATATGCTCTTTATCTAAAAAATAGGGATAGTCCCCTGCGGGGGGAGTCTCTATTTTTCTCATAGATGTAACTTTTATATCCTTAAATCCACAGGGGTTAATCCATTTAAACGGTGTTAAATCACAGTCAACGTTTAAGGCTACTCCATGAAATGTAACCCACCGAGAGAGGCCAATGCCTATCGAAGCAATCTTACCCTTTTTTGTCCATACGCCAGTTTTTCCCTTAATTCTAAAGCTATCAATACGATTTTCTGCCAAAAGAGCAATTACAACATCTTCCAAATTATGTAAATACTTATGCACATCTTTAAAGTGATTTTTAAGGTCGATTAAGGGGTACATAACAATCTGTCCGGGGCCATGATAAGTAATATTGCCGCCTCTATCGACCTCTGCAATCTCTACGCCTCTACTATCAAGAAATTCCTCTGACACCAATAAATTCTTCCTTGAACCGGAGCGGCCGATTGTAATAACAGGCCTATGTTCAGTAATTATAATGTGCTCATCCAGTTGCTTATTTTTAATCCCATTAAGTAATTGCTTCTGCAGTGAATAACACTCAAAGTAATCAGTAATACCTAAGTCTGATACACTATACTTCATTTTTTTATATTCTTAGCTGCTTCCTGTATCGCCTCGGATAAGGTAGGATGGGCATGTATTATGCAAGATAAATCTTTTGCCGTCATATTATTATGCATTACAATAACAAGTTCTGCTATAAGTCCAACAGCCTGCGGTCCACAAATCTGCGCTCCTAAAATTTTGTCGGTTTTAGAATCAGCTATTAATTTTACGATCCCTTCGGTCTGATCAAGTATATGGGCTTTGCTCAATGCCATAAAAGGATAGCCTGCTACAGTTACATCATATCCTAGTTGTTTAGCCTGAGTTTCTGTAAGCCCTGCGCTTGCAACTTCCGGTATTGTGAATATGCAATTAGGGACCACGCCATAATCAACTGAAACGCCCTGACTAAAGATATTCTCAGCTGCGAGAATGCCTTCGTAAAAAGCGGTATATGCAAGGAAAAAGCCGCCTAAAACATCTCCTACGGCATAAATGTTATCGACGGTACTTTTTAAATTATTGTTAACCACAACAGAGCCGTTTTTCGTTTTAACCCCGGCAGATTCAAGGCCTAGATTTTGAGTATTAGGTTTTCTTCCAATGGTTAAAAGAACTTTTCCTGCCTTTATTGTTTGATTATCCTCTAAAACAGCCGCTGCTTTATCATCTTTTTGAATCTCGAGGCTTTTTATTTTTGCATTAAGGATAATTTTTATGCCTCTTTTTTTCATCGACTGCATTAACCTTGTTGCGATTTCTTGGTCTTGTTTCGGGAGAATCTGCGATTCTATCTCTACAATGGTAACATCGCATCCAAACTGATTATAAATGCAGGCAAATTCACACCCAATATAACCTGCTCCTACTATTATAAGTGATGCAGGAATCTCTTTAAGATTTAAAGCATCTGCACTAGAGATGATGCTTTTGTGGTCAAATCTTAGAATATCAGTCTCAATTGGCACAGAGCCTGTGGCTATTATTATGTATTTGGCTTTTAAATCTTCTCCAGAAACATCAATAGTGTTTGGGTCTTTTAGTTTTGCTTGACCTTTTATAATCTTAACCTTTGATCTGTTTAGTAATCTTTCTATGCTCTTGCGGTGTTTATCGATTATAAACTCTCTTCTTTCTAACATCTTTGCGATATTTAACCCGTAAGATTCTGCATCAATGCCAAATTGGCCACTTTTCTTTATTTTAGAGAGCAAACCTGCAGTATTTACCATAAACTTAACAGGTACGCATCCTTTATTAAGGCAGACTCCGCCGAGTCGTTCCTTTTCTATGATGCAAACTTGCGCACCCAATTCTGCCGCGCGTTTAGCTGCAGTATATCCAGCCGGTCCGGCTCCTATTATCGCCAGGTCGTACATCATTGGTTATTGGGTTATTGGGTTATTGGGTTT
Source organism: uncultured Planctomycetia bacterium (assembly GCA_964570585.1). Classification (GTDB taxonomy): domain Bacteria; phylum Omnitrophota; class Gorgyraeia; order JABMRG01; family JAFGKX01. The sequence continues at coordinate 21,955 of CAZMYR010000003.1, forward strand.
AAAACTTGAACCCCTTATGTTTTTTAAAATGGCTGACCAGGCCACCATCTTTTAGAATCTTCAGCATAAAATCCGGTAAGGGCCTGATCGAAATTTTTGTATTTTTTATTTTGTTATATACAAGCCCCTCTTTTATATTAACGACGAGATAATCGCCATCTGAAATAGCATCCGTATCACATTCTAAAAGCATAAGGCCTATATTAATGCTGTTTCTAAAGAAAATCCTGGCAAAAGACTTTGCTAAAACAGCACGAACTCCTGCGTGTTTTATAGCTAAGGGGGCCTGTTCACGGGATGAGCCACATCCAAAATTTCTACCGGCAACTATAAAATCTCCCTTTTTAATTTTTTTATAAAAATCGGGTTCTAAATCTTCCATTAAGTGCTTTGCCAGTTCATTGGGGTCTTGAATCTTAAATTTATACCTTCCGGATATAATATAGTCCGTATTTACATTATCCCCAAATTTATGCGCTTTTCCTTGTAATTTCATCTCTTTTCGCTGCTATACGAGTTTAGTTTTAGCATGTTCGGCGCTGAAATTTTTCGCCGTACTTTTGAACTTACGACTCGTTCGTTTGGCGGAATTCTTTAGCTAGAAAGTAGCGAGTCAGTTCCGCCACTCACTCGTCATAAGTCCTAAAAGTGCATTTGGCAAAAAATTTCTAATGCGCCTCACATTGCTAAAACTAAACTTCTTATATACAAAATTTTTGCATGCTTGCCGGAGCTACTGTCAAAACATAGCAATCGCCTATGAGCAACAATTGGAATTTTTAGCATTTTATGAACGAGACTGAGTCCCGCCCTTTTGAGAAAAGGGCGGGACGAAGCAAAGTTTGTGTCTGAGCCCGAACACATCGTAAGATGTGAGGGCGAGTTAAACTTTGCCGAAGTTCATAAAATGCGTGCCCGAAGGGCAAAAATTCCAGTTACGAATAGGTGATTGCTATGTTTTTGAGATTGCTTCGCTCACTTCGTTCGCTCGCAATGACGTCGCGGATCGGTTATTTTTCCTGTTAACGCAGATGCAGCTACTGTCGCCGGTGAAGCTAAATAGATAAAAGCATTCGGGTTGCCCATTCTGCCTTTAAAATTTCTATTCGCTGTAGATATTACAACCTCACCATCGGAAGGAACACCATCGTGAGTGCCTACGCAGGGCCCGCATCCCGGGGTAACTACACTACCTCCGGCTTCAATAAATGTCCGGATAATCCCTTTTTTCATAGCCTCCAGATAAATCTGTTTTGATGCAGGCGCTATAACCAATCTTACATTATCAGCTATTAGATTGCCTTTAAGTATTTTAGAGGCTATCATGAGATCTTCTAATCTTCCGTTAGTACATGTTCCGATAAAGGCTAAATTTACCGGTTTTCCTTCAACGTCTTTAACATTGGATACATTATCGACTGTATGGGGTTTAGATATCTTCGGAGTAAATTTGCTGACATCATATCTTTTTACGCTAATATAATCGGCATCTTTATCCGGATAGACTTTCCTTTTAATCTTTTTGCCTGTTTTCTTAAGCCAGCTAACCACTTTTTCGTCAGGATACATAATGCCACATTTGGCTCCCATTTCAACAGCCATGTTTGAAATAGTGAAGCGCGCATCAACAGTTAAAGCTTCTATTGCCTTACCTGTAAATTCAATTGAATTATAGGTACAGCCATCAGCGCCTAAATCCCCTATAATATGCAAAATTATATCCTTTGAATAAACACCCTTTGGCAATTTGCCATCTATTATTACCTTGATAGTCTCTGGAACTTTAAACCAGTTTTTACCGCTGGCTAATGTTATAGCTAAATCTGTAGAACCGAAACCTGTCGCCAATGCCCCTAATGCGCCGTAAGTACAGGTATGAGAATCTGCCCCTACTACTAAATCACCTGGGAGCACATTTCCGGATTCTAATATTACCTGGTGGCATACACCACAGCCTATATCATATAAGCGCAGCTTATTTCGAGCAGCAAATTTCCGCATTTTGGCATGCACTGCCGAAACCCCTATATTGGGTGAAGGGGCGCTGTGGTCGATGACCATACAAAATCTTTTTCTTGCTGTTAACTTTTTTGCTCCCAGTTTATGCAAAGCATCTATGATAAGAGCGCTGGTCCCATCCTGACCAAAACAAAAATCCACCTTGGATAAGGCATAATCACCCGCCTTTAAGTCTCTGCGCGAATGTTCGCTTAATATCTTTTCCGCTACTGTCTTGCTCATTTCTGATACACGTTCCTAATAAAAAGGAGGTTTGACCCTTTTATATCAGGACCCCACCCCCTTTAATACGACCCCTTACACAAAAGGGCTAATCTTTTTTTCTTTTGAATATTCCTTTTATTCGGTTAAACCACCCTTTTTTCTTTTCAGGTTTAGGTTTTACTTTTTCAGCTTCTGAGGGTTCTTCCTTAGCTTTTGGAGGTTTCTCTTTAGGCTTAGCTTTTAACTTCTCAGGTGCCGGCTTCTCTTTTATTTCTTCAATTGGTTTTGGTTTTTCCCTGGGCGCCTCTACAACTTTCTTCGGGGCTTCTTTGGCTTTGGCCTTTACCTTCTTCTTCGGCTTTGGCTCCTCTTTTAGTTTTTCTACTAACTCAAGTATGGCCATTTGGGTGCCATCGCCATGACGACTATTTAACTGAATAATTCTAGTATATCCACCATTTCTGTCTTTGAATAAAGGAGCTATATCTTTTACTAAGCGTGACACTAAAGACCTATCCTGTAACATATCAAAAGCCGCTCTCCTTGCTTGTAGTGTCTCTTTCTTGCCCAATGATATTAGCTTATCTAAAAGCCTGGACGCCTCCTTGGCTTTAGGTAATGTTGTTTTGATCCTCGAATATATAAGAGCGTTCCTCGCTAAGGACCGCATTAATTCCTTGCGAGCTGATTTATTTCTCCCAAAACGTTTATTTAATTTGCCGTGTCTCATTTTTTCTTTTTGATTTTCATTCCAAGTGAAATGCCCATATTATCCAAAATGCCAATAATTTCATTCAAAGACTTTTTGCCAAAGTTTCTATATTTTAGCATTTCACTTTCGGTCTTGCCCACTAAATCGCCTATAGCCTTTATCTTGGCCTTTTCTAAACAATTGCCGCTTCTTACTGAAAGTTCAAGTTCGGTAACCGGGATTTTAAGTTTCCCCTGAAGCTCTTCATCTTCCTCCGGCTCCTCAGTAATCTCTAAGTCTTCCGGAAGTTTGCCGAAATTGACAAAAATATCAAGATGTCTTTGCAAGACATTGGATGCATAGAGCAAAGCTTCTTTAGGGCTCACCGCTCCGTTAGTGCATATTTCTAATATAAGTTTATCATAATCTGTAATCTGGCCTACCCTGGTATCTCCAACATTGAAATTCACTTTAGTAACGGGGCTAAAAATAGAATCTATAGCAATGACTCCTATTGGGGCGCTTTCTTTTTTGTTTTTTTCCGCCGGAACATATCCACGGCCTTTGCCCAAACCCATTTCTACATTAAATTTAATATTTCTTGTCAATGTAGCTATATGTAAATCCTTGTTTATGATATCCACTGTTTCATCAGCAATTATATCTTTAGCTGTGACCTTGCCTTTTCGTTGAACTTTTATATATAATGGTTTTGGTTTAAGGGCATGGCTTCTTATCACAACTTTCTTAATATTAAGTATAATTTCAGGCACATCCTCAATCACTCCGTCTATAGCAGAAAATTCATGCTGAATCCCTTCGAATCTTACATTAGTTACTGCGCTACCTTCGACTGAAGATATAAGTGCCCTCCGTAAAGAATTTCCCAGAGTTATTCCATAACCTCTTTCGAACGGTTCTGCTATAAATTTACCGTAAGTATCTGTCAGGGTAGATTCATCACATTCGAGAGTTTTGGGCATTTCAAATTCTTTCCAAGCTATTCCCATCTCTTTTTACCTCCAATTTTTGCAAAGCAAAAATTGTCCCAAACAGTGCGACGAAAAGGAGCACTGGAGGAACAATTTACTTCGAATATAATTCTACAATAAGCTGGACCTGAATCGGAAAACCAACATCTTCTTTTTTAGGAAGCCTCTCAATTTTAGCCGTTAAAAGTTTTTCATCTACATTTATCCAACCGGGTACGCCTCTTTCTTTTAAGTCTTGCATTCTTTCGGATACAAGCTTAAATTGGTCCTTCTTGGCATTTACCTTTATAGTATCTCCTTTGCCAACTAAGTAAGATGGCCGGTCTACCTTTTTTTCATTAACCATAATAAAACCGTGGGTAACCATTTGCCTTGCCTGAGACCTGGAAGGAGCAAAACAGCACCTAAAGGCTACATTGTCTAACCGCCGTTCTAAAAATTGCAGAAGGGCCTCACCGGTGACGTCCCGTGACCTCTCTGCTTTTTTAAAATAATTTCTGAATTGTTTCTCTAGCACTCCGTATATTGTCTTGGCTTTCTGCTTTTCTCTAAGCTGTAAACCAAAATCGGAAAGCTTTCTTCTCCGTTGACCATGTACGCCGGGTTTATAACTGCGCCTATCTAAGGCGCACTTCTCAGTTACGCAACGATTACCTTTAAGAAAAAGTTTTACGCCTTCCCTTCTGCACAACCTGCACGATGCTCCTATATACTTTGCCATTATCCTCCTAGTTTTGCTTGCGTTTATTGGGTTTGTAGGGTTTATAGGGTTATAACTCAATAAACTCTATAAACTCAACTATACTCTCCTTCGCTTCGGGGCTCTACATCCATTATGTGGTATAGGCGTAATATCTTTAATGGTACTTATCTGTAATCCAGCCGCCTGCATTGCCCGTATTGCTGATTCTCTGCCTGCCCCCGGTCCCTTTACGCAAATCTCTACCTTTTTTAGTCCTAACCCTTTTGCTTTTTCAGCAGCTGCACTTGCAGCTCTTTGAGCAGCGAACGGTGTAGATTTTTTCGAACCTTTAAAACCGATGTTGCCGCTGGAACACCAACAAATTGTATTGCCATTTTTATCTGTTACAGTAATAATTGTATTGTTAAAGGTCGCTAAGATATATACTATACCATCATGGATGAAAACTTTTTGTTTCGACTTTTTCTTTTCAGGTTTTGGTTCTTGTTTTGGTTCTTGTTTTGGTTCTTGTTTTGGTTCTTGTTTTGGTTCTTGTTTTGGTTTCTCTTCAGCTTTTACCATTTCTATAATTACCCTTCCTTTCTGATTTTCTGTTGTTTTTCTCTTTTTGCAACGCCAACTGTCTTTCTCGGGCCTTTCCGGGTGCGTGCATTTGTATTTGTTCGTTGCCCTCTTACTGGCAAACCCCTTCTATGGCGCAATCCTCTATAAGTTCCTATGTCTATTAGCCTATTTATGTTCCCTGTAACCTCTCTTCTTAAATCGCCTTCTATCTTATAATTTTTTGTAATAAACCTAGAAATTTTTGCTACATCTTCTCCGGTAAGGTCCTTAGCCCTCATATCGGGATTTATGCCATTAGCTTTTAATATTTTATTTGAAACAGTTCTGCCAATCCCGTGAATATAAGTAAGTGCGATCTCTACCCTCTTCCCTTTTGGTATATCAACACCGCAAACTCTCGGCATCTTTTACTCCCGTCTTTTAATGGTTAGTTGTAAGTTATAAGTCGTAAGTTATAAGTTTTTTTCGGCCTTCAATTCGAATTTTAGCTTAAAACTTAAAACTTAAAACTTAAAACTTTTGTTATCCCTGTCTCTGTTTATGCTTCGGATTCCTGCATATAACTCTAACTACACCTTTGCGTTTTATAATCTTACATGAAGAACAAATTTTTTTAACCGATGCTCTAACCTTCATTTTTATCTCTCTCGATAAATAATCCGTCCCTTGGTAAGGTCATACGGTGAAAGTTCTAATTTTACTTTGTCCCCTGGTACTATTCTTATAAAATACATTCTCATCTTACCTGCAACATGTGCCAGGACCCTGTGTCCATTATCCAATTCTACTCTAAACATTGCGTTTGGCAATGCTTCTATAATCGTGCCTTCTGTTTGAATTGCCTCTTCTTTCATTTTGAGTTATGGGTTATGAGTTCATAGTTCATAGACTACGAACTACGAACTAATTAAATTCCGTCAATATCCTGGGCCCCTCCTCTGTAACAGCAACAGTATGCTCAAAATGCGCTGAAAGTTTTCTATCAGCCGTAACAGCTGTCCAGCCGTCTTTAAGTATATCCACTTTATAAGTTCCTATATTAATCATCGGCTCTATTGCCAATACCATCCCGGGTTTTAGCGCCGGGCCCATATGTGGTTGTCCAAAATTCGGTATTTGCGGATCCTCATGCAGGTTTGAACCTATACCGTGGCCAACAAATTCTCTTACGACGGAAAAAGCATTTAATTCTGCTTCGTCTTGAACAGCACACGATATATCAGAAAGTCTGTTATCAACGGTTGCCATTGCAATAGCTTTATAGAGGGCTCCTTTGGTCACATCCAGTAATCTTTTAGCCTCAGGAGAAATTTCTCCAACACCTACAGTTATTGCGGCGTCTCCATAAAACCCATCCAGTTCAACCCCGGCATCAATGCTTATTATGTCGGCTTCTTTTAATCTTCGTGTACCCGGTATACCATGTACTATTTCTTCATTTATCGAAGTGCATATATTTTTAGGGAATCCCCTATAACCATTAAAGGCGCACCTGCCTCCTAGTTTACTGATCAGTTCGGCTGCTCTTTTGTCCAGTTGTTCAGTAGTTACTCCCGGCGCTATCATGTCAGTGAGCATGGCTAATGTTTTCGCTACAATAATCCCCGCCTTATGCATCTTTTCTATTTCATCTTTTGATTTATAATGTATCAATTATATCAGTCCCTCTTGGTTAAAGAGCTCGTGAAGAATCTTGTATAACTTATCTACTTCTAAATCTCCTGAAACAGTATGCAAAAACCCCTTATTTTTATAATAATCTATTAATCCTGCTGTTTGCTGATTATACACTTTTATTCTTTTTAAAACCGTTTCTTTCTTATCGTCGTTGCGCTGGATAAGTCTCCCTCCGCATATATCGCATATCCCCTCTTTTTTAGGTAGTATATTCTTTATATGATAATTAGCACCGCATTTTTCGCAAATCAGGCGGCCTGTTAACCGGTCTATTATAACCTGTTCTGATGTCTGCATATAAACAACTATATCTAACGGAATTTTATTAATTGCTAAAAATTCATCGAGCGAAGTAGCTTGAGCTTTTGTTCTCGGGTAGCCATCGAGTATAAACCTGTTCTGAATACTTTTATCCTTTAGCTTCTCTATCACAATTTGATTTACTATTTCATCCGGCACTAATTGTCCCCGCTGCATATATCCAGTTAATCTTTGTCCAATTTCATCTGACCTTTTAGCAGACTCTCTAAATATATCTCCTGTTGAAAGATGAACTAGATTTAATTTTTGAGAAAGAACCTTCGCCTGCGTTCCCTTACCAGCTCCTGGAGGCCCCAACAATATTAATCTCACCACTTTAACCTTTATTCTTGTTGCTAGCGTCTCGACCTCAATTTACCTTTCCTCAAGAATCCTTCATAATGTCTCATTAAAAGCTGGGATTCGATCTGTTTCATTGTATCTAACATAACCCCAACTGTAATTAATAAGGCTGTTCCGCCGAAGAAACTGGCTATTAAAAAGGGTATGTTTAGCCATCTTGATATTATTCTTGGAAATACAGCTATCAAAGCCAAAAATATAGCTCCAGGCAATGTAACTCTTGTCAATATTCTATCAAAATAACTTGCCGTAGGTTTACCCGGCCTTATGCCCGGGATAAATCCTCCGTACTTTTTCATATTATCAGCCACATCTACAGGATTAAATGTAATTGCGGTATAAAAATAACAGAAAAATACTATCAAACCGGAATACATTGTAAAATAAAGTATGTTTCCTCTCATCAGCGCATTAGCCATCTTCTGGAATGTAGGATTAGGAAAAAAACCAGCAATTGTTGCCGGAAAAAGTAATAAAGATTGCGCGAATATAATCGGTATAACCCCGGCGTGATTTACCCTGAAAGGAATATATGTGCTTTGGCCGCCGTAAACCTTTCTGCCAATTATTCTCTTGGCATATTGCACCGGTATTCTGCGCTGTCCCTGGGTAATTATAACTACTGCGACAATAACCCCAACCATAATAATTACCATTGCTATCAACGTAAGCACATCTATCTGCCTTCTGGCTGGCGCAAAAGGCGATACCAACAAAAATAGTTGATTTGTCGCTGTAGGCAATCGGGATATTATACTAGCCGTAATAATAAGCGACATTCCATTACCAATACCATATTCAGTTATCTGCTCGCCTAACCACATTATAAAGGCAGTGCCGCTGGCTAAGGTTAAAACTGTTAATAATCTAAAGCCCCAGCCCGGAAATTGAACTATCTGGACACCTTGAAAATGGGCCGGGTTTTCCAACCATAGACTAATGAAAGTAGCTTGTATTACAGCCAGAACTACCGTGCCATATCTGGTATATTGGGTAATCTTTCTTCTGCCTTCTTCCCCACCTTCTTTGGCTAATCGCTCAAGCTGCGGTATAACTGTAGTGAGAAGCTGCATAATGATGGAGCTGGATATATACGGCATAATACCTAAAGCGAATATGGTCATATTCCGCATAGCTCCACCACTAAACAGATTCATAATGCCAAAAAGTGTGCCGCCGGTTGTCCTGGCTATATTATCAAAGAACTGCGCTAATGCTGCCCCATCTATACCGGGAGTAGGGACAAAACAGCCTATTCTATAGACAGCTACCAACCCCAAGGTAAGAAATATTTTCTTTCTTAGATCCGGGACTTTTAATATATTAGCTAAAGCTGCTAACATCTTTTTTTAGTACCGTTTACGGTTTCAAAGGGGTAAGTGTCCCCTAATTCATTCTTTGCTGGGGGGCATTTACCTCTTTGAAACTGTAAACGGTACTTTCTTAACGGGATTGAATTTTTTCAATGCTTCCGCCTGTTTTTTTAATAGCACTTTTTGCAGAATTTGAAAAGGCATGCGCAGTAACAGTAAAATTCTTTTTAAGTTTTCCTTTGCCTAAAATCTTTATGGGTTTTTTTATAGTCTTTATTAATCTTTTATCTTTTAATAAAGACGGTGTTATATGAGTCCCCTCTTTAAAAATATTTAATTTCTCTAAATTAATAATCGAATATTCTTTTTTTTCTCTTGGCGTAAATCCTCTTTTTGGGATCCTCCTCATTAATGGCATCTGGCCTCCTTCGAAGCCAAAGGTCCGCTTTGAGCCTGACCTTGACCTTTGCCCTTTGCTGCCTCTGCCACCGGTTTTACCTCTGCCAGAGCCCATCCCTCTGCCTTTTCTTCTCTTAGGTCTCCTGGCGCCTTTAGGAGATTTCATGTCCTGTATTTTCATTTGCCTCACTCGGACTGCTTTTCCAGCAGCTCATTCTTGTAGCGCAACTTTTTTAGTCCATCCATAGTTGCCTTTATAACATTTGATGGCGTCTGCGATTTTAGGCTCTTGGTTAATATATCTTTTATACCTGCTGCATCGCAAACCGGCCTTATAACGTTACCTGCGATGACACCTGTACCTTCTCCCGCTGGTTTAAGAAGCACAACGGCTGCGCCATATCTGCCAATCACCTCATGGGGTATAGTGCTTCCTTTAACAGGGACATTTATCATATTCTTTTTAGCATCATTGATACCCTTTTTAATCGCATTGGGAACCTCATTTGCTTTCCCGAAACCACAGCCTACATTACCCTTTTTATCTCCTACTACTACCACTGCACCAAAATTTAATTTTCGGCCCCCCTTTGTAACCTTAGTGGTTCGTTTAATGGAAATCACCTTCTCAATAGTTTCTTCCTCAGGATGTATTTCCTTGTAAGTCTTTTTTAATTCTCGAGGGATTACCTTTTTTATCTCTTTGGCTGATTTTTTGTCTGCCTCGTCTTTTTTAAATTCTTTTTGGTCTTTCTTCTCTACCAAGTTAGCCTCCAAAATTTACGAAAGTAAATTTTGTCCCGAACGATGCGACGAATAGGAGCATCGGAGGGACTAAAACCGCAAACCGTTTTTACGGCAAGCTTCTGCAAACTCTTTTACCCTTCCGTGATAACGATAGCCACTTTTATCAAATTTGACCTGTTTCATATTTGCCTTCTGAGCTTCTTTAGCTAAAAGTTCGCCCAATGCCCTGGAAGCGGTAATGTTACCCTTGTGTTTAAAATTATCTCTCAATCCTTTATCCAGCGTTGAGACAGACAGCAATGTCTTGCCTTCAACATCATCTATTAATTGAGCAGTCATATTATTAAGACTCCTGTAAATACAAAGGCGGGGTCTCTCTTTTGTGCCAAGCAATTTCTTCTTTCCTCTTAAATATCTTCTTCGTCTTGCGTCTTTTACCTTCATCTCAGTAATTTACCTCCGTACACTTACGTGTACGGTATCCTTTTCGTACATTCCCCGCACGTAAGTGCGGGGTCCGATCTTATGCTACCGTCTTTCCTGCTTTCTTCCTCACATATTCACCGACATATCTTATGCCTTTACCCTTATATGGCTCAGGTTTATAAAAATCCCTTATCTCCGCAGCCGTTTCTCCGACAGCCTGCTTATCAATACCCTTAACTACAATTTGGGTAGGTTTCGGAGTCTCTATGGTAATACCATCCGGTATCCGATATTCTATCGGGTGAGAAAATCCAAGGTTTAATGTGAGTTTTTTGCCGGAAACCAGGGCTTTAAAACCTACCCCTATAATCTCTAACTGTTTAGAAAAACCTTCCTTCACTCCTTTTATCATATTTGCAATCAGCGCTCTAGCTAGTCCATGTAATGCCCGGTGCTGTTTATCGTCGGAAGATCTAATTACCGCAATTGTATTATCTTTAATATCGACATCTATCCCCTGCGCCAAAGAATAATCCAATTTGCCTTTTGGGCCTTCAACGTAAACTACATTATCTCGTTTTTGAACTTTTACCCCTTCAGGTATATTAATAGGTCTTTTTCCTATTCTGGACATTTTATAATCCTACCAAACGTGACAGAGAATTTCTCCACCAATCTTAATATCTCTACATTCTTTGTCTGTTCTAATGCCCTTTGATGTCGACACAATGGCGATGCCTATCCCTCCTAATACAGATTTGACCTGGTCTGATTTTTCATAAATCCTTAAGCCTGGCTTAGAAATCCTTTTAAGATTACTTATCACAGGAGTTTTCTGTTTATCTTTACCATATTTTAGATAAATTCTTAATATTCCCTGTTTGTTATCTTCTATTTTTTTGAAATTTCTAATATAACCTTCTCTTTTTAATATTTGGGCTATCTGTTCTTTAATATTTGACGAAGGACAATCTACATTTGCCTTTCTGGCTTTCAATGCATTTCTTATTAATGTTAAGAAATTGGCTATCGGATCTGTCATGCTCATTACTTTCTCCATGTTGGTGCCATGCACTGCGGTGCCACCCTACGTGGCAAAACTGTATATTTAAAAGGTAGGGTGGCACCGCAGTGCATGGCACCATTTCTCACCAACTTGCCTTAGTAACGCCTGGTATTTCACCACTGGATGCTAATTCCCTAAAACAAATTCTACACAATTTAAATTTCCTAATGTACCCTCTAGGCCTACCGCACCTTTGACAACGATTGTAAGCCCTCACTTTAAACTTAGGTTTCTTTCTTTGTTTTTCTATTAACGCTTTCTTAGCCATATCTCTCTACTTTTCTTTAAGGGGCATACCCAGATATTTTAAAAGTTCATAAGCTACATCTTTGGTAGTCTTTGTTAAGTTTACAGTAATATCCATGCCCAGGGTTTTATAAACTTTATCCGGCTCAATCTCAGGAAATATTAGTTGTTCAGAAAGGCCAAATGTATAATTGCCATGCCCGTCAAAACTATTAGCAGGCAATCCTTTAAAATCTCTAATTCTTGGTATTGCCACGTTGACAAGCCTGTCTAAAAATTCATACATTCTGGCTCTTCTTAAAGTAACCATACAGCCAACAGATGAACCCTTTCTGATCTTAAAATTAGAAATTGCTCTTTTGGCTTTAGTAACAACAGGCTTTTGCCCTGTAATTATTGCCAGGTCTTTCTGGGCCTCTTCAACTATTTTTGTATCGTGAGCTCCTGCCCCTATACCCATATTTACCACAATCTTTTTTATGCGAGGCACCTGAAAGCGATTCTTATAGCCGAATTTCTGCACTAAAGAAGGCACTGCCTCTCTTCTATATCTTTCTAATAACCTTGGGACCATAATTTATCACAATATCTCTTCACATTTTTTACAATAACGTGATTTTTTACCATCGCTTAAAACAGTAATCCCAATTCTTGTTGGTTTGTTGCACCTTGGGCAAATAACTTTTAAGTTAGAAATATTAATGGCGGCCTCTTTTCGGACTATACCACCTTGTTGAGCTTGTTGAGTTTTGCGAGTATGACGCTTGATAAAATTTATCCCTTCTACGATTACCCTGTTTTCTTTAGGAAAAACCCGTAAGACCTTGCCGGTTTTGCCCTTATCTTTACCCGCCACAACTCTTACTTGATCATTTCTTCTTATTCTCATCCGGGTTATATAACCTCCGGTGCAAGCGATACTATCTTTGCAAAACGTTTCTCTCTTAGTTCTCGTGCAACAGGACCAAATATTCTACTGCCACGCGGATTACCCGCTTCATCTATAAGGACACAGGCGTTCCCATCAAATTTTAATGTCGAACCATCCTTCCTCCTTATGGCATTGCGGGTTCGAACTATTACCGCTTTAACCTTCTCACCCTTCTTTATTAAAGAATCAGGAGTTGCTTCTCTTACGCTACCGCTTACAACGTCTCCAATATCTGCATATTTTTTTTCAGAACGATGGACAACGCCGATACAACGCACGACCCGCGCCCCGGTATTATCCGCAATCTCTAGCATGCTTCTAGGATATATCATTCTCTCTCTACAAACTACGAACTACCAACTACAAACTATTTGATTACCTCTATTATGCGATAGCGTTTCCCTTTTGATAAAGGCCTGGTTGGCAGTATTTTAACCTTATCTCCAATCTTGGCAACATTTTTAGGGTCATGGGCCTTAACCTTACGTCTATGCTTTATAATCTTTTTATACAGTTTATGAGTAGTGAAATTCTCCAACCTTACCACTGCTGCTTTATTCATCTTATCACTTACTACTATGCCGATTTGAGATTTAAGCTTTTTCCTTTTTATCTGTTTTTGCATAACTTGCCTCTTTTAAAATAGTTAAAATCCTGGCTATATCTTTCCTTGTTTGAGAAATTCTAGATGGCTTCTCCAGCTTGCCCATTTTGGCATAAGTGCGCAAATTTATCAGTTCTTTCTTTAAGGAGAACTGTTTAGATGCAAGTTCTTCCATGGTCATATCTCTTAATTCGTCGGGCTTCACGTTTTATCTTCCTTTGTTTCTTACAACTTAAAACTTACGACTTACAACTAACCGAGCGTAGCGAGGTTATACGTGTTTTCTCCCAATGAGCTTTGTCTTAAAAGGTATTTTGCTTGCAGCAAGCCTAAGAGCGTCTTTAGCTACCTCTCCGGGTACTCCTTCAACTTCAAAAAGAACTCTGCCCCTTCTTATTACAGCTACCCAAAACTCAGGCATCCCTTTACCTTTGCCCATTCTTGTTTCTGCTGGTTTCTTGCTAACCGATTTATCCGGAAAAACTCTTATCCAGACTTTCCCTCCTCCTCTTAAATGACGGGTAAGCACTACCCTGGCTGCTTCAATCTGGGTATTCTTAAGCCAGGCATTCCCTAAAGCCTGCAGTCCATATTCTCCAAAGCAGACCTTACTACCAGCAACAGCCAAGCCTTTTCTTCGTCCTCTTTGCGACTTGCGATATTTTACTCTTTTAGGCATCAATACCATAATAAACCCATGTTGGTGCCATGCACTGCGGTGCCACCCTACCTTTTAAATATACAGTTTTGCCACGTAGGGTGGCACCGCAGTGCATGGCACCATTACTTACGTTTTGGTTTTACGGCTTGCGTCTTAAGCTTTTCGCTATCTTTATTTTCATCCCTTTTACCAGGGAGTATCTCGCCTCTGCATACCCATACTTTAACACCAATTAGACCATAAGCGGTATGTGCTTCACAAAAGCCGTATTCTATATCTGCTCTAAATGTCTGTAATGGGACCTTCCCTTCCTTGTAAACCTCTGAGCGGGAGAGCTCAAGGCCGCCAAGTCTCCCAGAACATCTTATTTTTACCCCCTCTGCGCCGTGATTCATAGTCATCTGCACCGCTTTTTTCATGACCCTCCGAAAAGCTACCCTTTTCTCTATTTGAAAAGCGACGTTTTCAGCAATTAGCTGAGCATTTACCTGTGGGTCTTTAACCTCTTTGATATCTATAAAAACATCCTTATTTGTTACGTTGGTCAAATCATCTCTTAATCTATCTATATCTGCTCCCTTCCTACCGATTATGATTCCCGGCCTGGCAGTATGAATGATAGCCCGTATTCTGTTGCTGGCTCTTTCAATCTCTATATTTGATATCGCAGCAGAAAAATATTGCTTTTTAATATAATCTTTTATTTTAAGATCTTCGTGAAGAAACTCAGCAAAATTCTTTGATTTCGAAAACCATCTGGATTTCCATGGCTTTATATATCCGACTCTTAAACCATATGGATGAGTTTTTCGTCCCAATTTATTTTTTTCCTCCAGTCTTTACAGCTTTTTTTTCTTTTTTACCCTGTAACTTTTCAACTTTTTTAACTTTTGGAACTTTTTTAACTGTTTTAGATACCGGCGTTAAGGTATCCAATTCAACAGTCAAATGACAGGACCTTTTTCTAATCATGGCTGCCATACCCATAGCTCGGGCTTTATATCTCTTTAGCATAGGTCCGCCGTCCGCAAATATCCTGCAAATATATAAATCATTTTCATCAACGTTAGGCAGCCTTTTCGCGTTAGCTACTGCAGAGTAGACAGCTTTATAAATATAAGATGCTGCTTTCTTATTCGTATTTTCCAATATGGAGAGGGCTACAGGCACAGTCTTGTTCCTAATTAAAGGCAGAAGGAGCCTTAGTTTCTTCGGAGAAATCCTCAAATATTTTATTTTTGCTTTCGCTATCATATTAGGATTGCTTCGGTTGCCTTCGGCAACCTCGCAATAAATTCGGACTTATCACTTACGTCGTCCTACGGACTCCGTAAGTGATGTCCTCATTTACTTCAGTGCTACCGGTTCCTTTATATGCGCAGCGCCATGGGACCTAAAAGTCCTGGTTGGGGCAAACTCTCCCAATTTATGACCAACCATATTCTCAGTTACAAATACTGAAATAAACCTATTGCCGTTGTGTATAGAAAATGTAAGGCCAACAAATTCCGGAATAATAGTAGAGCGCCTTGACCAGGTCTTAATAGGTTTCTTCTCGCCTTTTCTGGCCATCTTTTCTATCTTTTCTAACAGCCTCGGATCTACGTATGGACCTTTTTTAATTGATCTGCTCATTTATTTTTTATCCTTTTTTCTTTTTCTTCCTCTTAGGTCTTCTTTTTAATATATATTTATCAGAAAGTTTTTTCTTCTTTCTTGTCTTCAACCCCTTGGTAATTTTACCCCATGGGGTAGATGGATGCCTGCCGCCTGAAGATTTTCCTTCACCCCCGCCAAGTGGATGATCGACAGGATTCATAGCAACACCTCTAGTCCCAGGTCGTATGCCCAACCATCTGCTTCTGCCGGCTTTTCCAATAGATTCTCCCTTATGTTCAACATTGCTCACCTGTCCTATTGTGGCATAGCAATCTAAATCTACTAATCTTACTTCTCCGGATGGCATTTTAACGTGAGCCCATCTTTCTTCTTTTGCTAGAATCTGTGCAGAGGAACCAGCGCTGCGAACCGCCAGGGCTCCTTTACCTTTGTATAATTCCAGATTATGAATCAAGGTACCAGATGGGATGTGCCTAAGCTGCATACAGTTACCTGCTTTTACATCTGTTTTCTCAGATGTTAAAATCTCATCTCCGACTTTAAGACCCTGGGGGCATAGAATATACCTTTTTTCACCATCCTCATACTCAACCAATGCTATACGCGCAGTGCGATTAGGGTCATATTCTATCGAAATAACTTTTGCTTTTATATCTCTTCTATCTCTCTTAAAATCAACGATGCGAATTCTCCTTTTGTGTCCGCCTCCTCTGTGCCTGACCGTAATCCGCCCCTGCACATTTCTTCCCCCGCTCTTTTTTAGAGGTAGGGTAAGGGGTTTATATGGTTTAGTGGCAGTAATATCCTCAAAGGAAGAGATTCGTGTCCATCGTTTGCCAGGTGTTATAGGTTTATATTTCTTTATAGCCATTTTACGTGCTCACCACCTCTATAACGTCGCCTTCTTTTAGTGTGACCATGGCTTTCTTCCAACCGGATGTATGTCCCAATTTATATCTGACTCTACGAGGTTTCCCTTTCACATTCATGACATTAACAGATACAACTTTTACTTTATGTATATCTTCAACTGCTTTCTTTATCTGTATTTTATTTGCTAATTTATCGACGAGGAAAAGATACTTATTCTGCCGCATTAATCTTGTGCCTTTTTCAGTCCTTAATAGGGACTTTATAATATCATAAGATGTCTTTGTCTTCATCCCGCACCTTTTATTTATTCATCCCGGACCTTTTTAATATTACTTTTGAATATTTTAAAGGTGCGGGATTCATTGCGTCAATCTCTTTTCTAAATTTGTGAAAGCTGATCTTTCAATAAGAATCTTCTCTGCCAGGATTACTCTATATGCATTGACATCACAACCTCTTAGCACAGCTACTTTCTTTAGGTTGTTTGATGCTTTTTTCAATTTTTCATTCACCGAATCTACTACAAGTAATAATCTTTCTTTATCAAAATCAAGCTTTAATTTTTTTAATATATCGGTAAAACCTTTAGTCTTATGAGAAGCCAATTCTATCTTGTCCAGGATTATAATTTTGTTTTCATTTATTTTATCGTTAAGAGCCGATCGTAATGCCTGTTTAAGTGCCTTTGCGGGTAATCTGTAATAATAATCTTTTGGTTTTGGCCCAAAAGTAATACCTCCGCCTCTCCACAAAGGAGATCTTATGCTACCGGCCCTTGCCCTACCTGTACCTTTTTGTCTCCAAGGTTTTCTGCCTCCGCCCCTGACTTCTGCCCTCGCTTTTGTGTTAGCAGAACCTGCTCGCACATTTGTTTGATACATCAATGCCGTTTCATGGACTAATGGCTGATTCACAGAACCATCGAATAGTTTCTGATTTAATTTTATATTTCCTATTCTTTTGCCTTCCTGATTTATTATGTCTAATGTTTTCATGTGTCACCGAACACCGAACTAAGCTTTAGCCGCCTTTTTAACCTCCTTGGTTTCTTCAGGTTTCTTCGCTGGGAGTTTCTTACCTTTTACGGCCTTTCTTACCACCAAATAATTTCCAGCAGAACCAGGCACAGCTCCTTTAACAACCATTAAATTGCTGTCCTTATTTATCTCCATAACTTCTAAATTTTGAACTGTCACCCAATCATTACCCATATGACCCGGCATATGTTGGCCTTTTAAAACTCTCGAAGGATAAGCGCTGGCCCCTATCGAACCGGGCCTTCTATGTGTCATAGAGCCGTGTGAGGCACCTCCGCCATGCCAGTGCCATCTTTTCATGCCACCCTGAAATCCCTTGCCTATTGAAATCCCTGATATATCTACAAAGTCCCCTTGCTTGAAAGTATCTAGGAAAAACTGCTGACCTGGTTTAATCTCTTCCGCATTATCTATAGCTACTTCTTTTATAAATCTTAAAGGTTCAGTTTTGGCTTTCTTAAAATGTCCTAATTCTGGTCTTTTTGTAATTTTTTTAGATTTTTTATCAAAACCTAATTGCACTGCTGAATAGCCATCTTTATCTTCGGTTTTTATTTGCAGCGCTATGCAAGGACCAACTTCTATTAAAGTTGTAGCAATTGCATCGCCTGCTGATGTAAAATACTGGCTCATTCCTATCTTTTTTCCTAATAATCCCTTTGGCATGTTTCCTCGATTTAGCTGGTTTCGTATCTAGTATCTAGTATCTAGTATCTAGTATCTAGTATCTAGTATTTCCGAGATACGATTCACGAGATACGAACAACGAAGCGCTTATCTCCTAGCGTATATCCACATCCACGCCTGCTGGCAAATCCAATCTCTTCAGAGCATCTATTGTCTTTGCAGTCGGTTCAATAATGCTTAATAACCTTTTATGAACTTTTATCTGAAACTGCTCTCTAGATCTTTTGTCAATATGGGGAGACCTTAAAACAGTATAATCTTCCCGTTTAGTAGGCAATGGTATAGGGCCAGAAACCTTAGCCCCTGTCTTCTTGGCAGTTTCCACAATCTCTGCTGCAGATTGATCAAGAATCCTATGGTCATATGCTCTTAATCTAATCTGTATCTGCTGCTGCATTTTACCTCTCTACTCTATTATCTCCGTAACAACTCCTGCACCTACCGTCCTGCCGCCTTCTCTTATAGCAAACCTTAATTCTTTTTCCATGGCGATAGGCGTTATAAGAGATCCTTCTAAGGTTACGTTGTCACCCGGCATTACCATCTCAGTGCCTTCCGGAAGTTTTATTGTCCCGGTAACATCGGTGGTTCTAAAATAGAATTGGGGACGATAGCCGTTGAAGAAGGGGGTATGCCTTCCGCCTTCTTCTTTGCTTAACACATAAACCTTTGCTTTAAATTTAGTATGCGGGGTTATGGAACCTGGCTTGGCTAAGACCATACCTCTTTCTAGGTCTTTCTTTTCTACGCCACGAAGAAGTATTCCTACGTTGTCTCCGGCTTGACCTTCATCCAAGAGCTTCCTAAACATCTCAACCCCTGTGACTACACTCTTTTTGGGGGCAGGACGCATACCTACTATCTCTATATCTTCGTTTATCTTGACTTTTCCTCTTTCTATTCTACCTGTTGCTACTGTGCCTCTTCCGGTTATGGAGAAGACATCTTCTATAGCCAAAAGGAAGGGCTTATCAATGTCTCTTTTTGGAGTAGGGATGTATTCATCCACTGCCTTTAAAAGCTCCATGATTGGCTTGGTGGCTTCATTACCAGGGTCTCCCTCTGCTTCCATGGCTTTTAAAGCACTTCCTCTTATAATGGGGATTTTGTCTCCCGGAAATTCATATTTTGAAAGAAGTTCCCGGACCTCAAGCTCTACTAAATCTAGGAGCTCAGGGTCATCAACCATATCTACCTTGTTTAAGAATACAACTATATATGGGACGTTTACCTGGCGGGCTAAGAGGATATGCTCTCTGGTCTGAGGCATAGGTCCATCAGCTGCTGATACCACCAAAATGGCGCCGTCAGCTTGAGCTGCTCCGGTAATCATGTTCTTAATGTAATCGGCATGCCCAGGGCAGTCTATGTGGGCATAATGGCGGTTTTCGGTTTCATATTCAACGTGGGCAATGGCTATTGTTATTCCTCTTTCTTTTTCCTCTGGGGCATTGTCTATTGAGTCAAAAGTCCTGACATCAGCCATACCTTTTTTATTTAAGACCATAGTTATAGCCGACGTAAGACAGGTCTTGCCATGGTCTACGTGGCCTATGGTACCGATGTTTACGTGTGGTTTACTCCTTACATATTTTTCCTTTGCCATTTTCTCCTCCTCTGTAGCGTGAGTTTTGCCCCTTTGCTTTCCCAAACGGTGCTTTCTCTAGAATATCTTCTCCATCACGTGTTTGGGAACCTGTTCATAATAAGCAGGTTCCATGGTATAAGTCGCTCTACCCTTGGTAAGATTTCTTAATGCTGTTGCATAGCCGAACATCTCTGCCAATGGCGCATCCCCTTTTATAACTTTGATATTCCCGCGTTGTTTAATAGATTCAATCCTGCCTCTTCTGGAGTTAAAATCTCCTATAACATCTCCCAAATATTCTTCAGGAAGAGCTATCTCTAATTTCATAAATGGTTCTAATAATACAGAATTTCCTTTTCCTAAAGCATCCGAAAGGCCTATTGAAGCTGCGGTCCTAAACGCTAATTCAGAAGAATCGACTTCGTGAAATGAGCCATCAATCAATCTTACGGATATATCCGTGACAGGATAACCTGCAACAACTCCGCTCCTGGATGCTTGCATAATACCTTCTTTTACTGCCGGTATAAATTCTTTCGGTATAACCCCTCCTTTTATTCTACTGGCAAAAGTAACACCTGAACCTTTTTCTGCCGGCTCTGCATCAAGTACCACATGAGCGTATTGACCTCTTCCTCCGGTCTGTTGAATAAATTTCGCAGTTGCGCTGGCATGTTTAGTTAATGTCTCTTTATAAGCAACCTGGGGCCTGCCTACATTTGCAACCACATTAAACTCTCTAAGCATCCTATCTACTACAACCTCGAGATGTAATTCTCCCATACCCGATATGATCGTCTGCCCTGTATTTTCATCATGTCTTACTTTAAATGAAGGGTCCTCGTCTTGAAATTTCTTTAATGCCAGGGCCAATTTTTCCCGGTCAGTATTAGACTTTGGCTCTATGGCTAAAAATATGACCGGCTCAGGAAATTGCATACTCTCTAATATAATGGGATGCCTTTCATTGCATATAGTATCGCCGGTCTTTGTCTCGCGCAGACCAACTGCCGCCGCTATATCGCCGGCATAAACTTCGGGAATTATCCGCTGTTTATCAGCGTGCATTTTTACAATTTTGCCTACTCTTTCCTTGATTTCTTTCGATGAATTATATATATAACTGCCGGACTTTAATCTGCCGGAATAAACTCTAAAAAATGTCAATTTACCAACAAAAGGATCGCTCATTATCTTAAAAATGAGTGCTGAGAATGGCTCATTATTGTCTGGTTTTCTCGAAATCTCTTTGTTTGTTCTTGGTTCAAACCCTTTAATAGGCGGCACTTCTAAAGGGCTGGGCAGAAAATCACAGATAGCATCAAGTAATGGCTGCACCCCTTTATTTCTTAATGCCGCTCCACAGGTAATTGGAATAAACTTCGCTTTAATGGTTGATTTACGTATCGCGGCTCTTAATTCATCCGGTGTTATCTCTTCATCATGGATGAACTTTGCCATAATTTCATCGTCTGTATCAGCCACTGATTCTATTAGTCTGTGTCTATATTCTTCTACTTTAGATTCCAGCCCATCCGGAATTTTGCCTGATTTATAATTCAGGCCTTCCTCATCTTCATATACTATTGCATTCATATTTATAAGGTCTATTATTCCGTTAAAATTTGATTCAACTCCTAAGGGTAATTGAATAGCGGCTGCATTCGCACCTAATCTTTCCCTTATCTGTTTTACGACCCTAAAGAAATCACTGCCTATTCTGTCCATTTTGTTTATGAAACATATCCTGGGAATTCTATAATAGTCTGCCTGCCGCCAGACTGTCTCACTTTGTGATTCAACCCCACCTACTCCACAAAATATAACTACCCCTGCGTCCAATACTCGTAGGGAGCGCTCTACCTCAACCGTAAAGTCTACATGACCGGGAGTATCCAGTATATTTATGGTGTAATCTTTCCATATACAGGTGGTGCTAGCAGATGTAATGGTTATGCCCCTTTCCTGCTCTTGAGCCATCCAGTCCATAGTTGCAGTACCTTCGTCTACCTCGCCTAACTTATACACCCTGCCCGTATAATACAGCATTCTTTCAGTAGTGGTAGTTTTACCGGCATCAATGTGAGCAATGATACCAATGTTTCTTAGTTTTTCTAAATTAGATCTTTTTCTCATATGTAATTAACTTTTTTAACTTTTTAAACTTTTAGAACCTTTTAAACTGTTTTTCACCATCGAAAATGCGCAAATGCTCTATTTGCTTCTGCCATCTTATGGGTGTCCTGTCTCTTCTTTATTGCAGCGCCCTGATTCTGATAAGCCTGCAGAATCTCATCGGCTAAACGTTCTTTCATCGGTTTGCCTTTTTTTGCTTTTGCAAAATTGCGTATCCACCTGAGCGCAACTGCAGTACCCCGGTCAGTTTTAACCTCTACAGGTATCTGATACGTTGCACCCCCTACTCGTCTGGGTTTAAGTCCGACTCTAGGCCTGGCATTTTCTATAGCTTTCTTGAAAATCTCTAAAGGGTTATCTTTACCTGATCTTTTTTCGATTATATCAAAAGCCCCATAAACTATTTTCTCAGACGTAGATTTTTTCCCTTTTAACATTACTATATTTATAAACTTCGAAACCAGTTTTGAATTATATTTAGGGTCAGCTATTATATCTCTTTTTGGCGCTCTTCTCCGCCTCATTTTTCTCCTTCTGGCACAGGTTCTGGTCTCGCTGCGGCAGCGGCTGCTGGGGCAACTACCCCTTTGCCTCTTTTTGAACCATATTTAGACCTGCTCTTTGTCCTATTGGCTACACCCTGTGTATCCAGTGTACCTCTCACTATATGATATCTTACCCCGGGTAAGTCCTTGACTCTACCGCCTTTCACCAATACGATTGAATGCTCCTGCAAATTATGGCCTTCACCCGGAATATAGGCCGTAACAACTATGCCATTTGTAAGCCTTACCCTGGCTATCTTTCTTAGAGCAGAGTTTGGTTTTTTAGGCGTTTGGGTTTTAACCTGTAAACAAACTCCTCTTTTCTGCGGGCAATTTCGTAAGGCCCTGGATTTACTTTTGCTTCTTATTTTTTTTCTTCCTTTTCTTACAAGTTGATTTATGGTCGGCATGTTACTAACTCCTTGAAATACTTGTTCGTTATTGCGTTATTGCGTATTGCGACGTACGACGTACGACGAAACATGCTATTTCTTTCTTTTTACCTTTACCTTTACCTTTGCCTTCCCCTTCTTTTTCACTGAAGATTTGGCTTTCTCTTTTTTTGCCCTTGTTGGCTTTACCGGTCTTTCTTCTTCCCCAAGGGCTGGAACCTTAACTATTTCAATGTCACGATGGGTTTTAAAACCTGTGCCAGCCGGAATAAGATGTCCCATAATGACGTTCTCTTTTAATCCGTAAAGTTGGTCTGTTTTCCCTTCGGCTGCGGCTTCTGTTAATATTCTTGTTGTCTCTTGAAAACTGGCTGCAGAAATAAAACTCTGGGTGCTCAACGACGCCTTGGTAATACCTAACAATACCTGGGTGGCACTGGCGGGTTTACCTTTTTTCTTTAACGCTCTTTGATTTTCTTCATTAAATATTTCCTTATCAGCATGTGAACCTATTAGCAAATTTGTATCACCGGGATCTTCAATCCTTACCTTCTTAAGCATCTGGCGTGTTATTATCTCGATATGCTTATCATTAATCTTAACCCCCTGCAGCCTGTAGACCTCCTGGACTTCGTTTACCAGATACTCCTGCAAGGCCTTATCCCCTGAAACCCTTAAAATATCCTGCGGCACTACCGGGCCATCAACTAATTGTTGTCCGGCATAGACCTTATCCCCCTTGTATACATTTAGATGTTTACCATGTGGTATTAAATATTCCTTCTTCATCCCTGTAGGGCTTTTTACAACTAAAATTCTTTGCCCTTTCTTTGAACCACCAAACTCAACCGTACCGTCTATTTCACTAATAATAGCCGGGTCTTTGGGGCGGCGAGCTTCGAAAAGTTCAGCCACTCTTGGTAATCCACCGGTGATATCCTTTGTCTTTGTAATTACCCTTGGAATCTTAGCCAATAAATCACCCGCTTTTACTAATCTACCATTTTTAACCAGAATATGGGCCCCTGCAGGAATCGGGTATATCGCCAATACCTCCTTCTTCTCATTCTGAATAATTAACTGAGGGTGATATTCTCCTTTGTGTTCAACGATGACCGTATCGATGAGTTTAGTTTGCGGATTTATCTCTACTCGCATAGTAACACCTTCTCTAATATCCTCAAATCTAACCCCGCCGCTGACCTCGGTAATAATAGGTGACATATAGGGATCCCACTGAACAAAGATTTTTCCCTTTTCTACTCTTGCCCCTTCTTCAACTTTTATGACTGCCCCATGCGGGACGGCATAACGTTCAAACTCTCTGCCCGAGGCGTCGTTAATGGATACCTGGCCATTTCGATTAAGGACTATAATCTCTTTGGCCTCTTCTTTCTTTACTGTTTTTAAACCATGGTATTTTATTATTCCATCGTTTTTGGCTTTTATATTGGACTGTTCAATTATTCTGCTGGCGGTGCCTCCGATGTGAAAAGTTCTCATAGTAAGCTGTGTGCCAGGCTCGCCTATAGATTGTGCAGCTATTATTCCCACTGCCTCGCCCAACTCAACTAACCTACCTGTTGCTAAATTTCTGCCATAGCATTTAGCGCAAACACCTTTTTTAGCCTCGCAGGTTAAAACACTTCTTATTCTAATCTTTTCAATACCAGCCTGTTCAATCTTCGCTGCCTTTTCTTCATCAATCTCTTCGCCGGCTTTTAGCAATAACTCATCAGTTATAACATCAACTATATTATCTAATGCAATTCTGCCGATTATTCTTTCTTTTAAAGGAACTACAACCTCATCCCCTTCTATTATTGCGCTGGTTAGAATACCGTTTAATGTTTTGCAGTCTCCTTCTGTCACAATAACATCCTGGGCTACATCCACTAACCTTCTGGTTAAATAACCTGAATCTGCTGTCTTAAGCGCGGTATCTGCTAAGCCTTTTCTGGCTCCGTGGGTCGAAATAAAATATTCCAGCACTGTTAATCCCTCTCGAAAACTTGCTATTATTGGATTTTCGATGATTTCACCGGACGGTTTTGCCATTAGCCCACGCATACCGGCTAACTGTCTTATTTGTTGTTTTGAACCGCGCGCACCGGAATCGGCCATCATATATATAGGATTAAATTCCCCCAAACCTTTTAGTACCTTTTCTGAAACTGTATCGGTTGCGTGAGTCCAGATATCTATAATTTTATTATATCTTTCTCTATCAGTAATAAAACCTCTTTTATATTGAAATTCTACATCTTTTACTTCATCGTATGCGGTTTTTATAATCTTCTCCTTTTCCTTGCTCAGGACCAGATCGTCCATTGATATGGAAAGACCTGCTAATGTTGCCCATTCAAAACCCATCTCTTTTAAATCGTCTAAAAGCTGCGTAGTTCTCGAATGTCCAAATTTGCTATAACACTCGGTTATAATTTCTTGGATTTTTGACTTATCCAGGCATTCATTTACAAAACGAAAATCTCTCGGTAGTATCTCGTTAAACAAGACTCTGCCGGTTGTCGTTTTTATTAATTCATCTTTAATTTTTAATTTTATACTTTCATGTATCGATATCACTTTGTCGCTAAAAGCTACTGTTACTTCGTCTTTTGAAGAAAAAGTCCTTATCTGCTCCTTTGGTTTCTCTTCTCGCTTTGTGATAAAATAGAGTCCTAAAACAATATCTTGAGTCGGCGTTGTTATAGGATTACCGTTAGCCGGCGAAAATATATTGTTGGACGAGAGCATAAGTATCTTAGATTCTATCTGGGCTTCGGTTGAAAGCGGGACATGAACAGCCATCTGGTCTCCGTCAAAATCTGCGTTAAAGGCAGTGCAAACTAAAGGATGTATCTTTATGGACTTGCCTTCTATTAATAAAGGCTGAAAAGCCTGAATCCCCAGACGATGCAAAGTGGGAGCGCGATTTAAAAGAACGGGATGGTCTTTGACAACCTCATCTAATATATCCCAGACTTCTAACTCTGCCTTCTCAACCATACGTTTTGCGCTTTTTATAGTATGCACAAAACCTTTTTCTCTAAGCTTTTTTATAATGAAGGGCTCGAAAAGTTCCAATGCCATCTTTTTTGGCAGGCCACATTGATATAATTTAAGTTTCGGCCCAACTACTATTACAGATCTGCCGGAATAATCTACTCTTTTGCCTAAAAGGTTCTGTCTGAACCGGCCTTGCTTACCTTTTAGCATATCACTCAATGATTTAAGGGGGCGGTTTCCTGGACCAAGCACTGCCCTGCCGTGTCTTCCATTATCAAATAGCGCATCCACTGCTTCCTGAAGCATCCTTTTCTCATTTCTAATAATGACCTCCGGCGCTTTTAATTCTATTAATTTTTTAAGTCTGTTATTCCTATTTATTACTCTCCTGTAAAGGTCGTTTAAATCACTTGTGGCAAATCTACCTCCTTCAAGCGGCACAAGCGGCCTTAAATCCGGTGGAATTACCGGGATAATATCCATAATCATCCATTCAGGCTTATTGCCACTGGTCTTAAAAGCTTCGATTAATTTAAGAGTTTTAGCCAGTCGCTTTTTGGACTGAGCGCTTTTGGTTTCTTTTAGGTCTTCTCTCAATTTGGCTGTCATTTTTGAAAAATCAACTTCAGTAAGCAATTTCCTAATGGCTTCTGCACCCATCCGGGCTCTGAAACCCACGCCATATTTCTCTTTGTACTGTCTATACTTATCTTCTGTAAGAAGGTCTTTCTTTTTAAGGGGCGTTTCTCCT
Organism: uncultured Planctomycetia bacterium; assembly: GCA_964570585.1. Classification (GTDB taxonomy): domain Bacteria; phylum Omnitrophota; class Gorgyraeia; order JABMRG01; family JAFGKX01. The sequence continues at coordinate 48,499 of CAZMYR010000003.1, forward strand.
GGATCTAATATTATATATTCTTCATAATACAGGACCTTTTCCAATTGCCTTAAAGTTAAGCCTAATACAGTCCCTATTCTAGAAGGGCTTACTTTAAAAAACCATATATGGGATACCGGCGTTGCCAATTCAATATGACCCATACGTTCTCGTCTGACTCTCGAAAGTGTAACTTCTACTCCGCAACGGTCACATACAATGCCCTTATGCTTTATTCTTTTGTATTTACCGCAGCTACATTCCCAATCACGGGTAGGCCCGAATATCCTTTCGCAAAACAGGCCATCCTTTTCAGGCTTTAAGGTCCTGTAATTTATCGTTTCAGGTTTTTTAACTTCACCATGGGACCAGTGCTTTATTGTTTCCGGTGAAGCTATGTTTATTGAAATTCTATCAAAATGGTCTTTATGTTCTATCATGGGGTAACCTATTCCAACCTACGCGGTGCTAACATAGTTAGCATTGCGTAGGTTTATCATAAACTTTTCTCCGATCTTTCAGCCCTTATGTCTAATCCTAGACTTTGCAGTTCCTTTAATAAGACATTAAAAGATTCAGGAGTCCCCGGCTGTAAGGCATGTTCACCCTTTACTATTGACTCATAAACTTTGGTTCTGCCGGTGACATCATCACTTTTCACTGTAAGCAATTCCTGTAGAGTATGCGAAGCGCCATATGCTTCTAATGCCCATACCTCCATTTCGCCCAATCTCTGTCCGCCAAATTGAGCCTTCCCCCCTAATGGTTGCTGGGTCACTAAAGAATATGGACCGATTGAACGAGCGTGTATCTTATCATCGACTAAATGTATAAGTTTCATCATATAGATATATCCGACTGTCACCTTCTGCTCGAATTGCTCGCCTGTAAAACCATCGTGCAAGGTTATTTTGCCATCCTTTGGTAAACCCGCCTTATGCATAGATTCTTTGATCTCTTCTTCAGAAGCTCCATCAAATACAGGGCTTATCACCTTAAATCCCAATACCTTTGCAGCCCAACCTAAATGGGTTTCTAATATCTGTCCTACATTCATACGAGAAGGAACTCCTAAGGGATTTAAGACTAAATCGACAGGGGTGCCATCCGGCATATAAGGCATATCTTCTTCAGGAAGTATCTTGGCAACCACACCTTTGTTGCCATGGCGGCCTGCAATCTTATCTCCGACTGAAATCCTCCTTTTGCTGGCAACATTTACTATGACTTTCTTAAGTATACCTGGTGGAAGTTCGTCTCCTCTTTTTATCTTATCGATTTCTCTATCTTGTTCATAGGTTAGTTCCTCAATCTGCTCATCGAAAACTCCCATCGCTCTTTCAATCTCTTCTTCTAGTTGTCGATTTTCATCGGCTAAACGCAAAGTGGATATATCGCATTTTGTCAGCTTTTTTATATCACGTGACCTTACCACTTTGCCTGCCGGAACTAATACCTCGGCTGTCTGCTCATCGAGTAAACTTGCGGTTATTTTTCGGCCTACAAGTAGTTTTGCTAATTTTTGTAGTTTTTCCTTTCGTAAATTTTCTATTTGGGATGTATAAAATTTCTTTATCTCATCAATCTGGTCTAATTCTTTCTTTAGTTCTTCTTTGCTTTTCGGTTTTCGAGTCTTTCTGGAGAAGATTTTAACATCAACTACAATCCCCTCTACTCCCGGTGGAACCACTAAAGATGCGTCCCGGACATCGCCGGCCTTCTCGCCAAATATTGCCCGCAATAACTTCTCTTCAGGAGAAAGCTCGGTTTCGCTCTTTGGCGATACTTTACCCACTAATATATCTCCAGCTGTTACTTCTGCTCCTATTCTGACGATACCATCCTCACCAAGATTGCCTAGTGCCTCTTCAGCAACATTGGGTATATCTCTGGTTATTTCTTCAGGCCCTAATCTGGTATCCCTGGCCTCAATGTCAAATTCTTCTATATGCACAGAAGTATAAACATCCTCTTTTACAACTTTTTCACTTATTAATATAGCATCTTCGAAGTTATAGCCGCGCCAGGGCATAAAAGCTACTAATATGTTACGCCCTAATCCTAATTCGCCATCTTTAGTCGAAAAACCATCTGCGATTACATCTCCCTTTTTAACCTTTTGGCCAATTTTTACAATAGGCCTTTGATTGACACAGGTAGATGCATTTGATCTTCTAAATTTCTTTAACTTATATTCAATCTGGCCGATTTTTATCATATCAGACTGGACATGTTTAACTTTACCATCTGCCTTGGTAGTTATTACAGCGCCTGAATCATATGCACACTTTCCTTCTATGCCTGTGCCCACTAATGGCGCTTCGGGATAGAGTAAGGGAACCGCCTGCCTTTGCATATTAGATCCCATTAATGCTCTGTTTGCATCGTCGTGTTCTAAGAATGGTATAAGGCTGGCTGCAATGCTTACTAACTGAGCTGGCGAAACATCCATGTATTGAACATCTTTACCAGGAGCCATTAAAAAGTTGTTCTTGTATCTGCAAAACACTATTTTATCAAGGAACCAGCCGGATTTGTCAACCTTCGAATTTGCCTGAGCTATATAATACTTATCCTCAACATCAGCAGATAAATACTCAATTTTATCTGTTACTCTTGAGTTTTCTACTTTGCGATAAGGGGTCTCTATAAAACCAAATTCATTGATGCGAGCGTATGTGCTTAATGAAGCAATAAGGCCTATGTTAGGGCCTTCAGGGGTTTCTATCGGGCAAATTCTACCATAATGAGAATAATGCACATCTCTAACTTGAAAACCTGCTCTTTCTCTTGAAAGCCCTCCCGGGCCCAATGCAGAAACTCTTCTTTTGTGGGTCATTTCTGCTAATGGATTAGTTTGATCCATAAACTGTGAGAGCTGGCTCCTGCCAAAAAAATCCCTAACCATTGCAGAGACTATCTTGGAGTTAATCAGATTATATGGCAGTACAGTTTCTAATTCATAAATAGAGAGTCTTTCTCTTGCCGCACGTTCCATTCTGGCTAATGCTATCCTAAATTGATTCTGCAAAAGTTCTCCAACAGTACGCACCCTTCTATTGCCTAAATGGTCTATATCATCAGGGGGGGCTTCTACCTGCTTGCGCCTTATAAGTTCCCTCATAGTTATTAATATGGTCTGAAGGTCAATTATTCGTTTTGACAAAGGAACTTTCATATTTAGCTTTCTATTTAAAATATAACGACCAACCCGACCTAAATCATATCTTCTTGCGTCAAAGAACAACCTGTTAATCAATGCTGTCGCGCTTTCAATGGTAGCTGGATCGCCGGGACGCAGTTTCCTGTATATATCCAAAAGCGCATCTTCCTTAGATTTGGTATGATCCCTGTGTAAAGTGTCCATAATCTCTTTAACCGGTCTTTCTATAACCTTAATCGATTTTATTTTATGATGTTCGAGTCTATGAACAGACTCTGTGGTAATTTTCTCACGCTTTGGCAAAATTATTATATCTGTCCCTTCTTCTACTATATCTGCGGCAGTATAGAGTCCTATCAGCTTTTTAATATCTTCTTTTTTAGGCGATCTTATTTCTTTTATACCCCCAAATTCTCTTAAAATATCTTCGTCTTTAGATAATCCCATCGCTCTTAGCAATGTGGTGGCTAAAATTTTTCTGCGCCTATCTATAACAACATGGAGAACGCCATATGCATCGAATCCAAATTCAATCCACGCACCCCGATAAGGGATTATTCGGGTAGAATATAACTTTTTGCCGCTTGGGTGTAATTCGTACTCAAAAGATACACCCGGAGAACGATGCAACTGACTTACAACTACTCGCTCTTCGCCATTTATGAGGAAAGTTCCGACAGGGGTCATAAGTGGTAATTCTCCTATATAGACCTCTTGCTCTTTTATCTCTCTTTTTCCCCTTAAGCGCACCTTTATCTTCAAGATAGCGGCATAGGTCATCCCTCTACTTTTGCATTCATCGATATTATATTTAGGTTTGCTTAAGGTGTAATTAACAAATTCCAGTCTGTATTCTCCGTCATAACTCTCAATAGGAAATATTTCTTCAAATGCCTGCTGCAGGCCCTGGTGTTTGCGTTTCATTTTTGCAACATCCTGCTGTAAAAATTCTCTATATGAGTTAATTTGAACACCTAATAGATGTGGTATTCTGTATACTTGTTTGAGCTTGGAAAAATCTTTCCTTTTTATAGACATGTTTCTCTCGCTTTAGGAATGCACCGTTTGGAATCCCAAACGGTGCTTTCTTTATTTCAAAGTTACCTTCGCGCCGACTGCCTCTAATTTCTTCTTTATGTCTTCTGCTTCCTCTTTCGTCGCATTTTCCTTAACTATTTTAGGAGCAGAATCGACAAGATCTTTTGCCTCTTTAAGGCCGAGGGTAGTCACTGTACGAATTTCTTTTATGACCTGAATTTTGTTCGCGCCTATCTCAGACAGTTCAACATTAAAAGCGACCTTTTCTTCTTCCTCTTCTGCCGCTGCTCCAGGAGCAACTGCACCAGCAGCAAATACAGCAGGAGCTGCTGCTTGAACACCAAATTTCTCCTCTAAGACTTTTACAAGTTTTGATAACTCTAGAACAGACATACCTTCAATACTCTTAACTAATTTCTCTTGTTCTTTAGTCATCTCTGTTTCTTTTGTTTCGCTTGCAGTTTTTGCAGATTTCTCACTTTTTTCTTCTGCTGGTTGTTTCTTTTTTTCTTCGACTGCCTTAGCCTCTTGTTTTTTTGCCTCTTCAGCCATTTTATTTTCCTCCCCTTTGTTCTTTTTTATCTTTTATTGCATTTATCGCATAAACAAACTTTCTTATAATTCCAGATAATACTCCTACCATACCCATTATCGGGCTATTGAGCGAAGAAGCGAGTCTGGCCAATAATATTTCTCTAGATGGTATAGCGGCTATCTCTTTTATTGTGTTTACAGGAACCACTTTTCCTTCTATGCAGGCTCCTTTGAGTTTAAATTGTTTATTTTCTTTAGTGAAATTTACCAAGATTTTAGATGCCATTACAGGATCTTTTGAATTATAACTAATTCCACATGCGCCTTTAATAAGATCCCTGATCATATCTAAGTTAATCTTTTCTAATGCCATTATGCACATAGAATTTTTAACCACCATATAATTACTAGATGCTTTCTTTAGTTTGCCTCTCAATTCCTCCATTTGTTTATTAGAAAGATTACCGCACTCAGTCACAAATAGGTTGGTAGCGCCTTGTAAACGGGCAGCAATCTGATCTATCATATGTTGTTTTAATAGCCTTCCGGGCTTTAGGTGTTCTTCCATTTATTTATACTCCGATGCATCTAATTTCACTCCGGGACCCATCGTTGTGGATAAATTGATACTTTTTATAAATTGACCTTTCACAGAAGAGGGCCCGTTCTGCTTAACCGCTTGAATAAGTGAACGTATATTTTCACAAATAGCTTTTTCGTTAAAAGATATTTTAGAGACTGCCATATTTATACAGGCAGTTTTGTCCATTTTAAACTCAATCTTGCCTTTTTTGGCCTCTTTTACTGCATTTGCTACATCATTTGTTACTGTTCCTGCTTTTGAAGTTGGCATAAGACCGCGGGGTCCCAAAATTTTACCTAGCCTCGCTAAATCCTTCATCATCTCCGGAGTGGCTACAGCTATATTAAAATCCAAAAACCCTGTGTTTACCTTTTGAATAAGATCAGCGTCTCCGACATAATCGGCTCCTGCATCCTTTGCAGCCTGAGCATCCTTCTCTTTGCAGAAAACAGCTACCTTTACAGTTTTTCCTGCACCATGCGGCAAAATTACAGTACCTCTTACAGGTTGTGGTTTTTCTTTTAAATCCAGGCTTAATTTGATTGAAATCTCAACGCTCTGGTCAAACTTCGGTTGTGGTACTTTTTTTAATATGTCCACAGCTTCCTGCAAGTTATGTAACTTTGATGGATCTACTAAACTTTTGGCCGCTTTCATTCTCTTACTTATCGTTGTGGTCATTTTGGTATATGCACCGTGCTACTTTGCTTTCCCAAACGGTGCTATTCTAATTTTTTATGTCTATTCCCATGCTGCGGGCTGTACCTTCAATAATTTTAATCGCTTCTTCAATATTATTGGTGTTTAAATCCGTCAATTTTTCTTTCGCAATATCTCTAACCTGTTCCTTTGTTATCATGGCTATCTTTTCTTTATTTGGCACGCCCGAAGCCTTTGCAATATTAGCTGCCCTTTTTAACAAAATTGAAGACGGTGGGCTTTTTACCACAAATGAAAAAGTCCTATCTTCATAAACATCTATGACAACGGGCAGTATCAGACCTTCCTTGTTCTTTGTCTGTTCATTGAAAGTTTTGCAAAATTCCATTATATTTATTCCATGTTGACCTAAGGCCGGCCCAACCGGTGGAGCGGGATTAGCCGTTCCTGCAGGACAATATAACTTTATTTGAGCTTTAATGGGTTTTTTTCTCTTTTTCTTTTTCATAATTTCTCAATCTGCCAGCATTCAAGTTCAACAGGTGTCGGACGTCCAAATATCATTACCGCGACCTTAACTTTTCCTTTTTCAGGACTGACTTCATCGATAGCCCCGTTAAAATTTATGAATGGGCCATCTATTATTTTTACCCCCTCGCCTTTTTCGAACGTTATCTTAGGAGTAGGCCTCTCCTTTTTTTCCTCAGTTTGCTTAATGATATTGGCAATCTCTTCATCCAGCAACGGTGTCGGCTTTGTTCCAGAACTCACGAAATCTGTAACACCGATAATATTTTTAACTAAGTACCAGATGTCATCGGTCAATTCTATTTCCGCTAATATATAACCCGGGAAAAATTTTCGCTCCGATATTTTCTTTTTGCCGCCTTTTACCTCAGAAATTACCTCGGTAGGTATCAAAATCTGCGATACTTTATCCTGGAGATTCTTAAGTTTACTCTGATTTAACAACCTTTTTTTGACTTTTTCCTCTTCACCGGTCAGGGTATGTATAACGTACCATTTTTTTTCCATTTAAAGGGCCTATCTTATCATAATTTGCATGGCTTTCGAAAATATAAAATCACAAATGCCTATAAACAACGCTAATATCATTACACTTAATATAACCACTACGGTAGAACCTAACAGTTCATTTTTGTCCGGCCAGCTAACCTTTTTTAACTCTACTTTAACCTCTTTTAAAAAATTTATTGCTTTTACGAACATATAAATTTTACTTCGTAAAATTTAGTCATAAGTCGTAAGATGTAAGTTTTAAGTACTTCTTACTACTTACTACTTATGACTTACAACTATGAATTCCGTAAAGCGGAATTCAAATGGCAGGCCTGGAGGGATTCGTCCCCGTCGTGTCGTGCCTTGCGTTTGCCTTCGGCAAGCCTCAGGCACTCACTCCTTAAGGAAAAACTCTGATAGTTTTTCCTTAATATTCCTTTTCCTTCCGCATAGTAGAAATCTACGCCGATAGGGGAAAACAATCTTTTCCCCTATAACCCCTTCTTGGGTTCTCATCCCTCATCAGGACCATCTTCATATCTATCAATGGCAGGCCTGGAGGGATTCGAACCCCCAACGAGCGGATTTGGAGTCCGCTGCTCTAGCCAATTAGAGCTACAGGCCTTTGATTAAAAACCTGTCGCTATCAAAGCGGCAGGTTTCTATATGCCTGCCGGCAGGCAGGCAACTACTACTTTTTGCTACTACTTTGCTTCTTTATGAACAGTTCTTTTTCTGCAGAACTTACAATATTTTTTTAATTCTAATCTATTAGTTACATTCTTCTTATTCTTTACGGTAGAATACCATCTATTTTTGCATTCGGGACATGTAAGTAGAATTTGCTCCTGCATTATTCCATTATCTCCGTAACAACTCCTGCACCTACCGTCCTGCCGCCTTCTCTTATAGCAAACCTTAATTCTTTTTCCATGGCGATAGGCGTTATAAGAGATCCTTCTAAGGTTACGTTGTCACCCGGCATTACCATCTCAGTGCCTTCCGGAAGTTTTATTGTCCCGGTAACATCGGTGGTTCTAAAATAGAATTGGGGACGATAGCCGTTGAAGAAGGGGGTATGCCTTCCGCCTTCTTCTTTGCTTAACACATAAACCTTTGCTTTAAATTTAGTATGCGGGGTTATGGAACCTGGCTTGGCTAAGACCATACCTCTTTCTAGGTCTTTCTTTTCTACGCCACGAAGAAGTATTCCTACGTTGTCTCCGGCTTGACCTTCATCCAAGAGCTTCCTAAACATCTCAACCCCTGTGACTACACTCTTTTTGGGGGCAGGACGCATACCTACTATCTCTATATCTTCGTTTATCTTGACTTTTCCTCTTTCTATTCTACCTGTTGCTACTGTGCCTCTTCCGGTTATGGAGAAGACATCTTCTATAGCCAAAAGGAAGGGCTTATCAATGTCTCTTTTTGGAGTAGGGATGTATTCATCCACTGCCTTTAAAAGCTCCATGATTGGCTTGGTGGCTTCATTACCAGGGTCTCCCTCTGCTTCCATGGCTTTTAAAGCACTTCCTCTTATAATGGGGATTTTGTCTCCCGGAAATTCATATTTTGAAAGAAGTTCCCGGACCTCAAGCTCTACTAAATCTAGGAGCTCAGGGTCATCAACCATATCTACCTTGTTTAAGAATACAACTATATATGGGACGTTTACCTGGCGGGCTAAGAGGATATGCTCTCTGGTCTGAGGCATAGGTCCATCAGCTGCTGATACCACCAAAATGGCGCCGTCAGCTTGAGCTGCTCCGGTAATCATGTTCTTAATGTAATCGGCATGCCCAGGGCAGTCTATGTGGGCATAATGGCGGTTTTCGGTTTCATATTCAACGTGGGCAATGGCTATTGTTATTCCTCTTTCTTTTTCCTCTGGGGCATTGTCTATTGAGTCAAAAGTCCTGACATCAGCCATACCTTTTTTATTTAAGACCATAGTTATAGCCGACGTAAGACAGGTCTTGCCATGGTCTACGTGGCCTATGGTACCGATGTTTACGTGTGGTTTACTCCTTACATATTTTTCCTTTGCCATTTTCTCCTCCTCTGTAGCGTGAGTTTTGCCCCTTTGCTTTCCCAAACGGTGCTTTCTTTATATATATGTAGTTATAATAAATCTTAAAAAAGACAAAACACTCCCTTACTTTGCTTCCAATCCCCGTTTTCACGGGAACCGTTTTCATGGAGACAAGTTTTACGGGGATTGGAGCCCATGACCAGGATTGAACTGGTGACCTCGTCCTTACCAAGGACGTGCTCTACCAACTGAGCTACATGGGCGATAAAAAGCCTTGCCTTTTGCTTTAAATCACTTCTGTCCCTAACTAAGGACGCTTTTATATATATGTTATATTATGTAATGTGAGTGATAATTATACCAAAAAAAGAATTCTTGTCAAGTGTTTTTTGAAATTTATCCAGTTAAGCCTAAGGCGAAGGTATCTTTAAACTTATGGACCAATTTTTCTCTCAGCATTCTATGGCGGCAATTTTTCAAAGGAGGATCTTCTTTAATAAGCCTGAAGGCTTCTTTTCGAGCTTGTTCGAGAATTTCTATATCCTGAGTTAAATTGGCAAGTTCAAGCTCTGGAATACCATGCTGTCTCCTGCCAAATACTTCGCCTGTTCCGCGGATAGCCATATCCTCTTCTGCGATTTGAAAACCGTTATCGGTCTTCACCATCGCTTCTAATCTAGAGGTAGAGCTTTCGGTTTTAGGTTCTGACATCAATATACAATATGACTGAAAATTCCCTCTACCTATTCTCCCCCTCATCTGATGAAGTTGACTTAGTCCAAAACGTTCTGCATTTTCTATCATCATTACTGAAGCATTTGGAACATCTATGCCTACCTCTATGACTGTTGTGCATACCAATATATCTATCTTGCCTTTTTTAAAATCTGTCATTGTTTTTGTTTTTTCATCAGCCTTAAGCCTTCCGTGCATCAGGCCCAATTTAAAGTTACTAAATTTCCGCTGCAGCTTCTGATATAATCTTTTCGCTCCTTCAATCTGCAACTTGTCCGATTTTTCAATAACAGGGCAGACAATATAACCTTGCCTGTCTTTTTTGACTTCTTCCTTAAAAAAATCATATGCCTTTTCTTTCTGAGCAGGAGAAATTAAAAAAGTCTCGACGCGGCGAGGGCCAAAGGGTAACTCGTCAATTACAGATATGTCCATATCGCCGTATAGACTCATTGCCAAAGTCCTGGGTATAGGTGTTGCGCTCATAACCAATATATGGGGGTTAAGACCTCTCTTTTTAAATGTAGCTCTCTGCTGTACTCCAAACTTATGTTGTTCATCAATAATTACCAGACCTAAATCTTTAAATTTGATAGCTTCCTGTATCAAGGTATGGGTACCGATGATAACTTGCGCTTCTCCGGATTGGATAAGTCCAACTGTATCAGCCTTTTTCTCTTTCGGCATTTCGCTTATTAGCAATACAACTTCAACGCCAAGGGGAGTAAGTATTTTGCTTAAAGTCAGGTAATGCTGCCGAGCTAAAATTTCGGTCGGAACCATTATAACACCTTGATGATTATTTTTTGCAGTTAATGCTAACGCATATGTTGAAACGGCAGTCTTACCTGAACCTACTTCTCCCTGGAGAAGTCTGTACATTGGTCTTTGGGAAAGCATATCTTTCTCTATCTGGTCAATCGCTTTAGTTTGTGCCTTTGTAAGAGTAAAGGTTAGAGCTTTGAAGAATTCTTTCTTAAACTCATCTGTAACTGTATGGGTTAGTGCATTTTTAGCGCTCTTAATTCTATAGCGTCTTAATGCCAGGGCCATCTGCAGGAAAATAAATTCATCAAAGACTAACCTGCGACGGGCTTCATTTTTTCCTCTTTCATTAAACGGAAAATGTATATTCAGGAGTGCTGATTTCAGGTCTAATAAACGATGTCTTGCGCGTATATCGACAGGGAGATGTTCCTGAATATAAGACGAATACTGGTCTAGGCAATTTTTAATTATACTCCGCAATCTCCTCTGATTTACACCCGAAACTAAAGGATAGATAGGGACTATTCTTCCTGTATGTATTTTGTTAAATTTTTCTGACCCATCGCCTCCGTCTCCGGCGGAGTCAGAGGCGGATCCGCCTTTGGCGGATTTTATTATTTCATATTCCGGATGGATAACTTGTAATTTGCCGCGTTTTTGTATTTTGCCGTACATTATAACCTTATCGCCTTTATCAAAGTATTTCTTCATATATGGCTGACTAAACCAGAGGGCGTATATAGTAGCTGTCTTATCTCCTATTGCAAGCTGAAATATAGCCTGACCTTTCTTTGTCCTGAATATACCAGAGGCGAGCACTTCTCCAATAAATGTCTGAGCTTCATCCGGTATTAATTGGGCAATAGGCTTTATGTTGCTTCTGTCTTCATATCGCCGGGGAGTATGGTATAGGCAGTCAGCTACAGTTGATATATCCAGACGCTGCAAGATATTTTGTCGCCGGGGTCCGACCCCTTTTATGTATCTGGATGGGACTTTTTCGATGTTCATTTTTCTACTTGCCCCGTTAGAAATTATGTGATATTATAGTGCATTCTACATGCTATATTTTGTTTAGTATATAAAAAAATTTCTAACGGGGCTTGCATATTAAATTATGCTATGTTATTATATCACAGAATGCACCGTTTGGGAAAGCAAAGTAGCAAATGTAGGGATTACGGGGACACTTGCCCCTTTGCTTTCCCAAACGGTGCTATTCTTGTAAAACAGGAGTGGAAAATGTCAAGGGTTTGTCAAATATGCGGCAAAAGGCCATCTGCCGGTAGGTCTATGACTCGCCGAGGAATGGCTAAAAGGCTCGGAGGGGTGGGGCAAAAAATAGTTCGTTCAAATAAACGTAGATTTTTACCCAATCTTAAAAAAGTGAAAGTAATTGTTGGAAAGACGAAAAAGACTATGCGTGTCTGCACAGAGTGTATAAAGTCTGGCAGAGTTAAAAAAGCATAAGCACAACAAAAAATCCTAAATCCTAAACTCGAAATCCTAAACAAACCCAAAACTCTAAACCCAAATGTTCAAAACAGATTGCATAACAATTATGTTTTGAGTTTTGTATTTTGAGTTTGTTTAGAGTTTAGGGTTTAGTGTTTAGGGTTTATGTCCGTTAATTTCTCTAGAAATCCAAACACCTCTTTTGTATCCGTCGCATAATATTCAGCGTTTGAAACTGTATTTTTTCCTCCCACAAAGATTGTAATGCCTTTCTTTTTCAATCTCTTAAAAGCGCTTTCATCGGTCTCGTCATCGCCTAGATAAATAGGTAAAATCCTCCTACGCTTATTCTTTTTTCTTTTTAATAAATAATCGACGAGGCTGCCCTTGTCCCATTTAATTGGAGGGCGCACTTCGATTACTTTCTTACCGTTGGTTATTTTTACTTTTTTACTTTCAATATACGGAGTAAGTGTAGTAATAACTGAATGTTTTAGTTTTTTTATTTTTGCTCCTTTTACCATACGGTAATGCACGCTTAAGGTAAGCCCTTTGTCTTCAATAAAGGCGCCAGGAATTTTTCTGCATGCTGTTTTCAGTTTGGAAAAAAGTGGTGCCAGCCGCGAGTTTTTTTTAAAAAACTTGTGCCTGGCACCACTTTTTCCATTTTCTATCTCCAACCCATGATTACCAGCTAAAGCTATGCCTTTTATTTTTATCTTTTGTTTTAATTGCTTAATTGAACGACCGCTTATTATCGCTATAGAGAATTTAGGATTTTTCATTAATTTAAGCAGGATAGATTTTGATTCTTTCGGTAAATTCGCTAATTCGGGCTTTTTAACAATTGGGGCAAGGGTGCCGTCATAATCCAGGAAAAGGTATATGTGGGGAGTTCTATTTATTTCTGCAAAGATTTTTCTGGAGTGTCGGAAGAGATACTTCATTCTCTGGTTTCAGGTTGCAAACTTATAACTTATTACCAAAAAGGTATTTCACTCTCTATTTCTGAATCTTTTTGATCTCAGATATGACCTTGCCTGCCCACTTATAGATATTATTTTCCTTAACAACACCGCGTAAAGTCTTCATTCTTCTGGTTCGCTCTGCCTTGGGAAGCTCTAAAGCCTGCTTTATCTTATCTGCAAAGTCATCTATATCGTATGGGTTTACAAATATCGCTTCTGATAACTCTCTGGCGGCACCCGTGAACCTGCTGAGTATCAATACCCCGTCTTCATCAATACGCGATGAGATAAATTCTTTTGAAACTAAATTCATGCCATCATGTAAAGGGCTTACAATGCAGGCTCGGGCAAGTCTAAAAAACGCAAGAATTTGCTTCAAAGGCACATGCCTTCTCAATAGAATAACCGGCGACCAATCCTCAGCCGAATATTTCCAGTTTATATCAGACATAAGGGCATTAATCCTGTCGTTTAAATTCTTATATTCTTGTATCTGGATACGGCTGAGTTCTCCGATCTGGATAAAAACTATTCTTTTGCGATATTCTGGATATTTTTCCAAAAATCTATCCAGCGCCAATAATCTCTCCGGGATACCTTTAGTATAATCTAACCTGTCCAGTCCAAAAAGCACATAATCTACCTTTTCTAAACTAAACTCATTTATAATCTTCTGCATGGCCTTTTCAACTTCTTCTGTATCTGATATTTCGCATACGGCCCGGAAATCGGCACTAATAGGGAATGCCCTTATAAACGTCTCATGGCCATTATATATTACTGAGTATTTTTCTCTATCAATCCTGGCCTCTAATACTTTATCCACATTATCGAAAAAATTCTCACAATGATATCTTATATGAAAACCTAATAAATCATTACATAATAGAGCTTCTATAATCTCTCTCTGTTTTGGGCATATTCTAAAGACTTCCGAATTGGGCCAGGGGATATGCCATGAATGTATACATAAAACATCAGGGCGCCTTTTCTTTATCATCTGCGCTAAAAGGGTAAGATGAAAATCATGAATCCACACCACTGCCCTCCGCCCTTTTATCTCTTCCAATATAACATCGGCAAATCTCCGGTTTACCAATTTATAATAATTCCAGTCGTTTTCATTAAAGCTGGGCCTGGTATAGGTAAGATGGCAAAGGGGCCATAATGAACTGTTGGAGAAGCCAAAATAATAACCTTTCTCTTCTTCTTTATCGAGCCATATCCTCTTTAAAGTATAACTCGGATTATCAGACGGAACTTTAATGCAGTCATTTTTATCCACCACTTTTCTATCTCCTGAACCCCGGCCATGAGCAACCCATAAACCGCCGCAAGCCTGCATAACAGGGTCAAGCGCAGTCGCTACTCCTCCTGTCGGGCGGTCACACTCTATTTTGCCTTCTTTTATTACGTGGACATACGGCTCTCTATTAGCAGCTATGACCAGCATAGTGTCTTTGCCTAACACTTTAGCAACAGTATCTTTAAGTTGTTTTCTATCCCAGGTCATTTGCCTTCCTTTGCTAAATATAATGTCTGGGTCGGATAAGCAAATTCAATGTCTCGGGCCTCGAATTCTTTCTTCATGGCAAAATTAATCTCTTGCTGAATATCCATATATTTATTGTAGTCTCTGCTCATAACATAGTAGACAACTTCAAATACCAGATTGAAATCGCCATAGGAGGCAAAATGGGCACGGTCAAAGGTGGTATCCTTAACATTTTTTATAACATTTTCGATTATTCCCGGTATAACCTTCAACTTCTCGAGGGGAGTCTGATAGGTAACGCCAAGTTTAAAAACAACCCTTCTTTTTCCCATCCTTTTATAGTTGCGCAACCGAGAATTGGTAAGGTCTTTATTAGAAAAGACTAATTGCTCTCCGCCAAGACTGCGTATACGGGTGGTCTTAATTCCAATATGCTCAATGGTTCCTAAATACTCTCCTATTATGATAAAATCTCCGATTTCAAACGGACGGTCAAACATTATAGCAAAATAACTAAATAGATCTCCTAAAATTGCCTGAGCTGCTAAGGCTACTGCTACGCCTCCGATACCTAAACCGGCAACAACAGCTGATATTTTAAATCCTAAGTTGTCTAAGAAAAAGATAATAGCCAATCCCCATACAATTAGCTTTATTATTCTTAAAATCCCTTTTAAACTTCGCTCTAAACCTACATCTTTGCCTCTCTTTGTCCGGTAAATATCAAATCCGTAACCTATAAGAACTGTGGCTAAACGCGCTGCAAATAAGGTCAGAATAGCCATTCCTGTAATATCGATAATTTTTTTCAACAGAGGATCTAAATTTAGGATATTCACACTCAAATAGAAAGCGCCAAAATAGGCCAAAGGAAGAAGTATCTTTTGAATAAGCCCAACCAGAAAATCATCCAACGTTGTAGCAGTCTTTTCTGCCCATTTTTTTAAGCGCCTTAATATAAAGCACTGGAATATCTTAATAATGGCGAAACCTGCTAAAAGTATAAGAACGCATATTAAATAATCGGCAATACGATTTCCAAGAAACGCCTTTTCTATAATCTCCTGAAGCATTTTTATTCTCCTTTTACCGTAGGAGCCCCCCGACAACCTTTGGTGTCGGGACTCCTACGTTAAGCCGTATGTCCTTAAGCTGCAACTGAATAGATTTTACCCCCTTGTATGTATTTAAACTGCAGGTATAAGCCAGATTGATATCTTCGTCTGTAATATTAGCGGGGACATTATCTGCCATTCTAAAACCTTTTGCTTCACAAACTTTATCTCCATCAGTAACCCACATCTTTATAGAATCTCTACCTATTATCTGTGGTGGTCTTTTAATTTTAAGTTTTTTAGTTGCAAAGACAGGACGAGGGTTTGCTGAACCAAAGGGTGCAAGTTGACTCATCTCTTTAAAAAATCTATCTGATAATGACTTAAACCCAATCTCCATATCTATCTCTACTGTTGGTATAAGGTCTTCTGCTTTAAGACAACTTTGAGCAATTTCGTTTATAAGCCTTCTAAAATCTTCCAAATGACTCTTATGCATTGTTAGGCCTGCTGCATAACGATGCCCGCCAAAATTCTCTAAAAGGTGGCTGCATTTATCAAGTGCTTCGACAAGATGAAAATTTTTTATCGACCTGCCTGAACCCTTTGCAATCTTACCTTTGGTTGTCATAATCAATGCCGGCCGATGATACCTATCAACAAGCCTTGATGCAACTATACCTATAACTCCCGAATGCCAGTCTTCATTCTGCAAAACGATAATTTTGTCCTGTTTAAAGTCTATAGTCTGTTCTA
This sequence comes from uncultured Planctomycetia bacterium, assembly GCA_964570585.1. Classification (GTDB taxonomy): domain Bacteria; phylum Omnitrophota; class Gorgyraeia; order JABMRG01; family JAFGKX01. Next base: position 64,743 of record CAZMYR010000003.1, read on the forward strand.
ACTTAGCGAGCGCCTGAGTTAAAGTCTGCTGCTCTAATTTCTGCCTGTTGCGGTTTTCTATATCCAGAGTCTCTGCCAATAAATCTGCTTCCTGAGAATTACCTGTAAGGAGCAGTTGCAAAGCTGTCTCTGCTGAACTTAATCTTCCTGCTGCATTTATGCGCGGCCCGAGAATATAGCCGACATAATGGGAGCTCATTTCCTTGCCTTTTAATCTTGCTACTGATATAAGGGCCTGCAATCCTTTCTTTTTGCTATTGGTTACTTGCTCAAGGCCGAATTTTGTCAATATTCTATTTTCATCTGTAAGGGGCACCACATCCGAAATAGTGCCCAAGCATACTAAATCAAGATGTTCATAAATAGAATCTGAATCAACGCCGCAAAGAGCAGATGCCAATTTAAAAGCTACTCCGACTCCGGCTAAATCTTTATATGGGTACTTGCAGCCTTTTTGTAAGGGGTTTAATATGCTAAATGCATCTGGTAAATCGCCTGAAGGCTGATGATGGTCGGTTATAATAACATCTATTCCGGCGCTGTTAAGCTGTTTTGTTTGCTCTTTCGCCGTTATGCCACAATCTACGCTTATAAATAATTTTGTCTTTCTTATTATAGCAAGTTTAATAGCATTCTCACTTATTCCGAAACCTTCCATAATCCTATCGGGTATATAATGGTTAACCCTTGCCCCCATTTTTTTTAGCACAAGCTCAAGCAGCGCTGTTGCGCAAATTCCATCTACGTCATAATCGCCATGAATTAATATCTGTTCTTTTCTTTCTATGGCTTTTTTTATACGGGATACAGATTTGCGCATCCCATTCATTAAAAAGGGGTCTTTTAAGTTAAACAGGCTGGGTCTTAAAAATTCATAAGCGCTGCCGGGAGTATCTATGCCTCTGTTTAACAAAATCTGAGCTGTGATTCCGGATACAGAAAGCTCATCGGATAGAATCTTCTGTCTTTCTAAATCTGTTTTCTTAATAAGCCATTTCTTTATCATCTTCTCTTCTTCTTCTGCCAGGCGATTAAAAGCGGGCTGGCGATAAATATGGTTGAGTATATACCAGAGATAAAACCTACTATAAGACAAAATGCAAAATTGTGTAATACCTCACCACCAAGAAAAAATAATGCAAATGCAGTAAATAGTGTAGTAAGGGTAGTAAGGACCGTCCTGCCTAAGGTCTGATTTACGCTCATATTTATTAATTCTATAAAGTTTATCTTGCGAAGCAAGCGCATATTTTCTCTTATCCTGTCATAGATAACCACTGTGTCATTTATAGAATAACCGGCAATGGTCAAAAGTGCCGCAACTATAGTTAAATCAAACTCCTTGCCTGTTATTGCCATTGCCCCTATCGTAACCAATACGTCATGAAATAAAGCTACTACTCCTGCCAATCCATATTCCCAGTGCTTAAATCTTATGCCAATGTAAATCAGAATGCCGGTCAGACCTAAAAGCAATGCCTTAATTGCATTCTTTCTTAAAAGCCTGCCTACTGATGGTCCAACCTTCTCCACCCTCATCATTTCAGCCTGGTTGTCTTTAAAATCTTGCTTGAAGGTCTTTTTTATCTTATCATATGTATCGGTGTATGTCCTTATGAGCACATCGCGATTATCTGCAAATTGCTGTATAGAGGCGCTGGCAAGGTCTACCCTTGCCAAACTATCACGAACCATAGCAATATCAACCGGTTTTTGAAACCTGAATTGCTGCAGGGTGCCACCGGTAAAATCCACGCCAAAGTTTTTCTCGCCTCTCATCGTAAAAACAAAAATTCCTACAGCAATAACCACAGCCGATAAAATATAACAAATCCTTCTTTTTGCGACAAAATTTATACGAGTGCCGCTTATTAAACTGAGCATGCGGAGCCTGCCAAATTTAGGAGAGCGACTAAGTACATTAAATATAGTTCTGGTAACAACAAGGGCAGTAAATAAACTGGCCAGAATACCTATGGTAAGTGTCATAGCAAATCCGCGAATAGGACCTGTCCCGAATTGAAGCAGCATAATAGCTGCTATGATTGTAGTTACATTTGAATCTAAAATTGCGCTGAAGGCCTTAGAATATCCGATTGAAATGGCGCTCCGGACAGTCTTTCCTGTCTTAAGCTCTTCTCGAATTCTCTCATATATTAAAACATTGGCATCTACTGCCATGCCAATAGTAAGTATCAAACCTGCAATGCCCGGCAAAGTTAAAGTAAAGTGAAAATAGCCCATTACCCCGCCTATGATTATGATATTTAATAAAAGGGCGATGTTTGCTATTATCCCTGAAAGCATATAATATATGAGCATGAAGACTATGACTAAAATAAAACCTGTCAAAATAGCGCACAGGCCTGCATTTACCGAGTCCCGTCCTAATAACGGACCTACTGTCCTTTCTTCCTCTATATATACTGGCGCAGGAAGAGCACCGGCGCGCAATACAATTGCTAAATCGTTTGCCTCATCCGGACTAAACCTCCCTTCAATTATCGCTTCTCCGGAAGGTATCTCTTCCTTTATATTAGGGGCAGATTTTACAACGCCATCAAGCACTATAGCGAGTCGGCGTCCAACATTGTCTCTGGTAACGCGGGCAAATTTTCTCGCGCCTTCTCTATTGAAAGATAGACCTACTACAGGTTGATTAAATTGGGACTGTTGAAACTTAACTGTAGCGTCTTTTAAATCAGCTCCGGCAACTTCGGCTTTTTCTTCAAGAAGGATTGGCTGGCCTTTTTCGTCTTCTTTCAATTCATAGCCTTCGGGAACATTGTTTTCCAGGGCGCTCTTTAATTTCTCAGGGTCTGCTGAAACCAGTTTAAACTCTAAAAGTGCAGTTTGGCCTACCAGCTCAATAGCCCTATCTCTATCCGTTACTCCTGGTAGCTGTACTACTATTTCATCCTTGCCCTGTCTTTGTATAGCAACCTCTTTAACCCCAAATTGGTCTATACGATTCCTTATTATCTCTAATGCTACATCCGGCGCATCCTTTGCCTCTTTCTCAGATAACTTTGCTGTATCAACCTTAAGCACAAGGTACATTCCACCCTGGAGGTCAAGCCCTAAATTTATCCTTCCTTCCCGAATTACTTTACCTGCTTTATCTTTTATGGTAAACGGGGGAAATAAACTCCACAGGGATAAAATAATAACAACTAATATAAGCAAAACCTTCCATTTAAGGTTCTTCTGCATCTATTTACTCTCCCAGAGGTAATTGGGACGTCCTGCAGGGGGGGCACCCTGCAGGACGTCCCCAACCAGAAAGAAAAATCTGGTTACTGGCTACTGGTTTCTGGTTTCTTCTTCAATCCTGCTACCGCAGATTTCGATATTTCCAGCTTTACATTTTCGTTTACTCTAACTGTGAAAGTATTCTCTTTTACATTCACAATAGTGCCGTGTATTCCTCCTGTGGTAATTATTTCTTCATTCTTTTTAAGTTCGCCGAGCATCTTTTGATGGTCTTTCTGCTTCTTTTGCTGCGGCCTTATAAGCAAAAAATAAAATATGGCAAAGATTAGTATAATAGGCATAAAACTAACCAGAGGACTTGGCGCCTGTTGTCCCTGCGTCTGCGATGGCTGACCCATTGCATAGGCATTTGTTAGCATAAAAAACTCCTTCCGTTATTGGGTTATAGCGTTATTGCGTTATAGCGTTTGAGAAACTCTTTCTTAAATTCCAAAAACTTTCCTTTAGAAATTGCTTTCCGTATATTTTCCATTAGTTTAGCATAGAAGTGGATATTATGCAACGATAATAGCCTGAGAGGCAATATCTCGTCTATACTAAAAAGATGCCTTATGTAGGCTCGGGTATAATTCTTGCAGCAGAAACAATTGCATTCTGGATCTACAGGTTTAAAATCTTTCGAATAATCAGCATTTCTTATTACTAACCTGCCTTCACCGGTAAAAGCCGTGCCGTTTCTACCGTTTCTTGTAGGAACAACGCAATCGAATATATCTATGCCATTCTCAACTGCCCCGAATATATCTTCAGGCATTCCCACCCCCATAAGATAGCGGACTTTATCTTCAGGAAGAAGTGGGATAGTAACATCGAGTATCTCGTACATTAAATCCCTGGGCTCTCCTACGCTCAATCCCCCGATTGCATAGCCATCAAAACCTATATCTATCAATTGCTCGACTGCTTTCCTTCTCAGGTCAGAATATGTGCCGCCTTGAACTATGCCAAAGATTTGCTGTTCATTTTTCGCTCTTCGCTGATCGTTAAAATTCTTGCTCCTGCGAGCCCAATCAGTAGTGAGTTTGAGAGATTGCTCGACGTAATCTCTCGAGGCTGGATAGTGAACACACTCATCTAAAACCATAATAATGTCACTTCCCAAGATCTGCTGAAATTCTATAATAGATTCCGGAGTAAAAAAATGCATGGAGCCGTCTATATGGGATTGAAACTCAACCCCGTTTGCCTTTATCTTTCTTAACGGAGCAAGAGAAAATACCTGATACCCACCGCTGTCGGTTATAATCGGGTCCGGCCAGTTCATGAATTTATGCAAACCGCCTGCCTTTTTCATTACCTCTTTCCCCGGCCTTAAGCAAAGATGATAGGCATTGGAAAGGATAAATTGCACGCCAGCATCTTTTACTTCAGATGTTGCAAGTGTTTTTATCGCTCCTCCAGTACCAACAGGGCCAAAATTGGGTGTGTCAACTTCGCCATGCGCAGTTTTTATCCTGCCAACCCGTGCGCGTGTATCTTTATCTTTCTTTATTAGAGTAAACATCGTCAGTTCTAAAGGTTCTAAAAGTTCTAAAGGTTCTAAAGGTTCTAAAAGTTCTAAAAGTTCGGAACTTTTTGAACTTTTTGAACTTTTTGAACTTTTTAAACTATCAGCATGCAATCTCCATAACTGTAAAACCTATATCTTCGGTTTATCGCTTCTTGATATGCCTTCATTACATTGTCGTGTCCGCCAAAAGCGCATGCTAACATAAGCAATGTCGTTCGCGGTAAATGAAAATTTGTCAGAAGCATATCTATCACTTTGAAGCGATAATCAGGGTAGATGAATAGATCGGTGGCCCCATTGGCAAGTTGTAAGTTGTAAGTCGCAAGTTGTAAGTTGGCAGCGGATTCAAGAGTGCGGCAGACTGTGGTGCCAACTGCAAGGACCCTGCCATTGTCCTTTCTGGTTTTATTTATTATATCTGCAGATTGCTCTGGAATTTTAAAATATTCCGAATCCATTTTATATTTCTTTATATCGCTAACATTTACCGGCTTAAAAGTACCGTACCCCACATGCAAGGTCACATAGGCAACCTTTATGCCTTTCTGTCTAATCTTATCCATAATTGATGTTGTAAAATGCAAGCCAGCTGTTGGTGCTGCAACTGCCCCTAATCTTTTAGCATAAATGGTCTGATATCTTATTTCATCTTCCGGTCGAGGTTTCCTTTTTATGTATGGAGGCAGTGGCAGGAGACCTATTTTATTAAAAACCGAATATAAATTATTATTGCTAAATTTAACAAAATGCATCTCGTCTTTCCTATCCACTACCGAAGCTGTAAGTCTACCATTGCCAAATTCAAGTTCTGTTCCAATTGCAAGCTTTCTTGCTGGCTTTGCCAAACACTCAAAGACACCGCTCTTTCCTTCTCTCAATAACAATAATTCTATCTTGCCGGTATAGCCGGTTCTTTTACCTATTAATCTTGCCTTAAATACTTTGGTATCATTAAATACCACTGCGTCAGGTTTACTTAGATAATCCGCTAAATCATAAAAATGGCAATGCTCAATCTTGCCATTTTCTCTATCTAAAACCAGCATCCTGGATTTATCCCTCTGCCTTGAGGGGTATTGTGCGATTAGCTCTTTCGGCAATGTATAATCAAAATCCGACAGCTTCATTCCGTCAACTTAACAACTTCTGCGCCCGGGTAATAGTGCCTGAGTATCTGATAACAATTATAGCCTTTTTTTGCCATGGAAAAGGCTCCCCACTGGCACATTCCCACACCATGACCCCAACCATATCCTTTAAAATGGGCTTGATTATCTTCAATTGACATACTGAAATTTGTGCTATTTAAGACTTTTGTGCCTAATATATTGCGAAACTCTTTTGCGGCCATTTTTATGGTATTGTCTGCTTTAATCCTTAAGCTCCTTACTCTGCCCGATCTATCTCTGGATAGAATCTTTATAGATTTTATTTTACCTGTCGGTTCTTTAGCCCTGCTTATTTTATCTTCAATCTCATCTAAAGAAATTGTCTTCGCCCATATAAAATACGGAGAATTTTCGCAAAAAGGGCAGTTTACGCCTCTGAGCGGTTTTACCCCTGATGAAATCTTCCATAACCTCGATGCTTTTTCAGTTCTGCCTCCGCATGTAGCGTGGAAAAAGGCCGGCAAAACCCTACCTCTATACATTAGAATCTGGCCTGCAGTTTCATCAACTGCTTTGCTGGTTCTAAATTTCTCTCCAAATACGCCTCTGTATACCTGTGAACTTACATCTGCACGAAGATAGTATTCTTTATCAGACCTTTGCTGGGCTTGATAAATAGCAAATGTCCTTGAAGCTATGGCCTGGGCCTTTATAGCCTCCAGGGGCCATCGGTGAGATATTTCATAGTAAAGAACACCTTTAATATAATTTTCTATATTTAATACATTTATAACTGAAAGCAAGCCTTGTTTTGTCTTTATTAATTGTAACCTGCCTCTATACAAACACTTCCCTACATATATAGATGGGTCTTTGGCAGGTATAATCTCTATCCCATATATCTTAAAATAATCCTCTTTGAATGTCCTAAAATGTATTCCATGCTCAAAAGCCCTGACTTTCGCCTGCCACAGAACCTCACCTTCTTTAAGGACTTCCCCGGTCTCGATTGTAGTTATTTTATACGGCCCTTTTACTGCTAATTCTATCTCTTCTACGTCTTCATCTATTGCTACCCTTATCTTATCAGGCACTGCTACTGATAAACTGTCTACCTCTTCTGACAAGCAGAATAATATGGCAAAAATAAAAAGAACGAATATGAAGGATTTTCTCATTTTCGGGTTAGTAGATATAATACAATTGTTATTGCTGCACTAATTAAAAGGCAGGTAGCTAAGGGGAGGTAAAAATGGAAATTATCCTTTTTTATATAGATATCGCCAGGCAGTTTACCCAAAAATGGAATCTTATCGAAAAACTGCAAAAATATTCCCAGCATTACTAACAATATCCCGAATATAATAAGGGTTTTGCCAATCTTAATTTTGAATTTTTAATTTTTTATACCGTTCCCGCTCACTATATATACATCCGCAATACTTCTGATGATAGAGCCCCATCTGTCTTGATAAATTATGCGACTCTCTAAAACCTGTTCTGAAGTCTTCATAATAAAAATTTATTCCATAATTTTTTTCTAAAGAGGTGGCTATATCCTTTATCTTGTCTTGATCCTGATATGGGCTTATCAACAAAGTTGTAGTAAATGCGTCAAAATTTTCTCTTTTGGCAAACTCTGCGGTTATTTTTAGCCTTAATTGCCAGCATAAGCTGCATCTATCATCCTGTTCATGGAGTGTTATCTTTCTAAAAAAATCCTCAAATTTATATTCTCTATGGAAAAAAACGGGCAAATTTAACTTCTCCGATACACAAACTACCGATTCCCTCCTTTTATCATACTCTGAAACAGGATGTATATTGGGATTATAAAAAAAGCCGAAAACTTTATGGTCTTTTTCACGAAGGGTGTTTATGCAATAAATCGCGCAAGGCCCGCAACATATATGCAGTAGGATTCGCATCGTTTAGCGTTTAGCGGATAGCGTTTAGCCGATGGGAAAACTATTCGCTATACGCTAAAATAGCTCTTTCTGCTTCTCTCTGGTTTTCTTAAGATGTTGATATGCCAGGTCAGTAATTTTTCTGCCGCGTGGAGTGCGTTTTAAAAAGCCGCTTTTAAGCAAAAATGGCTCCACCACATCAACTATTGTATCGGATTCTTCATTTAAAGAAGCGGCCAATGACTCTATGCCTACAGGCCCGCCTTTATAATAATCGATTATGGCAAAAAGAACCTTTCTATCTATAGTATCCAGGCCAAACGAATCGATGCCCTGGGAATTCAAGGCCTCATCCGCTATTTCTTTAGTAATGGCACCGGATTTTTTTACCTGGGAGAAGTCTCTTACCCGGCGAAGCAGGCGATTGGCAACACGGGGAGTGCCTCTTGAGCGCCTGGCTATTTCCATCGCTCCTTCTTTGTCAATCTTAATATTTAAAATTTTCACAGAACGATTTATAATCTTCACCAGCTCTTCCGGCTGGTAAAAATCTAAATGAAAAAACATGCCAAACCTGCCCCGTAAAGGGGCGGAAAGTAATCCGGAACGGGTAGTAGCTCCTATAAGGGTGAAATGCTTTAGATTAAATTTTATTGTTTTTGCATACGGGCCTTTATCTATAACAAAATCTATCTGGAAATTTTCCATAGCCGGATAAAGAAATTCCTCTACAACTTTAGATAAACGGTGCACCTCATCTATAAACAAGACATCCCCTTTTTCTAAATTAGTAAGTATGCCTATTAAATCCCCTGCTCTTTCTATTGCCGGGCCTGATGTAGCGGTTATTTTAGAACCCATCTCGTGGGCAATGATATGAGCTAAACTAGTCTTACCTAATCCGGGAGGCCCTGCAAAAAGCATGTGCTCAAGAGGTTCTCGTCTTTCCTTTGCAGCCTGCAAGGATATAAGCAGATTTTCTACAGTCTTTTTCTGCCCTACAAAGTCGCTTATTTTAGTAGGACGCAAAGAAAGATTTAATATCTTATCCTCATCAGTCTCCTGCTGAAGGATTATCTTCTCTCTTTTCGGCTTTGGGGTTTTTTCCTTCATACTAGCAACTATTCCTTACAAAAGTTTATTGTCGAGACCTGAAACTTATTAGACCCTACAACAGTCTGACCCCTTGCTGCTTATATTTTTCCACTGACACATTCACATCAGGACTTATGGCGTAGTATTTCAAGTTCTTTTCTTAACGGTGCCCAGTATTCTATATCCTTTTGTCGCTCTCGTGCTTCCTCTTCACGAAGTGCTGAGCCAAGTTTTTCTGTATCTCTATTAATTGCCAGGGATAAAAGGGGCCTGCGTGCAAGACATTCCCTTGCAATTGCAGGATATCGCCTTGTCAATTCAATTAAAATAGATGTATCCCGACATTCGCGAAGCCACCATTTTATGCGCTCATCTGAGGGTTTATCTTTGTTTGATAAATAATCATTCTCTACAAGGCGTTTTAACATAAGCCAATCTTTATCGCGCTGAGTTTTTTTGCTTTGAACAAGGTCTCGCAGACCGATGACGTCGATAGAGCTGCCGTTTTTTAATACCACGGTTTTTTTACGTTTCCATAATTTATCAAATGGTTCCGAGCCGCGCAATTTAGATATTATGTCAATACGCAATTTTTCTACGCCTTTTGCATTACACCGAAAATGACAGGCATGTCCACGTTCTAAATACTCTTGCTTAAGCGGCGGCACATAGATACGAGTTGCATTCAAGGCGCTTAAAGCAGCTTGCAGAGATTTAAGGTTTTTCGGTGTGCATAATAAGACAAAATCTGAATCACGGCTAAATTCAGCAGCACCGTAAATAATACAGGCCTGTCCGCCGATTAGCAAACATTTAACTTTATGCTTCTTTAAAGTAGAAAGGACTTTGAGGATCGGGTTCGGGGTCAAGACTCCCTCCTAATGCAATATAAAGTTTCCATAACTTAGTTGTTTCGGAAAAACGTTCAGCGGGCGTAAGCCTTAGCCATTCAGCGTTTTCATCTACAAATTTCTGTTTTGTGTATTTAATCTTTTGTTTCTTCATTGAGGGTAAAAGGGGACGGTTCTATTTTTTACATTTTTCCTGGTGTCCCCCTCAGGGGAAAAAATTCCTTCTTCTAGCATGGTTGGGGACGTCCTGCAGGGAGGCAACCCTGCAGGACGTCCCCACTACTTACATCAGTCTCCTGCTGAAGGATTATCTTCTCTCTTTTCGGCTTTGGGGTTTTGTTTTTCATATTTTTTAATGGTTACTCTAAATAAAGCAAATATGCCTCCCACTTTCCATTATAACTGTCAATAACGTAGGTATCTGTATTAGCAGGAGTAACAGTATCTTCTATGACATAGTGTCCTTGATTTTTTGGGTCAGTATCATTACTTCGAAATAATATTTGGTACTGGCTTGTTGTTCCATCGTAGAGAACCCTATACTGGCATATTGTTGTATCGCTTGAAGTTGGTGGTATCTCTATGTTTAATTCATCTTCAGCATTAACATAATCACTGATAGCTTCTGTCCAATCCCAGGGAAAATAACCTCCCTTTTTATAATTATAATACCTCTCTGCTGCAAGAATAACCTGTACGGTATTGGGTACCTCCTTCAATTTCGCCCTGGTACGAAATGTTTCAAACTGAGGATACAATATTGTAGCAAGAATAGCGATAACAACTGTGACCATTAATAATTCTACTAAGGTAAACCCCGTTACAAATTTACGTTTGCTATTCTTCTTTTGTATGCTTTGGTTAATTTGTAACGGGGTAAATGAGTTCCTTTTCTTTGGCTTTATATTTTTTTCTTTCATATTCTTTAATGGTTATTCTAAATAACCTAGATATTTATCATAGGGACTTTCGATAGTATAGTTACGTGTTTGTATAACGCACTCACCTACTTTTTTTTCGTCTTCTGCAGTATTGTCAGCTTTCCGAAAATGTATTGCCCAGGTACCGGGAGTAGTAGTATTATCCACCCAATATTCGCATACATCTCTAGGAAGAGTTATATTTAATTCATGCTCAACTTCCGCATTGCCATGAGCGCTACTAGTATAAACAAAATTATCAGCATCGGCCGCAGTCCAGTCAAAATAAGCACCAATTTTAAAATTATAATACTTCTCTCCTGCAAGAATTAGCTGTATGGTATTCGGTACTTCCTTCAATTCTGTCCTTATACGAAATGTTTGAAATCGGGGATACATTATTGTAGCAAGAACACCGATAATAACTACGACTATTAATAATTCTATTAAGGTAAGCCCCGTTACAAATTTACGTTTGCTATACTTGAAAATATAATTTTTAAATATATTTTGTATGCTTTGGTTAATTTGTAACGGGGTAAAGGAGTTCCTTTTCATCTTATTCCCCTTTTTGTCTTTTTCTGGTTATAAACCTCGTTCAATAGTTGTTCTGTGGTCTCTATATCAGGATTTTGTTCAAGAGCACTCTTTACCATCCGGTCTGCCTCGGTCTTTTTATATTGAAGCTGGCTTAAAACTTCTAATGCCTCTTCTTCTATATCTTTCCTTAAAGCTATCTCATCGGGTTTAAATCTATCTTTTATAAGACCGAACCTGCCAACTTTACCCTGAAGCTTTGCAATTATCTGCTTTGCCCTTTGCTCTCCTATGCCGGGTAGGCATCTGAGGTGTGAGGTGTCTGCCGATTCTATAGCTTGAATAATCATTGATATCGGTTCACTCAATGCCTTAACAGCAGCCTTAGGCCCTACGCCAGAAACGGTTATAAATTTTTCGAAGAATTCCTTTTCTATCTGATTTGTAAATCCGATCAACACCGGAGTGCTCCTTGCCGGGTCATTTGCAAGATAATGGAAAGTTATCAGTTCTATCTCATTGCCAATCCTGGCATCTTTTAAATCGTTCAATACCGTAAGCGGAACCAGAATCTCATATCCTATGCTATTTATTTCGATAAGTAAACTGGCTTCATTCTTCCTGATTAGCTTGCCTTTGATTCTGGATATCATAAGTATAGGAACGTTTCCAAAATCAAAGAGGCAAATGTAGGAACGTTTCCAAAATCAAAGAGGCAAATGTCCCCATAAAGGGGACACTTGCCCCTTAGATTTCGGAAACGTTCCTGGGGACACTTGCCCCTTAGATTTCGGAAACGTTCCTTTCTGTTTATATATATGTGTCAAACACAAAGCCAGAGCATCAGTTATATCTGCCGGTCCCTTAGAAGGTTTTAGATTCAAAAGGCCTTCTACTGTACGCTGAACCTGCTGCTTCGAGGCATTGCCATTGCCAGTTACAGCTTGCTTTACTGTCTTAGCCGGATAATTAACCAGCTCTAAATTTTCTAAACCGCAAGCTAAAACAATAATCCCTCTGGCATGACCCATTAGAATTGCTGTCATCGGATGCCTGTAATGAGAATAGAGTTTTTCTAGAATGCAAACTTTGGGTCTGGTCTCTTTGATTAAATTTAAAACTTGGGAATAGATGATATTAAGACGGATGCGTAGATTTTGTTTACCGGATGTTTTTATTGTGCCTGCTTCTACAATTTTTATATTCCCTCTATTTTGCACAACTACGCCATATCCGGTTACATTCAGGCCTGGATCTATTCCTAGAATTCGCATATCTTTCGTCGTGCGTCGTGCGTTCTTCGTCGTACGTCGTACGTCGTACGTCGTAATACGCAATACATACCTTTATCCGCTTGCCTCCAATATTATGCTATCAGGTATATCAAAGTTCGAATAGACGTTTTGGACATCATCGTGGTCTTCTAAGCCTTCTATTAATGACAAAACGCTTCTTGCAGGAGCACCTTCTACCCTAACGGTGCTGGATGGAATCATGGTTATCTCATCAGATTCTATTTTTATATTAGACTTTTCAAATGCAGTTTTTACCTTTTCAAAATCAGCCACGCTGGTAGTTATCTCATACATATCGCCTTCAGTCTTCATATCCTCTGCGCCAGATTCTAAGGCTGCACTCATAAGGATATCCTCATCTACACCCTGTTTTTTTACAAGAATAAACCCTTTCTTTTTAAATATCCACTGAACACTGCCCTGCCCGGCCATACTGCCGCCTTTTTTCGAGAAAATGGTTCTTATTTCTGCGGTTGAGCGATTTTTATTATCGGTGAGTACCTCAACTAATATTGCTACACCTTTTGACCCATACCCCTCATAAATAACTTCTTCGTAAGTTATGCCTGGTAGCTCTCCTGTGCCCTTTTTAATGGCCCTTTCAATATTATCTGATGACATATTGCAAGACTTGGCTTTATTCACAACTAATCTTAAGGATGGATTAATATTAACATCGCCGCCTCCCTGCCTGGCTGCGACTGTTATCTCTTTAGCCAATTTTGAAAATAACTTACCTCGTTTAGCATCTACTGTTGCTTTTTTATGTTTAATTCCTGCCCATTTTGAATGGCCTGACATATCACGCTCCTGAAGCTTCCTCTTTCACTGCCTTCGCCTTCGCTATTATCTGTTGAGCTACCTTATCCGGCACCTGCTCATAACGAGAAAATTTCATTGTGTAGGAACCTTTGCCTGCTGTCATAGAACGTAACTCTGTCGCATATTTAAGCATCTCAGCCAAAGGTACCTGTGCTTTTACTATCTGATTTGCACCTTTGGGTTCCATTCCCATAATTCTTCCTCTTCGAGAATTTAAATCGCCGGTTATGTTTCCCATAGCATCTTCAGGCACTACTACCTCTACATCCATAATCGGCTCTAATAACACAGGGTTGGCTTGTTTTAATCCATTTTTCATCGCGGTACTTGCTGCAATCTTAAATGCCATTTCGGAGGAATCCACTGTATGAAAGGACCCATCAAAAAGGGTAACCTTAACACCCGCCACCGGCGCACCGATTAATATCCCTGCTTGCATAGTTGCTTTTACGCCTTTCTCAACGCCGGGAATATACCCTCTTGGTATAGCCCCACCGGCAATCTTATCCACAAACTCATAATTTTCGCCTCGAGGAAGCGGTTCAAGCTTAAGATAAACTTCACCATACTGGCCATGGCCTCCTGTCTGCTTCTTATGTTTATAACTGACCTCGACCTTCTTCCTTATAGTTTCTTTATAGGCCACCTTGGGCGTGCCAATCTCAACCTCAACTTTAAAATTCCTCTTCAGCCTTTCAATCATAATCTTAAGATGTAAGTCCCCTAATCCCGATACTATCAATTCTTTTGTCTGTTGATTCCTTCCATACTTAAATGTTGGGTCCTCACTGCCCAATTTTGAGAGAGCGGTCATTATCCTTTCTTCATCTTGTCTGGTCTTTGGCTCAAGTGATAATGATATAGCAGGCTCCGGCATTTTAATTGTATCAAATTCAAGCTGCCTTGATTCGTTGCATATAGTATCACCTGTGGTTGTCTCCTTTAATTTTGCGACTGCAGCTATATCGCCGGCCCGGACCTTGTCTATCCCTTCCTGCTCTTTTCCCTTAAGCAGAAATATCTGGCCTATTTTTTCCCTGGCAGATTTATTTACATTATAAAATCCTGTATTGGATGGCAGGCTTCCGGAAAACACTCTAAAGATGGTAAGTTGTCCGACGTAAGGATCGATGATTGTCTTGAAAACTTGTGCAGCAAAAGGTTCATCAGCGGAAACTTTATATTTTATAGGATTGGTTCCATCGGGCGAGGTAGCCTGTATTAGGGCTGCATCTTGTGGCGAAGGAGCAAATTTTATAATACCATTTATAAGCTCATCTACGCCAATTCCTTTAGTAGCCGAACCGCAAAATACAGGATGTGTATTGCCTATACTTACTGCCTTTTTAAGGCCATTTATTATTTCATCCTGAGAGAGCTCTTCTCCCACAAGATATTTTTCGATTAATGCATCATCTGTTTCAGCTATTGCCTCTATAAGCTGCTCTCTATATTTTAGGGCCTTATCTTTATCATCGCCTGAAATACTCTCGACGGTAGCCTTATTCAATAAATCAACCACCTTCTCAAAAGAGGTTTCTTTACCTATCGGATATGTAATAGGGACGCAATTTTTTCCAAATTCTTTCTGCACTGCCTCAATCGTTTTCTCAAAACTTGAATGTTCCTTATCTAACTTATTTATAAATAAAAATGAAGGCTTTTTAGCTTCTTTTAACATATCCCACATCCGGGACGTGCCTATCTCTACTCCGTTTACCCCGCATACTAAACACAGCCCACAGCCAGCAGCACGAAGAGATGAAAAAACTCCACCTATAAAATCTGCATAACCCGGGGTATCTAAAAGATTTATTCTTTTTGAGTCTTTTTCAATGCTAAGCACCTTTGGATCAATCGTAATCTTTCTTTCAATTTCATCCGGGTTATAATCGCACATACTGGTACCTTCATCAACGCTACCACGTCTTGTGTTTACCTTTGCAGCAAATAGTATAGAATCTATTAAAGATGTCTTTCCGGCACTCGAATGAGATAAAAATACAATATTTCTTATATCCTTAACATCCATCAGTTAGGAAAATTACTTTCTGTTCTGTGTATGAAATTAATTACAGGTGTGAAGTATTTCAATATAAAACTAATTATAATAGCGGAGCACCAGTATTGTCAAGCAAAAAGGGATGGTCTTTTGTTGCACTGCGGAGAATGAGTTCTTTAACTTCTGATAGCCCAACAAATTGGGCAACTAACCATTCTTGTCCACGGTGATGTAATAGCAATGCACAGGGGAAGTTTCTACATAAATCAGCCAGGCCACTGGAGTACTTATCTGTAATATCCTTGAGCCTGATGGTATATTCTGCAAGCTCTTTAATATTGCTGTGTTTTTGTTATTCATCCCGCACCTTCCTTCATTCCCGCTTACCTTCTTAATATTGCAAATTTGAATACAAAGAAGGTGCGGGATTCATATATTCATCTCCACTTTCTTTCTTAATCTATGTAAATCCTCCACTATCTTATCAATGTTGACTACGCGTTTTATCTTAGGGAGCCCAAAGGCGACCATCCTCACCCTCGCCGGGCCTATCACACTTTTATTTATTGTGTCTTTATCAATCGCTGTTTGTTTTTGCCAGGCTTGTGTAATCACCGGAGTTACTGCACTAAAACCAGCAGCAAGCGCTGGTAACGCCTTTCCGTTTGACAAAACTTGAGATAAAATAATTATAACGATGATAAATTTAATCAGTCTCATTTTTTGCTCCTTTCTTTAATTTCTTTAATTCTTCTGCAAGGTTAGGAAGCGCTTTTTTTAAAAGTTCACCTATTCTTTGTTCTAACTCTTCTTGCGAGTGCACCAAATTGCCTGATATCTCCATTTTCCTAACCGCCTCTACTATCGCCTGTATTATTTCTGTTCGAGAAAGTTTTTTTCCGGTTGAAAACAAGGCATCTTTGCTAATTTTGTCTATAAAATCTAACTGCTCCCTTGCAAGAAATGCAATAACCCTGCCTACATGTTTAGCATTATGGCTAATCTGTGCAAACCGAGAGGGGCGTTTATGATTTATGTGTGTGTTTGTCATTTTAGATACCTCCAATAAAAAAAAGCCCTATTCTTACCTAAGAAAGAATAGGGCTTTTAAACTTCCGCTCTATTCTTTCGGCAGCCCGACTCTCCCAGACTCGTGGGACTCGTAGCTTTGCGTCCCATTCTTACGAATGGTTTGCCTTTATCGAGAATTTCCTTTAAAAGAGCTTTTTGTTTCTACATTAAGTATGCCCAATATTTTTAAAAAAGTCAAGAGGTGAGAAGATATTTTTTTATTTTTGTACTTTTGTCACTTTTTACATTTGTGAATCGCCAACGAAAGTCCCATACCAATTCTCGCAGAGACGCATCGTTAGGTTTTGTGTGCTTTGCCTCCGCTTGCCGCTTGCTCAGGTCTGTGGCAATTCTCGCAGGGACGCAAAAAATCCCCAGCGTGGATTTTTTGCTCTGTCCTCGGCCTCGCTCTTTTTGTCCCGAAATTTCGGGATAAGAAACCATGCCCGCTCGGCCTGCGCAAGCCCTGCTCGAATTGCCACAGGACCTTCGCTTTTGTTGACAGTCGCTACGGCAAAGCACACAAAACCTTTAGACTCCGCCCTGTTCAAATTGTTATAGGAGCTTCTGCTTTAAATCCAAACAAAATATTATCCTACAAAAGTAAAAACTAAAGGGGTGGACGCAGAGAGGAAAATAGGCGCTCGGGGTATCGTGGAGCGAGACATTAGAAATTTTTTACCAAATGTCTTTTTAGGATTTATGGCGAGTGAGACGACGGAACTGACTCGCTACTTTCTAGCTAAAGAATTCCGTCAAGCGAACGAGCCATAAGTTCAAAAAGACGGCAAAAAATTTCAGTCTCGCGAAACAATACCCTGAGCGCCTATTTCCCCATGCCGATATTCTGGGCTCGCTGGAAGACTTTTCCTTCGGTTTGGATAGATGGGGCGATTATCAGCTTTGTTTTCTGCATTTCTTTTATATTGCGGGCGCCGACATTGCCCATAGAAGTGGTGAGTGCACCCATTAAATTCTGAGTTCCATCATCCAATCTTGCAGGGCCGAATAATATCTCTTTTAATGTGCCGGTCGTTCCCACCTTTATTCTGGTGCCACGTGGCAGGTTTGCGTGAGGAGTAGCCATACCCCAGTGATAACCTCCGCCAGGGGCTTCTTTTGCTCTGGCAAAAGCAGAACCTACCATAACAGCATCGGCACCGGAGGCAAATGCCTTGCATATATCCCCACCGGTACTCATTCCACCGTCTGTTATAATGGGGATGTATTTTTTCTTCTTCTTAAAATAATTGTTTCTTGCTGCAACACAATCGACAGTAGCAGTCACTTGCGGAAGACCAATTCCTAAAACTCCTCTTGTGGTGCAGGCAGCGCCAGGGCCGATTCCTACCAAAAGGCCGTTTATTCCTGTTTCCATAAGCTCAAGCGTAGTTTTGTAGCTGCAGGTATTTCCGACAATTACAGGGATTTTCATGTTTTGGCAGAATTTTTTAAAATTTAGCACCTTGTATTCTTTGGATATATGTTTTACGGTTGTAACTGTTGACTGGACCACAAATATATCACATCCGGCATCCTGGGCTATTTTGCCGAACCTCTCCGCTCTTTGCGGTATGGCACTTACTACTGCCGGAACTCCTTTAGATTTAATTTCCTTTATCCTTTTTACTATTAACTTCTCTTTTATTGGCTTCGTATATATGCTTTGGACTAGTTCAGTCGCTTCCTGAGGCGCGGCTTTAGCTATTTTCCTCAAAACAATATCTGGATTTTCATATCTTGTCTGGATGCCCTCTAAATTTAATACAGCAAAACCTCCGAGTTTGCCAAAGGCAATTGCAAATCGGACATTAACCACTCCGTCCATCGCTGCTGCGATTATAGGGACATGAAATTTGTGTTTGTCTATCTTCCAGGATGTATCAACTTCATTTGGGTTTATGGTTACATCACCGGGAACAAGTGCTACTTCATCAAAGCCATAACAACGTCTTGCGGTTCTATCTTTTCCTATATATAATCCCATCTGCTTCTCCTTTGCAGTTCTAAAAGTTCTAAAGGTTCTAAAGGTTCTAAAAGTTCTAAAAGTTCTGAACTTTTGGAACTTTTTAACTTTTTAAACTTTTTTAACTGTTTAACCTACAGATTATATCCACATGCAAAATTATGTCAATACAAATTGCTTACACAGATAATCGCAGATTTAGAACAGATGATAGCAGATATCCCTGATTATCTGTGCATTTTGAAATTCCATACAACAAAATTGCTTTCTATATCTTCAACATGCAAGCGGTAAATATCATACATAGCTTTTTCTAAAACTATACCTGAGTTTAATTTCTCCAGCAATTTCTTAAATTTGTATTTTCCGTATCTGTCTATGAGATATTTTAAAAATAGTTTTGACAAGAGATAACCCGATCTTATTTTTTTATAACCGGCTGACGAAAATAAACTATCTATCCGATTTAATTTAAAAGGTTCTTCTTTTTTAAAAATCTCATTCAATAAATTTTTATCCTGCCGGTTTAAACTTCGCTCCGGTTCTGCTAGCTGTGCAAATCCTTCATGTAACCAAACAGGTATATTTTTAGGATATAATATATGCAATACTGCATGCCCATATTCATGGTATATGACTCTTCTTGGACCTTGCTGCTCTCCTAATACATCTCCTACCCTTAAGCGAACTTTACCATCATATAAGCCTAAGGTCCAATCTAACTTCTGGGTCGCCTGTCTAAATTGTTCTGCGGTGTAAATAATTACTGTAACCTTTTTATCGGTAAAAAAGCCAAAATCACTCTTCACCTTGCGGCGGGCATCTTCCAACATATCTATTATATCCCATACTAAATCCGGGTCCCTTTCGCCTTCAAACCTGATATCGAAATGGGCACGGGCGCGAGTCTTAAAATCCTCCTCAATCTCAAGCTCCCTGGTTGCTTTGGCAAGTGTTTCTTTAAGGCCGGAGATGGTAGAATCTAAACTTAATGCCTTATTCCAATACTCAACAGCTTTTTTAAGTTCATTCTGCTGATAATAAATATTGCCTAAGAATACATATGCAGCAGGTTTGCTAGAATCATAATCTATGCAATCTCTGGCTAAATTTAATGCTTCCTGTAAGCGCCCTATATTAAAACTTATCTTGGCCTCTTGAAGGGTTGTATTATATATATTGTCCTTAAAAGTAATATTTTCCGGATCGAATTTCAGCGCTTCTTTAAAATTGCTTAAGGCAAGGTCATATCTGCCTTTTTCAAAAAGAGATAATGCATAATTGTTGTAATAAATGGCAATTTGTTTAGGATAGGCAGAACCGGAGGGGTCTTTATCATATGCCCTTTTTTCATATCTTATGGCATCTAACCATAATCTATCTTTCGCCAATTGCCCCGCTAAATAATGGCAGGCAGTGCTTAAATTTTTGTTTATAATCTGGTTATCCGGCTCTAGGTCGCTGGCTGATTCAAATGCAATAACGGCATTTTCATAATCGCCGGCTTCCATATATCTTAAGCCCTGCTGGTTTACCCCGTTAGAAGTTTCTTCACTGCCTTCAAAATATGAACTTCTAACGGGGTTTAATTCAGAAACCTCGTCGGCACTGGCAGCAGTTATAAGACCGGCTAATATAAAAAATAAGACAATTATTGTAAACAAAAAAGGCCCCGAATTTTCGGGGCCTTTTTTCTGAAGGGATTTATATCCCATCTTAATACATTCCTCCTCCCATTCCGCCACCGGGTGGCATGGCAGGCATGGCAGGTTTTTCTTTCTCCGGAATATCGCTTACCACGCTCTCTGTTGTTATCATAAGCGCAGCTATGCTGGCTGCATTCTGAAGGGCGGTCCTGGTAACCTTGGTCGGATCCATGACGCCGCCTTCTATCATATCTTTATATTCTCCCTTTTCAGCATCAAAACCAAAGTTGCCCTTTTCACCCTTTACCCTTTGCGCAACTACAGAACCTTCCTCGCCGGCATTTTCTGCAATTTGCCTGATTGGCGCTTCAAGAGCTCTACGAATTATCTCTACGCCAACTTTTTCATCACCTTTTGCTTTTACACCATCGAGCGCGTTGATTGCACGGAGCAAAGCTACGCCGCCGCCTGCAACGATGCCTTCTTCTACAGCGGCGCGGGTTGCATGAAGGGCATCCTCAACTCTGGCCTTTTTCTCCTTCATTTCGGTTTCAGTGGCTGCGCCGACATTTATTACTGCAACCCCTCCGGATAATTTGGCCAGGCGCTCCTGCAATTTCTCTTTATCATAATCGGAATCGCTTTCTTCTATCTGTTTTTTAATCTGATTTATCCTGGCATTTATCTGGCTTGATGAGCCGGCCCCTTCTATTATAGTAGTATTTTCTTTATCGATAGAGACTCTTTTTGCCCTGCCTAAATCATCTAAAGTTACACTTTCTAACTTTATGCCTAAATCTTCGGTAACGGCTTTGCCTTTGGTAAGGACTGCTATATCATCAAGCATAGCCTTACGTCTGTCACCGTAACCGGGGGCCTTTACTGCTGCGCAGGCTAATGTTCCGCGAATCTTATTTACTACCAGGGTGGCTAAAGCCTCACCATCAACCTCTTCTGCTATGATAAGGAGCGGTTTTCCTGTTCTTGCTATCTGCTCAAGCAAAGGAATCATATCCTTCATAACAGATATTTTTTTCTCGTGTATGAGGATGTAAGGGTCTTCCAGTGAAACTTCCATTTTCTCCGCATTGGTAACAAAATAAGGTGATAGATAACCCTGGTCAAACTGCATACCCTCAACCAGATCAAGGGATGTCTCCATAGCTTTAGCTTCTTCAACAGTAATTACACCATCTTTTCCTACCTTTTCCATAGCTTCAGCTATAAGATTGCCTATGGTGTTGTCTCCGTTGGCTGCTATTGTCCCTACTTGCGAAATCTCTGTTTTATTTTTTACATCCTTTTTTGTCTTATTTAAATAATCAACCACTGCCTCTACCGCCTTTTCAACCCCTCTTTTAAGAGCCATGGGATTGGCTCCTGCTGTGACATTCTTTGAGCCCTCGCCGTATATTGCTTCTGCCAAGATTGTAGCAGTGGTGGTGCCGTCGCCTGCAACATCTGAGGTTTTGGATGCAACCTCTTTTACCAGCTCGGCTCCTATGTTCTCGTAGGGGTCCTCAAGTTCTATCTCTTTTGCTACAGTAACGCCGTCCTTGGTAATTGTAGGCGAGCCGAATTTCTTCTCAAGGACCACGTTTCTTCCTTTTGGGCCTAAAGTAATCTTCACGGCTTTTGCTAATATTTCTATGCCCGCTTTAATAGCCCTTCTGGCTTCATCGCTAAAAATTAATTGTTTTGCCATATCCTTTCACCTCCAAATTTCATTCAATTATAGCTAATACATCCTCTTCTTTTACAATAAGATGCTCTTCACCTTCAATCTTTATCTCTGTGCCAGAATACTTGCCATATAAAACTTTATCGCCTACTTTAACTTCCAGAGGTTCCGCTTTGCCGCTTTCAAGTGTTTTGCCCTTTCCCACAGCTATTACCTTGCCTTCCTGGGGTTTTTCCTTTGCTGTATCGGGCAGGATAATACCGCCTTTCGTCTTCTCCTCTGCTTTTAATGGCTTTATCAATATTCTATCTCCCAAAGGTTTAATCTTTACCATAATCTGCTTCCTCCTTTCTAATGTTGTTTTAGATACATCCTCTTTAAATTGTTAGCACTCTCCTGAGAGGAGTGCTAACAATTTAAAAAATAAAAAACGCTTCTCATTTAATCTAATTCGTTTCGCAGATTATTAGATATGCTCAAGACTGTGATTGAATTTGGAAAACCGATTGTAGCAAAAATACAAAATTTGTCAAGCAAAATCTTCAACAGTGTAGCTAACATGTCAAGATGTCCGCTGTTTCTAACAAGTGATGTGTCCGCTT
>CAZMYR010000004.1:0-1770 GCA_964570585.1 uncultured Planctomycetia bacterium
ACCACCTATCAACATGACGAAAGAGATCTGCTTTGGAAAGTCACCGATGCTTTAGGCAATACTACCGAATACGCCTATGATAAAAATGAAAGCTTAAAAGAAATAAAGGATGCCCGATTAAATAAAACCACCTATGCATATGATGACTTTGATAGACTTATAACTACCACTTATGAAGATGGTACTACTGAGACTTATACCTATGCTAAGAATTCCAATCTTTATACCAAAACTGACCGGAAGAGCCAAACCATAACTTATGATTATGATGAGTTAAACCGCCTAATTTTAAAGACCTATCCTGATACATCCGCAATCCAATATCAATACGATGCGGGAAGTCGACTTACCGATGTAACTGATTCAACTGGCACAATCCACTATGATTACGATGCTGTAAATCGCGTTACCCAAGTAACCTATCCCGATACAAAAACAGTTGGTTATGAATATGACGCAGTAGGCAATCGTACAAAACTTATCTATCCCGATTCAACTCCCATCACCTACGAATATGACCAACTCAATAGACTTACCAGCATCAAGGACCAAACGCCTAGCACCATTGCTTCTTACTCTTACGACGCCTTATCAAAGAGGGCAAATCTTATTCTATCAAACGGAACATCTACAAGTTACACATATGACGCTATAAATCGGCTAACCGAACTTGCAAATACCTATAACCCAACACCCAACACCTATTCATACACATATGACAATATCGGTAATCGCAAGACTATGCAAACAACTGAAGGAACGCACAGCTACACCTACGATGACATCTACCAACTGACCAACGTAATCTATCCTGATACCACAAGCACAACCTATAACTACGATAAGACAGGCAACCGAACCTCCACTGTCAATGGCGGCACCACTACTTATGTCTCCGACGATATGAATCAATATGACTCAGTAGGCGGTATAACCTACACCTATGATGACAACGGTAACATAACCAACGATGGCACTAATACTTACACCTATGATAGCGAGAACCGCCTAACAAGTGTCATTCCCGCGGAAGCGGGAATCCATATCTACACCTACGATGCCTTCGGCCGCCGCATCCAGAAGAACGTTGACGGCACCATAACCAACTTTATTTATGACGTCGACCAGGTCATCTGCGAAACCAACTCCGCAGGCACAACCACCGCCAAATACATCTATGGCCCTGGCATTGATGAACCTATCTTAATGCATAGAGGAGCTGAAACCTATTATTATCACTTTGATGGTTTAGGCAGCGTAGAAGGCATAAGCGATTCAACTGGCACAACAGTTGAAATATATTCTTACGATGTATTTGGTAATACTACAATAAAAGACGCCTCAGATACAGTCATAAGTGAGTCTGCAATCGGCAATCCTTATGCGTTCACTGGACGCAGACTCGATACCGAGAGCGGACTTTTTTATTACCGGGCTAGGTATTACAATCCAAGGATAGGGAGATTTCTGCAGACGGATCCGATTGGGTATTATGTGGGTATGAATTTATATACTTACTGCGGCAATAATCCAGTTAACTGGATTGATCCTTGGGGGTTGTGTAAGGAAGGTGGCAGAAAAGGAATAACTTCACAGGATATACTTGATATGTTGCTTGGTGTTGGGACAGCCTATGCAGGTGAGTTAACAAGTGGACAGGTTAAAACCTATACTATCGGTGAATTGGTTAGTTGGAAGGCTTGGGGAGGTGTAGTTTTAACAATGGCTGGACGTGCAACAATGTTTGTACCTCTTCCTGGTGCTCGTATA
>CAZMYR010000004.1:1780-41933 GCA_964570585.1 uncultured Planctomycetia bacterium
GGTGGTGTAATGATGGTTGCAGGAGGTGGATTGACTATTTGGGGCATAGTAGAAAGTATTAACACAGCTGAGGATTTAGCCACTGATATAGGAGAAGTAATAAACGAGCCATATAAAGAAGAGTGGGAAGAAATAGATCGTAGAATATTACCGACGAAAAAGTAAAGTTAGAATATATTATAAAATTGGAGGCAAGCATGGAACTGTCTGAAAAAGAAAAAAAATTTATTGAATATTATCAGACTCAGTACAGAATTTATATTTTTTTGTTAGTCTTCATTTTTTTGTTTGCAACTTTCCAGATTTATATGCTATTTGAAAAATTCATTCCCATCTACACAAGTCCCTTTCAAGATATGCCTAAAGCACAAGACTTCATTCAATTTGGTTTAATAAAGATATCGGGATTTAGTCTTATATGGGTTGCCTTGTTAATTGGTGAATTAATAGGAGGTTTTTTTACTTACAGAAAGACAAAATCAATAATTAACAAATTAACAAAATCAACATAATAGAAATTCTGAGAATATCGGTGCCATATAATATTGGTGCCATCCTACAAAGTACCACCCTACAATAAAAAATAAAAAATAATTGAAATAATTTGCCTCCACAAATCGTCTATATATAGTGAGAAGTTTTGAATCAAAGGCCAATATAATATTGGTGCCATCCTACAAAGTACCACCCTACAATAATAAATAAAAAATAAAAAATAATTGAAATAATCTGCCTCCACAAATCGTCTATATATAGTGAGAAGTTTTGAATCAAAGGCCAAGTATATATAGATGATGAAAGGAGGTATTTTTATGAGCAGAGGCGAGAGGATATTAGTTGATGATGGAATATATCATATTATATGTAGGGGGCATAATAGATATAGGATATTTAATTTATTTAAAGACTACCACACATATAAAAATATATTGTTAAATTATAAGAAAAGGTTTAGTTACGATCTCTTTCATTATTGCCTTATGCCAAACCATATCCATCTTTTATTGAAAATCTCAAAAGGGGGAGATTTACCGCATCTAATGCAGTGTGTAACCCAATCGTATGCAAAACATTACAAAAGATCCTATAGGCATATAGGCAATCTTTTCCAGGGTAGATATAAGAGCTTATATATAGATAAAGACGGATATTTGTTAGAATGTGCCAGATATATAGAAAGAAATCCCCAAAGGGCTAAGATTGTCAAAGATTTATCCGAATATCGTTTTTCTAGCTTTAATTTCTATGTTAAGGGTAAAAAAGATAATATAATAACAGCAAACCCTCTCTATATGGAGTTATCTAGCGATAAACAAGAAAGAATGAAGCTGTATAATGAATATCTATTAGAACCACGACCATACGAAGAAATAGTTGATAGGGAGTTCAAGATATAATATAATCAGAACCATATAGGGTGTCCCCAAGTAAGATGGCACCAATATTACACGGAGTTAACTTATGAACTTAACAACTAATGCAGGGGAAGGCTTGAGTTAATAAGTAAACACCATCCCCTAAAGAAAATATTTTGATTAGAAAGCTTGTGCATGAAGAAGGTTATTGATGCTAATTTTTTCGGAGATCCTGCATTAGTAAGTTATTTGGAATCCGATAAAAGGAATATGGTTGTTTTTTGTGACTATGCCTGTATGGAGGCATATAAAGGAAAGGCAATCAAAAATATCTCTAAATCAATAGAGATTGTTTCGAAGTTTCCCAATCAAGTTATTGTACTTAAGGGAACCCGTGATGTAATTAAATTAACTCTTTCGGCTAATCCTTTAGAATTATTAGAAGACACTATTCAAACGAAGGAATTTAAAATATTTTGTACCTGTGTTGAGCGTGCTGTTCAAGGTGATGTGAAACTAGCAAATCAGATTTTAAGGAACGGTAAAGTAGCTTCAGACCATTTCGATAAAGTACGCAAAGATGCATTATTAGTTGCACAGGGAATAAAAGGATTTACAAAAACTTATAAGCTTGAGCACCTTGTAGTTTTAAGGAAAAATGGGAAGTTAAAAGCTAAAATTATAGACAAAATAAGTAAGGATATTATGCTATTAGCAGTTTTCTTATTTCGAGAGCACCCGGATATCCAAGAAATTCCACAAACTCCTCAGGTTAAAAATAGCTATATATTTAGGTTTGCAATTAGCGCTTATCTTCTTAATTTACTATGGATTACTAATGGTGGGATCGACAATGTTAGCCAAGACAAATTACGAAATGACATCGTAGATATGGGCTATGTTACTTATGGTACGTTTTTTGACGGTCTTTTGACACGAGATAATAAAATGAAAGAAATTTATCAGGAAACATGTTTTATTTTGGAGCATATATTTACCAGCGAATAGCAAGGTGAATAGGGGATTCCCTAAATCAAAGCCTGGTTGCAATTATATGGCCGACGGATAACCGAAGAAAAATATCGCGAGATATGACCGATACTGGTGCCATCCCACAAAGTTCCACCCTGCAAAAAATAAAATATCTTATAACCCTACCACATATAGTGCTGCCGACTTTTTAAACTACTTTATAAAGTCAATTGACGAAACTGGTATTTATGATATAATTTATACTACTTCGTATAAAGGCGTATAAAGGAAGATAAAGAAAGTAGAAAGCAATGCCAAATAAACACTTATTTACTGTAAATGAACTGGCCGATTATCTTAAGATGCGGCCAATTACTATTTATAAGCATGCCGCAGCCGGCAAATTGCCTGGCTTTAAGGTCGGTTCTAAGTGGCGTTTCAAAAAATCCGTAATGTATTGACAAATGACTAAAAAATGTATATAATTGACTAAAATATTTAGTCATGAGGTATAAACATGTTAAAATCTTTATTTACATCTAAAACCAGAGTGAAATTACTTAAGCTTTTTCTCTTTAATCCGGATGTAGATTTTTACCAGAGGCAGATAGCTAATAAGGTTTGCGTTCCAATCAGGGGTGCGCAAAGGGAATTAGAGAATCTTCTCGGCGTAGGCATAGTTACCAGCAGGGTGAGTGGTAAGCGAACATATTATTCCTTAAACAAGCATTGTCCGATAAGAGAGGAGCTTAAGAAAATATTTTTAAAAACTACAGGAATAGTAGAGATATTGAAGGCTGAATTTAAAAAGGCCAATAACATAGATGCTGCTTTTATCTACGGCTCGTTTGCAAAGAATGAGGAGAGCTTAGATAGCGACATAGACTTGTTTGTAATTGGGGACATTTCCAGCCGCAAATTATCTTCTATTTTAAGTAAAGAAAAAAGGATTTTAGCTAGAGAGATAAATTTTGTCGTTTATTCAAAGATAGATTTTCTTAAAAAGATTTCAGAAAAAAATCACTTTATCCTTTCTTTGTTCAAAGAAAAGAAAATACCACTATTAGGAGATGTTAATGAGCTTAAAAAGACTAGAAGTAGAAAGAAGGATTAGAAAACATCACACATCGCCTAAAGAAGTATCAGGCTTATCTAAAATCGCTGAAAGGGACCTTGCTGATTCTAAAGCAAATAATATTTCATATGACAGAAAATTTGCAACTGCTTATAATGCCATATTAGTTTTAGCAACAACATTACTTTACTGCAAAGGCTATCAAAGTTGGGGCAAAGGCCATCATCATACTATTTTTGAAGCTATGAAGATTATATTAGGTAAAAATTATAATGAACTGGCCGATTATTTTGACGCCTGCCGGATAAAACGAAACATAACAGATTATGATGCAGCAGGTATGATATCTGAGAAAGAATTTAATGAAATATTCAAAGAAGCTGAAAATTTTTACGATTTTGTAAAAAGATGGGTTAAAGAAAAATATCCTAGGTATATCTAAAAAGTAGAAAGCAATGCCAAATAAACACCTATTTACAGTAAATGAACTGGCCGATTATCTTAAGATGCGGCCAATTACTATTTATAAGCATGCCGCAGCAGGCAAATTGCCCGGCTTTAAAGTGGGCTCTAAATGGCGCTTCAAAAAATCCACTATAGATAGATGGATTGAGGAACAGGAGAATAGCAGGTATAAAAAATGAAATTGGCAGAAAAATTAGAATATCTTTATTTTAACAAAATTATAAAGCCCATTTTAAGGTTAAGTAAGCTTGGCAGAACCACAATGAAAGGTGAAGCTGATTCAGGATTAAATATTGATCATATGTATAGAAAGCGACCTAAAGGCATAACTAAAATTGGTAAACTTGTTGATAATATTCTCTTAAATTTGCAAGCCGTTAAAGCTACAAGATATAAAAAAGAGATAATTATAAAAATACTTCAAAACGAAGTTGCTAATAATATTATTCTAGGCCGGAATACCAGAGTATTAGATGTTGGTTCTGGTCCTGCAAGGTATCTTATAGAATTGCTCGAGAGACTTAATAAGGAGAGTTTAAATAAAGTAGAGATATTATGTGCAGATAGCGATAAGTATTCAGTGCATTTTGGGAGAGTTTTAGCTGTCAAAAAACCCATAAGGTATGTAAAAACTAATGTTTTTAAGATGGGACGATTAAAAAGCTTTTCTAAAAAAATTTCTTGGATTCCGAATGTTATTGTCTCAACCGGTTTTTTTGAACTTCAACAGGATAGTTTAATTAAAGAAATGATAAAGGAAGTACATAAATACCTTGATAAAGACGGACTTTTTTTATTTACAAATTTATTGAATAATCCTAATAAAAAATTAATGGAGAAGATTGGTAAAAAACAAGACGGCAAAAGTTGGACAACATATTTTAGAAAACCAGAACAATTAAGATTACTATTATTAGAAAATAATTTCCGAGATGTAATTATTAGCGTTGACAGGTGGGGTATATATGAATACTGCACAGGAAGAAAATAATAAAAATAATATAAAAAAATTAAAGCCGCTTGTAATAGGAGATTTAAAAATAAATATTCCAATTATCCAAGGTGGGATGGGGGTTAGAATATCTGGTTCTTCACTAGCATCTTCAGTTTCAAATGAAGGAGCCTTGGGGGTAATTGCAAGCGTAGGCCTAGGAGAAGAAGATAAATATCTTAAAGCGAACATGGATTATATAGAGAGATCAAAACAAGCCCTGCGAGACATGATAAGAGAAACAAAGTTAAAAACATCTAAGCCATTCGGTGTTAATATAATGTATGCTTTAACAAATTATGATGATTTAGTGCAAGTTTGCGTAGAAGAAGATGTCGATATTATATTTTCTGGAGCAGGATTGCCTTTAAAATTACCATTCCTAACAAAAAAACATGATATAAAACTTGTTCCTATAGTATCTTCAGCAAGGGCGACGGACTTATTAATAAGATGTTGGCTTCATCGGTATAAAAAAATACCAGATGCAATTGTTGTAGAAGGCCCACTTGCAGGAGGACATTTGGGTTTTAGCATGGAGTATCTTAATGATATATATGCAAAAGGTCATAATACTTTATTAGCTATTCTAACTGAAATAAAAAAAATTGTGAAAAAATATGCAACTAAATTTAAAAAGATACCTATCATTGTAGCTGGAGGAATTTTCAATGGGAAGGATATAGCTTTTTATTTAAAAAATGGTGCTGATGGTGTTCAGATAGCTACAAGGTTTATTTGCACAGATGAATGCGATGTAGATGTATCTGTAAAAAATTTAATAGTAAATTCTAAAAAAGAAGACATTGTTTTAATAAATAGCCCTGTTGGCATGCCAGGCGTAGCTATCATGAATGAGTTTGTAAAAAAGATATTAAACGGACAAAAGATCCCTTTTAGTTGTAAATATAAGTGTTTAAAATCATGCGATCCAGAAAAAGTTAAATATTGCATAGCAGATGCATTAGTTAATGCTTATAAGGGCAATATAAAAAATGGATTTGTTATGGGCGGATTTAATTCATATAGAGTAAACAAAATAGTAAATGTAAAAAACTTAATAAATAAACTTAAGCAAGAAGCTTTGTCTGATTTAGCATCAATAAAAACAATGACATAATCTATCAATTTTAATCATGAATATTAGAAAGGATATAAAGGGCATTATTTTTATAGGTGGTAGTGTTGTAGCTGGGAGAGGCGTTAAAAATAGGTCTTTAGGCTTTGCTTCGATAATTAAAAGAGAACTTAAAATTCCTGTTTTAATAAAAGGTAAAAGTTATCTTACAAGTGGCGATATTTTGAATATTATACGTAGATATATAATTTATAAACCAGCAGATTATTCTCATATTATATTGTTAAGCGGTAATAACGATTCTCGACTTGTAGATATTAACACACCTGCTATAAGTGCAGAACAATTTAAACGCAATTTGATAGATATAATTCTTACTTTACATGAACATAATAAGGAAATAATAATATGTAATTTACAACCTCTATCTGATGAGCAAATAGCTAAGATTCATCTGCAAATGGCTAAGGCTTTAACCTTAAAAAATTTTACACCACACACATGGCATAAACAATACAGTGATGCTTGCGAAGAAGTTGCAAAAGAGATGAACGTAGAGTTTATAAATATAAGGGCGCCTTTAGAGAAAAGCAAAGAAGAGGTGATTGCAGACTATTGTTTAGACCCGAATGCCCTGGGGCATTCTATTGTAGCAAAAACTATTTTAAATAAACTTAAAGCTTAAATTTATATTTTATGAGACCGACTCCCTATATAATATATTATTTTAGCACATTCGGCACTTTTATAACATATGTGTTATTAGGTGTTTTTGTTTATTTAAAAAATCGTTCATCTTTGCTACATAGATATTGTTTGATTTTTAATTTAAGTGTGGCTTTTTGGAGTGTAGGTTTTTTTGTCACTTTATTTCCTGGCCTACCACATGATACAGCTCTTTATGTTAGCAGGGCACATCATGCCGTTTCTACTTTCATCCCACCTTTATTCTGTGCGTTTGTATTTTCATTAATAAATATATATGAAAAGAGGAAAAAGCTAATAAAATTTGGATTTTTATTTTCAACTTTTCTTTTTATTTCAGCTTTGACCAGTCCCCATTTTACAAAAGATGTTATATCTAAATTATATTTTCCTTATTGGCCAGTAGGCGGCCCTCTATATTTTTTATTTGTTGTATATTTTTTAATTTTTACAATATATGCACACTGGGAACTTTATAAGGAATATAGATCTACAAGTAGTGGAAGAAAAAAGAGGCAGATAATTTATTTTTTTATTGGTACAGCTGTAGGTTTTATAGGGGGTCCTACTACATTTTTTTTAAGTTTTGGTATAGGAGTTTCACCAATATTAGTTTGTTTGGTAACAGTTTATCCTTTTATAACCGCCTATGCTATTGTCCGTTACCGCCTCTTGGACATAGAAGTAGTCATCCGTGAAACTGCCATCTTTGCGGGGATATTTGGATTTGCAGTTGGGGCGTTTGTGGTAGTAATGTATATAGGACAAACATATCTTGAGCCGTATATAAGTGGGCATCCTTTATTTTTCCCGGCGATAGCACTGTTTTTAGTAACAATAGCGGTGCGCCCGATTGAGAAGCTTACCTATAACACAGTTGGTAAGTTTTTATTTAAAAAGAGGCAAAAATATCAAAAAGCCCTAAAAGATGCAGCAGAGGGTATGGCTACCGTTCGAAAACCAGCCAGGTTATTAGGCCTTATCACTCACATATTAAGTAAAAACCTAAATCCTGCCAATGTGGCTGTATATATTTTTGATGAAGAGGAGAAAGCCTATTTTCTTAGAGCAGCAAGATATCCAAGCAAAATCGACCAAAGAATAGATTTTTCAAGCGAAGAAACAATAATTACCTGGTTAAAGGAAAATAGACAGCCAATTGTCCTTGAGGAGATAGAGCACTGGTTAAGAGAGGAACAGTTGCGTCCACATAAGGAAGTGCTTACCTCTGATCTTGAAATGATAAAGATGAGGCTTTCATCATTGGGCGCAAGCATATGCATACCAAGTTTTTATCATAAAGATGAACTCTTAGGCCTTCTGGTATTGGGAGATAAAAAAACAGGCGACCTATATACTCAGGATGATTTAGAGCTGTTAAATTCATTAGCAGATGAGGCCGCCTTTGCCATACGAAATTCCATACTCTATAGAAAACTTCAGAAAAAAGCAGATGAAATATCCAAGATTTATGAAAAAGAACAAACCATGTTTGCTCATGCTGCTACTGCTTTTGCCAATGCCATCGATGCCAGAGACCCATATACCCACGGCCATTCTCAAAGAGTAACCGGTTACTGCCTGGCTTTAGCAGACCAGATGGAAGAATCCAGATTCGGCGGCAAAGAAAGGTATAAGTGGTTTAAACAAAGATTAAACATAGCCGGGCTCCTGCACGACATAGGAAAGATTGCAATTCCGGATAGTATATTGCAAAAGAAAGGAAAGCTTAATGCCGAGGAATGGAAACAGATGAAAGAACACCCTGTTGTTGGCGCTAAGGTATTAGGTTATGTAAGGGGCTTATGGGATGTTGTCTCTGCTGTAAGGCATCATCATGAAAGATATGACGGAGGGGGCTATCCGGACGGCCTTAAAGAGGAAAGCATTCCTTTTATGTCAAGGGTAATGGCAGTGGCTGATACATTTGACGCAATGACGTCTAATAGGCCTTACCGAAAAGCGATGACTGCAGAGGTAACAAAGCAGGAAATAAATAATAATTCAACCACCCAATTTGACCCTTATGTAGTAGGGGCTTTTATGAAAGCATATGCAAAGAGTGCAATTAAGAAGATTATGAGGCAGAACCGATGATGCGAGAAGCCTATGCAATATCTTCGCTGCTTACCATACTCATAACCTTGTTTTTAGGAAGCTTAATATATTTTCGCGGCAGAGGGGGCAGGGTAGTCAGGTCTTATTTTCTGCTAATGGCCTGTATCGCTTTATGGGCAACTGAAGTTTATAATATGGTTAATGCCTCGTCTGCTGAACAGGCTTTATTATGGGCGAAATTATTTTTTGTTTCAGCTGCTTTTATACCGGGCTTATATTTTAGATTTGTTATAAAATTGTTAGCAGCTGAGAGAAGATACAGATTTTTATTACGGCTGGGTTATTTTATATCTGTTTGTTTTGCTCTTTCAGTATTAGGCCCATTTATGTTTGAAGGCACAAATTTAAAATTCGATATTTACTGGCCTAAGGCAGGCAATCTCTACTGGTTATACATTGTTTATTTTTTGTCATATCCTGTTCTGGCGCACATAATCGCTTTTGCCAATCGCGACGAAATTACGAATTTAGCGAAGAAGCAGTTAATGTATGTATCAATTGCTGCCGTTTTGGGTTTTGGGGGAGGCACATCTACATTTTTGCCTGTATACGGTGTTTTTGTGCCAAGATTGGGATCAATAGCTATATTTTTAATACCGTTTGCCTGCGCATTTATAGCAGTTGCTACTTATACTGCAAGATTGATGGATACTGAGCTTTTTAAAAGAAGGGCAGTTATATTTTCATTACTTTATGGTTTGACCGTTGGTATATTTGTCAGTATTGTATTTATCGTACAGAATATCGTTCAATTTAAATACGATATTAATAGATTCTTCATACCTGTAGCAGCACTTTTTATCATAACTATTTTTATAAGGCCTATCGAACATATCCTTACCCGCTGGACAGATAAATTTTTATATCAGAAAAAATACAGTTATCACAGAATATTAGAAGATGCCGGCAAGGGAATGCTTTTTGTAACTAATGTAGATAGATTGCTTAAACTTATTGTAAGGATGCTTACAAGACATATGAGGGTTACCAATGTAGCAATCTATCTTTATGACAAAGACACCGGTAGCTATAAATGCAGGGCAGTGGGCAGGGAAGAAATAGAAATACAAAAAGAAATAAAGTCAACCAACGCATTAATAGAATGGTTAAAAGAGAAAAAGACTCCGCTTTTAATCGATGATATAATAAATTGGGTTCAGAAAGAGGCGATGTTCCCGCACAAGATAGTATTAAAGAGAACCCTCGAGCAATTGAGGGTAACTATACGTTCTTTAAAAGCGGCTTTGTGCGTTCCGGCATTTATAAGAGGACAGATGATAGGCTTTTTAGTCCTTGGGGATAAACTCTCAGGCGCCGGTTATACCAGAGACGATATAGTCCTTCTTGGCACTTTATCCAATTCTGCGGCAATTGCTATTGAGAATGCCCATATGTATGAAGAATTGCATAACAGGATAAAAAGAGTAGCAGATTTATACAAAGAGCAGCATGAGTTATTTATAGATACCGCAACAGCATTTTCATACGCCGTAGATTTAAGGGATGCTTATAGCCGCCAGCGCGCCCAGAGGATTATAGAATATTGCATGGTTATTATTAAAGGTTTAGATAAAATGAATGCCGGATATAGCAATGAACCGGATTTTCTGGAAAATTTAAATATAGCTGCCCTGCTTCAGGATGTGGGAAGAGTAGCTATATCCGATTCTATATTAAATAAGAAAGGCCCGCTTACGCCTGAAGAACGCGAAGTGGTAAGGAAACACGTAGACATTGCAGTCACTGTCTTAAAGCCGATAAAGGAATTAGAGCCAGTTATCAATATCATAAGATACCACCACGAGTTTTATAATGGAAGAGGTTATCCGGAAGGCATAAAAGGTGACGAGATTCCTTTTGCCTCCCGCATACTCGCCGCAGCCAATGCATATGATGCTATGACGTCTGAGAGGCCTTATCGAAAAGCAATGTCTCATCAGAAGGCAGCAGAGCGTCTTAAGCAAGGTTCGGGTAAAGATTTTGACCCTATAGTTGTAGAGGGATTATTTGTCGGATTTGAAGGCATTGGCCCCGCAAGGAGGGGAGAGATCAGAACCCCCAAGGGAGAAGTTCCCCCGGTGCTCTACTAGGTCTTGAATCTTGAATTTTTTCTACCCCATCTGTCCCAATTTTAATATTACAGTTGTACCCTTGTTAGGGGCGCTTTTTATTTCTATATTGCCTTTGTGCTCCTGTATTATACTATGAGCTATTGAAAGTCCTAATCCGGTCCCACCTTCCCTGGCTGAAAAAAAGGGGTCAAATGCCCTATTGATTTGTTCCTCTATCATGCCACAACCGTTATCTTTAATTTCAACAATTAAACTTTTATTTAGCTTGGTTTTGACTAATAATACCCCACCGTTTTTCATTGACTCGATTGCATTTTTAAAAACATTGAAGAATACGTGGCGCAGCTTCTCAGGATCGGCAGAAATTGTCGGATTAAAATTGCCGTAGTCTTTATTAAGGGTTATTCTATTTTTAACCATCTGTTCGGATAAAAGCATCAATGTATCATTTAATAAATTATGGGCGTTGGTCTTTTTAAAATCTAATTGTTTCGGCTTGGCGAACTCAAGCAAACTCCCCACTATAGAATTTATCCTTTCAACTTCTGAGCCGACAATCCTGCTAAATTTTTCCCTAAAATTAGCATCGCTGAATTTTTCGGGTAGATATTCAGTAAAGGTCTTTATTGCAGTAAGGGGATTTCTTATTTCGTGAGCCATACCTGCCGCTAATGTCGCTACAGCTTTCATCTTATCAGACTGCTCTAATTGTGCTTTAAATTTTTCAAACTCTTTTTGCATTTGAGCCCGGGCCCCGCTTATATAGAATTTATCTACTAAAGATTGAATGCGGTTTTTAACAGGGTTAAACATAATGGCGATGGTTATTGCCGAAGCAATAGTGGCTAAAAGTGATTGATACCCTATGATGTTTTTAAAGATTCTTTCGGCAAGCATAACCGTTAAAAGATAAATTATGGTTATAAATCCAACCAGAAGCGAATATATTAGAGTCCTTCTTATAACAATTTCGATATCCAGAAGTTTATGTTTTAATATCGCATAGGCCAATATCATCGGATATAAAAATATAATATGCTCGCCTAAAGGCTCCAATTGTACACCGTACCATAATGGATATACAGTAGCTGCGCCTGCAAAACCTATTAATGAGGCTGACAATACGTATTTTATCTGGTTTTTCTTAAGCCTGTCTGCTTTTGGATACGCATTTAACATTAATAAAAATGCATACACAACGATTAAGGAATACGTGATTATCCAGAATATATATAATGGGCCGGCATTACCATAATATGCAAAATTTAATTTAGGGCTCACGCCTTTTATAAAATAAGGAGAGAAACTTAAGGCCAGAAATATAAAGCTTAAAAAGAAGCAGATGTTTATAATTTTCTTTTTATCATTATTAATTCCTAAAATGCTGGTTATAAAGTAAAGATAGCAGGAAGGGATAAATACAGCTCCAACATGAAGAAGTTGAGCAGTTAATAAAGCGGTTTTGTAATTTTTGGAAAGATAATGCAAAAACAAGAATGCACTGAATATAGCCACACATAGATTTAACATAAATAGACTACGGTGGGTATTGCTACGGGGATTTTTATAGAGTATGAATACGCCAAGGCTCAAGCAGGTAAGTACAGTTAAAGAAGAGCTGATGTAATATGGAATCATTATCCTTAGGGACGTTTCTAAAATTGTTCGGAGGACGTTTCCAAATTTGTTCGGGAACCTGTCCCCTGGGACAGGTACCCGATTGAAAATGGGGCAGGTTCCCAAATAAAACCAGAAACGTCCCTGCTACAGGGCCTTGCGGACAGATGCTAAAACAGCAGCCGAATTTATAGGTTTTAATATATAATCCAATGCCCCGAACTTTATTGCTTCGGCAGCTGTTTCGGTAGTTTGATAGCCGGTTATCATAATTACGGCTATATCAGAACTAAAGTTTTTTATCTGTTTTAGAATTTCAAGACCGCTCAATTTTGGCATCTTTATATCTAAAAGCACAACTTTTATATCGCGGTCTTGTTTTAATTTTGCCAGGGCCTGCTCGCCGTCGTTTACAAGTATTGGTTCATAATCTCTTTCAAGGATGAGTCTTAAGGATTCACACACCCCTTCTTCGTCATCGCATATCAGTACTTTTGGCTTTTCCATGTTTTGCTCCTTTACAACGCCGGCGGTGTAATTACACACAATGCCCGCGCCGGATTATTTGAAACATTCTTCCAATAATGCGGCAAAGATGCATCAAAATAGAAACTGTCCCATTTGTTCAACGAATAAGTTTTATTATCAACAATTGCTTGCATATTGCCTTCTAAAATATACAGAAATTTCTCGGTGCCTTTGGAGGATTCCTCCGGAGCTGTTTTTGCGCCCTTTTCTAATTTCAGCATTACTGGCATCATCTTTTTGGAGAGCATCTTTTTGGTAAGTATATCATATGAGGCCTTATCGTTATGGATGAATACATCGGTTTGCTCTTTTTGAGGCTGAATCTCAACCTTTTTAGATTTTATTTCAAAACCGCTGTATAAATCGGATAAGGTAACATCAAGTGCGCGGGCAATGTCATTATGGGATTTTATCGTTCCGGTCATTTTCCCGGTTTCGATACGGCTTAAAGTGGCCAGAGCTACATCGCTTTTTACAGATAACTCCCTGAGGGTTATCTTTTTTTCTTTCCGGAGCTTTCTTATGGTTTTTCCTATTTCCATTTCAGTGAAGAATCTACCATAAATTTTAGATTTTGTCAATATAAATTTTGCGAAATGTCATATAATTTTGATTTTTTTTATAATTTTTGTTGACAAATCATCAAATTTGTGTTATATGTTTTTCAACGGTTAGGTAGGAGGGGAAAATGGCTAAAAGGGTTCTGTCAATCGTTATGGTTTTGTTAAAGGTGGGAAAGGAGGGAAGAATGAGCAAAGCACGGGGGTGCGAAATGGTTAAAACATGGGGGTGCGAAATGGTTAAAACACAGAGGTGTGAAATGGTTAGAATATTTTTATTAATGGTTATGGTTTTGTTCAATGTAAATTATTGTTCAGCTTCCGAAAATCACTGGCAGAAAAAGGATACCGGAATATATGAGATCTCAATTACGTCAATAGCGATAACCTCCTCGGGTAAATTATTTGCATCTACTGATAAAGCAGTATATACAAGCAATAATAAAGGAGATAGCTGGCGGCGTTTGGTATTTTTGCCAAAAAGCAAAATGATGATAAATGACATAGCCTGCGTAGATGGCGATTATCCAAGGATTTATATTGCCACGACCCGCGGACTTTATCGAGTTATCGATCGGACAGGTAACGCAGAGCGTATTTTTAAAGCACGGGGAAATAAAAGGTATATTAATTGTATAAAGATTGATGGTGCTAAAAAAGAGAAACTATACATAGGAACAAAAGGAGGGTTATTTGTAAGTAATGATAGAGGGAAACATTGGAAATCTATAGGATATTTTAAAAATAAAGAAGTAAATGACATAGCGCTTTTAGAAAGAGATATTTTTATAGCTGCAAATGGCGGAATCTATAAGGGCGGCGAATTATCCAAGAGCTGGAGCAGGACTTTTGCAATAACTACTGGAAGAACAGCTGGAGCAGAAAACGGTGACAGTGAAAATAATTATAATGAAAATGAAGCATCCGAAAATAGGATAAATTGTTTAATAACAAACAAAGACGCAAAAACAGTATATGCTGGAACAAATAAAGGAATAATTATCTCGAGCGACAAAGGGAAAAACTGGCAGAAGTTGGATGATAGCAATCTTGTTGGCAGATATATTGAGGACATATTAATACAAGGGCCTAATGTCATCGCGGCTACTAAAAAGGGTGTATTTTTACCGGATAAATCAGCGGTTTCATATCATGCTAAAAAATTATCATTTGATAAAAATAGCAAATCCATTTACGCAGCTACTACCAATGGTTTATATAGATATATTTTTGAAAACAAAAAAAGGCAAAATGTTAACAACAAAAACGATTATGTCGATTTTGTAAAAAGACAGATTGAGAATGAGCCTGGCATCCAGCAGATACAGAAAGCTGCTATTGAGTATGCAGAAGTAAGCCCGGATAAGA
The DNA here is from genome assembly GCA_964570585.1 of uncultured Planctomycetia bacterium. Lineage (GTDB taxonomy): Bacteria > Omnitrophota > Gorgyraeia > JABMRG01 > JAFGKX01. Next base: position 16,685 of record CAZMYR010000004.1, read on the forward strand.
TTAAATGGATGAGACGCGCTGCAGAAGAGAAAGCCTGGATGCCAAAGTTATCGGTGGGATTTGATTATGATGAAGATAACAATATATACGCCATCAAAAACGGTAACTCATATATTTTTGATATCGGGCCTGATGATAAAGGATGGGGTTGGGATGTTTCTTTAAGCTGGGATTTAGGAGAATTAATCTGGAACGATGACCAGACCAACATAGATGTGCGCTCTAAATTAATGGTGCAGCTGCGAGATGACATCTTGACAAATGTAACCACTTTGTATTTTGAAAGAAGAAGACTGCAACTGGATGTAGTAAATGGAAAATATAAAGGAAAAGCGCAACACGTAACTATGTTGCGTCTTCAAGAGCTTACAGCGAGAATCGATGCGCTTACAGGTGGGTTTTTATCAAGAAATGACGAGAGAAAAATTGGGACAGGCACAATTTTTGGAGGATTTTATGATAAAGCGTCAAAAAAGCAGATCTAAGTTCACGACAGAATATTATTTAGAAACCATCATCCTTAAGCTGGATAAAATTGAGGCGGAATTAGAAACGGTAAAGTCGGTTGTATTTGGATACGGTAAACAAACCAGCCTTTTAAACGACAGAATAGAGAACATAGAAGATAGAAAAAAATTAGGTTGCCTGTAAACGCGCGCGCAAAAAAATTACCCCCCTTGACTATTCTTGTGGGGGCTACGAACAGTATTACGTAATCTGATGATATGTGGTATAATCTATTCAAATCTATCGCATAAGAATTGGAATCCTAGGGAGCAAGAAAAATCTGCTAAAGCCCCTGCTACGGAAAAGGGCAGATTTTTCTTGATTTTGCTCCCTTTGGTGGTAGAATAGGATATGCAATTAGATGGTCCCGCGTTTGAAGGGGGAACCCGGACCCTAAAAAAGGAAAACCTTCACCACAGACGGTGAAGGTTTTTGTATTTTTATGAATCCAATTACCCTTGCTCACAAAATTCGGCTTAGTCCCACATATAAGCAGGCCAAATATTTTCAGCAGGCCTGCGGTATTGCGCGGTTTACGTGGAACTGGGCATTGGCTGAATGGAAGAGGCAGTATGAAGCTGGTAAAAAACCCACAGCTCTGAGTTTAAAAAAGCAGTTTAATGCAATTAAGCCTATTGAATTTCCCTGGATGTATAAGGTTACAAAATATGCCAGCCAGCAGCCTTTTATTTTTTTACAAAAGGCGTTTAAAGGTTTTTTCGATAAAAAGGCAAAATATCCTCAATTCAAAAAGAAAGGAATACATGATAGTTTTTATATAGGCAATGACCATATCAAAATAGAAGCCAGCTCTGTTCATATCCCAAAATTAGGATGGGTAAAGATAGAAGAGCCCTTACGGTTTAAAGGCAAGGTAATCTCAGCTACTGTTTCTCATGTTGCTGACAAATGGTTTATCAGCCTTAATGTAGAATTAGACCAAGCACCGCAAACTTGCGAGAGCCAAACAAGCATAGGTGTTGATTTAGGCATAAGAAGGCTGGCAACCTTGTCTAATGGGGAAAGATTTGAAGGACCTAAGCCACTGAAGAAACAATTGGGCAAGCTTAAACGTTTACAGCGGCAATTGTCGCGTAAACAGAAAGGCTCGAATAACCGCAATAAGGCCCGGATGAAAGTAGCAAGGTTGCATTACCGAATCAGTTGCATCCGCCAGGATACACTGCATAAGCTTACCTCATACTTAAGTATCAATTTTGCTGCTATTGCCATTGAAGATTTGAATGTTAAAGGTATGCTCTCTAACCATCTGCTAGCCCGTAGTATTGCGGATATGGGGTTTTATGAGTTTCGGCGACAGTTAGAATACAAGGCGCAGATGCGTGGCAATTATATTAAGATTGTTGACCGCTGGTTTCCATCATCTAAACAGTGTTCTCGCTGCAAGGTTATTAATGATTCCTTAACATTGAATGATCGGATTTTCAAATGTAACAATTGTGGTTTAGAGATAGATCGTGAGCTCAATGCAGCGATTAATCTCGAGAGTACGGTGAGTTCCACCGGATTTCAAGCCTGTGGAGAGAAAGGCGCTGGCTCAAAGCGTAAAGTTTTGAGTGAAACCGGTCTCAATGAAGCAGGAACTAAGCCGTGTACAGATTTGTACACATTTTAGAGAACGGCATTAAAGACAGTTCACAGAACAGGTATAGGCGTATATGATGTTGGAACGTTCTTTGTCCCTGAAAAGAAACCACCCATAGAACCGGAGACACTATTTTAAGTAAACAATCAGTGATTTATATGGATAAAAAGGAGGGTTTTTTAACCCTCTTTTTTATTTTTAGGCTTGACATAATGCTGTTACTATTGTAGTATACTGGCGAAAATTCAAAGGATGTAATTATGCAGTTAAAAGAAAAGACAGCTATAATAACAGGCGCAGCTCAGGGAATAGGTAAGGAGATTGCCTTCACCTTAGCCAGGGAAGGCGCCAATTTAGCTATCTGCGACGTAAATAAAGAGGGTATAACCGAAACCCAAAAAGAGATAGAATCTGCCGGTGTTAAGGTTTTAGGCTTTGTTGTTGACGTAACAGATGCCAAACAGGTTGAAGATATGGTCAACAAAGTCCTTGACAACCTCGGCAAAGTTGATATACTTGTCAATAATGCCGGGATAACCAGAGATTCTTTGATAATGAGGATGAAGGGGGGTGACTGGGACGCTGTTTTAGGGGTCAATTTAAAAGGTGCCTTCAATTGCATAAAGGCAGTTGCAAGGCCGATGGTAAAGGAACATTCAGGCAAAATAGTCAATATTGCTTCCATAATCGGCATGATGGGTAATCCGGGCCAGGCCAATTATGCAGCAAGTAAAGCAGGCATGATAGGCCTAACTAAAACTGCGGCCAAAGAATTAGCATCAAGAGGCATTAATGTTAATGCCATTGCCCCGGGTTTTATAAAGACAACTATGACAGATAAGTTGACTGAGGAGCAGAAACAGAAGATGTTTGGGGCAATTCCGTTAGCCAAATTCGGCGAAACAAAAGATGTGGCAAATTTGGTCCTATTTTTGGTCAGCGAGGCCTCCTCATATATAACCGGGGAAGTAATTAAGATTGACGGTGGAATGGCAATGTAAATGAGTCCAGACACCTTACGGTGTCGGGACGAATTTATCCCGAGCGAAGCGAGGGATCTAAAAGGAGGGAAAGAATGGCAACAGGAGATAAAATAAAGTCAATTATTGCAGAACAATTGGGAGTAAAACCAGAAGAGGTAACCCCAGAAGCGTCATTTATTGACGACCTTGGCGCAGACTCATTAGACACGGTCGAGCTGGTAATGGCATTAGAGGAAGAATTCGGAATAGAGATACCGGATGAAGATGCCGAGAAGATGACCAAGGTGGCTGACGCCATTAAATACATAGAAGAAAAAGTAACAGCTAAAGGTTCAAGTTAATTTCACCCACCCAATTTCCCACCAATATATAATGGAAAAAAGAAGAATAGTCATTACAGGCATAGGAGTTGTTACACCTGTAGGCATCGGTAAGCGGACATTCTGGGAAGCTATTTGTCAGGGTAAAAATGGTATCCATAAAATAAGCTCCTTTGATGCAACAGGTTTTGCATCTCAGATAGCCGGTGAAGTGAGAGATTTCGACCCAGCCAAATTCTTATCAGCCAAAGACATAAAAAGGACAGATAGATTTGTCCAGTTTGCCATGGTAGCCTCAAGGTATGCTGTCGAAGATTCAAATCTTAACCTCGATTCTGTAGATAGGGACCGCTTCGGTGTGTTGGTAGGCTCCGGCATTGGTGGCATGCTTACCATAGAGAGAGAGCACAAGGTTTTGTTAGGAAAAGGGCCTTCTCGGATGTCACCTTTTTTTATACCAATGCTTATAGTAAATATGGCATCGGCTAAAGTTTCAATAGATTTAGGATTAACAGGCCCTAACACTGCTGTTGCAACTGCATGTGCTACCGGAACACATGCTATAGGTGACGCTTTTAAGATAATACAACGTAATGATGCTGACTTTATGCTTTGTGGAGGCGCAGAGGCTGCAATTGCACCGTTAGCTCTCGGTGGATTTTGTGCTGCTCGTTCTCTTTCGAGAAGAAATGATGAACCGGAGAAGGCCTCAAGGCCGTTTGACAAAGAAAGAGACGGCTTTATAATGAGTGAAGGTGCAGGTGTAGTTATTTTAGAAGAATACGAACGTGCCAGAGCCAGAGGCGCGCATATGTATGCGGAGATAATAGGCTATGCAATGAGCGGCGATGCATATCATATGACTGCACCTGACCCTGAAGCAAGGGGAGCGATTTTATGCATGAAAAACTGCTTAGAAGACGCAGGCTTAAAACCACAACAAGTTGATTATATTAATGCCCATGGCACATCTACTCCACTTAATGATAAGGTAGAAACTAAGGCTATCAAGGATATTTTTGGCAAGCACGTTTATAAATTGGCTGTGAGTTCCACAAAGTCTATGATAGGCCATATGTTAGGAGCAGCAGGCGGAGTAGAGTGCGCTGCTACCGCTTTGGCTATCGATAACGGAATTTTACCGCCTACCACAAATTACGAAGTTCCAGACCCCGAATGCGACCTTGATTATGTCCCAAATAAGGCAAGAAAAGCTAATATTAATGTAGCCTTATCTAATAGCTTGGGTTTCGGCGGACATAACTGCACTATAGCATTAAGGAAGATATAACTGGAGATAAAACACTAAACCCTAAACTCTAAATCCTAAACAAACCCAAAATTCAAAACTCAAAATTCAAAACTGCTCATTTTGGGTTTAGAAAATTTGGGTTTTGAGTTTGTTTAGAGTTTCGGATTTAGGGTTTTTTATATTTGGAGGTAAAACAATGGATTATTTACTTACAGAAGAACAGGTGATGATACGAGATTTGGCCCGCCAGATTGCCGAGGAGAAGATTGCTCCTGTTGCAGCCCAATATGACGAAAGCGGTGAATTTCCATGGGATATAATAAAGGTAATTGCTGAAAGCGACCTCTTTGGCATTTTTGTGGAAGAAAAATATGGTGGGACCGGCGGCGGAGTAACGGAATTATGTTTAGCAACCGAAGAGTTTTCCAAGGCCTGCGGCGGTATCGCTGTTTGCTATGCAGCCAGCGCATTAGGGGCATATCCTATTATGTTATATGGCAGCGAGGAGCAAAAACAGAAATATCTGTCTGATATAGCCAGAGGTAAAAAATTGACAGCATATGCAATAACAGAGGCAGGAGCAGGGAGCGATGCAGGTGCAATCACCACTGCTGCTAAAAAAGACGGCGATTACTATATTTTAAATGGCACCAAACAGTGGACTACAAATGGCGGTGAAGCTGAGATTTATACCGTATTTGCAGTTACTGATAAGACCAAGGGTTCTCGAGGAGCCAGCGCATTCATAGTTGAGAAAGGCACCCCTGGTTTTGAATTTGGCAAGAAAGAAAATAAGATGGGCATTAGAGGCTCTACAACGAGAGAACTCATATTTAATGATTGCAAAATTCCCAAGGAGAACCTTTTAGCCAGGGAAGGATTCGGATTTATAATAGCAATGAAGACATTTGATAAGTCCCGCCCCGGAATCGGAGCACAGGGAGTGGGCATTGCTCAAGGGGCATTGGACCACGCAGTAAAATATGCTAAAGAAAGAGTGCAATTTGGCAAGCCAATTTCGAGTTTTCAAGGGATACAATTTATGCTGGCTGATATGGCTACCCAGGTTGAGGCTGCCAGGGCATTGGTCTATTTTGCCGCTAAATATATTGACTCCGGGGCGAAAGATATATCCAAAATTTCAGCGCAGGCAAAACTCTTTGCATCCGATGTATGCATGAAGGTTACTACAGACGCTGTGCAGGTCTTTGGCGGATATGGTTATATGAAGGACTATCCGGTTGAAAAATATATGCGTGATGCAAAGATAACCCAGATTTACGAAGGCACAAACCAGATCCAACGAGGCATCATCGCCTCCGAACTCATAAAGGAATCCCTCAAGAAATAAATTCATAAGAACCACCGGGTGGGAAATCAATCGGCCACCTGCCCTAAAATCGTTCGGCCAAGTGTCCCCCATTCAAAAGGGACAGGTGGCCGAATAAATCTGGGACAGGTGGCCGAACAAAATCCCACCCGGTGGTTCTTAAACGTGAGTTTCCATGAATATCATCGTTTGCATAAAGCAGGTTCCAGATACAACCGATATAAAGATTGACCCTGCCACCAATACCCTTATCCGCGAGGGAGTGGAGTCTATTATAAATCCGTTTGATATGTACGCAATAGAAGAAGCGATTCGAACAAAGGAGAAACTCGGCGGTAAGGTAACAGTCGTATCTATGGGGCCTCCACAGGTTGATACGGCCCTTCGCGAAGCAATATCACTGGGCTGCGATGAGGCAGTATTGCTTACAGATAAGGCCTTTGCGGGAAGCGATACATTAGCAACAAGTTATACCCTGGCCGTGGCAATAAAAAAGATCGGCTCGTATGATGCAATCTTCTGTGGCAAACAGGCTGCAGATGGCGATACCGCTCAAGTAGGGCCCGGGATATCTGCCCATTTAGATATACCTCAGGTTACGTATGTTAAAAAGATAGAACAGATACAGAATGGTTTTGCCAGAGTGGAGCGTATGACCGAAGAAGGATATGAGGTTATAGAAACACCCCTGCCGGTTCTTTTTACAGTTGTTAAAGAGATAAACGAACCTCGCCTGCCTTCATTGAGAGGTAAGATAGCTGCGAAAAAGGCAAAAATTACTACATGGAATGCCAAAGATTTAGGGGTAGATGAGAAACATATAGGCCTTAACGGTTCCCCCACTCAAGTGATTAAGATTTTTACCCCTCCGACGCGAGCAGCAGGAGAGATATTTCATGGTGACACAGAAGAAGTTGTTTTAAAATTAGTTGAGCGCCTCAAGGATGAGTTGAAGCCTAAGTTTTAATGACATCCAAAGAACGCATAAAGACAATATTCGCGCATAAAACACCGGATAGAATAGGCATTTTTGATTTTTTCGATGAGATAACTGTAGTTAACTGGAAAAAACAGGGTCTTTTGCCAGATATAGATCCTGTTGAATATTTTAATTTCGATTTAGATTTTAGAACTAAAGATTCTGCCCGAGATAAATTTACATTATTTTGTTTTAATGGGCCGTTCCAGCAGCTGGTATCTACGAAAAACCTGCAGCAGTCTTTGATAGATTTTACTCGAGAGCCCAGACACACAAAAGATTTTTTAAAAAGTAGCTTAAATAATATTTTTTCTGAATATAAAAGACAAAAAGAAGAAGGCCATAGGTTTTGTGGCATCTGGCTTTGGGAAGATATAGCTTACGATAACGGCCTTTATTTTTCTGTTGAAAAATATAGAAATCAACTCTCTGATTTTCATAATGAGATAAGCTCGTACTTTCAAAATCAAGGACTTTGCGTTGTATTTCACTGCGACGGGAACATTGAACAACTAATACCATTTTTGGTAAAGTCAAAATTTTGCGGAATACACCCTTTGCAAGAATCGAGCAATCCAAATATTATCCGAATCAAGAAGGATTTAAAAGGCGCAATAACATTTCTGGGCGGAATAGGATTAAGCCATCTAAAAGGCCTGCATCAGGATATATTAGACAGAATAGGGGAACTTAAAGAAGCCGGCGATTATATATTTTGTTTTGACGGGCCAGTACCGCAGGATACGGAATTTAGAACATACCAGAATATATTGGCAAGAATAGAATCAATCGGAGCTTATAAATGACCGGAATAGAAATAATTGCAGAGAAATGCGTCGGATGTAAACTCTGTATCAAAGCCTGCCCTTACGGTGCTATTTATATGAAGGGCAAACTTGCAGTTATTGATATGGCAAAATGCACACTCTGCGGCGCATGCGTAGACGCTTGTAAATTCGACGCCATTATATTACGCAGAGAAGAAGAACCGCAAAAAGATATATCTGAATATAAAGGTGTATGCATTGTCGCTGAAGGAAAAAAGGGTATTATCCAGCCTGTTACTTACGAACTTTTAGGAAAGGGCAGAGAACTGGCAGATAGGCTTGATGTGCAACTATCTTCCATATTAATTGGTGAAAATATGAAGGATAAAACCGACGAACTTATACACCGCGGCGCTGACAGGGTATATCTTGTAGATTCTCCGAAGCTGACCCATTATCAGGATGAGCCCTATACAAATGTTATAATAGAGCTGATGAAAGAATATAAGCCGGAGATTGTATTGTGCGGCGCAACTTCAACAGGGCGCTCTTTAATTTCCAGAGTTGCGGTTAGATTAAAAACAGGGCTGACCGCAGATTGCACAGGATTAGATATAGATGAGGAAAAACGCCTTTTGCTTCAGACCCGTCCCGCCTTTGGCGGAAATATTATGGCTACGATAATGTGCCAGAATCACAGGCCACAAATGGCAACGGTAAGGCACAAGGTTATGAAAGAGGCGGAAGTTGACACCAAAAGAAAGGGCGAGGTAATAAAGAAAGATTATCCTGATAAGCTGCTTCAATCAAGGACGAAAACAATAGATGTGGTTGAGGAAGAGAAAGAAAGAGTTAATCTTTCCGAAGCCGATTTTATTGTATCAGGCGGAAGAGGTTTAGGTTGCCCGGAGAATTTCTCGGTTATCCAGGAATTGGCAGACACCCTTGGAGCTGCTGTGGGCGCATCCCGCGCAGCGGTCGATGCCAACTGGATTTCCTATTCACATCAGGTTGGCCAAACTGGAAAGACAGTCTGTCCAAAGATATATATTGCTTGTGGAATATCCGGCCAGATTCAGCATTTGGCCGGAATGTCCTCATCGGATATTATCATAGCAATAAATAAAGATCCCGATGCACCTATATTTAAAGTAGCAACCTATGGCATAGTTGGCGATTTATTCAATATAGTCCCTGCCTTGGCTAAAAAGATAAAGGAACTCACCTAAAAAATCCCATCTTTTTTTAAAATTTTCCCTTTTTGTGCTTGACGCTCCTTTGTATATGTAATATAATAAATGCAGAAAATACGACGGAAAAGAATAAATTTATAAAAAAATCGGTAGGTTTTTTGTATCTAGTTACTAAGCAAAGTTTATAAAGTAAACAGGAAGTATTTATAAATATGTATTTTAAGAAGTTAGAGCTTTTCGGATTTAAATCTTTTGCTAATAGGACCAGGCTTGTATTTGAACCGGGTGTTACTGCAATAGTGGGCCCGAACGGCGTAGGGAAATGCGTTCATAAAGATTCACTTGTATTACTTGCTGATGGCACAAGAAGAAAAATAGCAGGATTAGTTGAAGAAACATTTGAAAACCTTAAAACAGAGAAACTTGATGATGGTTTTTGCGCATACAGTCCTTATCCGCAATTAGAAGTCCTTACCTTAAATCCGCAAACCCTTAAAATAGAACCCAAAGGCGTATCTGCTTTTATAAAACGTAAGGCCCCACGGTATATATTAGATATAAAAACCAAATCAGGGCGCAGAATTAAATGCACCCATTATCATCCTTTCTTTACTCTACAAAATAGCATTTTAAAAAGCATAGAGGCTGAGAATCTTAAAGAAGGTGTAAAAGTAGCTACCCCACGGCGCTTAAAAATAAATAACAATGCACAGAACCTAAATTCGGCCGATCTTCTTAAAGAATTTCAAATTGACGATCATGTCTATATTTCTCCTTCTCCAAAACTGTTTTCAGGACTTATGTCATGGAAAGAAAACAGAGGTAGTCGCAAAAATATTGCCAGCGCAGCAGGCATTAGCAGTTCTGTTTTGAAGTCTTTATCCGATGGACAATCCATAAATATATTTTATTTAAATAAATTAATTGACAGCAACCCTTCAGGATTTACTCAGGAAGATATTTCTCATTTAAAATCAAGAAGCAAATTTAGACTCCCGCAGGAATTAACACCGGGGTTGGCCAGATTTTTAGGCTATACCATATCAGAAGGCAGAAATACATCCACTAATCAGGTTTGGTTTTTTAATGAGGATGACGAGGTAATAGCGGATTATTGCCGTTGCGCTAAAGAGGCATTTGGCGTTATTCCTAAGGTTTTGCAATATAAGAAATCGGTTAAAGACATCATTATATATAATAAGGCGCTCTGTAAATATTTAGACAGAGTCCATAATATTAAGATAGATGGACATTCCAGCACAAAGACAGTGCCCAATACAATATTTAATGCTTCAGAAAAGATAATATTGGAATTTCTCTCTGCACTTTTTATAGGTGATGGTTATTTTTGTCTTAGGGGAAAAGACAAAATTAACGGTTATGTAGAGTATGCCACTGCAAGCGAAACCTTGGCTAAGGATGTATTTCATCTTCTTTTACGATTAGGCATACAATCGATTATCAGAGAAAAGAAGAAAAAAGCGACTAATTCGCTAATAGGCAAAACCCGTTTATATTATTCTGTCTATATTTTTGGAATTGAGAATCTCAAAGTGCTGGCTAATGGTATGAATTTGGTTGGTAAAAAGAAAGAGATCCTTAATAAAATTGCTTCAATCAATAGCAGTCCTAATCCAAATCTTGATTTAATACCCAGTATAAATTCTTATATAAAAGACTATATACAATCCAATAATATTAGCGTTAAAAAAACTCGAAAGATATCTCCTAAACTAGAGGCTTATTATGGAGATAGGTGCGAACCATCAAGAGCAGGCATTAAGGAGGTCGTGGCTCTCGTAGAAGAAAAGACAGCTTCGCAAGGTTTTTCGCAGGAAGCAAAAAGATTAATGCTTTTTGCAGAATCCGATGTTTACTGGGATGAGATAGTCCAGATTAATAGAATTTATGATGAGGAATGGGTCTATGACCTTGAAATAGAAGATACCCATAATTATATTGCAAACGACTTTTTTGTTCATAACTCCAATATTTCCGACGCAATCAAATGGGTGTTAGGCGAGCAGTCTGCCAAAGAGTTGCGTGGCGGAAAGATGGAAGATGTTATTTTCAACGGCACCGATACCATCCAGCCGGTCAATATCGCAGAAGTATCATTAACCCTTTCCAACGAAGATAGATACCTGCCAATCGAATATGATGAAGTTATTGTGACCCGCCGTGTTTTTCGTTCCGGAGAGAGTGAATATCTACTTAATAAAACCCAGGTTAGATTAAAGGATATCCAGGATTTACTTTTAGGCACAGGCATCGGCACCAGTTCATATTCTATTAGCGAACAGGGTAAGATGCAGAGGGTTCTTGATGCCAGGCCCGAAGACAGACGGGAAATTTTTGAAGAGGCCAGCGGAATAACAAAATACAAAACAAAGAAAAAAGAAGCGTTGAGAAAACTTGAACATACCGAAAACAATCTTATCAGATTGGCAGATATAATAAACGAGGCAAAAAGACAAATAAACTCGATAGAACGGCAGGCAAAAAAAGCTCAAAAATATCAGCAGGAATTTGATTGCTTAAAAGAGTTAGATGTAAAGCTCTCTCTGCATAAATATAAAAATATAAAAGAGCAAAAGGATGCAAAAGATAAAGAGCATCAACAGCTAAAACAGAAACAGAATGTAAATTCTTACGAGCTGAATGCCCATATACAAGACCTTCGTAATCAAAGGCAACAATTGACAACTCTGGAGCAGGCCCTTTCAGATGCCAGAAATCGCCTTTTGAACACCGCAACTACCATTGATAAAAACGCCTCTAAAGTATCATTAAATGAAGAGAGGGTTAAAGAGATTACTTCGCGACGCGCTTCTTTAGCTGGAGAAGTAGAACATATGGAAGGCAGAATAGAATCTCTTAGCCAAAAGATAAACCAGATGCAGCAGGCCCTGGATGAACTCGAAAAGCAAAATGATAAGAAGCAAAACATAGTCCGGCAGAGACAAAAAAGGTTAGATGAGATATCATCCGCAACTAAAGAATGCGAGGTCATTATATCCCGGAGCAAAATTGATATAATGGATAATATGGCCAAACAGTCCAAGGTAAAAAACGAACTCGCAAAGGTCTCAGCCAATATCGCATCTTTAGGCCACAGGCACAGAAGATTAGCAGCTGAGAAAGAGGCAACTAGCGGTGAAATGTCTTCGCATGCCGATAAATTTAAACAAGCAGAGTCAGTACTAAAAGAGCGGGTTAAAAAAACAGAGGCTCACCGTGCACAGTTAAAACAGTCCCGGGAAAAGCTGCAATCGGTTAACGGAAAACATTCTTTGTTGGGCGAGTCCATTGCCTCATTTGAAAAATCATTAGTAGGTTGCACTTCCAAACTTGAAATTCTTACAAACTTGACCGAGAAGGAAGAAGGTCTGCCGGGAGGCGTTAAGGCGTATCTTGAAATGCTGAACGAGTCCAGGGAGGCAAAAGATTCCTTCATTGGCATACTGGCTGATATTATTAAGGTAAGGCCCGGCTATGAAAGGGCCTTAGAGAGTGCCCTCGGAGATGAACTTAAGTCTATTGTGCTAAAAGATGAGGACGCTGCAATAAAGGCAGTGGATTATTTGACAGGCCAACAAGAGGGAAAGGCCTCGTTTATTATTTTAGATAGATGTTCCCAGCATAAGAGAAGGTTCGGTTTCGGCGCTACTCAGCCGGCAGGGGGATTGAGCGAGCTTATTGATGTTGAAGAAGCCCATATGGGGCTGATCTCTTATTTGTTCGATGGTATATTTTTCGCCGAGACAATAGAAGATGCCTTTCCTATTATTAAAAAGAGCAGAAATAAAGATATAAAAGTGGTTACCAGGGACGGTAGCAGCGTTTCTAACAACAAGATTGTCGGAGGAGGGCTCGGTTCGCAGGAATATACAGGCATTGCAGGAAGAAGATTCAGAATAGAACGACTATCTAAAGAGGTAGATGATTTAAAGGGCAAAATTGAACAGGCTAAAGGAGGACGTGAAAGTTTAGCCAAGCAGATAGGTTCCTGCCAAAAAGATTTAGAATTAAAAGACGCGGCCTTAAGGGAAGAGGAAAAAAAGGCAGCGTCTTTTGATGCCGATAAATCCAGGCTGGGAACAGAACTTAAAAAATTAGAAGAAGAATTTAGTCTTGTTCGGATGGAATTAGATGAAATATTCCAGCAGGAGGAGGAACTTAAAAATAGAGAAAACTCTCTCAAAGAGGAATTAAACAGCCTTGAATCTGAACACCAAAATTTACAGCATATTATGTCGGAGAAACAAAAGGCCATAGCGTCAAACGCCTCAGAAAAAGACAATCTGCTAATAAGCTTTACTGAAGCTAAAACCGAGTTATCTTTGCTTTCCGAGAAATATGCTTCGCAAGAGAATACCCTTAATATGCTAAAGGACTCATTAGATAAGGATGAGTTTAACTTACAGAATAGAAAATCCCAGATAAAAGAAGGTGAAGAAAGGGTAGAATATTTAAATAGCGAGACACAAAGAATAACCCAGGAGAATGAAATTTTAGAACAACAGAAGGAACAATTAAAGGGCAAAGTTGCAGAAATAGAAAAGATGCGCTACTCAATAGTTGCAGGGCTTGAAAAATTAGAAGAACATGCTCAGACGCAACAAAACCGAATGGATGAGTTGAAGAATAATATATATACATTGCAAATAAGAATCACAGAATTAAATTACGAGGCTAACAGCATAAAAGAAAGAATTTATCAGGCATATAAGGTAAATCTTGATGAGACAGAGGCGACTTTTACAGAAAATGAAAATTGGCAAAAGGTTAACCAGCAAGTGGAAGAGCTCAAAGCAAAAATTGAAAAGATGGGCCCGGTCAATTTAGTCGCTATTGAAGAGCACAAAGAACTGCAGGAAAGATACGATTTTTTAACTTCGCAGCAGCAGGATTTATTAGACGCTAAGGAATCCCTGCACAAGGCCATAAACAGGATAAATCGCACCACCCGCAAATTATTCATCGAGACTTTCGAAAAGATAAAGGCCAATTTTAAGGAATATTTCAAGTTGCTCTTTGGCGGCGGCACTGCGGATATATATTTAATAGATCAGGCAGATATATTAGAAAGCGGAATTGAGATAATTGTGCGCCCTCCCGGCAAGAAGCTTCAAGGTATATCGCTTCTTTCCGGAGGGGAAAAGGCATTAACCTCAATAGCCCTGCTTTTTGCATTATTTAAGGTAAAACCCAGCCCATTTTGTGTTTTAGATGAGATAGATGCGTCTCTCGATGAAGCGAATGTAGACCGCTTCAGCAGGATATTACAGGAATTTCTTAACGCATCCCAGTTTATTATAATCACTCACAACAAAAAGACTATTAGTATCGCTGATGTTATGTACGGCATAACTATGGAAAGAAGCGGTATATCCAAGATTGTTTCCGTTAAATTTGCTGAGGATGAGATTGATAGGAGAGAAAAGGCTGGGGCAAAACAGGAACGAAGACAACAGGTAAAGACCAAGGATAAAGAAGAACCGGCCCCCGTAGATTAAATAACCAATTGTCATCCCCGCGCAAGCGGGGATCTAAAAATAAGAAGAGGCTCAATTTTTATAGATTCCCGCTTTCGCGGGAATGACAAGTTCGAAAACTTGTACCTGTCCCAATTTTTATGCCAGGCAGGTTTTATTCCTTCCGGTCTGTTTGGCTTTATAAAGTGCCTTATCGGCTTTTGCTATAAGCTGCGATTTTATCTTTCCGTCTTCGGGAAAAGATGCTATCCCTGAAGATATGCTAACGAAAGGAAATATTTTTTTTGGCTTTATTTTATGAGATAGCTCTTCTGTAAGTTTTCTTAATCTTTCTATAATAAGAAAAGCTCCATATTTACTTATATCGGGCATAACTATAGCGAATTCCTCACCGCCATACCGGCACAAGAAATCTTCTTTGCGCAAATTGGATTTAAAGATAGATGCTATATTTTTAAGAAATACATCCCCCTTTTGGTGTCCCAAATTGTCATTATAGGCTTTGAAATTATCCAAATCCATCATAGCCAGTGATAGATGTCTATCTGTGCGAGCTCTTTCTTTAATAGATTTTTTCAACAAATATTGAAAATATCCATGGTTCCAGGCCCTGGTAAGACTGTCAATATTTGCTTGAAGCCTGGCCTGTTCGTAAAGTATGGAATTTTCGATTGCTAAACCGGCCTGGTCGGCAATCATGGTAAGGATGCGTATATCATCTTTTGTGATTGTCTTTTTGGTTATCATATTATCAACTACCAGCGTCCCCATTACCTTTTGTTGCCCCTTAAGCGGCACGCATACGCAAGGGTAAGCATTAAGCCGCTCTAACAACGAATCTTTGGCTTTCATTTTTGCCTTTTTGGTCGTTATCTTAAAATTCATACCCTCTAATGCAGTTATAGCTAATATTCCTCCTTTTTCGGTTAAGGGGACCCTTAAGCTTTTTACTTTGTTATTTAAGGAGGCCTTTTTTAGATGTTTTTCTTTTTTTTGGTATCCATCAGCCAGCTTTGTTAGGCGCAGGCCTTCTCTTTCTATATGTTTCCAGATGCGGCCGGCGTCTTTGCTATCAGCAGGGCCGATTCCCATTACACCTTCAAGGGTTTTGTCTTTTTCATTCACCAAGAACAACATGGCTCGATTGAATCCCAGGCCATCGCGAGAAGTTACAGCCGTAAGTATAACATATAGGATCTCCGGCAGTTTAAGGGTAGTTCGCATAGCATTACTTATTTCATAAAGCAGCCATAGTTCGGTTTTTATCCGGTTAAATTCTTTTTTTAATATTTTATTTTTCATCCCGCACCTTTTATATATTCCCGCATCCTTTTTAGCACCCGATATACATAGTACCTTTTGAATGCTAAAAAGGTGCGGGATTCATAGTGGGACTATACTATAATCGTATAAAAAGAATGTCAAGAGAATATTTCGGCAATCTCAAATTGCATTTGACAATACCGCCTTGTTTTGTTATGATTTAGCCACGATAAAAAAGGAGCATATATTATTATGAATATAAGTATAGCAAAAGAGAGCGCAGCCGGCGGTAGAGAAATAAGAACGGCACTTTTGCCGGCCGAAGTGAAAAAGATTATATCAGAAGGGCATAACGTTTTTGTCCAAAAATGCGCAGGGCAAGGTATTTTTGTCTCTGACGCCGAATATAAAAAAGCTGGAGCTGGGATTGAAAAAGATGCTGCCGCTATTTTTGACAAAGAACTAGTGGTTAAGTTGAAATGCCCCACAAAAGATGAGCTTAGATTGCTTAAAAACAATATTATATTCACAATGCTGCATGTAGAACAGAATCCAAAAATAGCCAAAATGATAAAAATGTCAGGTTGCACAGCTATTGCAATGGAAAACATGCGAAACCAGGCAGGGGAAAGGCTTATCCACTGCACAGATATGGCCGGAGAGCAAGGGATGCTTTATGCATTCTGTGAATCTATGAAGTTACCGCAGGATTGCAATGTTTTAGTATTAGGTTACGGAACCATAGCCAGCGGCGCTTTGAAAGTAGCATATTCATTAGGAGCCAAAGTAAAGATATTGCGAAAAAGGGAATATAAACATATAAAATACCATCTTAAAGGCAAAGATATCGTTGTCAATGGCCTTGCCTGGCCAAAATGCCATCGGGATAGAAAAGATTATATTATCACCAAGAAGATGCTTAAGCTCTTAAACAGAGGCGCTATTATACTTGACCTTTCTGTTGATTATCCCAATCCTATTCAAACCTGTCACCCCACCCAATTAAATAAACCATATTATTATGTAAACGGCGTAAAGCATATCGCTATCTATGGCTATCCCGGCCTTGCCCCCATTTCTAGCGTGCAACGTTATAGCAAGCAAATATGCCCGTTTATCATTGATATAGCCAATAACGGCCTAAAAAAGTGCAATATTTCAATACGTAAGGCAATAGTTAAGGTATAGCTCATCAGCTAAAGATTGGAAGTACCGTTTACGGTTTCAAAGAGGTAAATGTCCCCCAGCAAAGAATAAAAATGAATTAGGGGACACTTACCCCTTTGAAACCGTAAACGGTACTAATATGAAAAAGACCACTATATTAGCATTGGGAGATTTTACATCCGGGGGTAAACCTTTTACCTTGTCTTTTGCAAGATTTCTAAGGTATAGAAATAGGCTTCCGGAGAAGTTTTCAAGAATGGAGGTTGAGGATTATTCCACGCTCCTGGCAGGCGTATATCCCAAAATATATACCGACGATATTCTTATAATGACCTTTTTCCCATATAATTATTGGAACGATTATATAGAAATATACGATAAAGACGATAGAATTTACGGGGATAGGCATTTCGGAAAAGACTTTAAATCATTTTTCGAAGATATGACAGCCAGATTAAGGCGTTATTATAAAAGCCATCATTTACATTTTGTAAATAATCCTAAGAATATAACCATAGATAGGGACAAAAAGAAGACAAAATATCTATTTTTAAGAAACGGGATACCAACCCCAAAGTTATTCTATTTTAAAAACACAGGGCAGGTAAAAAAGTTACTTAGGGAAGGCATAAGCTTTTATGTGAAACCCCGTTATGGGGCTATGGGCAAAGGGTTGACATTTCTTTCTAAAAAAAGATGGGCGAGCAATTTTAGATTCGAAAATAATAAAATTATTAGTAAATGTTCGGATTACGGCTGGATATTTGAGAATATAACAGGCAATACCGCATTTTTAAGAGAGCTTATAAGAAGGGATTTCTTATTTGAAGAGGCTATAATGCCGTCTCAAGCCAAAAGAAGAAGATTCGACCTTAGAATATATGCTGTCTGCGGAGCAGTGCCCTATCTTTATGCAAGAAGCACTAAAGCCAGAGGCATTGTCACGAACTGGACCCAGGGGGGCAAATTAGAAGATAAAAAATTTCTAAAAAACATACCGGAAGATAAAATCAGCTTAGCGAAACAATACGCAGTTAAGGCTGCTAAAGTTTTAGGTTTTAATTTTGTCGGAATCGATGTTCTATTTTCTAAAGATTATGAAAATGTATATGTGCTTGAGTTGCAGTCATTTCCCGGCTTTGAAAAAGGCTTTGACCTTATTAAGTTTTTGATAAACCATATTTAAACAGTGAATGGTAATTTAAAAGACTATGCCCACCAACAGCCTCCTGATCATAGGAGCAGGACTTAGTGGCCTGAGCGCCGCCTACCACTTAAAGAAAGGTTTCCTCTTATTTGAGAAGGAATCAAAACCGGGTGGTATGGCCTCCTCCGACGTTGTTAAAGATTTCATATTTGACAAGACCGGCCACCTTTTGCATTTTAAGACAGAATATGTAAAAGACCTTTTGCGCATACTGAGCATTGGCAGCGGATTAATCAAGCAGAGACGCTCCTCCTGGGTTTTTTCAAAAGGCACCTATACCAGATACCCTTTTCAGGTTAACACATATAAACTACCACCTGCTATAATAAAAGACTGCCTTATTAAGATGGCCAGGGCACAAATAAGTCCCTGCGGAAGAGGAGACTCGTCTAATTTCAAAGAATGGATATTAAACAATTTTGGGAAAGGCATAGCAAGGCATTTTATGTTTCCCTACAACCGCAAACTATGGAAAACTCAATTGGATAAAATAGATATAGATTGGGTGGACAGGTTTATACCAAAGACAAATTTTGAACAGGCTGTGAAGGGAGCCGTTTCGGATTTCAAGAAAAATTTTGGATATAATAAAAACTTCTATTATCCAGAAAGAGGGGGTATCCAGGAAATAGCAAATGCTTTTCTCAGCCGCATCAGAAAGAATGTGCACTTCGAAAGAGAAGTTGTCAGGATAAATCTCAAAGACAGAATAGTTACCTTAAAAAGTGGCGAAGATTTAAGGTTTGACAGGATAATTTCTACCATACCCCTGCCGGAGCTAATCGGCATAGTTAAAGACCTGCCTTCCGCCCTTAAAAATAAACTTAGACGGCTAAGGTATGTTTCTATTCTTAATCTCAATCTGGGGATTAATAAGGATAGGATATTGGATAAACACTGGGTCTATTTTGCCGAGCCTGGATATATTTTTTACAGAGTTGGGTTTTTCTCCAATATTTCCAATGCAGTCGCACCGAGTGGAATGAGCTCCTTATATACGGAAGTCTCATATAATGGCAGTAAGACTCATAAGGTTTCTCCGCCGCATCTTAAAAGGCGCATTATCGAAGACCTTAAAAAAGCCGGAATATTAACAGAAAAGGATGAAATCGTTGCCCAAAAGTCTTACGACATAAAATATGCCTATCCTGTGCACGATAGAAACAGAGAGGGTCTGGTAAGCGACATAAAGAGCTTTCTTGGCCGCTATAATATATATTCAATCGGCAGATATGGCAGCTGGAGATATATGACAATGGAAGAATGCATATTGGAAGGTAAGCATACCGCAGAAGTAATTGAAGGAGGCTAAGCTTCCTTCAATGTCTTTAACGGGTGCAATGGCAAAGACAAAGATTGCCCATATTATAACCAAGCTGGAGCTTGGCGGAGCGCAGAAGACCACCCTTTCATTGCTAAGACATCTTGATGAAAATGATTACGAAATACACCTTATCACTTCACCCTGGGGCTTATTAACAGAGGAGGCCTTTTGCATACAAGGGCTCAGAGCCTTTCTGGTCCCGGCCCTTACCAGTGAGCTAAATCCCCTTAAAGATATAATCTCATTTCTGCAGATATTGAGGTATTTAAGACGACGGAATATATCCATTGTCCATACCCATAGCTCAAAGGCAGGTATAATAGGCCGGTGGGCAGGGAGGTTTGCAGGGGTTCGGTTTATTTTTCATACAGTCCACGGCTGGCCATTTCATATTGAAACAAACATCCTGGCCAGATTTTTTTATACCCTGTTAGAGAAGATAACTTCATGGATAACAACCAGGTTGATTATGGTTTCAGACACCGACCTAAAAGCAGGTTTAAAATACGTAAACAAAAATAGAGCAAAGTATGTTAGGATATCATACGGTATTGAGAGCAGAGAATTTTTTAACACCAACCATATTAAAAAAAGCAAAGATACTCGCCTGGTAAGTTCATTAAATATCAGAGAAGATGCCTGCGTGGTAGGGGTCATCTGCTGTTTTAAGCCCCAGAAGGCACCCTTAGATTTTGTAAAGGTAGCCAAAGCGGTTATAGACAAAGGCGCGGATGTGCAGTTTCTTTCTATAGGCGATGGGATTTTAAGACCTGCTGCAGAAAAGATGTCTTTAGAATTGGGTTTAAACGGAAATATAAAATTTTTAGGCTGGAGAAAGGATATACCTGCCTTGCTTTCCGTTGTGGATATTTTGCTTTTGACTTCACGCTGGGAAGGCATGCCGGTGGTTTTCTTTGAGGCGTTGGCTTCTGGCGTGCCCATTATAGCAACAGATGTAGGGGGGGCCTCTGAAGTGGTAAAAGACGGTATAAACGGATTTTTAGAAAAAACAGGAGCCTGTGAAAAATTAGCAGAAGATGTCCTTTCACTCGCCGGCAATCCGGAGAAAAGGCAAACATTCTCAAAAGTCTCAAGGGAAAATTTTAGAGATGAATTCGATATAGCTTATATGACCACCCGGATTGAAAATGTATATGAGCAATCGATAAAAAGATAAGGAGGTGAAAGAAATGATTTTTTTCATAGTTTCTTTTCTCGGGTGCTTATTGTTATCGGCCCTGCTAAAAAGGCTTTTGGCTAAAACCAAACTTTCGACTGTTAAAGAAAGACCGATGCTTCTTGGTCTGTCTTTATATCTCTGTATCTTTGCAATCCTTATTTGTGTATTAACTTATTATAACCTAAGCCTTTCTTTTATCGGCAAAATTCTAATCGGTTCGTCTTTGATGTTGGTTCTTGGAATAGTCGATGATATAAGAGGACTTTCCGTTAATGCGAAACTATTGGGCCAACTGGCAATAGCCGGCGTGGTAGTTGTCCTGGGAATGAGAACGACCATTTATTATTTTCCCATTTGGTTAAATATGGTAATAACCATAATCTGGATTGTAGCTCTGGTTAATGCCTTTAACCTTCTTGATATAATGGATGGGTTGTGCACAGGAGTTGCCTTTATTATGTCCGTATTTTTCCTACTAATAAGCCTCATTATTGATGGGAGTTCTGTAACACTCTTTTTCTGGATTCTAAGCGGCGCAACATTGGGGGCCCTTATTTATAACCTTCCTCCGGCAAAACTATATCTGGGCGACTCAGGCAGTATGTTATTGGGTTTTATGTTTGCCTGCAGCGCATTGAATATAAGTTATGCCCCGGATTTTAGCGAAGGTCTTTCTCTTTTTATTCCAGTATTAATAGTTGCATTACCCATTTATGATTTAACCTTCACGGTATTTATGAGAAAGAAAAAAGGCATTGCAGTTGCCCAAAAAAGCAGGGACCATTTTGTATTTATTATGAAAAATTTGGGTTTTAGCACAAAAAAGATTTTGGCCATTATGTATGGGTTGTGCATATTTTTTGGAAGCAGCGCCCTCTTGCTTAAAGTTCTGCCGTCCTATTTAAAGATATTGTTATTGGCTATTATAATATTCGTTTTTGCCATATTGACCGTTGTGATTGGCGCAATAGAAAACAGGCATTCGAAGTAATTATGGGTACCATAAAAGAGATATTAGCAAAACGGAATCTCCTGCGTGAATTGGTGCTTAAGAATTTAAAGATTCGTTATTCGCTGCCGGCGCTTGGATTTTTCTGGGCGTTCTTATCGCCGTTGTTGATTGTAGGGATTCTTTATCTGGTCTTTTCCGTGATTTTAAAGGTTAAGACGGAAGAGGCCCCTTTTGTGTTATACCTGATGAGTGCTATATTCCCCTGGTATTTTTTTCAGAATTCACTTGTTTGTTCAGCTACAAGTTTAGTCGATAATAGAAATTTAATCAAAGAATCCGGTTTTCCGCATTATCTTGTGCCGCTTTCTATTATTCTGGCGAATATGATTGTTTTTTTACCCTCTTTGGTTATATTAATTGCCGTCTCTGCGTTTATTTTAAAGGGGTTACCTGTATCAATAGTATATCTGCCGGTTGTTTTGGTTATCCATTTAACCATAACTTTCGGCCTATCGATTATGCTTTCTATCGCATATGTGAGGTGGCGGGATATAAAGTATATGTTAGAAGCGGTGTTGCTTCTTTTATTTTACCTGACCCCGGTTTTTTATTCGATTTATCTGGTTAAAACCGCATTTTCTTATCCGTTATTTAAGGCATACCTATATAACCCTTTTACCGGCGTGTTGAATTTATACAGGGCCACGCTCTTAAAAGGGTTTTATCCTGTTATACAAAAAGATGCGGGGCTATTACTCATTGTTGTTGTGCCGGCGGTTTTTGCCGTTCTGTTTCTATTATTGGGTTTTTATGTTTATAAAATAAATAAAAATAGCATAAATGATTACCTATCCTACTAAAGCGGTTGAATTAAAAGCTGTTAGCAAAAGATACCCCTTTATAAAAACAGCGGTTAATGATATTTACGCTAACTTTGAAGACTTTTGGCCGCTAAAAGATATATCACTGGAGGTTTATCGGAGGCAGGTATTGGGAATAATCGGAAGAAACGGTGCCGGCAAGACAACCCTTTTGAATATTATTGCAGGGACATTATCTCCTACCCAGGGTGAGCGTATTGTAAATGGCAGAGCATTAGGATTATTTAACTTAGGGATAGGTTTTCAGGATGAATTGACGGGTAGGGAAAATATTTATCTTAATGGCGCCATAATCGGCGCTGCAAAAAAGGAACTCGATGATAAGCTAAATTCAATAATAGAGTTTTCCGAATTAGGTAATTTTATCAATGCGCCGTTGGGGATTTATTCACAGGGTATGCGTCTTCGATTGGGATTTAGCATTATCGCTAATTTAGATTTCGATACTTTGGTAATTGACGAAGTTCTGGCAGTCGGAGATACCCTTTTTCAGAATAAATGTTTTGAGCGATTGATGGATTCTAAACGTTCCGGCAAGACCCTTATAATAACTACTCAAAGTATGGATTTAATCGAAAGGCTATGTGATAAAGTAGCACTTTTAGACCATGGTCATTTGTTGTTCTATGGCGACACACTTAAAGGTATTAATAAGTATCGTGCCTTGTTAAGTACAGAGAAGTTTTTCGTAGGACCAGCCCAAAAGAATATAAATTTAGTTGAGAATACCAAAAAATGGGCAGAAGACCCATCTAATTGGGGTAAAAGATTAGGAACGAAAGAGGTGGTGATAGAGTCTGCGGAGCTGATAAACAGATTTGGACACAGGTGTGAAGCAGTTCGCAGCGGAGACCCATTAAAGATTAAGGTAAATTTTATCGCCCGGAATGATATTAAAGAGCCGCATTTTGGCGTTGCCATATTTCGAAACGACGGAGTTTACTGTTATGGTCCGAATACCACTTTTGACGGGCACAGCATTTCAGAATTTAGAAAAGGCAGGGGCCGTTTTATATTATATTACCACAGATTATTATTAGCGCCCGGTGAATACAGATTATCTGTGGCCATATGGGATAAGAACGAAACCCTCGCTTTTGATTACCATAATGGCTGTTATAGGTTGACGGTTAATGGGCGTCATAATGGAGACAGTGCGCTTTTAAATATGCCCTTTATGTTTAATCCAGGTAATATTATGCATAAATTTATTCCTTTTCAAAAGAGAACTAAGCCCAGGCCGAATTTGAAGTTACTAAACGATAAGTGGGGTAGAAGATTCGAGTCTGACGTAGCAAGGATAAAATCGGTAAAGTTATTAAATTCTCTTGGTGAGCAAAAAGACGTTTTTGTGACTGATGAGCCTATGAAGATTCTCATAAATTTTGACAGCCATAAAGCCCCGGATAAAAACTCTTATTTGTGGATAGGGGTTTATAGAGACGATGGTATTTATTGCCAGGGTATAACCATGCCGTTTGGAAAAAGAAAAGATTTCCATATATTTTTTCCTTATTTATTATTATTGCCGGGAGGCTATAAGCTTTCTGTGGGGGTATGGGATGCAATAGAGAGGAAGTTTTTAATGCACCATCACGGTATTTATCCCTTTCGAATGGTTTTTAATCGGCAAGATCACGGAACAATTTATCTGCCACATAAATGGGTGTTGCAATAAAATGAAAAAGATATTACCCTTTGTTAGCATAATTACCGTAAATTACAATGGCAAACGCTTTTTAAAGGATTGTTTTGATTCACTGCTCGCCTTAAATTATCCGAAAAACAGATTAGAGATTATTATGGTTGATAATTGTTCCAGGGATGATTCGGTTGATTTTGTAAAGAAAAAATATCCTCAAGTTGAAACAATTAACAACAATGTCAATAATTATTGTAAGGCCAATAACCTGGGTATCGCTAAATCAAAAGGCGAATATATAGCGCTGCTCAATAACGATACGAAAGTGGACAAAAATTGGTTAGTCGAGCTAATAAAGGTAATAAGCAGCGACAATAAAATTGGCGCTGCTGGCAGCAAGATTCTTTTTGAAGACGGCAGAATACAAAGTGTAGGGCACGTAGAGTTTCCATATCATTACTGGGGGGACATGGGGTTCTTAGAAAAAAACGAACACCAATACAGTAAAATCAAGCAGGTTTACAGTGCCTCTAATTGTGCTGCTTTGTATCGCAGGAAGGCATTTGATGAGGTAGGGCTATTTGATGAAGACTTTATTATGTATATGGAAGATGTCGAAATGATTTTTCGATTTAAACAAAAAGGATGGAAAATTTTTTATGTGCCGGATAGCATAGTATACCATAAATTATACGGTTCAGGCCAAAGTGTGGAAGAGCGCCAATTTTATGTTGAAAGAAATAGGTTGTTGTTTATCGCAAAGTATTTTCCGGAAAAATTGCCTGAATTGATGTTCGGCTCAGGAGAAATATTAAGATTAAAGAAAGCGCATTTTCACGCTTTATCAATAGCTGTATTTAATAAACTCATTAAGCATCATAGCAACAAAGCGGCGATAGACATATTTTCGCAACTTAATAAAACCATCCATAAGATAGAAGCATATGGAGATCATTGCTCACGAATAGAATCAGAAAGAAAAGAGGGTGTAATCTCCGAAAAAGACAGACACATAGCAGACCTCACTGCCGGGATAAAAACCCGCGACGAACAACTTAAAACCCGCGACGAACAACTTAAAACCCGCGATGAACAACTTAAAACTCAACAGGGTGTAATCTCCGAAAAAGACAGACACATAGAAGACCTCACTGCCGGGATAAAAACCCGCGACGAACAACTTAAAACCCGCGACGAA
>CAZMYR010000004.1:42033-50845 GCA_964570585.1 uncultured Planctomycetia bacterium
TCCGAAAAAGACAGACACATAGAAGACCTCACTGCCGGGATAAAAACCCGCGACGGACAACTTGAAACCCGCGACGGACAACTTAAAACCCAGCGGGAGGCAATCTCCGAAAAAGACAGACACATAGCAGACCTCACTGGCGAGATAAAAGTTCGCGACGAACAACTCAAAGCCCAGCAGGAGCTAATCTCCGAAAAAGACAGACACATAGCAGACCTCACCGCCTGGATAAAAACCCGTGATGAACAACTTAAAGCCCGCGACGAACAACTTAAAACTCAACAGGGGGTAATCTCCGAAAAAGACAGACACATAGCAGACCTCACTGCCGGGATAAAAGATAAAAATGAAGAGATTATCAACCTTAAAGATGAGCTGTCTAAAATATACGATTCAGAAATCTATCGGTTTATAGTTCGCCCTATTCTTTGGCCATTCTTGTCTTTTGCCAAAAAAATAAAGAGGCCATTTAATATATTATTTAATAAAATCCATTTGGTTTTTGCAAATTTAGGCAATGAAAAAAAGGGGGTCTGCATTGCTCAGCTATATGCAAAAGGCGTAGAGGCAAAATATATGCAAGAAAATGAATATTTTATCAAGCTTGTCCATAACGGATTTAAAAACGAGACAGCGAAGCTAGTAATTGATATTTGGCCCTATCAAAATAGACGCCACCCTGAGAGGCATTTTGCCTATTTTGCTACGGAAATCACCCTTAAAGCCAGAGATTCGGTTATGGTCAAACTGATTTATGATTGGGAAAAGAATGCAACAATCTTGATGGGTGATAGCAAAAAACAATTGGCTGATTTTTGGCGGGGGCCAATGAAGCAGTTCGAGCTTTATACACTGGATGCGCTTATTTATAGTACAGATGACAGGCGTATAGACAGTTTAAATATATTGCAGAGGTTAAAACGGTGAAGGTATTACACATAATTCAACGGTACCCCCCAGCTATAGGGGGGGCAGAGCTTTGGTGCAGCAATATCAGTAAGTTTTTGGCGAATAAAGGCGTAATTTCAAAAGTAGCAACTATAAATTTATATAATATAGAGGAATTTTTTAAGAAGCCCCCCATTAGTCAAGAGTACATTAAACTGGGCAAGTATGATTATGATGATGGAGTATTTGTAAAAAGATATAAGTTGTGGAGTTTTTGGACAAGAAGGTTAAACGCAAAAATAATATATTTCCTACTTTATAAGCTGAAATTAGACAGGACAGAGATCGGAGATATCTTTAAGCATAGCCCCCATTCTTTTGAAATGTATTTCAGGCTATTCAGTGAAATTAGAGATGTAGATATAGTTCATCTCCATACCCTACCATATTTTCATAATATAGTAGGTTATTTTATCGCCGGAATGTATGGGAAAAAAATTGTAATCACGCCTTATTTCCATCCTCACCATGAACATTACGAGAAGAAAATGTTTTTCAATATTATGAGAAAATCCGATGCAGTCATTGCTTTAAGCAAATATGAGAAAGATTATTTAACAAAAAAGGGCATAGACCCAGGCAAAATATATATTACTGGATGCTTTTATCGAGAAAGAACATATGAAAAAAGAGAGGATTTTAATAGCCTTAGGCAAAGATTATTCAAGAAATATGGGATTTGCGAGAACTCGAAAAAGATAATATTTGTTGGGATTAAGTTGTTCTACAAAGGTGTAGATACATTGATAGAGGCTGCGAAAGAGATCGGGAGTGAGGAAAATACCGACCTTTGTCTTTTCTTGGTAGGTCCGGAGGCAGCAGGATCCAATAGTAGATATTCTAATCTGGCTAATACAGGGAGATTAAAGGTAATTAATTTTGGATCGGTATCGGAGGAGGAAAAAATAAATTTGCTAAAACTATCTGATCTATTGGTGCTGCCTTCTGAATTTGAATCTTTTGGCATAGTCTTCCTGGAAGCATGGAAGCACAAAAAGCCTGTTATAGGTTCAAACAGAGGGGCTATACCGGAGATTATTAAGGGGGCAGGATTATGTGCGGAATACGGCGATGTTAATAGCCTGAAGGAAAAGATTAAGATGATATTATTTGACAAGGAACTTGCTAAGAGATTGGGGGAGGCTGGTAAAGAAAGGATAGATAACAAGTATTCTTTAAAGAAAATCGGTAATAAGGTTTTTGATATTTATAGCAATGTGAGTAGACATAAAAGAAGAGTATTAGTCGTAAGCCATTTGTTCCCACCATACATATTAGGTGGCTCTGAAATCGTTGCCTATGAGCAATGTAAGAAACTCAAGGAAATGAATTTTGAGGTAAATATTCTCGCTGGAAGATTAAACAATACGATAAAACGATACCATATTAGCAAAGAGAAACGCGGCTTTAAGATTACGCGCATAAATTTGCACGATATAGATTTTGATTATAATTTTGCCGGTATCGATAAAAACATTCTGCAAGCAAGGTTTACAGAAGAGCTTTGTAATGTTGCACCCGATATTGTCCATTTTCATAATATATATTCTTTATCACTAAAAATGATAGATAAATGCCATAAGATGCATATTCCCATAGTAATGACCTTGCATGATTTCTGGGGGATTTGTTTTAAGAACACCCTTTTAAACGGCAACGGCTTACTGTGCAACAGGAAAGAGGGAGGGTGCATTTATTGTCAGGAGATGCTTAGATTAGATGGAGGTGGGCGTATTACTGTTCGCGAAAGAAATACCTTATTTAGACAGTATCTCAATAATGTGGATCTGTTAATTTCCCCAAGCAGGTATTTAGCCAGTAGATTTATAGATTGTGGGATTGAAAAGGCAAAGATAAAAGTAATAAATAATGGGGTGGATATCTTCAGATTTGATAATATCAAAAAGACAAAATCTAAAGAGATCAAATTTGCATATATAGGCCAAGTTATTGAACACAAAGGCATCGAGAATTTCCTAAGGAGCATATCTTTACTAAACGATGAAGAGAAAAATAAGGTGTTTTTTCTTATAGTTGGTTCAGGAGAGAATGAATATGTCAATTATTGTAAAAAGTTGGCTAAACAGCTAGGGCTTGCTGGTCTTATAACATTTTATGGCGCTGTCGCTAACAGTAGAATAGATAGAATCTATAGAAACGTCGATGCATTAATTGTGCCATCTATCTGGCCTGAGAATTCACCCGTTGCTATTATGGAGGCCCTGGCTACGGGGACTCCGGTTCTGGCTTCAGATATCGGGGGTATACCGGAATTAATTCAGGATGGCGTAAATGGTTATTTGCATAAGCATGATGAGCCCATATCGCTAACAAAAAATATCAGAAAGATTATTGAGCATCCTGAAATATTAAGAACAATGGGAGAAGCCTGTCTTCTTAAGGCGCGCCAGAGAAATTTGGCAAATCAGGTTAAGATAATTGCCAATGAATATAGGCGTATTGTAGGTGGGAATTAAGAAGGTAAACCACACCAGAAATAACGTATGCAAAATTTAAACCAATTTATTAATTGTGATGATATTTATATAGGTAATTTCTAACTGGGTAGATAAATTTATAAATTATGGAAATGTCTATATAGGTAATTTCTAACGGGTAAATGTATGGCTGTGAGCATTTCAGTCGTTTTTCCTATGTTTAACGAGAAAGCATATATCTGCAGGACAATTAAAGAAACCATCGATGTTTTAAAGGATATCACAGATGATTACGAAATAATCATCGTTGATGATGCCTCGACAGATGGCTCGGGAGAGATTGCTGAAGAGCTGGCACATCAACATTCATCCATCAAGGTTGTACACCATAAAAGAAACAGGGGATTAGGGGGAAGCCTAAAGACAGGGTTTGGTTTGGCCAGTAAGCAATTTACATTATATTCTGATATGGATTTACCCTTTGATTTGAAAGAAATCCGTAAGGCGTTAGATAATATTTTTGCAGATAAGGCAGATCTGATCTGCGGTTACCGTTTAAACGCCCATAGCGAAGGGTTAAGAAGATATATCTATCACATTGTTTATAATCTCCTGGTAAGGGCTATTTTCGGGGTCTGGGTTAAAGACGTAAATTTCTCATTTAAATTAATACGAACCGATTTGCTCAAAGAACTCAACCTTTGTTCCGAAGGCTCTTTTATTGACGCAGAGATGATAATCAGGATGCAGCGTTGCGGGGCAACGATTGTTCAGTTTCCTACTACATATTTGCCACGCCTTAAAGGGATCTCGCGGCTGTCGAATATTAGTACTATTTTTAAGATTTTACAAGAGGCGCTTGCTTTTCATTTTGGAATACTTAAAGATGAAAATAAGCGGTCATAAGCCGAAAGTAGTCTTTGTGAATCCCCCGTTGAGCCCCACCCAACGATACGGTCTATTATCCCCAGCAGGATCGGTTGAACCTCCTCTCGGTTTAGCCTATCTGGCAGCAGTAACAAGAAAAATGGGGCTTGAAACAGCTATCTTGGATACTTTGGCTTTGGGTATTGACTTAAAAGAGAGCTTGCGGCTGATTGTTGATGAGCGTCCTGATTTTCTTGCTATTACATCAACAACGATGTCAGTGAGGAGTGCCTCACAACTAGCCTTTGTGGTTAAAGAAAAAATCCCAGGTGTGAAAATTATCGTTGGTGGATGCCACTTAACTTCTCTGCCTCAGAAGACTTTGCTTGAAAACCCTTGTTTTGATATTGGAGTTATCGGAGAAGGAGAAGAGACGCTTGAAGAATTATTAAAACTGCTTATTAATGGCGGTTCATTGTCTTCAGTTGAAGGAATCGCCTTCAGGCATAATGACCACGTTATGCTAACCTCTCCCCGTGAAAGGATCAAAAATCTGGATGGATTACCATTGCCGGCCTTTGATATTTTGCCAGAGTTAAAGCAATATTATCGTCCAGCAACGCAGAGCATAAAATATTTACCCACAACCTCTCTTGTGACTTCACGCGGATGCACAGGCCATTGCCTTTTTTGTGACAGGAAGACATTTGGCAATGAGTTCCGGATGCATAGCGCTGAATACATTGTAGATATGATTGAAAAACTCCGAAAGGACTTCAGCATAAAAGGTATTATTTTTGAAGATGATAATTTTTTCCTTTCTCAGCGGCGGCTTCTCAATTTAGCGCAATTGCTGAAAAAAAGAAGGATAAGAATCGCCTGGTCCGCTATGAGTCGGGTAGATACAATCAACGAAGAAAAGATAAGAATTGCAAAGAGCTGCGGTTGCTGGCAGATTCTTTATGGCATAGAGACAGGGTCTCAACGGATCCTTGATTTTTATAAGAAAAGAATCTCTCTATCTCAAATTGAAAAGATAATCCGTCTCACAAAGAGGTGTGGCATTTACACAAAAGGGTTTTTTATGCTCGGCAACCCCTTGGAATCGCACCCGACGCTGGAAGAGACAAGAGGGTTGATTAGACGGCTGCCATTTGACGATATTTCTGTAACATATTTTACCCCCTATCCGGGGACAGAAACCTGGAATGAGATTGACAGATTCGGAGAGTGTGAGAAGGATTGGGATAGGTTCACATGTTATGAAGTGGTCTTTGTGCCTAAGGGGCTGAAGAGACAGGAAATTACCGCTTCGCAAGCATCTATATTGGGAGAATTTTACTCTCGGCCAGGGGTGCTCTGGTCATATTTGAAGCGGTTGCGTTCTTTCTTTCAGGTTCGGGAACTGTATCGCAGCTGGCGGTCCCTTTCAAGACATTTAACCCTGCAAAAAAGGACGAAAAAGATTGTAATCAATTCCGACGATTTCGGTTTATGCGAAGGGATAAACAGGGGTGTTCTTAAGGCATTGCAGCATGGAGTGCTAAAAAGTGTTTCCATTATGCCGAGCGGCTTTGCTTTTGATTCTGCAGTAGAGATAATCAGACAAAATCGTGCCGTTGAAGTGGGGGTGCATTTATCTCTTATTGAGGCTGTACCGGTTTTATCCATGGACAGAATAAGTTCTTTAGTGAATAAATCGGGCTATTTTGTGAACAGCTTCTTCATTTTTTTCATTCGTTATATATTTGGAAAGATAAAGGGTGAACATATATACAGGGAATTGTGTGCTCAGGTTGAGAGGGTAAAAGAGGCCGGGTTTGAGATTAACCATCTCGACAGCCACCAACATATTCATCTCATGCCAGGCATATTTAGGATTGTCCTCAGGCTTGCCAAGGAATATAAGATTCCTTTTATCAGGCTTCCCTCCATACCAATAGACAACAGGTATCTTTTTGGTAAAGCGAAGGTAGGTAGAAAATTTTACCAGCTCATACTGAACTTTCTATGCTTAATATATAGACCCATCTTAAAATTGAATGGGCTTCGTTTTTCCCGTCATTGTTTTGGTTTTTTGGAGAGCGGTAATTTAAATGAAGTTGAATTGAGGGGAATTTTATCATCTTTAAAAGAAGGGCGATATGAGTTAATCTGTCATTTGGGGGAGGAGGATGACAGCCTGAGACATCTTATAGGGCACTGGGGATACCACTGGCAACAGGAATTAGAAGTTTTAACCTCAGATAGTATCAAAGAATATATTTACCACAACGGGTGGAATTGACAGGATTGACAACAGTATTATGACCAGGACTCTCCTTAATTTTTACAAAAATAATAGCTTGCTTACTAGATTGCATGTTTGGGTTAGGCTTAAAACCTGTCCATTTTCATTAATAGAAGAGTTTATCCCAAGAAAAGGCTTGATTATAGATTATGGATGCGGACATGGAGTGTTTTCCAATATTTTATCTATTGCTTCGGCAAAGCGTGAAGTCTACGGTGTTGATATGTCCGATGAAAAGATTGCAGAGGCGAAGAAAACCCTAAAAAGAGAAAGCGGAGTCAGATTTTCTACAGATTGTAATGTGGACGGTCTTATTAAGAATGCCAGCGGCGTAGCTATAGTGGACGTGTTATATTACCTTTCTCATAGAGAGCACCTGGAGATATTGAAGATGTTTTATGATAACTTAAGACCGGAAACAACGCTGGTTATCAAAGACCAGAATAAGTCATTTTCGATAAAGTATCTACTCCTCTATTTACAGGAATTTTTAGCTGTAAAGGTTTTTGGGATTACAAAAGCAAAGGGGTTGCATTTTTTTACAAAGGAATATTTATCCGCACTGCTTAATGATATTGGTTTCGCTGTTAAAACTGCAGATATAAGCAGGGGTTATTTCTACCCGCACCTAGTCTTTATTTGCAAAAAGAGACAAAAGATATGAACGTTGTTGAAGGCGTCGAAAAGAAGAATCATTTTGCTTTTTTTGGCGTCGCCTTGCTCATTATTATTCACATCCTTATCAACTATATCTGGCTAAAGAAAGATAACTTCCCGCTATGGTGCGATTATGGGGCGTATTTTGAAAGAAGCACCGAAATCTACTATGCAGGTCAAACTGGGGTTGTTAATCTCATAAAGGCGGTCCTGGGGATAGGGAACTATGCCTATGCGTATAATCCCCACCGTTTTATACTCCCGCTATTTTCTATACCGTTGTATTTCATCATGGGGTTAAGTCCTGACGCAGCAGTTATGGGCTGCAGCAGTTTTTTGACAATTGCCCTATTTTCTACATACGCAATCGCATCGCGAATGTTTGATAAAACTACCGGATTTTTAGCTGCTTTCATCTTATCTGTATCTCCGGGCTTTTTCACATTTTACAGGAGGTTTTCGCCGGAGTTTGCAGTAATGGCGATGATTGCACTTACGGCTTATCTATTACTGCGTTCTCAAAACTTCCAGAATAGGCCCTATTCGATACTTTTTGGGATTGGCTTTGCGCTTTGTATGTTTACAAAGGAGATGGCGTTTGTTTTTATACTCCCTGTGCTATCTTATGCTGTATATAGGACAGGTATCTTCGGTATCTTTAGAAAACACCATTCCAAAACAGATAGAAAGGTTTTTCTCAACCTGATATTATCTCTGGTACTTCCGACCATAATGGTATCTTCAATCTACTGGCTACACAGGCATGAAATATTTTACGGGATTTTCCATATTGCCTATTCGGCCGAGGTGCGCACTATGTATGGTATGCCCATCCCTTACAGCTTAGAGGGGTTGGCCTATTATGCATATATGATGTTTAGGTTAGGCATTCTCCCATTTTTCTGCATCTGGGTTTTTATAGGAGTTTTATTTTGTTTAATAAATAGAGGCCGCGAGAAAGGCTTACTCTTTTCGTGGCTCATAGGCTCCTATGTACTTCTCTGCACTACCCAGACCCGGGCCTTTGAATATTCTATTCCCATTATAATACCTGCGGCAATATTGGCCTCCCATGGAATAAATAGCATAGTTAGGAGTAGTATAAAAAAGGCAATACCCATTATATTTGTTTTGGTATGGGGGGCTACCCAGCTTTACCTTACCACATTTCCTATAGAAAGACTACCTGGCTGGATTTATTATCGAAATATAATTGTACCACCCGATGTTACGGCATATTATCCTGTTAATGAAGACTGGAAGCTGCAGGAGATTGTCAGATATATTTTATATAATAAAGACGATAAAGATAATACCACAGTGGTTCACGTAGGCGCCAATCTATATGCTTTCAGTGGGGTAACATTAAGCTATATCGCTGCTCAGGAAAGGGCAAAATTGACATTTTGTGGTTATACCACGCCGTTAAAAGAAATAATTTTATGTGATTTTGTAGTTATAAAAGACGGAGAAGACCAGGGACTCTTTTATTCGTACAAACAGATGCACCAGCTTAAAAACGCGCTTGATGCAAGCATTGATTTTATCAAGCTGCCCAGGACGTTTTCGGTTGCAGATGGTTCAAAAGTTGAGCTTTATAAGAAGATTTAGG
>CAZMYR010000004.1:50855-79960 GCA_964570585.1 uncultured Planctomycetia bacterium
GATATAAACGATGAGTATAAAAGTGGTTTTGACAATGCTGCCTTTTTGTAACCATGTCTTTACTCCGCCCATACCGCTTGCGTATCTGAAAGGATATTTGCAGCAAGACAAAGACGTTGAGGTTAAATTATTAGACCTGGAAGTATACTATTATAGGTCTTCTCTGATAAGCTGCGACCCTCAATTGTATTGGAATAGGATATGGGAAGGAATCTCCTCAATAAGCAAAGAAGACAAACTGGTTCTCGATAACATGGTAAAGCAGATTCTGGCCCAAAGGCCAGATGTTGTAGGATTCTCAGTTACTCATACGAATTATCTATTTACCCGCTATGTTTCACAGCAGATAAGAAGAGTTACTCCAGAGATATATATAATTTATGGAGGGCGTCGTTTTTGCCTGAGAAAAAAGTGGCGTTACCATATTGCAGGCTGGCATAGGAATTTGCCCGATGTAGACTGCATTGTTAAGAATGAAGGGGAAGCTACGCTGCGAGAAATAATTGCGATACTTAAAATAGGCAGGCATCCTGCATATTGTAAAGGGGCTACAGTAAGATTTAACGGGCAGATAGTGGATGGTGGCGATCGTCCCCTTATAGATGATGTTGACAGTATACCGTTTCCGGATTTCAGTGATTTAACAAAGCAGGATTATCTTTCAGATTATATTCGCATTCTTTTAAACAGAGGCTGTTCCGGCAGATGTAGTTTTTGTGTCGAAAACGATACGATGGGTGATATAGTGCGATACCGGAGTGCTCAAAATATTGTAGATGAAATAAAATTCCGCATGCGCCAAGGATACAGAAGGTTTCAATCCTGCGATCTCTGTTTAAATTCAAACGTCTCTCATCTGGAGAAAGTGTGCCGGTCAATTATTACTGAAAGACTTGGCGTAGAATTTGTTTTTGGTGAATTTAAACATTCTCCCTATCTTACAAAAGAGATATTTCGTCTTCTTCGCAAAACTGGCTTCAAGACAGCTGTCTTTGGAACTGAGAGCGGATCCCAGCTTATCCTTAATAAGATGCGAAAGGGGATAACTGTTCAGACCATAGAAAGGAATATCAGAGATGCCCACGAGTCAGGGTTAGAGGTTATACTGTTTCTTATGGTTGGCTTTCCAGGAGAGACAGAAGGGACGTTTGCAGAGACCGTGGATTTGCTAAGACGCAATAAAAACCATATTGATGCCGTGGCCGGCACGACACCAACCAACATATGCTGGGGGTCTGACATACATGATAATTTAAAAGATTATGATGTAAATATAGAGACTTTATTCAAAAATCCTGATAGGTGGGAAAGCAACGATGGTAGCAATTACTATGAGTGGCGGGTAGACCTTTCAAGGAGGATGCAATACTGCATAAAGGAGCTTGGGATTGGGTTAGCAGGTTATCGCAAGGACGGAAATCCAAGAGTTCCTGAATTGGCTTTGCGTTTGTGCAAACCGATAGTTAAAAGCGAGCAAGAGCCTTCTGGAGGGCAATATGCCAATGTGCCTGGGAATAACAGGGGATATTCAGCAGATTTGCGTGTTTGTGATACCCCTCATACAAAATACGCCAAATTTCTTTTAAAGATTACCAATAATGGAAAGAGAGAATGGAAGAAGAAAGGCTCAGACTGGATTCGTGTAGGTTGTCGGGTTTTCAACGAAGGTAATAGTAATGATTCGCCTGCTTTGGAGTTAAGGCAGGATTTACCCAAGGATACTATTGCGAAAGGTGAAACCTTTTATAGTATGTTTTTAATAGAGAAGGGATGGCTGGCAAGGGGTAGGTACCAGGTCAGATTTGACATGGTCAATGAGCATAAATTCTGGTTTGAGGATTTAGGATTTTTGCCTGTTGTCGAGTATGTAGAATCATGCTGAAATGTGCTACAATAAATTCTTTACAACATAAGGATTGTTATGAAGATACTGCAGGTAGTGCATAGCTTCCTTCCCCATACAAAAGCGGGGGCAGAAGTTTATTCTTATGTGTTATCGAAAGAGTTGAGCAAGCGGCATGAGGTCTTTGTATTTTTCAGGGTTAACAGGCCCCAAGAAAGAGAGCATTCTTTAATACATAGTAGGTTTGAAGGATTGGAAACATACGCTATCAATAATACTTTTAGGCTATGCCATTCTTTTGAAGGCACGTATAACAATGTTGTAATCGACAGGGAATTTGGTATATTGCTGGATAGAATAAAACCAGACATTGTACACATCCACCATTTATTATTTTTATCCCATGGTATTATCAATGAAATCAAAAAGAGAGATATCCCTATTATTTTTACACTGCATGATTATTGGCTTATTTGTTACAGGGGGCAATTAATAAAAGACGATTTGGCTGTTTGCAAAGGGAATTCTGTTGCGGAATGCAGGGATTGCTTGAAGTATCTGTTAAGAATAAAAAAATATTCGTTATATTCATACAGGATATTAAGAAGAAAACTGCCTTCATCGATACTGGCATTATTAAAAAGATTTTATCTCCTTACAGGAAAGTCTAATCCACTTAAAGAGGTGGAAAAAAGGAAAGATAGCATTGAAGATATTTGCTCAAAAATAGATTTGTTTATAGCACCGTCTCATTTTATAAAGAATAAATTTATTGAACATGGATTTATCAAAGAGAAGATCCTGTATTGCCCCCACGGTTTTGATTTTCGAAATTATACTTATGTATCTAAAAATGAATCTAAGATATTGAGGTTCGCTTATATGGGTACTTTATTGCCAATGAAAGGGGTTGATATTTTAATTTCAGCTTTTAAAGGACTGAAAACTGAAAATGTTGAACTATCGATATATGGAAAGCTCTTTTCATACAGCGGCTTTGAATCTTATCATAAGATATTGGAAAAAATGATAAGAGCTGATAGCAGGATTAAATTGAAAGGAGAGTATGCTAATAAGGATATCGGCAAAATTTTATCCGACGTCGATGTACTCGTAGCGCCTTCAATATGGCAAGAGAATGCCCCGCTGGTTATACAGGAGGCCTTTTTGTCAAAAACCCCGGTGATTGCGTCAAGAATCGGCGGCATACCGGAATTAGTTAAAGATGGCGTAAACGGCCTGTTATTTACTCCCGGTGATGTGAAAGACTTACAGGCAAAGTTAGAATACGTAATAAACAATCTAGGTGCGGTGGAAAAATTTAAGGAGAATATGCCCGTAATTAAGAGCATAGAGGATGATGCAAAAGAGATGGAAGAGATCTATAGCAGATTAACTGCAGAATATAAGTCATGAATATCGGGATGTTGAGCATAAATATGTTGAGATCTGTAAAGACCGCTTTTATTATCATTTTATTTGCCTGGATTTCATTTTTTCCAGCACCGGTTCAGGGGCAATACGCGGTTTTTACAAGAATATTCCTTGGCATATTTTTGCTGATTTTAGTGCTGGGCAAACAATGGCGAAAACACATATTTAGTTTGAAGGATTGGCCGTTATGGCTGTTTTTGGCATGTATGTTCTCAGGCACAATTTCTGCAACAGATAAAGATGTGGCTTTTTCAACATTCTTTTATATTGTTATAACTTTCCCCCTTCTTTTTTATATAGGAAAGGCCATATACGCTTCTGCTGAAAGCAGAAAGAGAGTAGCCATAATTATTTGCATTTGTGCCAGCATGGTAGCGCTTATTGGGTTTCTTGAGTTATATTTTGCAAAAAACCTATTGTATGAATATTTTGTGGATAACCCTTATTACGAAAGATATATAAACCAAGAGCTTCGTCCTATGTCCACCCAATTTAATCCTGTGATTTTTGGCTCATATCTTTTGGCCTGTCTTCCGTTTAGTTTCTATCTGTTTAAGGAAAAAAAAGCATATCTGCGTTTTCTGGGTAGTGGCTGTGCGGTATTACTAGTTATTGGAATTATGTTTTCACTATCCCGGGGAGTCTTTTTGGGATTGGTAGCTCTATCTTTATTTTATATGTGGAATAAGAATAAAAAGAAATGGGCTACTTTGTTCATTGCTTGTTTAATATTGTTTGTTATGCTCTGTACGTGGCTGCCAAGCAAAGGATTCAGCCGTTTTGGCTTTAGGCAGATGTTTATTGGAACACACCGCGGTATTATTTCAACCTATAGATTTCGTAGAATTGATATGACTTTTAGGATATTGAAAGATTACCCGCTTTTTGGGATTGGCTTTAATCATTTCAGGATAAGATTCAATGAGTATTGTTATAAGGAAGATGTAGGTAAAGTACTGAACGAATTTATGATACCTGATAATATGTACCTGAGTTTTCTCTCTGAAACTGGAATAGTTGGCACAGCCGGTTTCCTGACCTTTATTCTTTTTTTGTTAAATAGGTGGTTCAGGAAATTTAAGATTTTGGAAGGCGCAGAAAGAAAAGAAGCATCACTTATTGTAATGGCAGCACTGGTGGGGCTTTTTGTAAATATGGCAGCGTATGATATGTTCTATTGGCATACCCCATATATGTTTTTTTGTTTACTGTCGGGGTCTATGCAATCATATAATTGAAAGGTATACGCCTTTGTCCTTTTCGGATTAGACGGAGAAAGTGAGGAAGAGAAAATGGGGTCGGGTCCATGAATTCAGTTTCGGCAGTAATTATTAATCATAATAATAAGGAGCTCTTAATAAGATGCATAGAGTCTTTAAAGGGCCAGAGTCTTAAGCCCGATGAGATTTTGGTGTTTGATAATGCTTCAAGCGATGGGGCAGTTAAGGCGATAGATGAGAGGTTTTCCGATATCAAGATAATACAAAATGATAGAAATTTAGGGTTTTCCCTCTCATCCAACCGGGCCATAAACCTGGTAACAGGAGAGTTTATACTCCTGCTGAACAACGATGTGATACTGGCTGAAAATTTCATAAAAGCCCTTTTAAGTGCTATGCAGAGCGATGGGACAATAGGTATTGCGGGCGGGAAAGTCCTTTCTTACGACGGAAAACACATCGATTCAGCAGGGCAGCTTCTGGCAAGGTCCAGAAAAATTATCGACAGAGGTTATAGAGAGATAGACAATTCCCGGTATGATAAGCCCGGATATATATTTAGCATAAGTGCATCCGCAGCCCTTTACAGACGCACTATGCTTGAGGACATCGGGAAAAATAACGAATATTTTGACGAAGACTTTGGGAGGATCTTTTATGAAGATATGGATCTGGTCTGGAGGGCGCAGAAAAGAGGCTGGAAAACAATGTTTTATCCTGAGGTAGTGAGTTACCATTTTGGCAATAGTTCAAATAGCGATAAGAAATTGAGACAATGTCTCTGTTTTCGTAATCGGCGCCTTTCTATAATGAAAAATGAAGAATTAAATGCAATTACTAAAAGAATTCTCATTTATTTAATGTATGATTTGCCAAGATCAATATTAATGAAGATAAAGTATAGAAAACTCATTCCGTATTTATAGGGTAAATGAGTCAATACAAATTTTAGTTGAAATTGATAAAACCCCCTGCACCATTTTATACCCCCGCCTGCACTAATTCTTGTTCTTCAGGAACAACGCTACCTTCTTTTAGATACCCTTTCAATTCTTCTTTGACCTTATTTCTAAGGAGCTTAAGGTATCTATAGCCGTGCACCTTTTGCAAGCCGGGCTCAACAGCAAGCAATCCCGCAGCAACCCAGTGCTGAATATGCGCGCCATTTCTCCAGCGGTCAACTCTTTGGGTGTACTGCTCCACCTGGGACAATACCGACTCGATGCAGTTTGTGGTGGCGAGGCTCCTTCTTAATTCCGTGGTCAGCTTCAGCTTGTTGATAGTCAGGGTCTCTTCCATTCCTTCGCGCAAACTGCTGGCGGCAGAGGCATTAATTTCTTCCAACTCACCGGCTAACTTCGTTAAGGCCTCTTTAGACTCGCTGTATATTGTCTTCTTGTAAGCCGAGCCTAGCTTCTTGCGCCATACAACAGCTTGAGAACGACTAAGATAGCTAACCACGTTCTCCCGTTTGTGCCACTGGCAGCGCTGAATCAAAGCGTATCCTGCGCATTTTTTGCTTAATTGCCTTAGTTATTCCCCTGGAGCCGTCTACAATGAACAAAAGCCCTTCCTCAAAGCCTAATCCCCGTTCGATTAGTTTATCGAAGAATTGTACCGTTGAGCGGTGATTCTCGGTATTCATCTGCTCTATGCCCAGGATAACCTTTTTGCCTTCTATGGTTATGCCTAAGGCAAGGACAATGCCTTCTTCGGCAAAGCGTTTGCCGTCAATAAATATCGCTACAAAATCGTATTTATCCAAACGGCGGTTCTGTAAATAGCGCAGTCTTGCGCTGCTGCCTTTCTTAAAGTGCTGTGACAGGCTGGAGGCGTTTATTCCGAAGACCTCCGGCACTTAATTGGGCGCTTTCGGCATACTTATGCATACTCAGGCCGTTAAGCAGCTTGCGGAAGGTCTGTTCGTCATTTCGGTAGGGTCTTTGTAATTGTTCGTAGCCTTTAAGGCGGATTTCTGTGGCGGATGTTTTGTTCCGGATGTGCTGTACCCTTATCGGTACTTTCTGATCCTGCAGATATACTGAGCCGCCCTGTTTTCCCCAGCGAGTATTTTCCCTGCCGTGACTATAACGTTTGCCGACTAAGGCCACAACTTCTTTCTTAAGCATATCCTCAACTGCTTCTAATCCCAGCGGGATCAGGGCCTGGATAAACTCAATTTTTACATCAAGCTTTTCTTCCGTTTTGAGCCGTTCCATCATCTCTATTGCTGCCTGGCGTTTTTCCAAAACTTTTATCTTTCCTTTGCCTCTTTTTCGTGTTATATTATTCACTGTAAGGCCTCGTTTCTTTTGTAAAACGGGGGTTTTTGCTTAACTCCATTTTACAGGGGGCCTTATTGAATTTCAACTAATTTTAGCATACTCTCGTTAAATTAAAATCCTTAGCATAGAAAATAAGAAAATAAAAGGTAAAATTCGGCTGCCAAAGACAAGATAGAGAGCATCATTTCATATAACAGTTAGGATAATCTGTTCTGCCCTTAACATAACTTTATATTTTCCTTGCAGTTCTATTAATTGTTTGTTATACTTTCCTCTAGGGTATTAGAAAATTTCAACTGATTTTGT
The DNA here is from genome assembly GCA_964570585.1 of uncultured Planctomycetia bacterium. Classification (GTDB taxonomy): domain Bacteria; phylum Omnitrophota; class Gorgyraeia; order JABMRG01; family JAFGKX01. Next base: position 57,944 of record CAZMYR010000004.1, read on the forward strand.
TGTGCTTATTTTAAAGCATGAAAGGCGGTTAAGATAATGGAAAAGAAATACTTACTAAAACAATATGTGCTTGTCAATAATAAGCTTGTTTCCTGGAGAGAGATTGATGGCGAAATGATTCTACTCGATAAGAAAAAAAAGACATTCTACGAGATGAACAAAACAGCAAATTATATCTGGAAAGAAGCGGTAAAAAAGCAGAAGATCGAAGATGTAGTAACTACAGTGCAGAAAAAATACAAAAAGACAGATAAAAAGACAGCAGAAAAAGATACACTGAGCTTTATCAACGATTTAGTTAAGGAAAAATACTTTTTATTAGGAAGTTAAAAGTAAAATGCCAAGTTTCCCTAAAGAATTTATTATTCAATGGCATTTGACTGAAAGATGCAACTGGAGTTGTAAGCACTGTTATCGGAATGCCAGAGAATTCAAAGAATTGTCTTTTAAACAGCTTCAAGATACTTTCATTCAAGTTCTGGAGTTGTTTAGTGCACTGCATATTCCCATGAGTAGGGCATATATTAATATAGGCGGAGGCGAACCCCTGTTAAGAAAGGATTTATTTAAATTCCTGGAGTTTTTAAATAAATCTAGAGATTATATGACAATTAGGATTATGACTAACGGTTCGCTTATAACAAACTCAATTGCAAAGGACTTGAAGAAAGTCGGAGTAAAGGCAGTGCAAGTAAGTTTAGAGGGATTACAGGAGACAAACGATAAAATAAGAGGCAAAGGAAGTTTTGACAAAACAATACGGGCAATTGGACTGCTGAAAAAGAATAGTCTTATTACTCGTGCATCTTTAACTTTAACAAAGGCGAATGTAGCTGAAATAGAAAATTTAGCTATTTATCTAAAGTCTATTGGAGTTGGCACATTTGGCATAAGAAGGTATGTTCCTTTAGGTAGCGGGGAGCAATTAAAAGAGACTATGCTTTCTCCTCTGGAAATGCAAGAATTTTATTTAAAAAAAGAAAAAATGAAGAAAAGACTAGATGAAGCAGGCAAATTCATGATAACTCATGGATGCGAAGATGCTATTTATTGTGCCGGCGCTAATTCCGATTTTCGCTATTATAGTTGTGGCCTTACGAAAGGTTGCCATCTTAACATTTTTACAAACGGAGATATCTTAACTTGCAGAAGGCTTCCGATCGTAGTAGGGAATGTTTTACAGAATAGTCTTCTTGATGTCTATTTTTCTTCCGAGCAATTGTGGAATTTTAGAAATTTAGATAATATGCACCCTCTTTGCAAAAAATGCTTTTATTTTAAGTATTGTTTAGGTGGAGCAAGATGCATTAGTTACGCTTATTTTAAGAGTCCTTTTGCTCCCGATCCTCAATGCTGGAGGCTGTTTAAAAAATTGCCTGAAGTTAGTAGGTTCAGCAAGACAGAAAAGGAAGAATTTGAAAGTATAGGTGTTTCTGGAACCTTTTTAAATTAAACTGATATGAAAAGTCAGAGTATTCCTGCCCGAAGAAAATTTTATTGTAAAAGAGGTATAATAGATGTCCTCATAGGAAAAGGAGAATATTTATTAAAAGAGAAAGATAAGATGTTCCTGGTAAAGGATGAGAAGAAGGAACAGGTGATATTTATAAAAATGGATTATAGAACGTTATTGGCTGGTTGGAAATTTGACGGTTACCGTAAAGATATGCTTTGGATTATTTCCTTTGATTTAAAAGCGGACCAATTTTCTTCTACTCTAGGCAGGAAAATTCAGGATACATTAGAAAGGCTGGAGAGAAAGGGAGTTAAATTTGGCATCAGTAAGCCTTTACCTCCATGCATATTTAAAGAGAAGGCTTCTTTAATAAAGAAGTACCGTATTCCTTTACACTGCAAGGATTGCCTGGAATTATTTATAGTAAGCAAAAATGGTAAGGACAACCTGTTTTGTGGTTATAAAATAAAAGCTTTCATGTTTCAGGTGGGAGGAAGATTTGAACTGGCCAAGCTCCTGAGCCAGGTAGTAGGTGTTGGTAAATTAAAAGTTTGTAAAACATGCAAAGAAGAAAAAACTTGCGAGTTTTGGTTATGGAGAGCCAATTGTTATGGCCGCAGAAAGATAAAGAGTTTATTGGAAGAACACGATAACGTGTTGGCTCTGAATGGCTGGCTGGTAAATCGATTTCAGAAGATATTAATACCCTGGTGGTTTTGGCAGTATGAATGGAAAATAGATCCGCATATGCCTTCATGGCAAAGATTGCTAAAGCATAAACTGGAAGATGAATGGATAGTGGATGCTGGCGGTGCTCACGGCAGAAACAGTTTTGGCCTTTATAAAATAAGCAAAAAGACAGCACTGGTGGATATCGGCAGGGCCTTCTTTAAATACACTCAACACCGTCAACGCCAAAAGAGAGTATATTTTCCCATAGTTAATGCTGATATAACTCAAATGCCTTTTAAAAATAATAGTGTAAGATTGATTTATTCCGGAGGTGTGCTGCATGCCATGCCTGATAAAGATAAAATGAAGCACTTAAAAGATTGTTACAGAATGCTTAAACCAGAGGGCTTATTTGCAGGTCTTGTAATGGCCGAGTGGGAAGTGGGTAAACCCCCCGGTGTTTGGCCAGTTACTTATAAGAAGGATTTGATTTGTCTGTTAAAAAAGAGCGGCTTCAATTCAATTAAGATTCTTAGTAAGAATAGGCTTGAGGGCTGGCCCCAACAAGGATGGTTCTTTATGGCTGGAAAGTCTTTATCAAAGCAGAGCAAGAGAAGAAGATTTTGTAACCTATCATGGTGGTTGAACCGCAACTATTTTTTGCGCCCTAATTGCTGGACTATCCCCCTTTTCTATAAAAGAAAACTCTTTGCTCTTTACCATTTACAAAAGGAAAGATACCATATGCTGGTTAAATCACCCATTCAATTATGGAGAATGTTAAAGCAGCAGAATATGGAACGATTGGTCTCACACTTGAATAGGAAGTCCGAAGGAGAAAGGGAGTGTATCTGTAGGGAATTAGAGAATTTGGTTAGAGCAGGTTTTCTAAATTTATACAAGGAGATGAAAAATGGCCAGAAAAAAGAACAGAACAAATACCAATAGAAAAAATAATGAAGCTTATGAGAAACCGAGGTTAAAAAAAATAAAATGGTTAGATTTTAGGAAAGATATAGGCGCAGCTGGTGTCAGCAGTTGTTATTAACATACTTCTAATTTTGCTATGAAAAAAAAATATACTTTTTTTCTTCGCAATCGAAACAATGTTATGAAAATAGAAACAAATCACCACTATATTCGGGAGCTATTTGGTTTCCACTTTTCGGTATTAACAGGGGAAAAGCTACTAAGGAGTAACCATTCTTTTCACGAAGACCTATTTTTACGTGTAGATTTATCTTTAAGAAGTAAGCTAAGACGAGAAACTTCTTCTTTGGCCTTCATACATGACGAAAACCCTATCTTTTTCTTCTCCACAGCCATAGGCTCATGGCTGAAGATGGATTTATTAAAAAGGAGGGGTAGATGCGCTATAATTAAAGATGACAAAATAGGGGAATTTATATTGCCTAACCTCAGCTATTTGCTCATGTCAAGGAAAATGGTTTTAGTCCATGGCGCCTGGATAAAAAGAGGGAGGTATTCATTCCTCTTGATTGGGAAAAGCAACGTAGGAAAAAGCACGCTTTCTCGATTATTAAAAGAAGGTAATAAATTTAAGCCCATTACTGATGATAGTACAATTGTGCAACCTGTGGGGAAAAATGTTTACGCATATGCCTTGGAACCAAATACACACGGACCTATCTCTCATCTTTTTTTTATACAAAGAACAAAGGCAAAGAAAAGCCAAATTTATCCAATAAACCGTAAAGAGGGTTTTAAAAAAATTGTCTTCTTTTCAGATATTATTTTGGAAAAAAGTGATGCGCACATAGACTTTAGATTAGAAACTTTAAAGAAGCTGGTATCCCAGAGCCGTTCTTTTATTCTCGTCAACGGACTGGATTTAAAAAATAACTCAAGAAAATTAAAGAAACTCATAAACAGCGCAGTTAAAAAAAAGCAGAGACGAAATGAGAAGAACTATTTTTTGTTATAGCGCCATTACCGTTTTAATGCTAACAGGAATAATTTTATGGCACAATCATCAAGTTGTGGCAGATGATTCTGCTTCTCTTGGTCTGATCAGAGATAGAGCAAAAGAATTATTTTCTTTGATAAATATTAGTGGCTATAAGTTTGGAAGTAGTATTTATAATGAACAGGGAGAACTTATTAGAGTTGAAGAAGTCTTTGCGGTGTTGCCAGATAAAGTTAGATCCGAAATTTTTGATTGTCAAAATCGCGAAATCTATACTTACATAGTGAATGGAAATGCGCATTGGTCTAATAAACCTTGTTTACCCTTCGGAGCTTTTGTTAGTCAACTTTTTCCTGTATTAGCTGGAAAGTCCGTTGTAGGCGAAATCTTAGAGGAAGAAAGCGAATTAAGCGAACTCAACGGCAAAAAGTGTTTTGCCATCACTTTTTTATTTGGCAGAATAAGAATCAAAGGGTATTTGGATTACAGCTCTTTTTCTTGGCTTAAGATAGAGGCGTTTTACCCGGTTCAGGAAAAATTCATGAAAGCAACAGAAATATATCCCGAAGGATTAAGCGATATAGATAATTTGATGATTCCTATGTCAGCTTCAGGCTATGTTTACTTTTCTTCTTCAAAACGTCAAAAGAGAAACTTAAATATTCTCCCTATCAAGACAAATTTAGTTGTAAAAGATAGCAATTTTATAATTCCCGAGTAAAATTAAAAAAAATTCAAAAACCATTCATAATAAACCTTCCGTCAATAGAAATCTTGTCGAGATAGCAATCGAGATTACCAATCGTTGCACCCTCAAGTGCGATTTCTGTAATATTGGCAAAAATAGAAGTTTAAAGCAAGATTTGCCAATTTTCACTTTCAAGAAACTACTCAGTCAAATGAAAGTTTTCGATATACCCACGATTAGATTTACAGGGGGCGAACCATTATTACATTCTCAGTTTTTAGATATGTTAAAGCTTGCAAAAAAGAAGGGATTCTTTGTTATCGTCAACACTAATGCCACTATTGCTTTTGATAAATACATCTTGGAAATCTTGGAAAATTGTGTAGATATGATTTTGGTTTCTATTCAGGGATACAGCGAAGAGAGCGATGAACTTATAACAAACACACGGAATTTATGGAAAACAAAAATAGACAATATTCAGAAACTTCTAAATTCCAAAATGAAATATGTAGTATTAGGGACAGTTATTACAAGACAGCTAATTGATCATTGGCAACGTTACCATGCGTTGGTAAAGAGGATAGGTATAAAACATTGGGTATTTTTTCGGCCGATGGTTTCACCTGAAGACTCAATTTATTCTTTAAATCGGAAAGTTTTTTTGCATTTTATAGGTATTTTATATAAATACAAAACCGAGAAAATGAATTTGCGCATTTTAGGCCCTTTTCCTTTTTGCATGGGTGAAGATATTAGGAAAATGGCTTCTGTGCTTGAGGGTGGGAGCCATAGCAGCGGACATGCTAAGTTGGTCTGGGATGCCAATGGGTATTTTAAGCCATCGTATTTTATAAATATCAGGCTAGGCACAACCCTCAGTAAGGCATTAAATCATCGTTATATGTGTGGATTAAGTAATCGTGATTCCATACCTTTCTGTAAAAGATGCGTTTTTTTCTCGAGATGCCTTGGAGGAAGCAGGTTCTGGGCAGAGAAGGCATATGGGAATTATTTTGCTCCTGACCCTCTGGTTAGTCAGAAAAATAGTTTATTCCTAAAAACTTAATTTGTAGTAAATCTGATGTGTCCAGAAAAAAAATATATTAGTCATTGGTATTATGGCCAGAGTATGTTTCCTACGCTAAGACATGAGGATAGGATTTTAATAAAAAGGGTATCCCCGTCCGAAATCAAAGTCAGGCAGATTATTATATATGAAAATGGCAGTTCTACAGTGTGTCACAGAGTAGTAAGAAAAGAAGGTAGGCTTGGTGGTTTAGTTTTTTATATAAGAGGAGATTACAACTGCCAAGTTGAGAAGATAAAAGGCAATAGGATTTTAGGTAAAATTGAAGGGATAGAACGAAATGGAAAACTAAAATTTTTGTCTTTTGAAAACAACCTTATTTACTGCCTTTTTATAAATGTGTTTTCTCTATTTAAAGAACTGCTAAAGAGAAGTATAGAAAAAATATATTCTTTTGCACTTTTTAGAAAAATTATTAAGTTTTTATTTCCCGTAAAGATAGACTATCAGTTAGTAGAGGATATACAGCACAATGCTAATTTCAAAAGTTTCTATAATTTTTCCCCGTCTTTGCTGGAAAAATACTCCTATTTCTATGGGTTTGTTGCTGCATGTAAGAATAATCCTGTAGGCAAGCTTTGGGTGTTGAATGATGAAGAAGGAAATTGGTTTTTATACGGGCCTTATGTAAAAGTCTTATACAGAGCGAGAAATATAGGTAGCAGTCTGCTTAAGAAGGCCATAGGCTTTCTCCAAAGCAAACAGTCCAAAGGTTATATTTACGCCTTAATTTTACCCAATAGAGCTTTATTATCATGTTTGAAAAAATTAGGCTTTACTTTAGAAAAAAGAGAAGGACTCTTTTTTCTTAAAAGGAAGCAAAATGTCTAAGTCCTGTAAAAATTGCCTTCTTACAGATAAGATAGAAACAATTAGTATAGATAAAGATGGTTTATGCGATTACTGCGCCGAGAGAAAAAAGGATGAGTGGGTAAAACGATTTAACGTAACTGAAGAGAAGAAAACGCAATTGAGAAAAAAACTAAAAGAAATCTATAAAGATGCAAGAGGCAAATCTGACTATGATTGTACGTTGTCTCTATCGGGAGGAAAAGATTCTTCATACCTGCTGTATCATCTTGCTGTGGAACGAAAGATGAAAGTCTTAGCAGTTCATGTTAAGGCCCTCTTTGGAAGTAAAATCGCTTGGCAGAATGTTAAGCTTTTGAAAAAAGCTATCAATTTTGATTTAGAAGTTATCGATCCTGGGATTGAATTCTATACAAAATTTTATAGGACTCTTTTTTTGAATCCTGTTAAAGAAGGCTATTTAGTAACTATATGCACTCATTGTGGGCAGTTAACCACAGGGTCAGTTCTAAAATGTGCAGTAGAAAGAAAAATCCCCCTTGTGATTTCGGGACTCTCACCTCACCAGGCCGATTTCGTTTTTTTCGAATATGAAAAAGATACTATCAAAAATATAGATTGGACGCCCGATATCTTCAAAACCGAAGAGTTTGATGATGAATTTAGAGATAAATTTTGGAATCCTTTAACGTATCCAAAAACCACGGCATTTCCAAGATTAATATTACCTCTTCATGTCATGAAATACAATATAGAAAATATCAAAGAAAAACTAGCTAAGAAAAAAATCCTTCCTAAAGAAAAATCACATACTTTAGTAGGTAACTGTGCGCTTCTAACGATTTTGACATATCTTGACATACAATTATTAGGTTACAACCCTTTTATTAAAGAATATTCCTTTTTAATAAGAAAAGGATATTTGCCGAAAGATTTCTGGAAAAAACATTTTCGTAGATTAGATCTTGAGGTAATGTTTGGAACTTTTTTGAAAATGAGAGGACAGAAAATGACAAGGGCTATTAAAAAGAAATTAGGAATAGTTTTTTCTAATCTTCAGCTAGATAAAAATTCTATAGAAAGAAGCTGCTTTCAAGAAACTCCTTACAAAGATTTCTTCAGGCAATCCTTAACTAATCTATAAATAATGTATAAAAATTTCAATCTATATTTTCTTGAGGTTTTATTCGAATATAATGGCAACGAATAGAATTTTGTAAATTGTTCCCGGGGTATATGTAGAATATATCTAAACGGATAAGTTATATCTTCATAAAGAGCGAAATGGCAAAGCGTATAAGCGTATGAAAGATTACTTTTTACAGGTGGAGAATAAGTAAAGTTTGCGATAAGTTTAGAGATAAATTTCCTTTGCAAAAGAGGTATCTTTAAGGCATTTAAATATTGACTTATGTTTAAATCAAGTACAAATCGTGTTTGGGCGAGTAGAAAATAAAGTGATGCCCTGGCCTTTTCATTATAGGCAGTCTTTATTATATAGTTCCAGTCTAAATTTTCTTTTTTTAAGATCATTCCAACATCGCATATGTATTTGAGATTAAATACCTTGCCAAATCTCCTTTGATGAAGAGCCAGGCAAAATAGTGTATCCTCCGGACTAAGGATAAGACATGGTTCTGTGTCAATTGCGGATTTTCTTAACCGGTTCCAGACACCAGGCATAACGCTATCTTTATACCTTTTGAAGTCTAGAGCAAAATGTAGCTCAACAATTATGTCAGTATTCTCTTTTTTAAACTCAAGATGGCATTGACGTGTGCGCCAGTACCTCTCAGTGTTGCCTAATAAGTACTTTTTGTAACCTAAACTTTCCAGGAACCTTACCCCTTCCTCAAAAGATTCATCCTTAATTAGCAAATCTATATCCATCAGTAGTCTGAAACCAAACTCTTTGCAATATTGTTCAGTTAGAGAAAATCCTTTTATGGGTACAATCAATATATTATTTTTTTTCGCTTTCTGAAGAATTGTTAATAGCTCTTGTTGGAGAGTCATATAAATGAAAAGATAACTGTAGTGGTAGTTTTTGATCAATTTAAAAGTTTTTTCAGGGATTGTAACTTTGGCATCTTTCAGCAGTACATATAAGAAGGAAGCAAGTTCATGGTACCCTATTAGAAAGAGAAGCTTTTCCCAGTCTATAGCGGATAAATTTACCTCATTTAATATTTTCGATCTACTATTTTTGTAGACTATTTCATTAACGAGATATTTAATTATTTTTGCTTCTCTGTTCATAGATAAATACTCTTAGGCCATCAAAATCCTTCTTATCTTCTAACTCCAAATTTTTATCTAAGCTTTTTTTGATGCTTTTGCAATTTTTATCTAAATTGCTACTTCTTGGCCAATCGCAGCCAATAAAGAATATTTTACCCGGTTCAGTCTTTACAATGTCTAAGATTTTATCTTTTGATACGAAAAACTCGATTTCCTTGTAGATTTTTTGATATGGTTTTTGGGTGTTTGCATCAAGGATATCGGGGTCGAAGACGAAAGAGGAAAAAGTAAAGAATTCTTTCTGTGGCATGCCAAGATAATAACCCAACGGTGCCGTAGAGCTGTGATTTCCAAGGATTAGAAAGTCTTTTTTTGTATTTAGATTATCTTTTAAGAATTTAGCCAGAGGCCTAAACGGTTTTTTAATAAATACCCCTCTATGATATTCGCATTCATTTGGCATATATATTTGATTTGAAAAGTAACGTAACGCTCCGATGGCAAGAAGAATAACGAGAAAAGATAAAGCAAAGATTTTTAATATTCTATTTGGAATCTTTTTTATTGCCCACCCAATTAAAATGTAACAATAAGGCGTGAATATAAGAAAACATCTATCAAGATAAATAGAGAAAAAAAGGAGTGAAAATAAATAAACACACAGAATAGGTAAGACGAATAAAATAAGGGAGAACAGTATTTCTTTTCTTGAGATTTTCATAATCAGATTGACAAAAATGGTTATAAGCAAAAGTGTTAGAAACATATTATTTAATATGTAGAGGATCTGCGTTCCATTATAGCCCAAGATAAAGTTTTCTACAGTGATTACCAATGATTTAGGCATAGGTTGAGGTATCCAAAATCCTTTATACAAAAAAGAGACTTTTTTCAAGAAAGGAAAGACCCACGGCAGGAAAAAGGCTAAAGGCAGCAAGGTAACGAATAGTTTTTTTCTATATTCTTTAAAGAATAAAAATGAGCATGCTATTTGAGAAAAAAATAATAAAAGGCAAAAGTAATGACTATATATACCAAATACAGAAAAAAGGACATAAAAAGAAATATATTTAGTTTTGTTTTCCTTTAGCCACAGCAAGAGAAAGTAACTGCTCAGAAGCCCTAAAAGAACTGCTAAGGAATCAGGCCTTGCTTCTTGTGCATACCAGAGATGAAAAGGGGAAAAAGCGCCAATAGTTAATGCAATCAATGCTGCCTTTTTATCAAATAATTTTTTGGTTAAAAGATAAATCATAAGCAAAGAACCAGCACTAAAGAGGGCAGAAGGCAGGCGCAAAGACAATTCGGAGATACCGAATAGCTTTATCCATATTTTCATAAGTAGGAAATATAAAGGGGGATTCCATATAAAAGGAGCATTTTCAGATAGGGTTATTGTGAATACTTCATCGTGCCAGAGATCATTTCTGCTCAAAAAAAGAAGCCTCAAGAAAAGACCAGAGGTTATTAGGATAGTAAAGGGTAAACTGCCTTTCCTAAGCATTGTAGTGGACAAAATGTGCCTTTTCTAAAGAAATTATATTTTTCTCCGTACCAAATATCTGCAACAGAAGATTTATATATGTTACCAAGAGAATTTGCATAAGAATACACGCAACCAAGTACATCTCCATTTAATGTTATTACAGAGTTGGCCCAGGGTATATAGCATAAATTTAACCTTTTTAGTTTGTTACTGTGATTAGTTTTGTCTGAAGTTCTTCCACTTATTCTTTTATCATATTTTATAGATTTTATGTAATCTCCTAAGTTATTAGGGATGTCAAGCTCTGATATATTATTAGGAATATCTATTCCTGAGGGCGGAAGCTTAAGAGCATCTTTAAATAATTCATTTTCTGGAGGTATATAGTCCATAGTTGGTTCGGGTGTTAAGCAAACGGGTTTAAATATTATTTTGTCGGCACCAATCTTTTTTGCCAATCTAAACATCCCATTTATGTTATTGTAATTTAGCCCTGTGATTACATTGTAAATAAATAACGACGGACGAGTATTTCTTCTTAAATCTTTTATTAAGAGAAGATTTTCTATAATTCTTTTGAAATCTCGCTCATTTTTTAAAGGATGCATCTTTTGAAAAGTTTTTATGTCTGCGCAATGGAGGCCAACAAGTAATTTTTTCACGCCTATATTAATTAAAATTTTTATTTTTTCTTTGTCTAAATGATATGCATTCGTCATTATTTCCACTTCTAAAGAATTATTTCTTGCTCCTTCGATTATCTGAAGGATATTTGGATGCATAAAAGGTTCTCCCTCACCCGTGATGACAACAGTATTTACTCCTATTCTCTTAAACTCTTTCGTAAGCGATAAGAACTTTTTCAAAGGTATCTGTTGAGGTGGCCCTTTTTCCTTGGACAGATATGGGGAATGATACCCACACATAACACAATGCATGTCGCATTTATTTGTTATGCATATTGTTATTTTAAGAGGACCAATAAAAACTTTTTTGGTTAGCATACCTAATGCGCGTAGAATGTTGGAGGGTGCAAAGATATGTTCTCTTTTTAAGTTATCTATTGTGCGGAAAAAGCGCTTAATCTTTTTGGCCATTTATTGACTCTCCTTTAAGATTATTCTTCCTTTCAAATCTTTATTTTTATATTTTACGCCTAAAAGGTGTAAAATTGTAGGCAAGATATCAACAAATGTTAATGTGGATTCATTTATACGGAAACGTTGAATACTTTTACCAGAAAGAATAAAAATGCCTTCAGGGCTGTGAAGGGAGTAATGCGGCCTAAAATCTACCAGTTCGGTTACCGGCAAGACTCTTTTATTGATAGATATCTTTGTAGAATAACGGATAGCTCTATAATTGGGAGTAACTGTAAAAGAATTGTCCTTTTTATTGAACTTTATATCTAAAAACAGTGGTTTTCTCTTGTCCGTTTTAACTTTCCTCAGCGATTTTTCCAGTGATTCAAAAACTCTTTCAGGATATTTATCTCTAATAAAACCTTTTCTTATAGCAAAGATACCCCAAGGATTCTGGTTGTCATATATACTGGTATTTTCCCAATTTATTTTATCATTTTTATACTGCAAAAGACCCAGACTTTCATAAAGCTTGTTCATAAGCAAATACTTTTTGGTAATGCGGGAACGCAGCATTCCGTGACCTGAAAACACCATTACAATGGAATTACTATCCACTAATTGCAAGACCTGATTAAGTTTTCTGTCAATATACCGGTAATAGTCCTCTATGATAGTCCCAAGCCTTTGCCGTCTTCGCTGATGGACGATGCCTTTAAAATTGTTCTGCTCAATCTTCAGGCAGTCCCAAAATATATGCGAAAGATTATGAATTTCGTGTACGAAGATAGCCAAAAAATCTGGCTGAGGAAACTTTTTCAGAAGATATTTTGACCATTCCAGATATAACCCGTCGTAAGCTAATCTCGCCGCAAAAATTTTGGCATAAGGAGAAACTCTACTGATAAATTCTCCAATTTCGCTGTCGCATCTTATTTTACTTAAATCTTTTTCGAGCCAACGAGGGTAAGCAAGGTTGCACCTAAGATTTGCTCTATTAAGTTGGGGATACATACATCCGTGTCTACTTTCCTGTTCTATGGGTGAAATTAATATATCAGATATTTTGGCTATATTATAATATGATAGGGGACGGGGTGGCCAATTTCCAGGCCAGCCTATTATTCCTATTTTTCTGTTATGCCGCGCGAGTATTTCCCAAACAGCGGGTTTCTTTCTTTTTCTATGCGAAATAGGTATTTCTATGCCTTTTGTGTTTTTTTGCGTTGAGGAAAGTATCCCATGTTTCTGGGGTATTGTACCTGTAGCTAAAGTCGTCCAACCAGCTAAATCCGAATGTTTCCCTAAACATGGAATCTTTTTGATATATTCGCGATAGACAGAGAATGCTTTCCAAGGATCCGTATTTACATTTTGCAGGATTTTTCTAATGCCGTTTTTTATCAGCTTTTGGAAAGTTGGTAATTTATTTTCTCTTAATAAAGCATCTATAACCGGCCAACTGGCGCCATCTATGCCTATAAGGATTAATTTGCTCATTGACTTTTCAAAATTGTCAGTTTCAATTCTCGAATAAAAATGTCTACATCATTTTTGAATAGATTTAACTTTGTCTCGATAAATTTCCTTGCCCTTTTTCCTATATTGTAAGCTAAAGAAGGATTATCTATAATAAGATTAAGTTTATTGGCAAAATCCTGTATATCGTGAGGATCTATTGTTAAAAAATGCTGTTTATCCTTACAGCGAGAATAAATTGCTTTTTTGCTCATAACCTTACCAATTAATGAACATCTTCCACAAAGCATGGCTTCCAAACAAATTTTTGAACCATGCGTGCCCTCTGGTAAATAGGGTGATTCTTGGTTTTCAGGAGCCACAATACAGCTGGAAGCAGTAATTATAGAAGGTATCTTCCATGGGGGTTGAAAGGGCATTATACAAGAATACTCTAAAAGGCCAAACCGATTAAGCAAAGCCCTTAGCTCTATAAGCATCTTGCCTTTTTCGGTAACGAATAATAAATAAAATTTTCCCTTTGGCAAAAGCGAACTTGCTTTCACAAAAGAAAAGGTCTCTTTTAGTTCGGATATTTTTCCTAAAAAGGTAAAGACAGGTAATTTGTTGTTAAACTTTCTAAAATAAGGAGCTAAATTTAAAGGTTTGATTTTAAGGGAAAAACCGTTATTATCGGTTCCCATAGGATAAAATAGCTTTCCCTTGATAGGAGAAAGTTTATCTTTACGTATAATGCCCTGTTTAAGTAGCCGCTCTCGGACCTGAGGAGTATTAATAATTAAATCCGCTTCCTTAAAAAGCTCAATAAACACAGGTTTTAGCGCAGACTCATCAAAGAGCTTGGTAATATCGCTTCCTGCATGGTCGAGGAACCACGGAACATTTGTTGCTTTTTTTACAATATAAGCTGCGACGCCATAAGGCAGGAGATAATTGGAGTATAACACATCTATCTTCTTTTTTCTCACCAGCTCTATTGCTGAACTAGCAAGTTTTGCAATAAATGGCGGGTAATATGGAATAAATTTTCTTTTCAGAGGTCCGGTATTTATTACTTTTACATTTTTCGGCTGTAAACGTTTTGTCTCTTGAGTAGAAATCTCTTCCTTGTATTGGAAATCTGCTTCTTCGGCATTCGTTAGCACAAAGACATTATGTTTTTTTTGGGCTAAGGCTTTACTTAACCAGTAATTGCCGCTAGATACTCCTCCTTGGATAGGAGGATATTTACTTAAAATACAGATTTTCATTTTGATTGCAAGTGAAGAATTGTTTACTATGTATTATACTATTTCAACCTCAAAACTTCAGCAGCTTCCTTTGCAATAACACAACATATGTCTTCAATAAAGTATCTACCGTAGGATTGTGAGAGGCTTATTCTGCCTGCCTCATCTGTTAAAAGTGAGTATGCCTTTAGTTTCTTAATAAGGGGACTTATGGCGTCAAAGCATCGGCAACCGAAACGTTCTTGCAGTTCAGCAATTCCTATTCCGGGCTTAGTCTGCGACCTTAAAAGAAATGCACGGTAGGCCTTCTCAATTTTATTTAAAATACGAAATATATACAGCGGCAGAACTCCTTCGTCTATGAGTGAAAAATATACAGGCAACTTCTCTATCTTGTAAAAACAAACCTCGCCAAAATGCGAGCGAGTTCTTGGCCCTAAAGCAAGATATGGAACCTCCTTCAACCAATAGTAACGAAAGGAAGAAAATCTGCTATTCTCTGATAAGTAACCATTCTGTTCATAGCCGTGTTTCTGCATCCATTTCTGAACCAACCAATTCATTGCAAAAAGAGTATCTTTATCAACCAAAAGCTCCGGATGCCTCTTGTAAAGCCTCATTACTTTTTTATTTACTACATCATGTCGCATATATTCTATCGAAGTGGGTTTTAGTTCTTCTAATTTCAAAAGGTCCTTTTCAACCATTTCAATGGTTTGTCCAGGAAGCCCAATCATCATGTCGATATCATTACTGAGATGGGAATCTTTTATGTTATGTAAGGCCTTTTCTACTTCTTCTTTATTATGGTGTCGATTGCAATAAGAAAGTACCTTTTGGTTAAATGTTTGAACCCCTATACTAATTCTGTCGACGCCGGCAAGTTTTATTGTTTCAATCATTCTTTTGCCTTTGTCTTTTATCAAATGAATTGGGTGCGATTCACATGTGATACTACAATCTCTATTAAAATGAAAAAGTTCTCTAATGCTTTTCAGTAGTCTCTTCAAGTTACGTGCTCCTATGCAGGTAGGGGTACCTCCACCAAAGTAAATACCTAATATTTCTTTATCTTCGAATATCTTAAGTCTTGCAAAAATTTCTGCTTCACGAATTACATAGCTAATGTATAATTCCTGAAGGGTCTTGCTGGACTCTATTACAGGGATATTACAAAACGTACACTTGTCAAAGCAAAAAGGGATATGTATATAAATTAGCATATTATTGGAGTAACCGAGACCTTCTCTTACCGCTTCACAAACAGCAGTTCTATCTCTTTTGTAATCATAGATTTTAACAGGTTGCCAGCTATAAAAAAAGTCCGGGAAGCTTTTGGTATAATCTTGTAGTCCATAAAATATATCCTGCTTTATTTTTTGAAGTACTGAATCTTGCAGGAGTTTATTATACAAAGGATGCAAAGTTTTCATAGTATCTATCAATTTATATAGAGCCTAGTCACAAAAAGCCCCTGTTTTGAAAACTTTTGTCTTTTCAAAGAGGAATTTCTGGTTGATATACAAGTCTGTCGATCCCTATTTTTCTTAAGTGCTCGCGGGTAGGTATGTTGGTATTCTTAAAAAACAATGTATTCCCTTTTTTATATACTATCCTTGGTAAATTTGGATTTATTAATCTGAGAGTATATTTTTGACATTCTTTTCTACAAGGAGAAATTCGACAATAAAATTTTTCTCTTTCCTGAAAGGGGTTTGCCGAGCATAGACGAGTAGTTGCAATGTACCCATAAGGTATGTAGAGTGAAGCGGATAAATTGTCTTTAAACATTCTAAGTTTTATTCCCTGAAATACATTATCTAAAGCTATTCTACTTATCCCCTGCTTGAGCAGAAATTCCTGAACAAAAGTGACATTCACGTTTGACTCTTTATAGAAAGAAATTAAGGTAAGTGGCGGTTTTTTAGGAAAAATTAAAAGGTATCTGCTATCTGCTTGAGTAACTTTTTTAGGTCCAGGTTTGTAATTTATCAGTTTTGCCATTCTAGGGTCTTTACTCTGTTTTGTCAGCAAGCGGCCAAGGATAGGCTGAAAACCTGTATATTTTTCGCTCAATAAATCCAATACTCCCCAATCGTTAATTACAACTTCGCAATTTAACCTGTTTTTTCTTAAAAAGATAATAAGTGGTTCTATATTCTTTAACCCTTCGTCCGTAGCATAAGGTGTTACTAAAGAAAATTTAAGTTTATTTTCGTTACAGTAGCATAGCGCCTTCTCTAATTCGTCTATTCTGGGGAGCAACTTCTGGCAAAATTCGTTTCCAAAATAGAGACGGGTATATTGCCGAGTGACGTACTTTAGATTATCGATTTTGCTGATAAATATGGCTTTTTCTATCATCTTCCATATGCTTTTTATTAAAGACCGAAGGATAGTAACAATTAAAGCCCGTGCATCTCTTGAGCTGATGCGTTTTACAATACAATTGCTGAGTTTCTTCAATAAACCGTTTTTTGCTTATCCCATTTTCTCTAAGGAGGTTTAAGACTTCTCTAATGAATTTAGTTCCGTTAATCTTTGAATCTGTGGGCCTACTTCTGCCCACAATTTTAAGATAGCCGATCCCTATTTTATTAAAGTCGTATATAGCGCAGGCCCCACAGATAAGGTCATCAAAGCCAAGTGGAGGAAAGGCTTTTTTATTAACCCTTATCTTTTTTCCGCTCGTATCGTCAATAACAACTTTTGGCAAATCGGCTAATGTGCATCCTGCACCGCTAAATGGGAAGTAATTATAAATAAAACTTACATGTTCATCTTGGTCCATTATTTCTCTTCCAGTTTCTTTACTCGCATCGGGAGCATGAAAAGTGCAAAAACCATCTATATATCTACACGGCTCGTAAAGAATAAATGTTTCCAGTTCAATCCCATTTGTATTATTTGCGAGTTCTTTAATCTCATCAATGGTTAAATGTCGCGGTAGAATTACTCGGGATGCTCCCAATTTTCTGTAAAAACCCACAGTTCTGGAATTAAACGCTGTTCCTCCCGTACCAATGTGGATATCTTTCTTTATTTTCTTTTCACGCAATGCAAACAAAACTCCCAAGTCTGCGATAATAAAACCGTCGACATTCAAGTCGTTTAATCTTATAATTATTTCAAAAATTAATGGATATTGTTGTTGGGTATAATGACCATTTATCGTTACAAAGACCCTTACCCCTTGTCTGTGGGCTAGTTGCAAGGCCTTTTTAAGCTCAGTAAAACTATTGAAACTTGCATTGTGCCACAATCTCCTATTTAAAGTATATGAGTATTTACTGCTAAATTTATCGGGTACTATCCCGCAATAAAGTTCATCAGCTCCTGCTTCAATAAGAGGTGTAACTTCTTCTTTTTTTGAAAAAGGAGATACAATTTTCATTTTGCAACCAGCATTCGAAGCCATTCTACAATTACTTGGAGTTTTCTAGTGTTCTTAAAATAGGATTGGTTAGTATTATTTGATTGCCTTTGTAAACGAAAAGAAAGACCTATAAAAAGTATAGCAAAAAAATAATGCAAATGAAAGGAAAAAATAAGCTTGGAGGCAAAACGCATTATCTCAAACTACTGTACGAAATGATGCTTCCTAATTTTTCCTTGAGGATCTAAATTTGTCTTTTATTTTCTTGATTTTTATGCTAAACTATTGCCAATTTGCAAATAGCTATAATAACAAATTTAAAGGTTCAATTTATTCAAAATTAGTGTTTCTTATGAAAAAAGTACATACCAAAATATATTACTTCAGTGATGAGATAATTTATTATTTATTAAGCTATCTAATAAAGTATTCCCGTATTAATTTCGAAAGTAAGATAGTCTTTTCTAATACCCTTGTGCAAATCGGAAATTCCCCTGAAAATTATCTTTTAATATCGGTTACTACGTTAAGAGACTTCTATAACTTAAATGAAGTAATTAAGTTACTAAGGTCTACTTTCAGGAAAATCAAGTTTAATATTATTCTGGGTGGCTCTGCCAACAATTTTGTCAATAATAATGATATATTAGAATACTATCCGGAAATTTCCCATATATGCGTAGGAAAAGGCGAAGAGGTTTTAAAAACAGTCATAGAAAAAAAGCTTCGCAGAGGAATATATTATGCTAAGGACTTTGATTCAAATAAACCCTCTGTAGTTAATAAAAAATACAGATTAAAAAATAGTGTTTTTCTTACCTTTAACGATCTTCGTTGTAGCTGGAATAAATGTCTATTCTGCCATCAAATATCAAAAAGTGTCTATCCAGTAAAATCTCCCCATGAACTTGCTAGTAATGTTGAATATTACATTAATGAGTGTGGCTATAAAAATTTCTTCTTTTTTGATAATAGTTTAAATCTTGTTCTGCTCAAGGAATTCTTAGAAATTTTGTATCAAAAAGGATATGCTAAACATAAATTAAACTTTGAACTATTTGGGTTAAGAGCAAATTCGCAGATTGAAGTCTTAAAAGGTATCTTAGATAGGTGGCAGCCTGCCCCGATATGGACAGGTTCTTGGGGAGTTGAATTTTATGAACAGACTGTTCTGGATCGATATAAAAAGGGCGTTGAGCTTTTAAACATAGATGAATCACTAGACTTTTTCCATAGATATAAGATCAAAAATAATGTCTATCTTCTATTCGGACTTCCTTTAGTCACAGATAAACAACTTAAATCTTTAGAACTATTTATGAAAAAATATCAGGATAAAATAAATGAGTATAGAATTAATTTCTTTCTCTTAACCAAATCCTTACGTATTTATGCACAAAGATCAGAATTTGGGATTAAAGAAGGAAGATATTATACGCTTCGGGATTATCTGCCCCAGTATAATTTACCTGCGATTAAAACAACCTATCTTGATTTCACATCTTGGGATGAAGATAGCCAAAAATACATTAGTAGGGATGAAACATTAAAAAAATATGCTTCTTTATTTAAATATGACAAAATGGCATTCGAACCCTTTTTGTTTTTCATTAAAAACAAAAAGCTTCTTGATTTTTTATTGATTAAAAAAATATTTGGAGTAACTCTTTAAAAGCACAGTGACCTGCCCCCATTTGGTTCGGCAAACTGCCGAAGCTGCCTCTTTGTGGTAAGCCTGTTAGGCAGCTGAAGGCGGTGTGGACACTTTACTGCGTAAAGTGCAAGCACTTTTCATATAGCATAACGATGGAAAAGTGGACGCAAGCGAGCCTGCCCCTTACTGCTATTCTTCGCCAGTTTAGCTACAGCGTTTTGGTAGGCGCGCTGCCGAGCCACGCGGGGATGCCTCATCAGCACCACCGCCCTCGAGCCGTTCAGGCGAGCCAACCATTCAGCACCACCGCCTGCCCTCCTCTAGGGTGGCTTAGAGATTGATAGTGTAAAATATTCTGGACACTTTCAGCACAAAAGTTCCTTGAAAAGTAAATAAAAATGGCACACCCTATTGGTTGTTGCACAAACCAATAACCGGGGCATAAGCCCCAAGGAGGCATGCCATGAGAAGCGTTAACTTCTCACAAGATAATGTAGCAGTCCAGTGGCAATATGTAAAGAGAAATTTAAGAGAATTGGGACTGCTAGAAAACTTCGGTGATTTTGAACAAAGAGCGCATAAGGCAATACAAGCGCTTATCCAGAACAGCATATACGAGGAATTCAAGTTGCAAATAGGTGCCGATAAATATGAAAGAGTAAATACGAGACAAGATAAGCGCAAAGGAGAATATCCAAGGTTCTTCACCACCACCTTTGGAACATCAGAGATTAGAATTCCTCGTTTAAGAGACAATAACATAGACATAGCCTATTCGCTTTTTGATAGATACCAGAGACGCCAAAAGAAGTTTGATGATATGGTGGTCTTATCGATGATCTTAGGCTTCTCCACACGCAAACAAAGGAAATTCTTCAAAAACTTCATCGGTAACAGCGTAAGCCATACTACAGCCTCTCGATTATTAGATAATCTTCAAGAAGACCTGCGGGAGTTCAGAACAAGGCCAATAGAAGATAAATATAAATATATTCAGGACTTTGTTAATTTTTCAGTTTCTTCTTAAATCGTTCCGATTTGATCTTATAAAGTGAAGCAGCAACCTCCTTGTTCTTTGAAAGCAGGAATGCAGAGTCGATAATGATAAACGAGGCAATAGCCTCTTTACATTGACCGATCGTCTGGGGCAGTTCTGTTAGGATTTTAGAGAGACATCCGTTTTGCTTAATCCAGTAGGCAAGTGCCCAGGCTAAGAATGACATAATCCAGTGTCTTTGGATTTGCTTCTGATGGCGCACTTGATACTGGTCAAAACGAAAGGTATCTTTTAATTCTCTAAAGGATTCCTCAATACCCCAGCGTAACAGATAGGTAAGGATGGAAGAGCGAGTAGACTGATTTTGGTTGGTAGTTATCAGAATGTGAGTGTTCTTGTCGTCATATTCTGACCACCTGTCAAAGACGAAGATGACTTTAACAGGTACTTTGCAACCCTTAAGCTTAGAATCAAAGGAATACGTCCATACATTTTTGTCTTTGCCATCTTTTTGCGGAATAGATACGCTCTTTAGCTTATGGGGATAAAACTTCTTGAGCAAAAGCATAAACTCATCGCCTCTTAGATATCGCCATTGCTTAGTTTGTGGATGGGTAAAGAAGATAGAGCGGTTAGTTTTAACTTCAGCCACCAAAGATAGGTTTTTAGCTGATACGTATTCTATTAGGTCGGTAGAGGTATACCAGTTATCCACAACTATGGAACTGAAAGCTAGGCCTTTATTGAGAGCATTATCAATAAGCTCTTTGGCCAACTCAAGCTTGCTTTTGAAGTTTTTATATCCCGCAGTATCTATAGGCAGATAAGACTTAAAATCCACTGGGAAATGTTTGCTCTTTGAAACAAAACAGGAGGCCACGGCAACATTACAGTTTTCTTCTCTGCCCAAAGGACTACAGTATTGAACCTTGGCACCTTCAGTATTCTCGGCATAAGGATTAGGACAGGCAGTATCATCTACGGCTAAGACCCCTCCTTTAAAGGAATAGGAGGGTCTATCCCTGTGGATAAGACACCTCTATTATTTGCCTTGGTTGTTCTTTGATTCTGGATGAGCCTTAAGCGGATATCATTTAGTTCCTTTGTGCTCCAGTTGGACTCCGAGAAAAAATATTGCAGCCTTTGATAATTTGTCTTTGTATTGTTGGCAATGGTAGCTAAAGAGAGCCTTTTATAATTGGCAAACATCGCATAGATAAACTCTCTAAATACAGACATCTGATTCATAGAGAATGTAGGCTTAAAATGGGAGAGAAACTTCTCAATAAAATTGAGGTGAGCTTTTAAAATAGGCATATGCGTTGCTCCTTTCCAAACAGGTTAAAACTATCGATATGCCTATACTCTAAAGGGCACAGGTAGAATAGCAGAGGTTAGAAGAGAAAGTCAAGGGAAAAATTGACGCAACGCATTGAAATGTCGTAAGTTACACATTTCTAAAATTTACATTAATGACTATTTTTAAAATAATCGGGAAGAAAAAAAGTTTTTAACAAAGTAATGTTATTAACAGTTATATCTCTTCATTGGAATGAGCAAAACTTAAGAATAAAGCAGCAATTATCCACCAAAAGATACATACCTCAGGGAGAAAAAAGCTGAAGTCGATGAGATTATGGATGAGAAAACTAAGATTGGCAATCATTAAGCCGATATATAACTTATCTTTTGTAAGTCTTCCAATTGTAGTATCTTTAAAAGCCCTATATAAAAAAACTGCAGTAATCGATGGGAAAAGAATAGGAAAACCTGCCCCATGAATTCAGTTTCGGCAGTAATTATTAATCATAATAATAAGGAGCTCTTAAT
>CAZMYR010000005.1:0-9906 GCA_964570585.1 uncultured Planctomycetia bacterium
TTCTTATAATCACTTTTCCCTTTCTCATAATAGTCCAATTATATAATGAAAATCAGATTTTTAAAAGGGAAAAATAGGATCAGCTTGCTATTTTCCCATAAGATGCTGCGGACATAAGTTGCTTTGTATATGCAGCGGAAGGTGTTTCGCAAATTTTTCCCGTAGCGCCCTCTTCTACGATTTTACCCTGATACATTACAGCAATTCTATCGCTTATCGCTCTGACAACTAATATATCATGGGAGATAAATACATACGATAAGTTTAACCTTTGCTGAAGCTCTAATAATAAATGCAGGATCTTCCCTTGTATAGAAACATCCAGCGAAGAGACCGGTTCATCGTATATTACCAGTTTAGGCTCGCAGGATAAGGCCCTGGCTATTGCTATGCGCTGTTTTTCACCCCCGCTAAACTCATGAGGATATTTGCTTAAGGAAGCCCTGGGCAGTTCTACCATATCCAGAAGTTTCAAAAGTCTTTCCCTAACTTTTGAAGATTCTACAATATTATGAATAATTATTCCCTCCTTAAGCGTATCGTTTATCTTCATTCTCGGGTCAAGGCTATTATATGGGTCTTGAAAAACCATCTGGATATTCTTTCTTACTAGTTTATTACTGTCTTCATAATAAATTTTACCTGCTGTCGGCTTATAAAGTCCTACCAATAATTTTGCCAGAGTGGTCTTACCAGATCCTGTCTCTCCCACAATACCCAGTGTTTCGCCATATTTAAGTTCGATATTCACGCCGTCAACTGCCTTGATTTGTCCTTTTTCTCTTTTTAAAAACCCTGTTTCAATAGGAAAATATTTCTTAAGGCTATTGGTACTGAGTATAGAGACGGTTTCAGAACCAAAGGGGAAAGTGTCCCTTTCTAAATTTTTCTCTCCGCTAGGGGGACATTTTCCTCTTTGGTTCTGAAACCGTCTCATTTCTTTAAATCCTTCAAAGTAGCGAGTAACATCTTTGTATAGTCATGCTTAGGATTGGAATAAAAGGTTTCTTTTTCGCAGACTTCTACAATTTTACCCTTATACATCACTGCAATCCTATCTGCTATAGTAGAAACAAGATTTAAATCATGGGTTATAAATAAAATAGAAAGCCCTAAATCCATTTTTAATTTAATTAAAAGTTCTATTATCCTTGCCTGAACAGTTACATCCAGAGCAGTAGTAGGTTCATCTGCTATTAACAATACAGGTTTTAAAACTGTGGCCATAGCAATCATTGCCCTCTGCTTCATTCCCCCTGAAAGCTGATGTGGGTATGATGCAAAAATTCTTTCTATATCTTTTAATTGAGCCATTTTTAGCCCTTCCATGGCCTTTTCTTTAGCTTCTGCTTTTGAGATTCCTTTATGCGCATGAAGTAACTCTGTTATTTGCTCTCCTACTGTAAATACAGGATTCAATGACGAGGCCGGCTCCTGAAATATATAAGATATTTCTTTTCCTCGTAAATTCGGTAATTCTTTAAGCGGTAATCGCATTATGTCCTTTCCTTTAAATATAATCTCACCATTTGTTATTTTCCCATCGTATGGAGAAATAAGCCGCCCAATAGATAAAGCTACTGTGCTTTTTCCGCAAGCAGTCTCACCCACCAAGGCCAGAACCTTGCCTTTTTCCATATATAGATTTATTCCATCAACTGCGGTAATGGTTTTATCTTCGGTAAAATAGCATACTTTGAGATTTTTAATATCTAATAACATCTTAGTAACGAGACGGTTTCCGAACCAAAGGGGAAAGTGTCCCCCTTTGGGGGACATTTTCCGCTTTGGGATGGGAACTGTCTCATCTATTTCTCCCTCTCGGGCTTAAACTCTCTCTTAAACCTTCGCCCAGTAAATTATATCCTAAGACAGTAATAAATATGGCTAAACCGGGAAGCAAAATAAGCCACCAGCAAACGCCTAAAGTTGCCTTGCCTTCCATAAGGATATTTCCCCAGCTTGGTGTCGGAGGTTGCACGCCTATGCCGAGAAAACTCAAAGACGACTCAATTAAAACAGCTGCGGCTATTCCAAGGACAGCGCTTACCAGCACCGGGCCAATACCATTGGGAATAAGGTGTCTTACAATTATACGGAAGTCGCTGGCCCCTAAAACCTTTGATGCCTGTATAAACTCTCTTTCTTTTAAACTCAAGATTTCTGCGCGGATAAGCCTGGCTGTCCCCATCCAGCTGGTTATACCTATTACCACCATTATTATCATTATGTTTGGTTCGAGCAAAGCTATTAATGCAAGTATCAAAAAGAAACTCGGAAAACAGAGCATCATATCGACAAAACGCATAAGAATCGAATCCATTCTACCGCCATAATATCCTGCTATTGAACCTATTATAAGGCCGATAAACACAGCTATGCCTACAGCCACAAAACCTATAACCAGTGATATACGAGCGCCATACACCATGCGGCTAAATACATCCCTGCCAAGTTGGTCAGTGCCAAATATGTGCTCAAAAGATGGGGAAAGCAATGCATCCTTGATATTAATCTCTGCAGGGTCATATGGGGCTATAAAAGGGGCAAAAATCGCAATTATAGCTAATGAGCCTACTACAATCACTCCAAAAAGTGCCAGTTTGTTTTTAAAGACTTTTTTCATTTTCACCAAACGCTATAACGCTATAACGTTCCCTTACCTACCCGGATCCTCGGATCTGCCCAGCAATAACTTATATCTGCAATCAAATTACCTAAAAGAGTCAAGAGTGCACCTATCACAAGCACAGCCATTATAACAGGATAGTCTCTTGCCATGACCGCTTCAAAAGCGAGCCTGCCCATTCCTGGTATAGAAAATACGGTTTCAGTTATCACGCTTCCGCCTATCAACCCCGGTATTGAAAGCCCAAGAATTGTTATAACGGGCAGGAGTGCATTCTTTAATGCGTGTTTGTATATAACTTTTGATTCCGGCAAGCCTTTAGCTCTTGCAGTCCGTATAAAGTTTTCGTGTAAGACATTTAGCATATTAGTCTTCATATATCTCGACATACCGGCTAAGCTTACAAAAGCAGCCACAAAAACAGGCAGGATTAGGTGTCGGCCGACATCCAGAACCTTGCCCCACAAAGTAAACTCATCAAAAAATAAGGATTTAATGCCTAAAACAGGCAAAACTTGAAGTTTTATTCCAAAAAATGACATAAGCAGAAGGGCTAACCAGAAAGACGGCATAGCAAATCCCATAAATACAAATACGGTCATAAACCTATCATAAAAGGAATTGACTTTTACCGCGCTTGTTATGCCTATCGGTATCGCCACTATTAAAATTAAAAACAGAGAAAGAACATTTATAAGCAAAGTAATTGGTAAGCGCTCTGCTATTTTATTTATAACCTTTCTTCCGTCTAAAAATGAGTTTCCAAAATCGAATTTGACCAGGCGCAGGAGCCAATCTATATACTGAATATGCAAAGGTTTATCTAAACCGTATAGATGCATTAGTCTCTGGCGGGCCCCGGCTGTAACTTTAGCATCCAGAGTAGTTGCAAGTTCTACCGGCCCTCCGGGTGCAAGGTGTATTACCGCAAAGGATATAATGGTTATCCCTATAAGCAAAGGTAATATTCCTATGAGCCTACGCCCTATATAGTACAGCATATCATTATTACAGACGTTTACGCTTTTGTTCGGGTAAGTGTCCTGTTTTCAATCGGGTAAGTGCACCCATTGTGTAATTTTTGAACCTGCAGGCAACTGCTTTCTTTTGCGGAGCTTTTGACCCCTTAGGGTACAGTTACCCGAACAAACTTAAGACACTTACCCGAACGATTTCGTAAACGTCTGTATTTTCTGTCTTCCGGGTTTATGTGCCATTTAACGGGCCAATCAAAATATATACCTGTAGGTGCGGCTTCTATGCCTTTGATTCTTTTATCTACAATAGGCAAGGAATCCATAATCCACAAAAACATATATGGCTGTTCATCGTATAATATCTTATGGATTCGTTTATAAATCTTAGCGCGTTTCTCTTGCTCAAAGATACGTCTTCCCTTTATAAGCAACTCATCAACTTCAGGATTCTTATAACTTATAAAATTAAACTCTCCCTCTTTTGTTTTAGAAGAGTGCCATATGTCATAGCAGTCAGGTTCCCGGGCTAAACCCCAGCCCATCAATACTGCTTCAAACTTTTTTTTGTTTATAAACTCGGTTATCATTACGCTCCATTCTACAACTTTAATCTTGACCTTTATGCCTATCTCATCCAGCCGGCGCTGAATAATCTGCGCAGCTTGTTGACGCAGGTCATTTCCCTGGTTTACCATAATAGTAAATTCGAAATTTTTTCCATTTTTATCCAGCCAGCCGTCATTATCAGAATCTATCCAGCCTGCTTCTTTTAAAAGTTGTTTTGCCTTTTTTGGATCATAAATTCCCGGAGTAATATCAGAATTGTAAGCCCATGAATCGGGGACAAAAAGCCCTGTGGCAATTCGCCCCATTCCTAATAATACTCCGTCTATAATCTCCTTTTTATCGACTGCAAAATTCAAGGCCTGTCTGACTCTTATATCCGCAAATTTCTCATTTTTAAGATTATAACCGAGATAAGTATAACCGAACGACGGATAGCGAAATTTATTAAAATTATCTTTAAAAAATTGGGTATTTGTCTGACGTTTATATTGTAACGGAGTGATACCCATCAAGTCTATACCTTTTGCCTGAAGTTCCAAAAACATGCTGGCGTTGTCAGGGATTATTCGGTATATATAATTATCGATATATGGACGGCCCTCAAAATAATCGTGGTTTGATACAAGTTCTATCTTTTCACCCGTAACCCACCTTTTAAATTTATAAGGCCCTGTCCCGATTGGGCTTCTTGCATATTTGGTTATATTTAAATCCTCATCTTTTAGTAGATGATAAGGTATAATTGGCATTCCCCATGAAGATAACGCAGGGGCGTGCGGCTCTTTATATATTAGCTCTACCGTATAATCATCTATGATGTTTAGCTCTTTTATTTTCTCAAAATCGCCGCTGTAGGCGGTTTTTACAGCAGGGTCTATTAACTTCTTATAAGTAAACTCTACATCTTTGGCTGTAAAAGGTTTCCCGTCGTGCCATTTTACGCCTTTTATTAGATGAAATATTATTCTTATGCCTTCGTCTTTTACTTCCCAACTCTTGGCCAAATCACCGACGAGATTTATATCTTTATCATATTTTACCAAACCATTATAAACAAGCGAACAAATCTCTGCCGAAGCAGAATCCGTAGCAAGCATCGGTATAAGTGAGCGGGCATCACCTATAGATGCAACCACGATAGCGCCACCGTATTTCGTATCAGCGCCTGCAATCTGCTGAAGAGCTTTCTGGCGCCTGCCGCATCCTGAAGCTAAAATTAAAAAAACTGCCAATACAATAGGCAGCCTGAAAAATTGGGACAGGTGCAATTTTTTCTTATAGTTAACAGCTAAAAAATTGGACCTGTCCCTATACATAAATTTAATCAGTAAAAATTGGTTCTTCCGGAGGCACCTCTGCTTTCTTCTTTAACGATTCTTTTTCCTCTTCTGTTAGAGGAACTACCTTTTCTTCTATAACCTCTTCTTCTCCTGTTTCAGGATGGATCTTAATCTTTCTTACTGTCTTGGCAGGAACTGCTGCCTCTTCTGTCTTTGTAACCGGAGCAACCTTTATTCTTTCCATTAATGATTTAGCTTTCCTGCTGGATATTATTGCCAGAGACAAAGAAGTGCATAAGAACAATACAGCGCTTACAGTAGTAGCGCGGGTTAAAAATACAGATGCCTTCTGTCCGAATATAGTGGTGGCGCCCCCACCTCCGCCAAAAGTCTGGGCAAGGCCTCCGCCTCTTCCGGCTTGAAGTAAGATAACAGCCACTAAAATAAAGCTTGCTATTATATGTATGATTAATATAAATGTATACATCCTGTTTATCCCCTGTTTGGTGCCATGCACCCTGGTGCCACCCTACATTTTAGATTAGACTCAATTCACGCTGTAGGGTGGCACCAGGGTGCATGGCACCATTACTTACTTGCTTTTACAATTTCTGTAAAAGAATCTAATTTTAAGCTAGCCCCGCCTACTAATGCGCCGTCTATGTCCGGCTGGCTCATAAGTTCTTTTATATTTTCAGGTTTTACGCTTCCTCCGTATTGTATTCTTATGGATTGGGCAGTCTCTTCGTTATATAGTTCACTCAGCAGCTTACGTATATATACATGGACCTCCTGGGCCTGTTCCGGCGTAGCTGTCTTTCCTGTTCCAATCGCCCAGACCGGCTCATATGCAATCGCTAATTTTAACACATCATCATTAAAAAGTCCAGTGAGAGCTCCGGTTATGTGGTCTTTTACTACATCAAACGTTTTACCCTGTTCTCTCTGCTCCAATGTTTCTCCTACGCACACAATTGGAATAAGTTCTACTGAAAACGCTGCCTTTATCTTTTTATTAACATCTTCATTTGTTTCTTTAAAATATTTCCTTCTCTCAGAATGGCCGATAATAACAAATTCGCAGCCAGCATCCTTAAGCATAATAGCAGATACCTCTCCGGTATATGCCCCTTCTTTCTCCCAATAAATGTTTTGAGCCCCTAATTTGATATTAGAATCTATTAATATCTCTCTTGCGTCTGATAAGGCTGTAAAAGGAGGACATACTGCTATATCCACATACTCGATATCACTTAAGTTGCGTTTTAAGCCATTAATAAGCTCAATAGCCTCTTTAATGGTCTTGTTCATCTTCCAGTTTCCGGCTATGAATGGTTTTCGCATGGATGCTCCTGTAGGAAGGAACGTTTCTGAAACCAAAGAGGGAAATGTCCCCATAAAGGGGACACTTCCCCCTTAGGTTTCAGAAACGTTCCTTTTCCTTATTTATCCGCCAATGCAGCTATCCCAGGCAAGGTCTTTCCTTCTAAATACTCCAGAGATGCACCGCCGCCGGTAGATATATGTGACATCTTATCTTCTAATTTGAATTTCTTAACAGCTGCGGCAGTATCCCCGCCTCCTATTACAGATGTAGCGTTGGATTGCGCAATTGCTTCTGCAATCAATTTCGTCCCTTTAGCAAACTCATTCTTCTCAAATATTCCCATAGGGCCATTCCATACTATCGTCTTTCCATCTTTTAATTTATTTTTAAATAACTC
This sequence comes from uncultured Planctomycetia bacterium, assembly GCA_964570585.1. GTDB lineage: Bacteria > Omnitrophota > Gorgyraeia > JABMRG01 > JAFGKX01. The sequence goes on from CAZMYR010000005.1 coordinate 7,178, forward strand.
TATTGTCTTTGGCCCTATATCAACTCCAGAAAATCCTTCCGGTATATTTGTATCATCCCTTGTTTTTATGTCTTTTGGCTCATCAATATTATCACAGATAATATGGTCAATGGGAAGGACTATTTCTATGCCTTTGCTTTTTGCCTTTTCTAATGTAGACTTTGATATACCAGCCATATCCTGTTCATATCTTGAAGAGCCAATATCAGCACCTGTTTGTCTAAGAAATGTGTAAGCCATTGCGCCGCCGATAAGAACGGTGTTGACTTTAGAGAGCATATTCTCTATCACCGGAATCTTATCGGATACTTTAGCTCCTCCCAAAATAAGGATGAAAGGTTTCTCGGGAGATGTGTTTATCTTCTCAAAGTACTCTATCTCCTTCTGCACCAGAAAACCTGCCACCGATTCAAGATGATGGGTTATGCCTTCTGTAGACGCGTGGGCCCTGTGGCAGGTGCCGAAGGCATCATTTACAAATATATCGCCTAATGAAGAAAGTTTCTTTGCAAATTCAGGGTCGTTTTTTTCTTCTTCTTTATGAAACCTTAAATTTTCTAAAAGGCAAATGTCGCCCTCTTTCATATTATTAACAGCTTCTTCTACTGCTTGGCCTATGCAATCATCAAGTTTTTTAACCGGTCTATTTAGCAATTCATTAAGGCGTTTGCCAACAGGGGTAAGCCTTAATTTCTCTTTTACTTCACCTTTTGGCCTGCCTAAATGGCTCATAAGTATAAGTTTTCCGCCTTGCTCTAATATATACTCGATTGTCGGTATAGAAGCTTTTATTCTTATGTCATCTGTAATATTGCCGTTATCATCAAGGGGCACATTAAAATCCGCCCGCATCAGCGCCCTTTTTCCTTTTATATCTATATCTTTTATACTTTTCTTCTGCATTTTAGTATGGCTTTTTGCCTTTCCTGAAGACGTTATAATAACCGGATAACTTAGCCCAGAAACTCAAAGGTTTTTCTACGAAATCTGAGCCCTTAATCTTAATTCGCTTTAGTTCATATACATCTTTATTAAATCTGACAAAACCACGATTGGTTGTGCATGCCCCTTTGTAACCTGCCTCTTTAACGATTTCTTTAATCTCTTCTGTGAACCCTCCTGTGGGATAGCAAAAATAGTCTATATTTCTTCCTATTTTTGCCTCAATGTCTTTTTTGCATCCAGCTATTTCATTTTTTAATCTGCTTTTACTCTTTACATCAGGAAGATATACATTGTTTCTGGTGTGTCCGCCAAAGGTAATTTTACCATCTTCACGCATCTCTTCTATCTGCTGCCATTTAAGATGGCCTTCTTTTTTATCAATGTAATTTGATATTAAAAATATAGTAGCTGGAAAACCATTACTTTTCAAAACAGGATAAGCAGATTCATAATTATCTTCATAACCATCATCAAATGTAATTACGATAGTGTTGTGTTTGAATTTCTTGCCGTTTTTTATACCTTCTACTAATTCATCAAGGCTGATTACAGTATAGCCTTTCCATTTTATATAGGCCATCTGCCTTGAAAAGGTGTCCAGGCTAACATAAAGCGATTTATTTGGCCCCTCGGTTATCCTGTGATACATAAGTATCGGAACAACATAGCGAGGGCTAAGCCATAGGCAATAAAAGGCTGTTAATAAAACAACGGCGACGATTAAAAATAAGGTAAGCCTTCTTATAAGCTTTTGCATTTATCTCTTGCTAACCATATATTTAATCAAATCTACGATTCTGCAGGAATAGCCCCATTCATTGTCGTACCAGGATAACACCTTCACCATATCGCCAAAGACAAAGGTCTTATCCGCATCTACAATTGACGATAAAGGATTCTTCTTAAAATCTATTGATACAAGTGGCTCTTTGCTAACGCCTAATATGCCTTTCAGTTTGCCTGCTGCAACATCTTCAAAAGCTTTATTTACGGCTTCTTTTGTCGTTTCTTTGTCTGTTTGCAAAACCACATCCACTATTGATACAGTTGGAGTAGGAACTCTTATTGCCAGGCCGTCCATCTTGCCTTTTAACTCAGGGATAACCAGTCCTACGGCTTTAGCAGCTCCTGTTGTGGTAGGTATCATTGAAACAGCAGCTGCGCGTCCACGGCGCAAATCCTTATGAGGCAGGTCTAATATCCTCTGGTCAGTAGTATATGAATGGATTGTGGTCATAAGCCCCTTTTTAACGCCGAAATTATCCCTTATCACCTTTACAACCGGTGCAATGCAATTGGTGGTGCATGACGCATTGGATATTATATCATCCTTTGCCGAATCATAATCTTCTTCATTTACACCTAAGACTATTGTTTTTACATCTCCTTTAGCCGGCGCTGAAATTATCACCTTTTTTGCGCCTGCGCTAATGTGCATACCGGCTTTTTCAGGGTCTCTGAATATGCCTGTTGATTCAACTACTATTTCAGCGCCTAAATCACCCCAGGGAAGTTTTGAAGGGTCCTTTTCCGATAAAACCTTGAGTTCATTGCCATCTACTACTATAGCATTCTCTTTGGCTTCGACCTTATTTTGCAATATGCCAAAGTTAGAATCATATTTTAAAAGATGCGCTAAAGTCTTCGCATCGGTAATATCATTTACCGCTACAAAGTCAATGCCTTTTACATTATGTTCCAATGCTGCTCTGAATACAAGCCTGCCAATCCTCCCAAATCCATTAATTCCAACCTTCACTGCCATTTTAAGTTCTCCTTTCTAT
>CAZMYR010000005.1:10006-12954 GCA_964570585.1 uncultured Planctomycetia bacterium
TGCTCTTTGCAATTGCTTGCAAGCTCGGGACAGCAAATTCTGAGGTACCAAAGAAAATAATGTTCATCCCGCACCTTTTATTTATTCTACCGCACCCTCTTAGCATTAATGCTTTGAATGCTAAAAAGGTGCGGGATTCATATTGGGTCCACATCTACTGCTAAACGGACACTTGAAGAATGCTTGAACTTTTTTAATATATCCCTTAATTGCCCGGTTATCTTATCCAGATCTTTTACCTTTAATATCACATTCCAGCGGAATTGACGGCGTAATTTATAAAACATATCCGGCACAGGCCCTGCAATTTCGCAACAACCGTTAAGTTTTTCTTTGCGCAATCTCCGTGCCAATTCTTTAGCAGAGGCTTTAGCTTTTTCTTCCTTATAAGAACGCTGGGTTATAGTTATCATATTTGAAAAAGGCGGTAACATCAACTCTTTTCTTAATGCAATCTCCTTCTTATAAAAACCTTTATAATCATGGGTTATTGATGAAATAATTGCATAATGATGAGGGGCGTAAGTTTGTATTATCACCCGGCCCGGAATAAAACCCCTTCCTGCCCTGCCTGCTACTTGAGTAAGAAGCTGAAAGGTCCTCTCCCCTGCCCTAAAATCAGGCAAATTAAGGGCCGTATCAGCAGAAATCACTCCCACTAAAGTAACCTGAGGAAAATCGTGCCCCTTTGCTACCATTTGAGTGCCTATTAAAATCTTAAATTTACCGGAAGCAAAATTCCTCAATATCTGTTTATGGCTTTCTCTTTTAACGGTGGCATCTGTATCCATGCGGACTATTCCTGCTACAGGGAAGAACCGATGCAACTCACTTTCTACTCTCTGGGTGCCAAAACCAAAATAGCTGATATATGCAGAATTGCATTCAGGACATATATCAACAGGGTCTGTCTGGTAACTGCAATGATGACATATCAGTTTTCTTTTATCGGAATGATAACTTAAGGCTATATTACATCTTGGGCAACGAAAGACAAAGCCGCATTTTTTACAATTCGCATAGGTAGAAAAGCCCCGTCGATTCAAAAATAGTATCACCTGTTCATTTTTATCCAGCGTTTTGTGAACAGAATCTCTTAAAATGCGTGAAAATACTATCCGTCTTTTTCTCCTTTGAACAATTTCTTCTCGCATATCTACAATGGCTACAGATGGCAAGGGTCTTTTCTCTATCCTCTCTTTTAATTGAAGTAGTTTATATTCTTTATTTTTCCCTTTATAATATGATTCTAAAGACGGTGTGGCGGTCCCTAATATTACCACAGCATTAGTAATACGGCCTCGCATTATTGCTACATCGACGGCATGATATCGAGGAACATCCTGTTGTTTATAAGATGTATCGTGTTCTTCATCTATGATAATCAATCCTAAATTTTTAACCGGCGCAAATATAGCTGAACGGGCCCCCACTACAATATGGCAAATTCCATCTTTTATCTTTTTCCATTCGTTATATTTTTGCCCCTGAGTTAGTCTGCTGTGAAAAACAGCTACTCTTTCCTGGTAACGGCTCTTAAATCTCTCCACCGCCTGTGGAGTAAGAGAAATCTCGGGGACAAGCACAATGCATGATTTACCGAGGCTGAGTATTTCGCCTATTGACTGTAAATAAACTTCCGTCTTCCCGCTACCTGTAATTCCATGGAGCAAAAATACACTGTGCTGGTTTTGCTTTATTGCTTTTAATATATTATCCAAAGCCTTTTTTTGATCTTCTGTCGGAGGTAAATTTATTGTTGGCTTAATCTCCTCTTCTGCTTCTTTTTTTCTCGCCGTTACCTTGGTTCTGCCTTTTTTAAGGCTTGAAGGTATGGCTGCCTCGATGGCTTCACCCCAGCTGCAAAGATAATATCTTGATATCTCTCTGGTAAGGAGAAGCATATCTTTATCCAAAATGGGTTGGGTGTCTATAAGTTCTTCAATTTCTTTGAGGGAAGAGACTTTGGACTTCGATGAAAAATCGACCACATATCCGACCAATCGCCTCATTCCAAAACTAACCCATGCCCGGCTGCCTTTCTGAATCTCATTAACCATGGCTTCCGGTATTTTGTAATCGAAAGGGCCTTCGATGGGAAGATTTACTAGAACCTTGGCAAAACGCTTCGTAGTTCGTAGTTCGTAGCCCCTCGACTTTGCTCGGGATGGTTCGAGGGGTGGTGAGCTTGTCGAACCATTCGTAGTTCGTAGTTTTGTCACAGGCATATCATCTCCTTAACTCATCCCTGACCTTTTTCATATCTTCCCACACCAGTCTCTTGTCTGCTGGGTTTCGTAAAAGATACGCGGGATGAAAGGTGGGCATGACTTTTATGCCATGATAATCGTAAAGTTTCCCTCGCATTTTGCTGATAGGGGAATCACTCATAAGCATAGTCTGAGCAGCCGGGCGTCCTAAGCAACAAATTACCTTTGGCTTTATGATGTCAATCTGCTGAATCAGGTAATTTCTGCAAGCTACAATCTCGGAAGGATAAGGTGTACGATTTTTCGGCGGCCGGCATTTTAAACAATTGGCGATATAAACGTCCTCTCGCCGCATTTCGATAGCTTTAATAATCTTGGCAAGCAATTGACCTGCCCTTCCTACGAAAGGTTTGCCCTGAATATCCTCTTCTAATCCAGGTGCCTCACCTATAAATAAAAGCGCGGCGTTTGGATTTCCTTCTCCAAATACAATATTTCTTCGGGTCTTATACAGGTCGCACTCGTGGCATACTTTTACCTGCTGCTCAAGTTCCGTCAAAGCAGAAGTCCTATCTTCATAAAAAACCTCTCCATGCAAGGTCCGGATATCTCCGCCTTTAGCAGGAGCGATAAGGCCTTTAAGTGATATTTCCTTCATTCCTGATTCTTCCTCCATCTTCATATAATTTTTAATGGCTTTTATGATTTCTGCTAATTCTTTTTTCATAGTTCATAGGG
>CAZMYR010000005.1:13054-18859 GCA_964570585.1 uncultured Planctomycetia bacterium
TAGGGCGAAGCGAGCAATATCTTCAGCTGCCTTAGGTTTAGCTAATTTAGCAATTCTTTCTTTTATTTTAAGAAATCTTGATTCATCGGATATTAAATTAGATACTATAGGCACAACTTCTTTTGACTTTTTAATCCTAAATCCGACACTATTATCAAGCAAAAATTTTGCATTCCTCATCTCCTGGCCTGGTATAGGGGCAATGGCTATGATAGGAAGCTGGCTTGCTAAAGATTCTGATGATGCCATGCCTCCGACTTTGGATACCATAATATCTGCTAAAAACATAATCTCATCCATATTGTTGCAAAATCCATATATAAAGGTAGGCTTTATGAATCTATTTTTCAATGCTGACAAATTTTTAAACAAGGCTTTATTATGACCGCAAACGACCAGAATCTGGCAATCTGCTTCAAGATGTTGAAGTTGTATTACTATTTCCCTGATAGGCCCAACACCAAGTCCGCCACCCATAACCAATATGGTAAAATTATGTTTTCCAACATGTAGTTTTCGAATAATTCCTTCTTTGTCTTTTTTAATAGAAAATTTCTTATCTATTGGTATGCCACAAACCTTTATTTTATTTTCATCTATCCTGCGGGAAATCAATTCCTGCTTTGTATTCTCCGCTGCAACAATATAATTATCTACATATTTTGATAACCAGAAAAGATGCAGTTTATAATCGGTAATTACAGTTATAAGATTTATATTGATTTTGCCTCCTTTTTTAAGATGGCTTATAACTTCCGTAGCTAAAAAGTGGGTGGATATGCAAATGTCAAAATTCTCGTTTTTTAAAAAACTGACGAATCTGTGGGAATTAAGGCCATTTATTAGCCTTCGAAACGGCTGATTCAACATAAAAAATAATTTAGTATCCAGTAAATAGTAAAAAAATCCCCATAAAGTAGGCGTATATTTAACTAAAAATGTATATCCCATTCTATAGGTAAATTTAAAAAATCTATTTGTGTAATCTAAGGAATCTATTAGTGTAACTTGTGTATCCGGGCTACCTAATCTTCGTAATTCTTCATAAATAGCAAAAGCAGCCTTCCTATGGCCTTCGCCTGCTGAAGCGTATGTTATGAGTATCTTCATGGTTTTTTGGGTTTGTTGAGTTAGTTGAGTTTATTGGGTTGCAACTCAACAAACTCAACGAACTCTATAAACTCTACAAACTATCCATTGCCTCTCGTATCTTGCGAATATGCTCCGGCGTAGTGCCACAGCAGCTACCGATTATATTAGAACCTGCCTCTATAAGCTTCGGAATATATCTTGCAAAATCGTCTACGGTTTGTTCATATACTGTCTTACCATTTTGCAATTTTGGGCTTCCGGCATTCGGCTGAGCTATTATAAACGCGGTGCTTAAAGGACGCATTTCGGTTATAATCTCTACCATTTGAGATATATTCACGCCACAGTTCGAACCTATCACATCAACCCCTGCCATCAGCATTTTATTTACCATCTGTGGTACACTTACTCCTGAAGTGGTCCTGTATGAACCTTGCTCAGTCTTGTTAAAAGCCATATTTGCTATCAAAGGAAGCTTTACATTCTCTTTAACCGCCATTATGGCTGCTTTTAACTCCTCGATATCTGTCATAGTTTCAATTATGACGGCATCGGTGCCTTCAGACTCGAATATTCTGGCTTGTTCTAAAAAGGCATTATAGCAATCGTCAAATTTTAAATTTCCAACAGGCTCTAAATATTCCCCGGTAGGGCCTATGTCGCCTAATACATAAATATTGTCTCCTGCTGCTTGTTTTGCAATCTTTACAGCTTCAGCATTAATTTTTTGCGCCTTTTTTTCTAATCTGAATTTCCTCAATTTTATTCTGTTGGCCCCAAATGTATTGGTTATAATCATATCAGCGCCTGCGTCTATATAAGATTTGTGAATATCGGATAAAATCCTATGATTTTTAATACCCCAATAATCAGGGCATTCACCCAAAGGCTGTCCTTTATCCAGCAATTGTGTGCCCATAGCGCCGTCACATACCAGTATTTCATCCTCAAGCCTTTCAATAAGAGGTTTCATTGTTTATCTCCAATTTTTACGAAGTAAAAATTGTCCCGAACAATGCGACGAAGAGGAGCATTGGAGGGACCTTTTGTAATACTATTCTTTTTACAGCATCATACAAATCTTTGGCAATATAATCAGGTCGATTCTTCCATTTTTTTATATCTTTATTTTTATTATACCCGGAAAGTACGGTTATAGTCTTAAGGCCGGACCTGCCTCCGGCAACAACATCCCTTTCTGTATCCCCAATAAAAAAGGAATTCCTGAAGTCTATTTTATTCCCCCCTATAGCTTTTTTTATCAAACCTGTTTTGGGCTTTCTGCATTCGCAGTTAGCATCAGGATGGTGAATGCAATAATAAGTCCCTTTAATTTTACCTCCTGATGCCTTAATCCCTTTTAGCATCCTTTCATCTATTTTTTTAAGCTCATTTTTGCTAAAAAGCCCTTTTCCTATTCCTGCCTGATTCGAGATAACCGCAATATCAAAACCGGCATTATTAAGCATTCTGATAGCTTCAGGTGCCCGGGAAAGAAACTCGAATTTTGAAGGTTTTTTAATATAATCACCATGCGGTGGATTTTTATTTATCACCCCGTCCCTATCAAGAAAAACAACTTTTTTTACCATATTTTTATTAAAAACTCTTTTTACCGCATCTAAAACCTCTCTGATTATATCCTTTGGCCCTATAAGCCCCATACACCTCTCGCCGATAGGGCATCTCCTTTTATAGCATGGCGAACACTTAATTTTTGGGATTATCTTTTTGCCTTTTCCATAAAGTTCTATTTCATTAGCGGCTGTCGAGCCAAAGAAAACTATCGCATACTTATTCAGCGCAATCCCAAGATGCATTGTCAACGTATCGCCGGTTATAACAATATCGCAATTATTAACAATAGCTGCAAATTGCCCTATTGTATTATTACAACCACTGTCGATGATTAAATCTTTAAAAAGTTTGCTGATTTTTCTATTTGTCTTTTTTTCTCGAGGCCCTCCCAGAAGAACTATCTGAATGCCATTATAACATAGCAATCCCTGTATTATCTTCACGTAAGAACTAAAAGCTAAACTCTTTCCTGCAAAAGCCTTTCCACTCCCTGCAACTATACCCACTTTAATTGCTTCCTTTTTTAGCCTTTTGGCCTTCAATTTTTTGCTCGCAGAATCAATATCTTTTTTATTTAAATTAAATACATATTTCTCACCCTCATATTTTAGGCCAATCTGCTCAAAGCAAATCTGCTGATAGGTCTTTTTATTCTTTCTAAATTTAAGTTCATCGTCTATTCCCAATCCATAGGCATAGTTGCTATCTTTATCAAAAGGAATAAGCCTGCCATTTTTTGCTTGCCCAAAGCCTTTCTTTATATCCGCCGGCACCTGCATTGCAGCGTAAGTCGCTCCTTTGTCTTTATCAAGGTTTATTAGGAGATTAAAATGCATTTTCTTTAGTCTGCTTAAATTGCTCTGATTATACAAAATGGCTTTATCTATCAGAGGATTATTATAAAGTACCTCAAAAGAAATATCTTCGGTAAACCACCAGATTTTCGCCTTTGGATACTTCTTCTTAAGCGCCTTTAAAATCGTGGTTGTCCGTAACACATCCCCAATCGCAGCGAATTTTATTATTAATATCTTCATTGGTTCAGCTTACTCCCCACCAAATCCTGGTCTACCAAAAAACTATAAATTCCTCTCGCGGCAATATCATTTGCCAGAGCATTCGGATGAGAATCAGTAATATCTATCCATATCTGAATCTTCGCCTTACCCCGATAGTTAAAACTAGGGGCTTGCGGCGAAATTATTTTCGGTCATATAATATATATTCTCCATTTATCCATTTTATAAATCTTCATTTCTAACTTTTGAGGAAACAGACATTCAAATCTAGTGCGCAATATCCGCTTTCAGATAAAATCCTTGACTCATAATATGATATCTTCTGCAAAAATATTTTCATGCATTTCTTTAATATGTATAACCAAATTTTATTAAAGAAGCTGTATCTCTCTTTATTAAGCGCGGTTAAATGCTTTATTTCATAACCAATCACATCTGTCAGCTGACCAATAAAATGGCAGCTGTAATATACCCATTTTATTTTAAGGCCATAATTTTTAAATTTTTCTATAATCTCTTTTTTTTGGAAAGCTGAAATATGCCCACCGTATTTAAGGCTTTTATTCCAATTTCTTTTCCTCAGCCATGCATGTAAAGTCGCCCTTTCTGCTTCACAAGGCACTACAGCAAATAAAACACCGCCATTTTTCAAAACCCGAAGGGATTCGCTTATAACATTATCGACTTGTGAAATATGCTCTAACACATCAAGCATTAATACTGCGCTGAATGTTTTGTCATTGAAAGGAAATTTCGCTTCTGCGTCTGCAACAGTAAAAACAATACGTCCATCAGCATCCCATTGGCGTTTTGCTTTCTCAATAAAATCATAATTTATATCGAAACCTGAGGCCTTCAAATTTTCATTATTGCAATAATAGACAATGCTCCTTAAGCAAAACCCGTTACCACAGCCGACTTCTAAAATATCCGGACAAGATTTTATTGCTTTAATGGCATAATCGATTCTTAAATTGTGCAGTTTCTTTGACTTAAAATTTAAAATATCTTCAATATTATTTTGTTTTATAATATACTTGAAGTGTTTTCTATCCTCTGTGACCATTTTCCGTCCACCCATAATCGATGAAGCTGATAGCGGCTATTGACAGCCGAAAGATACTTATATATTATCCTTCACCAGCTCCCAGTACTTCACCCAGTTTAAGAAGTGCACCAAACCAAAAAGTACTGAAAAGATAAAACCGTATTTACCTTCCAGAAATCCTTTTTTCTTAATATAAAACTTCCAGAAAAGCTTTAATGGTTTTACTTTTATATTGTAAAGAATCGTCTTTTTATCCAATACGCCCTTTTCGCTTAATATCATTTTCGCTTCACGGCCAGAATAACTATTGTGCCTTTCTATAAACTGTGAAATACTTTTAAACGGGTAGTGCTCAACCGCTGACTTTAATTTTCCTATTTCGCCATCTACAATTAGCGCCTCATGTATATTTCCTTTATATCTGGCTTTGCCTCTTTTAAAAAAATGGAGGGAATAATGGTACCAGCCACCATGTCTCATAAAATGGCCCAGAAAGAAATTTTTCCTTCTAAACTTGTAAGCAGCAAAAGGTTCTTCTTCACTGCTTATGATTTTCTCGATATCTTTTCGCAACCCATCTGTGACTATTTCATCAGAATCAAGTTGTAATATCCAATCGCCTGTGGCATTATCTATTCCTATATTGCGTTCTTCTTCACCAACACCATAATAGTCGCCTTCGTGTTTATGCTGGATTATCTTATCTGTGTATTTACGGCATATATCCAAGGTTGAATCTGTGCTAAAACCGTCCACAATTACAATCTCATCTGTCCATTTCACAGACTCAAGGCACTTTTCTATATCATTCCGGCAATTTTTCGTAGGTATTACAACTGTTAAGGTCTTCCTGGATGTTGTAGGAAAAATGGGGACAGTCCCCATTTTTGCAGATGATAAACCAGAGCAAAACTATTTACAAGCATTTGAAAAAATTAGAGAACTTTATTCCATTCATTCTAATAAGTGGGCTGATTTTGACCTTACTTTAGTTCTTTGCAAAAGAAACACTGAGAAAGTAACTGACGAATTTTGTAATAAAATAGAAATGGACCCATATTTTTGCCG
>CAZMYR010000005.1:18869-71339 GCA_964570585.1 uncultured Planctomycetia bacterium
ATTTTTGCAGATGATAAACCAGAGCAAAAATGGGACTGTCCCCATTTTTTTTCCCAGCACTTTGCGTAACTTAAAATCTGATAAAATCCGGCAAATACTGCTAGGATAAAACCCAGTAAGCCATCTTTTTTGCCTTGTTTTTTATAATAAGCCCGCAAAAATCTATCGACACTACGCCGTATCGCTCTTGCGGACGACATTCCACCTTTATCTCTTAACCATTTTTTTGCTTCTAATACAGTTTGCTTGTTCATTTTAGAAACAAAATGTGCGATATCTCTGTAGCTATAATGAATTATATCGAATTTTAATTCTCCACGCGGGTCTTCCATAAAAGCCCTCATATGCACTTCTGTTTCTTCATATCTGAATTTGCCATTCTTAAAAAGCTTCAGTTGTGCGCTTGGATACCACCCTCCATATTTTACCCAGTAGTTTCCTATATAGTTACGCCTTGGTATAGTAAAACCATTGCATTCGGTACCCTCCGTTAGAATCTTTACAATTTCGCCTTTTAGTTCTCTGGTAACTCTTTCATCGGCGTCTAAACTTAATATCCAGTCACAGGTTGCCAAAGAATAAGCATAGTTTCTATGGGCCCCTTGTATTACCATTTTTCTCTGAAAAATCTTATCTGTATATTCTCTTGCTATATCGAGTGTTCTATCAGTACTAAAATCATCCACTACTATTATCTCTTTTGCCCATTTTACTGAATCCATACACTCACGCAATCTGTCTTCTTCATTTTTCGTTATTATTACTACGGAAAGTGGTATCATGTTAACTTCAATGGTTTTTGACATGCCTCAAAAATCTCACCAGGGGTCAAGTCCTCAAGGCAACGCCTATCTTCGCACTCTGGTACTTTAAAATTCTTATAACATGGTCTGCAGTCAACATCAGCTGTTACTACTTTGTGTTTATCATCTGGTGGATATGGGCCATAAACCCTCTCATCAACTGGCCCAAATATAGAAACTGTAGGAACGCCAAGTCCTGCTGCAATATGGAGAGGCCCCCCATCATTACAAAGAAGGAGTTTGCAATGCGACAATACTGCTATAAACTCTCTTAGCGAAAGGGCAGTTGTTGCTGAAGAAGGCTTTTCTTTCATATTATTTGTAACTTTATCTACAAGTGCTTTTTCTTTTATATTACCGAGTATTATTGTTTTTACGTTTTGCTCTTTTATTAATCTATCACATACAGCAGCAAATTTATCTGCTGGGTAATGCTTTCTATATGAATCTTTGCCCCAGCTCGCTCCTCCACCGGGAGCAACGGCTACTATTTTATCCTGTTGGTATATACTATTTGCTTCTAAAAAATCCTTTGCTTTTCTTCTTTCATCATCAGATATAAAAATTTTTATATTTCTTTCTTTTTGCTCAATGTGGAGAAATTTAAGCAAATCTAAATAATATTCTATAACATGCTTGCCGTTAAATCCTTTCAGTGGAATTTTTTTATTTAGAAATTTTGCCCTTTTTTTATAATCATAACCAATCCTTTTCCTTATGCCTGCCAGCCATAAAAAGAACCCAAATTCACCGGCAAGAGAAAAATCCATAACATAATCAAACTCTTCCCGCTTTACATCTGAGAGAAGGTGACGAATCTCCTTAATGCATAAACATTTCGACTGCTGCCACATATTCCTTAATTCGTCTTTTTCATATACAAATAGTTTATATATGCGTGGGTCTCGCTTAAGTAAAGGCGCAACTCTCCTGTTGCAAAGATAAGCTATTTCCCAATCCGGAAATTGGCGCTTAATATTGGTTATTACAGGAGTTGTAAATAATACATCGCCTATTCCAAATGGATTCGCTATGAGTATCTTCATGCCTTTAGCCGATGGTTTTCGTATGTTTGTCTCCGCTTGCCGTTCGTTCGGGCAATACGCGGCCCTCACTCACTGTGACAAAAATTGCTCACTTTTTCGCGGTTGTTTTCGCAATTTTTGACAGTCGCTCCTGCAAACATACAAAAACTTCGTCTACCGTTATTTCGTTTATGTTGTTTTTACGCAAAACTATATGCCCTTCGCCCCAGGGCCGCCATCGGGTAGGACTTGAGGCTTTGCCAAATAATGCTATCACCGAAGTTCCTACAGCTGCTGCTATATGCATAGGCCCGGCATCATTCCCTATAAAAAGGGTGCATTTTTTCAAAAAAGCTGCTAATTGTTTTATGGTGAATGCGCTGCTTAAATCCAATGCGGCTTGGTCGCATCCAGAAAGAATATCCAAAACCAGTTTTTTATCTTCTTTGCCTCCCAAAAGAACAACATTGCAGTCAAGATTGGCTTTAACCTTTTCAATCATCAAAGAAAAATTTTCCTTTGGCCATCTTTTCGCCGGATTGCTGCTTCCAGGGTGAATAGACACTATTGGTTTGCCGTTATCCAGCCCAGTTTGCTTAATCAATCTGTCAATATAATCAAGGTCTTCTTTAAAAATTGCTAAATGTGGCGGAACTATTTGTTCTTCAACGCCTATAATTTTCAACAAATCCAAATTGTATCCTATTTCGTGTTTTTTGCATTCATGTTTTCTATCTTCTATCTTATGCGTAAGGCAAAAGGGCCATTTCCTATCATAGCCTAACCTGTATTTTATGCCGGCTAAAAAACAGCTAAGATGTAATATCTTATGGGGATTTAATACCACCGCTAAATCAAATCTTCTTTTTCTGAGATATGAAAGAAGTTTGATTAGTTTTAAAAATGAATTGCCCTTTGTTATAGTATCGAATATAAATACTTCATCGATATTGTCTCTTCCTGAAACTGTATCCTTAGCATAATGAGAAGTTACAAAAGTTATGTGGCTTTGTGGGAAATGCCTTTTTAAAGCATCAATACAAACAGTAGAAAGCAAAACCTCGCCTATGCGGTCTGTGCGAAATATAACTATATTTTTTATATCTTCAGGCAGGATTGATTCTGGCATAATTACACAGGGCTATACAAAATCCTAATAAAAGGTAAAACATAACTGCTAAATTAATCGAATAAAGATGGGTATCAACTCCGGAATGTATTAAAAAACCTATTGAACCTGCAAAAAGACCTATTGTTGCGCTACGCATCCAACCTTCAGGCAAAAATTTTAAATGACGGCTGATATATGCAAATGCTAAAATTATAAATGTTAAAAACAATCCTAAACCTATAAGGCCTATTTCTGTAGCCATGTGTAGATAAGAATTATGAGGGTATATTGCGCTCCAGTAATCTTTTGGTTTATAAGCAGGGAAGTTTTTGGTATAGGTATTAACGCCAAATCCTAAAAACGGACGCTCTTTTATCATTGTAAAAGCACCATTCCACAATTTTAACCTTTCCCAGCTTGTGCCTTCCTGAAAATTTAATGCATCAAAGGCTCGCGACTTTATCTGCTGAGGCAAAAAGAAAGGTAATATAATAACTAATACGATTAAAATAGCAAATAATTTCCTGCTCTTCAATAAACCTAAAATCAATATAGCTACAAATAAAGCAAGCCATGCTCCTCTTGAACAGGTCCTTATAACACAATAGAGCAAAGGCATTAATCCAAATAAATAATAAATTCTATTTCGCCAATTTGTTCCTTTAGAAAATATAAAACTTAAAAATATTGGTATTATCAAAACAAGATAAGCTCCGAAATTGTTAGAATGGCGAAAAGATGAAGAAATTCGTAATGAACAATCCAATGGATTTATGGTTCTTAATCTTATAAGACCAAAACCCAAAACATTTTGCACAAAACCATTTAATGCTATTGCTAAACTCCAAATGATTAAAACATAAACTGCTCTTTTTAAAATTTGCTTTGACTTAAATGTATCTATCGTTATTGTTAAAAGTAAGCCATATTTTATCACTTTTATCAGCCCTCTTACGCTTTCGTATAAATAACTGCTGTTAAAAAATGAAATTAAATTCCAGAATATAAAAAGAACAAAAACAGCTAAAAATAGATGCTTAGGTAAAGAAAAAACTTTCTGTATAAACTTTCTTAAAAAATAGCTGACAATAATAATAGCAATTGCAGTCTCAACTAAGGAAGTAGAAAACGTAACCGCTGCTATTAAAACATAAAATGTCCATTCGGTAATTTTATCAATTACGTTTATAATCTTTCCGCTCTTCATTGAAGTATTCATATTTACAACTTACAACTTAGAACTTACAACTTACAACTACTCAATACGCATCTTCCATAACAGAAAAAACCGATAACAAAGATATAAATAATATCTTTATATCCAAAAGCAAAGACCAATTCTCTATATAATATATATCGTATTTAGTCCTTTCTTCTATGGATGTATTCCCGCGTAAGCCATTTACCTGTGCCCATCCTGTCATGCCGGATTTTATTTTATGCCTGCTCATATAGCGAGGAATGCCTTCTTTAAACTTTCCTACAAAACGAGGCCTTTCAGGCCTCGGGCCTACCAGACTCATTTCTCCCTTCAGGATATTTATAAGCTGTGGCAACTCATCCAAATTATGCCTTCTTAAAAAGGCTCCTATTTTAGTTCTACGCGGGTCATCCTTTTTTGCCCATACAGGACCGATGCCCTTCTCTGCTTTATCTTTCATTGTGCGAAATTTTAAAATAGTAAAACGCCTGCCATCCTCGCCTATTCTCTTCTGGATATAATGTATAGGGCCCGGAGAGTTCATTTTTACTAAAACCGCCATTATTAGATATAATGGCGACAGCGAAATAAGTCCCGATAACGATACTATAATATCCATAAGTCTTTTTATGAATCTATTATGCCATTCTGCCAAAGGGCTTTCCTTAAGGCTTAAAAGAGGAATGCCGTCTATATTGCGCATATCAACTTGAGAGGTAACCATTCCTAAAAGGTCCGCTACCAATTTAAAATCTATCATTCTTTTTTCGCACTCTACAATTAAATCAAATACCTTATGACGCGGGAGTGAAGAAGCTGTTAATATAACCTCATTTATGTCTCTATGAGATAATACATTAGAAATATCATCAAGGCTTCCCAAAACAGGTATATCCAAAATCTCTTTTTCTTGAGTTGGCTCAATAGAAACAACCCCGCATATTTTATAATCCCAATGGGGGTCGTTAGAAATGTGCCTTATAAGCTTTGAAGCGGTATTCCCTGTCCCAATTATCAAAAGGTTTCTTATATCCTTGCTGGCTTTTCTTGCTAAGAATCTCAATCTATTTATTAAAAATCTATCCATTGCTATAAACAAAATTAGGCTAAACCATGAAATTACTACCACGCCTCTTGAGTAGGAGAATTCTCTATAAACAAAAGTCGCTGCCATTAGTATCACAAACCCAGCTGTCATAGACTTAACAATTAAAAAGAACTCATCAACAATAGAAAGCCTCGCCTTTATTGCATATAAGCCGTATGAACGCATTATAAAAAGGAGTATAACCGAAATTATGGGGAGAGTATTAATGTAACTTTTGATAGAAGGTATTCCATAAACTACCGGCATTAATCCAGAATAAAATCTTAACCAGTAGGAAAATAATAATCCAGCATTAATGGCAAGCAAGTCTGCTGCTAATAAAACAAGTCCTAATATAAGATGATTTTTCTTTTTCATGGCAATGCAACGTCATTGCGAGCGCGCAATGACTTTGCTATGTATTCTTTTATTCTTTGCTTAAAAATATTCCTGCTAAATCTTAATGAATTTTCTCTTATTTTTTCCGGAATGAATTTATCTTTGTTTTTTTCAAATAATTCAATCGCATCTATTAATGCTTGGGGCGTCTGTTCGGTGAAGAAAATACCAGTTGGTTTGTATTGCGTATGTCGTACGTCGTACGTCGTACGTCGTACGTCGTATTTCGTAGAATTCAAAGGAAGTACTGTTTCTAGAACACCGCCATTACCATATGCAATCACCGCCTTGCCGCACGCCTGAGCTTCTACAGGGACAATTCCAAAATCCTCTTCACCTGGAAAAATGACAGCGATACAATCAGAGTAGAATTGCTTTAGTTTAGCAGAATCAACATATCCTATAAATTCTATATTTGGTTCTGCTTTATTCTTTAACTGCTTTTCTACATTTCCTGTACCAATAATAATTAATCTTTTTCCTGTTTTATTGAAAGCCTCAACAGCCAAATCTATCCTTTTGTAAGGAACAAGCGCAGAAACAATGAGGTAAAAACCTTCATCTTTATGGCTGGTTGAAAAATTATTTACATCTACAGGCGGATATATTACCTCTGCATCTCTATTATATATAGTTTTTATTCTATTCTTAACATTATCCGATATAGCAAGAAAATAATCAACATTTTTGTTTGTTTTAAGGTCCCATTTCTTAAGACGCTTTGCTATAGTTGATATAAATTTTCTCTTTACAATATTCTCATTGCCGAAATATTCATTAAAGAAAAACCAGATATAACGCATTGGAGTATAACAATAGCATATGTGCTTAGCGCCCTTAGGGATTTTAGCGCCTTTTGCAACACAGTGGCTTGAACTTAAGACTAGATCATAACCACTAAGATCGAATGATTCAATGGCTTTTGGAAACAAAGGCAAATAATTACGATACCATGAGCTCGCTTTTGGCAAATTCTGTATAAAAGAAGTTCTTATGTCCATATTTTCTATTGTCTCGGAAGCAATACCTTTATTGTGCACCAGCGTAAATACAGTAGCATCAGGAAAAAGTTCACAAAATACCTCAAGGCACTTTTCCCCGCCTCTCATCGACATTATCCAATCATGTACAATTGCTACCTTCATTTTATCTTTCTGCATATTATTATCATTGCTGCAGCTGTAGACCACGGTATATATTTCTGAAAAAAATTAGCTAATGAAATGCCAAGGCTATTGGTTCCGTCATAAGAATTCCTGTCTCTGAACATATTCGAAAAGACTAATAATGAATGTTCCTGATCAACTGGAAATATCTTAACAATTTCGAAATTATTTCTTTTAATTACATCTACTAATTCTGATATTTTAAAATACTGTTCCCAATAATGATTGGGGGGTGCTTTTTTAAACATTTTTCTGAACCAGGCAGATTTTTTAAAATATTTAAGAGGGAGTTTCAATCTATGGAATATTGAAAGTCTAGGAACGCTTATTATAAAATATCCTCCATTTTCAAGAACCCTGTAAGCCTCTTTAATCGCTGGCTCAGGACCGCCACTAAAATGTTCTATTACGCCTAAGGAAAGACAGGCGCCGAAAGAACTATCAGAAAATGGTATGTTTGACACATCAGCACAGACAAGGGGAGTACCAGGTTTATAATCTGATATTTTAGCAAGGGGAGCATGATTGTAATCTATTCCTATAATATCATAATTTATCTCTCTAAAATAGATGAGATAAGGCCCTATGCCACAACCTCCCTCTAAAATTTTTTTATTTTTCGGAAGATAACACTTAAAAATCTCTATCTGTTTTTGAACTCGGGGATACTTAAATATCTCCAATATCTGCTCGGTGTTTTCATTCTTCCAATTGTCATCCCACGCTTTTTTTGTTGCAAGGTCTAAACGCTTATCTTCTTTGGTTCTCATAGTTTTTTATATAATTCTATAGTCTGCAGAGCTGTTTTCACCCAAGAAAAACTTCTTGTTCTTTTAAATCCTTTCTTTATAAGTCCCTGCCTGAGGTCTTCATCCTTTAGGACTTCGTAAATCTTATCAAAAATATCCGATTTATCCTGTGCATCAAATAAAACACCGGCATCGCCGATTACCTCGGGTAATGAAGCAGAAGAAGACGCTATCACCGGAGTACCGCAGGCCATCGCCTCCAAAGCAGGTAAGCCAAATCCTTCATATAAAGAAGGGATAATCAATAAAGAGGCAAGGTTATAGATTGACACTAAATCCTCAGTTGGAATTTCTCCCAGGTATAAGGCGTCGGTTGATTCTATCTTCCTTAGTATCTCTGCCTCTCTCGGTCTATATCTTCCAACAATAATTAATTTATGCTGAATAACTTTAGATTTTAGGTCGGTATAAGCATCGATAAGCCTTTCTATATTCTTATGCTTTTTAAGGCTGCCAACAAATAATATTATATCTCTGGGTAGTTTGTATTTCTTTCTTATGTTCTCTTTTCTCATTTCATCATCAATCTTGCAAAATATAGGGTCGGCTGCTTCATAAATTACCTCAATTTTTCGTTTGGCATATGGAAATTCTTTGATTATATCCCTTTTGGTATTCTCTGAAACAGCTATAATTCTGTCTGCTTTTTTTACTGCATTTGTAATCACACGTTTTGCAACTATGCCCCTAAAATATGGTCTGGATTCGGGAAACTTAAGATAAACTAAGTCGTGTATTGTAATCACCAGCTTATTTCTTCTTTGAAAAGGCACATTGAAATGCGGGACATGAACTACATCAAGGTTATACTTAATAAAAGGCTGAAATATTTGTTCCTGCAAAGAATATATCGGTGCATTCCAACGGATAATCTGATCAGTTGTAAGTTTTAAGTTGTAAGTTGTAAGCTTATTTTCGTCTCCAAAAACTAAAAACTCGCACCCAGTATTTAAACCCAGCATGGCCTTCAGCAGATTCTTTATATATCTTCCTATCCCGGGGTGGTCTATCATTCTTGCGTCAAAACCGATGCGCATGCCTCACCGCCTCCATTACCTCATCCACTGTAATTAAATCCATGCATATATTATTAGCGCACTTAAGTCTTCCGCATCCTTTACAAGGTATATCTTTTTGAATTATAATTATTTTTTTACCCAACGGGGCCCATTGTTTTGCATCGTTTGTGCCACTGTAAAGTATAATGGATGGCGTGTTTACGGCCGAGGCCACATGGCTAGGCCCCGAATCCGTCCCTATAAATAAGTTTGCCCTTTTAAGCAATGCTGCTAATTCACCAAGCGAAGTTTTGCCGATAGCATCTATCACTTTGCTTCTAATAGTTTCTTTTATATTGCCTAACGAGGTTTTATCTTCTTTTGTTCCGATAATAACAACTTTTGCTTTAAATTCTTCAGTTAATCTATCTATAAGCTGGGCCCATTTTTTCGGAAGCCATCTTTTAGAATGGTATCCAGCTCCGGGATGTATGCAAACAAGAAAATCTTCTGTCCTTAAGCCATTCTTCGCATAGAATTCTTCGGCAAAATTCTTATATTCATCCGGTATAAAAAATTCGCTTTCTTTATACATAGATTTAATATCTATTGCTTTTAAGAGATCTGAATTATGCTCGACTTCGTGAACCTGCGGGTAATAACTTACCTCCTTGTCTAAAAAAAATCCCCCTCCTGTTATCCCATATCCTATCTTGTATTTTATGCCAGCTAATGACATTAATATGATATGTCTTAAATCACCACGCAGGTCTATACCGATATCATACTTCTCTCTTCTTAGAACCTTTGCTAATCTTATAAACTCTCTCAGCTTAATTAAACGTCCATTTTTCCGCTTAAACCATGGGGCATCGTATGTCATAATCTCATCAACAAAAGGATTATTTTTTATTATATCTTTATTATGTCTGCTTATTAAAACATCCAATCTAACTTTAGGATATGCCTCTTTTATAGCCCGGAAAACAGGTGTAGCAAACAGTAAATCACCAATGTGGTCTAATCTAATAACTAAAATGTTTTCTATATCTTTTGGCCTATGGGCTTTAAATAATCTAATTGGCACTGTAACTACAGTGCCAATCAAATCAAATAGAAAAACAACAACAATATAGAATCTATTTTTTAAGACGTACATCTTAATTTAACGAGCGTCCACACTGATACTACCCCATCCCGCCAACCTATCTTCTTACCCTCGTGATATGACCTACCCCTATAAGAAATAGGCACTTCATATATTCTATAGCCTTTTTTGAGAAGTTTAGCGGTTATCTCTGGTTCTATCTCGAATCGTTTCGATTGCAAATCTAAACTTTTCAATATATCTGTTTTTACCATCTTATAACAGGTCTCCATATCTGTAAGATTTGCTTTAAACAGGAAATTCGTCAAAATAGTAAGGAACTTATTTGCTAAAAAATGAAACAACGATGTTGTACGCCAAGTTTTAAGAAATCTTGAGCCATAGACAACATCTGCGTTATTCTTTTCGGCATATTCTATTAATTTCGAATAGTCCTGCGGATCATATTCCAAATCCGCATCCTGAATAATTGAATAATCTCCGCTAGCATATTTCAATGCGGTCCTAATAGCAGCTCCCTTTCCCATATTCTTATTATGATAAAAAACTCTGATATTATCTTTACCCTCACCAAAACTGTCTTTAAGAAATCCCCTCGTGCCATCAGCAGATTTATCATCAACTAATACAATTTCTTTATCTACAGCGATACTTTGTATTCGTTCTATGACAGTTTCTACAGTACTTCTTTCATTGTATACAGGCATAAGAACAGATAATTTCATTATTTTTTATTTTTTAATACCTCATTATAGATATCTAAATTCTTCTTGGCTGCAACTTCCCATAAAAAATGTTTTTTAATATATTCTTTAAAAAAGGGGGTCTTTTCTTTATAAAATGCCACCTCTATTGCCTTTCTTATACCCTTAACATCTGCTGGGTTAAAATATTCAACGAAATCCTTAAAATATTCCCTAGTGCAACCTTTATCTGTTGTTGCAACATTTGCGCCGGCTAATCCTGCCTCTAGCGCAGATAACCCCGGCGTCTCAAACCACCCCTGCGAAACAAGGCACTTACATGCTGAATAGGCCGATTTTAACATTGGATCATTATGTTTGATTCCTTCTATAAATATAACATTCTGGCCTGCTTGCCTTTTGCATTCATTGTAATAATCCAGATAATCAGAAACAGTATTACCGATGATTGCCAAGCGCTTTGAAAATTGCCTCATGGCTTTAATCAAATTTAATTGATTTTTTCTTGGTTCTATCCTTCCTACCGACAAAATAAAGTTTTCCAATTTATATTTTGAAGCAAAAGTGTATTTATCGCCATACTCAAAACTCTTATCAACGCAATTAGGTATTATATGCATTCTTTCTTTATCTATTCCAAACAGTCTCGCAAGTTGTTTTTGCTCAACTCCCGAATTCGGTATAATGGCATCTGCCAGAAGAAGCATCTGCCTTCTGTCAGAGGGAAAGGACGGAAATACAACCTTTGTTAAATGGCGCAGACAGGCATTCAGTTTCGTTTTAATACTTCCATATTCATATAATGCCCTTTGGAAGGTAGAAAAAAATACCGGAGTCAATATTATTTTTAGACCTTTGTTTCTTGCGGTTTGCATCAGGCCTAAGCAATATCTTACACCGCCAAATATATGAAGTATATCAAAGTCTTCTAATTTATCCTTCCATATATCAAAGAGTTTCGCATAGACCCCTAATTTCTCCAGATGTTCTTTGGTTTTAAGCAGTAATATTTCACCACCGCCTACATTTTGAAAAGCAGAAGGGTATAGGAAAAATGCAACTTTTATCTCTCTGGGCATATCTAATCCCTATTTGTTAATAATATCTTTAGCATTTCATCCGATGCTTTCCCGTTGCCGAAAGGATTGGTCCAATTCCTATTTTTATTAATCATCTTTAGAGACGATCTTAAAATCCTGCTCGGAGTTATACCACCTATGATATTTGAACCCACTTTCAAAGTCTGCGGCCTTTCTGTGTTTTCTCTTAAAGTAACGCATGGAACCTTTAATATACAGGTTTCCTCCTGCACGCCTCCGGAATCGGTTAATGCTAAAGCGGCATTTGACTCCAGATATAAAAATGATAAAAAATCAATTGGTTTAATTATCTTTATTCCATCTTTCAGCTTTACATTGAATTGTCTCATTTTTTTAACCGTCCTGGGATGCGCAGGAAAAACAAGCGGCATCTTCAACTTCTCAACTACTAATTTTATTCCTTCTAAAATCGATAAAAATCTCTGTTTAGAATCCACATTTTCCTGTCTATGCAAAGTAAGCAAAATATATTTATTTTTTTCCACGCCTAATTTTTTCAAAATCCCTTTTCGTCTTTGGGCCAATTTTAAATTAGAATCCAGCGCATCCACAATGGTATTTCCTGTTATATAAATGTTTCTTACTGGTACGCCTTCTTTTGCTACTAACTTTTTTTCAACCTGGCTGGGTACAAATAAAAAATCTGAAATATGGTCAACTAAAAATCTATTTATTTCCTCCGGCATTGTCCTGTCAAAACTTCTCAGGCCTGCTTCTACATGCGCCACCTTTATTTCAAATCCTGTATAGTTCTCGGTAGTAGAAATTTTCTCTGCAGTTAACGCGCCTGCCAGAGCTGTATTAGTATCCCCCTGAACAACCACACAAAAAGGCATATCCTCTAAAATGATTTTTTCTATATCTATAAGCATCCTGCCTGTATGTTCACCCTGCATAAAAGGCGCTTTTGATCTTATACTTAATGTGTAATCGGGCTTTGGCAATTTCAGGTCTTTAAAAAAGACCCTGTCCATATTATACGAATAGTGCTGTCCTGAATGAATCATTTTATATGGTATTTTCCTTTTTTGGCACAACTTTATTAATGGGGAGAGTTTAATTATTTCAGGCCTGGTTCCGCATATAAACGTAAGTAATGTTTTCTTAGTCATCTTCAAACCAAATAATCCAATACTAGATTTTTATCTGATTTACCCATAGAAAGATATAATGCTTGAAGGGCAAATATACTGCACCAGAAGTTACTGTGTTTCTTATACGTACCATCTTCATCTGTGCCGAAGAAAAAACCTCCTTTATACCCTTGGTCCAAATTTTGAAATTGAAGTAGCCTGCTAAGCAATTTATCCTTGTCAAAATTTACCGCATAATTTACATTCTTTAACAAATGATGAAGCCTTAGAACCTGAGCTTGTATGTCAGATCTTTGGTGAGCTATTTTCCTTCTACCATCTTCAAAAACGCCTGTTGGAATACCCCCGTTAGATTCTTGAAATTTTAAAATCCAATCAAATGCATCTTCAGCAGCTTTTCTATATTTATTATCTCCCAGCTTATAAGAGTAATAAATTATTCCCTCTATTGTGTAGCAATAGGGGTGAAAATGACTACTTTCATCAGATATATTAGTAATGAATCTCCTGCCCTTGTAGAAATGTTTTACAGAAGAGCTTATTAGATTAGCTGCTAAATTTTTATAATAGTCATTCTTCTCAATATCGGCCAACTCGCATAAGCAAAACGATAACTTGCAGTGAAAACTGCCGCTTTGCCTTGACCATCTTTTATTGTTTTCTAAAACTTTATTATTCTTTGAATCGTATATAGGATATATTAATCCATTTTCTTTCAGCATATTATTTATTAAAAAATCGATAATACCTTTTGCAGTATTTAAATATTCTATCTGGTCCGTAATTCTGTAAAGTTTTAACAAGCCAAAGGCAACCATCCCACAATCAAATGCATATATATTACCTCGCTCAAATGAATAATGTTCAACAGCATCCATTATATACTTCCTAGTCAAAATGCTACTAGCTGGATGCGCAGCTTCATTAATTATCCAGCGAGCGGCTGATTTAGCACGCGAGATATAAATATCGTCTTTAGTAATAGTGTATAAAAAGCATAGCAAGATTATGGCATAGCCTGTGATTTCAGGATAAAGAAATGAGTAGCTTCCATTTTCCGTGTCTTCCCATGCATAAAAACCGCCTTCTTTAGCCTGTATCCCAGAATGAAGAAGCCATTTCTCTATATACGAAATTCTGTCTTTTATTGCTAATGTTGTTAAACTCATAACCTTATATATTTTTTACAATTGTTGCAATAATAACCTTTTTTTGATTTTTTTAGCCTATTTCCGCAATTGCATGCGTACCCTTTTAAAATTGCAGGATTTCCTACAACTATGGCATGACCTACTACATCTTTTGTAACAACCGACCCTGCTCCAACCATAGCATATTTACCTATATTAATATCTGGAAGTATTACAGCATTTGCTCCGATAGAAGCTCCCCTTTCCACTAACCATTTGGGCTTATTTATATCCCGAGTTTTAAAACTTCTTGGATTCTTATCATTAGTAAAACATACAGCTGGGCCGATAAAGCAGTCGTTTTCTATCTTTACTCCTCTGTATATAAGTGCCTTGTTGTGAATCTTCACATTGTTGCCAATAGCAACATTTCTATCTATAAAAACTCCATTGCCTATCATGCAGTTTTTACCAATAGAAACATTATGCATAATCTGGGCAAAATTCCATATTACAGTCCCTTTGCCAATCTTAGCTGTTTTATCTATGACAGCAGTATCTGCAATCTTAACATCTATGGGGTTGTTTATTCTAAATTTTCTTTTGCCCATTTGACATTCCTCCTTAAGCCTTCATCTATAAATATTTTTGGCTTCCAGCCGAATAGTCTTCTTGCCAGTGAATAGTCACATAAAAGTTTAGGGACCTGTGCCTTTCTATCCTTTGTATGAATTATTTTTAAGCTCGAGCCTGAGATCTCTTTTATCTTTTTTGCTATATAATTTATGGTTATAGCTTCACCTGTTCCAAAATTAACTGCCTTTCCAATAGCATCTTTATGGCTGCCCATAATCATAAATGCATCTATCATATCATCGATATAGGTAAAATCTCTTGACTGCTTTCCGGCGCCATGCACTGTAAGTGTTTTGCCTTTGAGCGCAAGGTCTATGAATTTAGGTATAACATCATATGTATGCCTTGGACCATAGGTATTAAATGGGCGGATAATATCTACAGGTATATGATAGGTGTTGTGGTATGCATAGCAATATCTATCAGCTGCAACTTTACTTGCTGCATATGGCGAGGAAGGATAAAGCGGATGTTTTTCATCAATAGAGCCGCCTATTGTCATGCCATATATTTCACTGCTTGATGTGCAAACAATCCTTTCAATGCCTTTGGATTCCTTTACAACATGCAGCATATTAAGAGTGCCAACTACATTTGTCTGCATAACTTCTAACGGGTGTGTAAAAGAATTGGGCACATAGGCATCGGCAGCAAGATGAAATATTACCTGGGGCTTACTTTTTTTAACAAGCTCGATTGAATCTGAACTTGCAATATTGCCTGTAATAATCTCATCAACTCTTTTCTCAAGATGCTTTATATTTTTAAGCCTATACTGCGTAGTCCCTATGGTTGAGTTTCCTCTTACATACACAGAGACCTTTGCCCCTTCTGCCAAAAGTCTCTCTACAAGGTGTGAACCCATAAATCCATCAGCGCCTGTTACTAAAACACGTTTATTTTTATAAAAACTCCCCATTAACACCTCCTGATTATCTGCTCACGATATTTAATCCATTTTACAAATTCATAAAATCCTGACAAAATATAAAAAGCAAGGCCCTCGAACCCGTCAAGAAAACCTCTTTGCAATAGGTACCTTTGAATAAATTTCAACACCGGATAAAGGAGCATCCTTGCATAATAGAACCTGCAATTTCTCTCTAGCAAAAACTTTACCTCGAGGTCAGTATACAAATTAAGCTTTTTAATATATTCATTTAAATCGTGAGAGGAATAGTGAAGTATGGGTTCATATATCAAACCTGTAGGTTCTGATATTTTCACAAACTCATGAATTGGCTGCAGGAAATCCCCCTTCCTTTTATTAAATAATCTAAGTGGCATATCATTGCAGTGGCCTCCGTATTTTAGTAACTTGCCAAATATATAAGTATCCCTTTTGATACGGTATCCAGCTTTATCATTAAGTTTAATCTTTCTAATCCTATCCTTAAATTCTTTAGATACCACTTCATCTGCATCGAGTGATAGGACCCAATTATTTTTACATTGAGCAATAGCAAAATTTTTCTGCGAAGAGAAATCGTCGAATTCTCTGTTAAAAACCTTGGTAGTATACTCTTTTGCTATATCTACTGTTTTATCAGAGCTACCTGAATCTACTACTATAATTTCATCAAAATCTTTAACTGACTCAAGGCATTCTTTTAGACTAAGCTCTTCATCCTTTGTTATGACGATAACGGATACCTTCTCCATCCCAATAAATCAAACAGCTCCTTGTCTGTCATTTTAAAATAATGCTTTTCTTTGGCTCTCTTTGAAACAGCCTGCGGTAGCCTGGGCAAGGCCTGAAGAAAACCGATGATAAAGCCAAAGTTGAGTTTAATAAAAGAAAAGAGCAACCATGGTATCAAAAATACAACATGTTCAAATAATAACCGTCTATCAGTGATATTCTTCCATATAAAAAGAAAAGTATTGCGATAACTAAGGATAAGTGTCTTTTTATAGCCAAAGTCTCTTTTAAATGAAGCCAGCCCTTTATGATATGCTATACTCTGTGGGACATAATATGCCTTATATCCCCTTTTCCAGCCTCTATAGCACAAGTCTACATCTTCTACCCTCCCAGGCAGATACAAATCATCATACCCCTTTAATTCAAGAAATCTGTCTATACGAAAAGCAGCTACAGAACCGACGCTTGCTGTGTAACCAGGTTTTTTAATATCCTGTTGATATCCCGGATATCTTGAAAAACCCTGAAAAAAACCAAACTTCATACCAATTTTTGTCCTTGTTCCTTCATACTGCAACTTATCAAATGTCCAGCACTGCGGCCCAGCCATAAATGCATCTGGATAATTATTAAATATCTCAACCAGTGGGTCTATAAACTTCTCCTCTACTTTTATATCGTTATTCAGTAAAATCAGTATATCTGCATCTGAAGTCCTTGCCCATTCGTTAAAAGAACAAAGAAATCTATTCTCTTTAGCAGAATATAGACTGGTCTCAGGAAATCTTTCCTTTAAAAATTCTGGGCTTCCATCTATGCTCAGGTTATCTAGGACTACAACCCTGCAATCATGCCTGCTATTTCTTGAGGCTTTAATAATGCTGGGTAAACACTCTTCCAAAAGCTCTCTGCCATTATAGTTTAAAATTACAACATTAATTTTCATATTTTAACCGTGCATATAATTACGATTTAATCTCATAGATTGTGTATGTGATATTGTTTGCGTTCTTTGATGCAGGATTAGCCTTATGTATCGGTCTAAGATATCTTGCCTTAAACCTTCCATTTTTCATAAGTTCTGTAAGCCTGAGAGTCTCTTCTCTCTTATCTTTAATCTCATCATTTTCAGCATAAAGGATATGGGTAAACCCTTCTGATTTAAAAAAAGATAAAACCTTCCTGGGGCTATAGTGCTTTTTATCGTATCTTGAATATATCCAGTAATACAATTCCCTTTTATGCGGCTTATCAATAAAAAATGTATGGCCTTCATTTACAACCATCACCTTTATATCTTTAGGTAGATTTTTGTTTATATATTCAGAAATTGCAAAGGACCTTTCATTCTTGGCTAAATAGTTCTGCCTACTCACTAATCCAAAAACAACCTTTGTAGCATCTATATTATAATAAACAGAAAGTGCGACAGAAAAAGCTAAACATAGACCCACCGTTCCCCAAACCACTTTGTCCAATATATGTCTTCCATCAGTAAGCTTGCATAATATATAAGCAGTGATAATGCTAAGAAAAGGGGCTACTGGTAGAAGAAACCTCAAGTGCTGATATTGCAAAAACCATATGCATATATAAGCAAATGTAAAAATAGATATTCGCTTTATATTCTTATCAACACCCCTTATAAACACAAAGGCAGGTATTACAGCTAAAAATATAGGGCCTAATTGTTCGCCACCGAATTGCTTCGGAAACATAGTAAGCCTCCATGGCAGAGTAAGAAAACCTTTAATGTTTATATCCAAGCCAAGGGCTTTGCGAATGGATTCCTCAGAAATTGCCTTAAGGACTTCTGGATCGAGCCCTCCACTGCCAAATATCCTGTAAAAAAAGGGAAATATGGGATTCCCCAATATAACATATTGTCGCACGTACCAGATACAAGAAGCAGCAATTGCAGATACAGAAAACAAAACAAGAGATTTAAAAACTGTTATCCTTACTGCTCCTTTCCCCCTTAAGACCATAAAAACAAAGTAAGTCCCTAAAATAAGCGTAGTTACAACCGAAAAATATTTAACAGACATACCAAAACCACACATAGCGCCAGAAAGTACAACCCATATCGTATCATGCTTCTCTATCCAAACTATAAAGGCATAGACTGCCATAAGGGCATAAAATACTGCGCCAAGGTCTACATAGGTCTGCGTAGCTTCCATAAATATACCTGGAACAAGAAAAAATATCGTTGCAGCCAGAACTGCTATCTTATTTGAAAAAAATCTCTTTGAAAACGCATATACGCCGAGTGCCGAAGCAACTGCTAAAGAAAAATGAAAAAGTCCTGCTAATGGTAACAAATTAAGCAGTATTGCCAATGTAAAATACATTTCCACCAGATAAGGCCACAGGGAATTTGTGCTATTATATGGAATCAGCCCTACCCTGTGAGTATTTGCAAAATATTTCGCATCAACTAAGTGATAAACCATTGAATCGTTGCTGTATGATGGAGCCATCGCTCCTATGCATACAACACATCCTACGGCAACTAACAGAAATGCAAGAATTAATAAATAAGGCTTAGGCCAACTGTCTGTAATACTTCTTACTGCCCGCACTAAAGTTTTATTGATATAAATTATATCCTTTCGCAAAAAAACTGCCAGCAGGAACAAAAGCAGTATAACCACAAAGTTATATAACAGATTAAAGATCCCCAGAAATAATAGCAGATACGACACAAGCCCAAAGCCCAGGGCATATGAAAAACTGAGTTCCTCAGATTTTGACGCAAGACTAAGCCTGCTAAGCAACAGTATCCTTCTGCCTGCAGCAGATATAACCGCTGCCATAATATAGAAAACTAATAAACTTACCAGATAAATCATCTATTCTACCGTCCTAGTTTGCTTAATTATTTTTTAGTTTAAATACAATATATGTATCATCTTTGCGCGTCAGGATTTTATAGTTTTTCATTATGTGATGCTTAAATGCCTGGTTTTTATCAAGCTCCTTAACATCGACTAAGGCAAAATAATCTGCCCCATTATTCTTCAGACGCTCCAGATGTTGTATAGGACCTTGCATCTCTTTTAATGTACGGAGATTAATCTCTGTTTTTATATTTTTACAATATTCTATCAAATTCTTTCTATCGATAAGAAAAGTCCAGCCTCTTCTGTTGCAATAGTACAAGAAATCGGGGCCATAACCGTGCGATGCGATAATCAGGGCATCTTTTTCAGTAATATTATCTACAGCCTTTCCTGCTTCCACAATATCTGCATAAACAGGCCTGTTTAAATATTTCGGCAATGTTACATAAGTAACAAAAAGCAGAGTAAATAAACTGAGCAATACTGTTGCCATTCTTAAAAATCTTTTATTTTTTATCCTTTCTGCTGCTATTAATATTCCCTTAGTCGTAAATATCGAGGCAACAGGCACAAGGTTTAACATATAATACTCTTGCTTAGATTGCTCTGGTACAATAAGAAAAAACAGGATAACACCTGCAAACCATAATGCCAAAAAATTATCTTCTCTGTTTCTTCTTTTGTGGAACAAACCATATAGGAAAGTTATAAAAATAAGTGGTGTCAGTGCGGTCCATATTATATGTTTAAATATCTCTGTGTAGAAAGGGATATATATAAGGTGTGCCTTCATTGAATCTATAACATAGTTAATACTAAAGGTGTCATAAGGCGTAGGGTAAAGCGTCCTTATTCTGGCTGTATGATATCCCCACCACCATATTATGGGTAAAAAAACTAACAGAAAAAATAAACCCAGTTTCCAGTAAGATAGATTTCTCTTTTTATAGGTTGCAAAAAGCAGATATGATATTGGTAGGAGCATATATAAATTTGTCACTTTTAACAAAACAGCTCCCATAAACCCAACAGTAGCTAAGATAAAATCTCTCCAGCTCATACTATATAACCATCTTGAAAAATAGTAGAAGCATAAAAGCATAAAAAATATCATTGGCATATCAGGCTGAAATGTCCTGCTCATTAATATAGATAATGGGCTGAAGATAAAAATAAGTGATGAAAAAAAAGCCACTCTTTGCCCCCAATATAACTCTGTCAATTTATAAAATACGATTGCAGCCATTATAAAGAAAACCAGGCTGGAGGACCTCAAGAGCCACTCTGGAATCCCTTTCAACCAGTAGCATATCAAAGCCAGAGGCGCAGTAATTATTGGAAAATCCTGCATAAGATAGGTAGGGCCTCTTCCCTGGTCATCAACCTCAGGATGGAGAAAGTGAAATCCGCCAAAGGCAAAATTCCTAACTATCATAGCTGTCTGGACCTGTCTTGTCGCATTGTATTCTAAAAGGGGCTGATTGATATTTATTAAACGTACAGCAATGCCTATGAAAAGAATGGATAGAAACAATGCGGGTAAGCGATATATCATCTTTCTATTAACATCTTCCTTAATAATGTTGCGCCTGTTCTTGTATTGAGTTTAAATCGGTTCCATGTACCCAATCTTTTAACCTGAGATAGTATCTTGCGCGGCCGAAGATAAAACGTCCTATATGCCTTTTTTTGCCATCCTAATAGATCATCTTCGCTCAAGGTTGGTAACCGGTGGACTGGCCTTGTATGAATACCATAATTATCAAAATTGGTATCAGTTATCAGTCCATCCTTAGATAATTCTTCATATGCTTCTGTCTTTGGAAATGGCGTCAATATATGGAATTTTGCTATATCAGGATCGAGTTCAATAGCAAATTGTATCGTATCTTGAATAGTCTCTTTTGTCTCACCAGGCATACCTATCATAAAAAACACCCATATTTCAAGACCGAACCCTCTGGCTAACTTAAATCTATCCCTGATGCCTTCTAGAGAAATATTTTTGTTTATTCTATCCAATATATGCTGATTACCGGATTCCACACCGAGAGCGATACTGTAGGTTCCCATATCCTTCAATGCCTTAAGAACCTCTTCATTTAAAAAATCTACTCGCAGACCATTTGGAAAAGCAAACTTTATATTAAGGTGGCGTTTTCTTACCTCATCTCTAATCTGAAAGACCCTGCTTTTTAAAGTCGTAAAATTATCATCCCAGATATGTATCTCCTTCACTTCAAATCTCTCTATTAAATCTTCGAACTCATCTACTACATTGATAGCGCTCCGTGCCCTGAAACGTCTGGTAAATATATTCTTTGTATTGCAATATGTGCAGTTGCCGGGGCAACCTCTGCTTGTCATCACCGGCAATGTAGGATAAAAAAATGCATCAGGGTATGTATAATTCTGATTTTTAAATAGATGGCGTGCTGGAAATGGTAGACTGTTTAAATCTGGTATAAGTTCTCTGTCTCTGTTAACGATCATATCTCCGTTCTCTTTATATGCCAGACCATCTACTCTGCTTAAATCTCTATTTCTTATAAGAGAATCTACTAACTCTGTTATTGTCTTCTCCCCCTCACCTTTTACTACAAAATCGACACTATCAGGTTTTAGCGAATCCTCAGGCATTATGGTTGGATGGATACCACCAAGGACGGTATAAGCGTCTGAATTCTCCTTAACAAGCCTGGTTATAGAGACCACTTTGTTAAACGAAGGTGTCAAAGCAGTTATGCCCACTATATTAAACTTGGAAGAACGAATTATCCTTGCAAGTTCGTTTTCTTTTATCCTATCGGCATCTATGTCTATTATCCTAACATCGTGGCTGTCTGCTTCTAATACTGCCCCTATGTAGGCAAGCCCCATAGGCGGGAATTCCGGTGCCTGCAACCCTCCATATAACTCATATTGTGAAGGGTTTACTAATAATATCTTCATCTTTTTCTATCCCTGATGTCATCCCTGATAAGTGTCTTCTGCAGCCATACATAGAGGGCTATATAAAGATATCTCCGACCCATATCCCTTATCTTCAATTTAGATACACCGCTTTCTCTGCCATACCAGTTAACCGGTATAGTAGCTATGGAATATTCATGTACCAAAGCTTTGAGTGGCAGTTCTATTGTTATGTTAAAATAGAGGGATTCAATAGGCTTTATAGCTTTTATTACCTCTCTCCTATATGCCTTAAATGCATTTGTCAGGTCATTATGTCTTGTCAAAAAAAGGCATTGCAAGAAGGTATTGGCCAATCTGTTTATCAATAACTTATGCAGGGGATAATCTCTGACAATCGCACCCTTAATAAATCTTGAACCAAAGACGCAATCAAAACCTTCCTCGATCTTTCTGAAATACCGAACAATATCTTTTGGGTCATCAGATGCATCACCCATGGCTGTTACCACAACATCTCCCGTTATATTTTCAAGCCCTTCCCTGACTGCCCTGCCAAATCCATGAGGTGGAATTCTATGTATTACCTTTATGTTCTTATGCTCTTTAGCCAACCTTGTAATTATATTGGGGGTTGCGTCAGTACTGTTATCATTCACTATTATAATTTCGCTTTCTATGGATTCTCTATTAAGCTCGTCCAGGATATCCAGGGCAACCTTTTCTATTAGCCCTTCTTCGTTATGTGCCGGTATTACCACTGATAACTTTAAATTTTTTGGCAACACTAGTATATCCTTTCAGGCGCCCATTTTTGGCATAAGGAATCCTCTATATGCCTCTTTGTATAATTCTTGATAAATAGGGATCATTTATAATCATTAATAGTCATTAATAACAAAAAAATCTTTTTGGGGATAGTGCTATAGTTGAATTGCAACACCACCTAGCTTGCATCATTGTTCTTTCTTTTCTTAATGTAAAAATCTATCCACAAACGCATTACCTCTATTAATGTAATAAGAATAGCAAGAGGACGTGTAGAGGACGCTCTTCCATATTTTCTTTTATTATAATGAACTTCGACTTCTTTAAACCTGCATTTTTTATCCCTTAGTTTGATAATCACTTCTGCATCTGCGCATATTCCATTTGAATTAATATCTATACTATTTAAATATTTTTTCCTTATTAATTTTACCCAATTCGCATCCCTTAATCTCAAGCCAAAAAAAATGTTTAGTATAAGATTATATAGTCGCGTATTTATTCTCCTTATTAAAGGGTCTTCTCTGTTTGTCCTAACCCCAACAACAACGTCGGTATTTTCATCCATTAAGGGGACATATCTCATTAAGTCCCTTCCGCTAAATTGACCGTCTGAAGGTACTGCGGTAGTAACTACATCGTAGTTTGCAACTTTAAAACCTGTTTTTTGTGCCCCTCCATAACCTATATTAAATCTATGGTGGATTGTTCTAACACTTTTAAAATTTCTTGAAAGTTCATTTGCTATCTCTGGTGTTGAATCTTTTGATCCATCATCAATGATAATTATTTCATATTTTAAAGGAAGCCCATCTAAAACAGAAATCAATTCTTCTACAACGCCGCTGAGGGTATTTTCTTCATTATAAGCAGGAACAATTACCGACAGGTTATTCATTTTTATAAAAATATCTCGCTTTCAAATTCTGTAGTTCCTTCCCATGCTTAAATATTTTGAATTACTTTTTTATAATAAGATTATACAGCTTTACCACTCCTTCTATGATGTAAGTAAATAACTCTTTAGGGGAGTGAGTATTTTTGAGTGTCCTTAATATATACATGGGCCTCATATGAAACCTGAACACGGCTTTTCTATAGTATCTATCTAGATCCCCTGGCTTTATATAGCAATGTTTGACGCCTGGTTCCTTAAATTTTCCTCTATCAATTTTTATGTCTTTAGCCTTCTCAAAAAAATCAGTACCAGGTATTAGCCGGAATTTGAGAAATTCTGCAAAATCAGGGTTAAGCTCAATAGCAAGGTTTATTGTCTCCTCCATTGTTTGATATGTATCCCATGGAAACCCGATTATAAAGAAGCAGTAGGCCTTGATTCTGTGCTTCTTGCAAATCTTGACTGCATCCCTTGCTTGCTGCAGCGTTATCCCCTTATTCATCCTCCTGAGCATCTCTTCGTTGCCGCTTTCAATCCCAAAACCAATAACATCACAGCCCGCCTTCTTCATGAAGCCTGCCATCTCATCATCAAAGTTGGAGGCTCTGCCGTTACAGCCCCAGGTGATTTTAAGATTCTCCTCGATTATTAATTTGCAAAGTTTTATGACCCATGGTTTAACATATGTAAATGTATCAGCCGCAAAAAAGAAATACTCAATATGATATTTCTGGATGCACTCCTTGATCTCCTTCACAATATTTTCGGGGCTTCTCTGCCTTATCTTTAGGCCGGAAACCTTCTCAGTGACACAAAACTTGCACCTTGAGGGGCAGCCTCTCGCAGTCTGAATTACGGTTTGGGTTTTAATAACATCAGGCCTCAGATAAAGATCATTCTTTAATAGATGCCGCGCAGGGAAAGGAAGCTCATTAAGATCCTGAAATCCCTTGACTTCATTCTTCACAATCTGAGCTTCTTTTCTGTATGTTATTCCTGGCGCTGTTGTATGATCACCTAAAAGCCCAACAATGCTGTCATCGATTTCAGACCTGTAAACCGCATCAAGATCTTTAAAGCTCTCAAGCATCTGCTTATCATGGACAAATGCATAAGCCCCCTTCACTACAGTTAGTATTTTGGAATTGTACTTTTTTGCTTTCTCGCATGCCTGCATATCTATCTCAATTGTGGGCCAGGTTGTATTAATGAAAA
Organism: uncultured Planctomycetia bacterium; assembly: GCA_964570585.1. Taxonomy (GTDB): domain Bacteria; phylum Omnitrophota; class Gorgyraeia; order JABMRG01; family JAFGKX01. The sequence continues at coordinate 43,526 of CAZMYR010000005.1, forward strand.
GAATATCTGGATTAAATTCCTTAAGCTCCATGTTTAGCCTGCTCCATGATGCCTTTTCAGCCGGAAAGTCAACTATTCTGCACTCTGCTCCTTCTCTCTCAAATATTGCAGCTGCATATGCCAGTATCATCGGCGGCCTAAGGAAAGTAATGGCTTCCTTCTCTATGGGGCTTTGGCACCTGTCCTCTCTTAAAAACGCGCCGGAAGGGGGGATGATGAGTAGGACTTTTTTTCTATTCATTCTTAATTTTGTATTTTATAAGATTCAAGCAGCTTCTGTGCAATCTTTAGCACCTTTACAACATTGTTTTAATGCAACCATTTTCAGAAAAAGATTTTATGCAATCGGCAACATATTCTATTTCTTCTCTGCTGAGTTCAGGATACATTGGAAGCGAAAGGATTTCATTTGAAACTTTCTCAGTAACCGGAAACTTTCCCTGCATATTTCCAAATTCTAAATATGCCTCTTGTAAATGTATTGGAACAGGATAATGTATCCCTGTATCTATTCCTTTTTGTTTCAAAAATTCCTGTAACTCATTTCTTTTTTTTGTTCTTATCACGTACAAATGATACACGTGTTTTGCAAATTTCTCTTCAATAGGCAATAATATTTCCGCCCTATCTAATCTGGAAGAATATAATTTTGCATTCTTTCTTCTTAACTCATTCCACTCTTCCAGATATTTTAACTTAACATTTAAAACAGACGCTTGTATAGAATCAAGTCGTGTATTAAAACCCTTTATTGAATGATGGTACTTTACTTTTTCTCCATAATTTCTTAACAGTTTAATCCTTTCTGCTATCTCTTCATCATTTGTAACAACTGCGCCTCCATCGCCATATGCCCCTAAGTTTTTGCCGGGATAAAAACTAAAACAACCTATCTTACCCAAACATCCAGTTTTTCTACCCTTATACTCTGCTCCATGTGCTTGGCAGGCATCTTCCACAACTGCAAGGCTATATTTTTCAGCTAACTCTAAAATCGGGTCCATATCAGCAGGTTGTCCGTAAAGATGAACTGGTATTATCGCTTTTGTCTTATCTGTAATTGCCTTTTCTATTTTATCAACATCAATTGTGTACACATCTGGCTTACAATCTACAAGAACAGGCTTTGCACTGCAGTGAGATATTGCCAGGGCAGTAGCAATAAATGTATTGGCTGCTGTTATAACTTCATCACCCGGGCCAATACCTAAAGATTTTAACGCTAAATACAGCGCATCTGTCCCTGAACCTATGCCCACACAATATTTCGTAGTGCAAAAATCAGCAAAATTTCTCTCAAAATCACTGACTTCTTTTTCTAGTATAAACGAGGTATTATCTATAACATTTTGAATTGCATTATTGATTTCATCTTTAATAGGCGTATATTGCTTACTTAAGTCAACAAAATTTATTTTTTCCATAAGACTACCCTATAGCATCTCACCTACTTTTAAACTATGCACATTAATAAACTCTTTGGCACTGATAATTTTATCTTCTGCCTTTATTTTAGTTATTAACAAAGAACCATCATCAGTAGAGACAATTATTCCACCGTCGTCGATTTCAATTATCTTGCCAGCTTTATCATATCTACCTTTTCCTGGATTTTTCTTTATTCCTGCAATTTCAATTTCTCTGCCATCATATCTTACTGTAGGATATTGAAACGGAGGAAAAATAAATGCGCGAATCCAATTGAACGCCTCTTCAGTAGGCTTGTTCCACTTAATCTGGTTTTCTTTGAAATCAATTGAACTAACACTGTAGTAGCTTGACCCTGAATCATCTTGCTTAGTTCTCGTGTTTTTTCCTTCTATAATCAATTTGAAATTCTCCCTAAATAGCTCTAAGCCATGCTTAGTGGCCTTAGCAAATAACGATCTACCAGTATCTTCTTCTAATATCTCTATTCTTTTTTGGGCTATTATATCTCCTGCGTCTATGCCTTCATTAATGTAATGCAGTGTAACTCCCGTCTCTATTTCACAGTTCATTAACGCCCAAGCAATTGGATAAAATCCTCTATATTTAGGAAGCAATGCAAAATGAAGATTGATGATTCCCCCCTTAGGTAAATCTATGATCTGCTTTTTTAAAATTTGCCTCCACTGAATAGAAAAAATAAAGTCTGGATTTAATCTTTTTAAATAGTTGATAAAATCAGGATCATTTATATTATCTGGCTGATACGTCTTTAGTCCATAATTTAAAGCAGCTTTTTTCAAAGATTTCTGCCAGCCATCCTTTCCATTATCTTTTTTATCAACCACAACTGCAGCAATGCTTTGATTAGCCCTCATTAAATAATCCAAACAATCCACTGCAATGGTGTTATTTCCTATTATCATTTGGTTTTTTTTATCCATTACAACCTGATCTTTATCCCTTTCTGTGTTTTAAGCGATTCTTGTGCAGTTTCTAAAATCTTAACTACATTATAACCACATACTCCATCTGACAATGGCTTTTTATTCTGTTTTATACACTCGATAAAATGTTCAAATTCTATCATAAGTGGTTCGCTATGTTCTATCTTAGGCAATAATATGTCTCCGTCTCTAAGCAGTGTCCTAAATTTGGCATAATCAGCTCCCCTCTCAAGATAACTTACTCCTTTATCAAACAATTTAATTGTCTCATTAGAGACATCATCAAAGACAACCATCTTTTTGTCTCCAACAACAGTAATCTCTCTCACCTTATATGGGTCTAACCAACTTACATGCAGATTTGCGAGGATCCTATTTTCAAACTCTATAGTTAAGAAAACAACATCCTCTATTCTATTCTGGATATAACATTCTCCCTTAGCAACAACGTTAATCGGCTTTTCTTTTAATATGTGGAGTAAGATTGATATATCGTGGGGTGCCAAGTCCCATAAAGCATTTATGTTATTTCTAACTGGCCCAAGTCCAGTCCGTGTAAAGTGAAGATACAAAACATTACCTATAGTCTTATCCTCAATCCACTCCTTTAATTTATTTATACCTGAATTAAATTTGAATGTGTGTCCTACCATTAATACCTTATTAGTTTCTTTTGCAATATCAATTAATTTTAAGGCTTGAACACTATTGCCAGTAATTGGTTTTTCAACCAAAACGTGTTTTCCAGCCATTAAACTATCTTTTGCAATATCAAAATGGGTTTTGAGTGCTGTAGCTATAACTACAGCATCTACTTCTTTGTCATTAAGAATATCTTTATAATTTATCGTTGTTTGTGTACCTTGTTTTTTAAAAGCTTCTAAATTTTCTACCTTAAGGTCACAACACCATTTCAATCTACAATCCAGTGAATTATTTATTATCCTTGCATAATTGGGTCCCCAATAACCGCAACCAATAATCGAACAATTGATCATAAAATCACCTCAATTTAATTTTTAGTAAGAATAAATTTTAATATTTTTAATCCATCTTTTGAAAATTTTATAAAAGTAGATGGCCTTAAAGTTCTCTTTAAATATGTAAATATAGGAGCAAATCTAAAATAAAATTCTCTATAAGCCCGCTTAGATTCTCTCCTTAAATCCTCTTCCGTGAGGCCATTGGGAATAAAAAGAGGGGTCCAGATATTCATGTTGTCCCAATCGATTCTAAAGTCTCCATATTGGCTGGCTATATCGTACAGCTCGGTACCTGGAAAAGGCACCATAAAAGACATCTGAAATATATCCAGGTCTATCTTTTTAATAAAATCTATTGTTTCTTGAATTGCCTCGAATGTCTCTGTTGGATGCCCGATAATAAAATAACCCTTTGTAATCATACCTGCTTGCCTTGTCATCTTTAACGCTCTCTCGATTGTTCTTAGATTAGTTCCTTTTTTTATAAAATCTAGTATTCTCTGGCATCCACTTTCAATACCATAATTTATCTGCCAGCAGCCTGCCTTCTTCATCAAATCCAGTATCTCTGGATTTACTCCACTGACATGAGAACAGCAATCCCAGGTAATATCCAGATCTTCTTTGATAAGACGTTGGCAAAACTCTGTCAGTCTTTTTCTAAAACAAACAAAATTTTCATCTTCAAAAGTAATACTTTTTATATTGTATTCTTTCTTTAAATGTCTGGCCATCCTAATGAGATAGTCTGCACTATGTGCTCTGGTTACATTGCCAAAAACATTCCTGGCACAAAATATACACTTGAAAGGGCAGCCGCGCGATGTGGCAACAGACATACATGGCAACCTGTCAATTCTTGAAGCTGATTGTTGATAGTATTTTAATAAATCCGGTAACATATCCCATGCCGGCAAAGGAAGTGCATCTAAATCTTTAATAAAAGGTCTAGGCTCTGTAATCTTAAGATTGCCATTGCTTCTGAAAACAATACCCTTAACAACATCGAGACTAGTATTCTCCTCGATAGATTTCAAAAGCTCTACAATGGTAACTTCTCCCTCTCCTATTACTCCGATATCTATATCGGGATATAATCCCATAACCTGTTCGGGAACAACGGTGATGTGGGGGCCGCCTACTATTGTTATAATATCTTTTCTTTTTGATTTTATTTCTTTTGCAATCCTGCCTGCTGCAGAAATTAGCATTGTTGGAGAAGAGATTCCTACATATCGGGGTTCTAACTCCAAAATTTGATTTATAACTTCCTCCACTTTCAGGCCCATCGCATTGGCATCGATAAGTTCACAACGGTAGTAATTCTGCCGCAGCACCGCCCCTAAATAAATCAAAGCCTGCGGCACAACCTCATGACCTGTAGCTACCTTTTGATATCTACCTGTAGTAATAACTGGCGGATAAACTAAAACTATATCACGCATCTTAAATAACCTGCTTTTTAAACATATGATATTTCATTATTCTTTAAAATTTTATATATTATAAGCAAACATACTCCTGAATATAAAAATCTCGCTGTGCTTATAACATACCCCCAATAAAAATACCTGTCCATAATTTCATGCAAACTGGGCAACTGTGCAAAATACTCAGGATTAATCGGTTGAAACAGTCCCATATTTAGACTCCTTGAATCAAGGTTGAAGAGAAATAAAAGTATCATTTGGATAATAAACAGATTCAGGGGTATTATTTTCTTTACAACCAATATAATTAAAAGCGGTATAATCCACTGCAAATAGTGAACCGGACTGTATCCGGTTGCCAAAAATAAAAGCAATAAGATCGAACTATAAGAAATCCAGGCTATAGAAATCTTTGATACCCGAAGGCCTTTTTTGTTAAAAGCGTTTATTAACAGCTTAATATATAAAATCATAAAAGATATTATACATGCAGTTTTAGCAATCATATTAATCATAGGTCGCCGCGTTATACCATCACTAAACATGACCTTTTTTATGGTGTATGATACAAAAGCGTATTTTACATAGCCATTCGAAGTTATATAAAGAGGGAGAAAAACTACAAGCACGGGTATAGCACTCATAAATAGCCATCTTAGACGCTTTTTTAGGGTTGCGTCTGGAATAAGTAACATGGCGGGTAAAAACATAAAAGGGAACATCTCAATCATTATTCCACAACCTATCAAAAAAAACGCGGCATCGTAATGTTTTTTATTTACTAAATAAATTGAGAATAGTAATACAAATGCTGAAATTAAACCGTATTGACCAAATATATAACTGCTAAATATAACTACAGGATTCACCGACCATAATTTGAAGGCTCTCAATGATTCTTTTCTGTCTTTAAAATATTTATATAAAATAAAGGCGCAACCCGCGTCAAATAATAAATATGGCGTTTTCATTAAAGTTAAATAAATATGTATATTCTGAGCACTTAATAAAATATTGCTTTCTGCACCTAATCTTCCGGCATACATTGAATTGAAGACCTTAGCCAACCAATCGAGATAACCAATATTTACAAATTTGAACAAAAACTGAAAAAGAGCCGTTATAAAATAGGACAGGGGTGGATAATATGAAGCAAATCCCCTGCTAACAAAAGTATCTTTTAAATATCCGAAAACATCCCACACATTGTTGGTAACTAAAAGAGATGGTACGCTATGTATATATAACAAATCGCCATGAGATGTCATTGGCATAAATACCAATCTTAATATAAAACCTAAGCTACCCCATATTATTAAACTCTTTTTTATATCGTAAGTTTTTTCCATATTATTTCTTCTTTTCTACATACGATGGATAATTATATAAAACTTATTTTGGCAAAAGATAATTACCCATAATCAATGCATCCATGCCGGTCGAGTAAAAACAGCCAAGGGCATCCTTAGGTGAATTAACTATAGGCTCACCCTGAACATTAAAAGATGTGTTTAGTATTACAGGTATATCTGTAAGTTTTTCAAACTCAACCAGCAGATTATAAAATTTCGGATTGCTCTGCTTTGTTACTGTCTGTACCCTGCCCGTACCATCTACATGAGTAACAGCTGGTATGAGCTTTTGCTTTTCTTTTTTTATTTTATAAACTAAAAGCATAAAAGGTGATGGATATGAAAATTCAAAATATTCGCCAATTCTCTCTTCTAAAATTGCAGGCGCAAAAGGCCTAAATGCCTCTCGGTGTTTCACCCGGTAGTTTAAAATATCCTTCATATCATGACGACGAGGGTCTGTTAATATACTTCTATTGCCAAGAGCGCGTGGTCCGAATTCCATGCATCCTTGAAACCATCCAAGTATCTTGCCTTCTGCAAGCAACTTAGCAGCAACCATCTCGATGTCCTTATGAAAAGTAGCATTAACCCTTCTCTTATCAATCTCGCTTTTTATCTCTTCATTAGAATATTCAGGTCCTAAATAAGCATCCTCTAAAACATATCTTTGGGCATTAGGATTCAATTGAAAATATTTATACAATGCTCCGCCGAAAGAAACGCCTCCGTCATTGGCAGCCGGCTGAATAAATATATCCTTAAAAGGTCCTTTTATTAATATCTTTGTGTTCATAACGCTATTTAAGCCTACTCCTCCTGCAATACATAATTTGTCAATTCTGGTTTTTTCATATAAATAATGAACTATTTTCACCGCTATATCTTCTAAGAGGTTTTGTAAAGCATAGGCTGTATCCATATGTCTTTGAGTTATAGGTTCATTATACTTTCTTGGAGGTCCAAACTCATTCACAAATTTCTTAGAATACCATGGTGTCTCATTTTGTTTGCAACCATACACATTGGCACCATTCTTATAATAGTCAAAATATGATAAATTCAGGACATAATCACCATTGCCTTTATACTCTGCTATTTTTTTAAATTTCTCACAATATGTTGGTTTTCCATATGGCGCAAGTCCCATTATTTTACCTTCGTCTTTATTAGGTCTGAATCCTAAGTACTGTGCAATCGACGCATATAAATAACCGAGAGAATGCGGATATTCAACCTGTTTAATCGGTATAATTTTAGTCCCATCACCTATTGATAGCATAGTTGTTGCCCATTCTCCGCATCCGTCTATACTAAGAATAGCAGCTTTATCAAAACCCGAAACATAAAAAGCACTTGCCGAATGTGCAATATGATGATTGATATAACCGAAATCGAATAGCTTTTTGTTAATTTTATATTTTTTTATAATATAATTTTTAATTTTTATCATCTGTAACCAAGGCCCTCTATGACTCTGCCAAAATTTAAGAGAAGCTGGCATATGTTTCATTAGTAATAAAATTCTTTTATGAAAATCAAGCCATGGTTTTGCACAATATACAACATGATCAATATCTTTAAAAGATATATTGGCTTGCTTCAGGCAAAAGTCTATGGCGCGTACGGGAAATGCACCGGTATATTTTTCTCTGCTAAACCTTTCCTCTTCAGCACACAAAATAACCTTATTGTCTTTAACCAGGCTTGCAGACGAATTAGAATGATAGCAAAAAATCCCTAATACATACATACTATTTTCTCCTTTCAACTAAAAAGTCGCCTGCCTATTTTTACATTGCCATGTCTTTGTTATATTTTCCCAACAAAGTATCGAGTATTCCCATATAGTTCCAAATATTTTCATTCCGCTTTCACTCTTTTTCAAACCATACTTATATTCCAGAGGAACTTCAGCGCCGTTGATTCCAAAGCGGCGTAGTTCTCCTTTTGTATTGTCCTGCAAAAGTCATCATGGGTATATTGGTGCATATCCCAGTCGATTATACTGACCTTATGGCCATTTTTTTCCAGGACCGCTGCTATATAGCTTATCCCAAGAGGCGGCACTTTCCATTCAGAGCCCTTTATTTTTTCAAAAAGATTCGCGTATGAGGGATTCACTAATAATATATTTCCTTTTTTTGACATCCTCATTGCCTCTAATCATCCTAGCTAAGAGCTATTTTTTACTTATCCCCATGTATTAGCAAAAAGCTCTTCTTCTGCTGCTAAAAACGCTTTTGCCTTTCTTTTAAAAACCATTGAAATTATCATTGTTTTTTTATTGATATACCAAATCATAGGCAAGTAGGCTAAATAAAAAATTGGTGCCTGTACCAGGGCTTTGTTTATTACAGAACCGACTTTCACAAAATATTCCAGTGCTAAAACTATTACTACCGAATATAGAAAAGGTATAAATATCCTTATGAAAAATTCATAAATCTTTGGCCATTTTTCACAATGTATTAAGGCATAACAGAACATGGCTATAAAATACACAAGATAAGCGACTGATATCCCAAAAGCCACTCCGCCTATACCATAACCCATCTTTATCATGCTATAATTCATTCCTATTCCGAATATCACGGCTGCTGCTGTTATCGGAATTAAAACTACTTGCTTATTAATAGATATTACAAAATTTTGAGCTAATGGCACGAGAGATATAAAGAAACAGCCACATAAAAGTATCTTCATACTATTAATGCCTAAAATATATTTGGGCAGAACATAATAGACTAATACAGGTATTGCAAAATATGCAGCTGCCAGAAGTGCTGGAAATATATAAGCCATAATAAGGGCTGGCTGTTTGACATATCCTAAGATATGTTCCTTTGAATCGGTTCTTCCAAATGCTTCCTGCATATTTGGAAAAATAACTATTCCAAAAAGCTTCGGGAATGTATTTGTGTAGGTTAGTGCCAGTATTGCTATAGAATAAAAGCCGAGCTCCTTAGCTCCAATCATCCTTATTATCATTATTTTATCTATACTTATTAAAATTGTATAAGCTATTCCTCCAATAAGAATTGGCAAACCAATCTTTGATAAAGCCAACGCCTGATGTAGTTTAAAGGTTAACTTTAAATTATACCTGGTTCTGAACCTGATATAAAGCCAGCTGGCTAATGTTGCAAAAAAGGTCGCGAAATATACCCCTTTAAGCCTGAAAAAGTATGCCAATATAGCAATGAATAAAAACATAGCCACAGAATTGAATACCACAGCTTTTGAAAGCAATGAAAAATTCTTATCAGCTCTTAACATAACAATATACAGGTTATAAAAAAGTGTTGTAGTGATAATAAGGGCTATCATCCTTATGCCTAAAATCACATAATAAGGCATTCTGTGGGCAAACACGAAAGAAACTATAAACAATACCGCCATCATAACAAACGATATTATAATCCCAAAAGTAAATGCGGTATTACGCATAATTTGAATTTCATTATCTTTATTTTTACCCCGTAAATACGGTATTTTAACGCCGACAGCAGTAAATATGCCCAGATGCGCAAACAATAAGTAATTTAAAACTACCAAAAGAATAGCCCATATGCCCATCATCTCTGGAGTTAAGAACCTTCTTATTGCTATGCTGGTAAAGATACCTATAACTTGTGCTATTATAGTGCTAACAGTATATTTTGTGCTATCCTTTATTATTTTATCTGCCTGTGACATCTTCTCTACATTATACCTTGTAATGGCTCTAACACCTTCAAAGTATTAATATCCCTTAAGCGAGGCATGGAAAAAAACTTTGATGCCTTGGATGCATTATCAAAGATGAAAAAACCGCAATCTAAGGATATGTTATTTGAATATCCCTTCATTCTATCAAAATAACGGTGTAGACTCTGCCCAATATAATAATATATTCCATCAAAATCCAGACCGCGAATAAAACCGTTAAAATGGGTTTCGATCTTATGGGGAATGATATGCAAATTACCCCGCATAGAATCCAGATAGCATAAACGGCCATCCAGAACCCGGATGCTATGCGGTAGCCATAAATTTTCTACTAATGTTCCTGTCACCTTGTCAGAATCCAAATCATATTCGATTATTGCGCTATCAAAACAGGCCAGCTGAACATTGCCGGTTTTTGAAAACATAGAGATATATAAAGAATCTCCATCAAGGCAGATGTCGTTCATGTGGTGGTGATACACACCTGTCTTTTCATATTTTTTAGTCAATGAAATGGTTCTGACGATTTTAAAATTGTTTATATTGAATGCAACGACCTTATCGTACCTCGCTAATACAACATATATCAACTTCCTTTCTGAATCTATTGTTACCCCATGCGGAACACACTGTTTTGGTAGTGGAAAGTTATCGATATCTTTAAAATTTTCATCTAATATCCTAACCCCTTTTAATGCGTCGACTACAAAATAGTTGTCTTTATATCTATCAAACCCGCGAGTGACACCGGATATTTTTTTCTCTATCTTACAAGATGGCACATGGTAAATATAAAGTCCTCCGCCTTCTGTATCAGACCGCTTTGCTGTATCTGAGCTCGACAAAATGACTTTCTGCTTATGCGATAGCATATCGTCTATAACCTTAAAATTATTGAGAAGCGGAGTAACGCAGAAATGCAACCCTGGCTTAAAACCGTACCTTATCAGCCTCTCGATGGTTTCATAAAATGCTGTTGTGGTGATTATGATATAAAATTTATTTTTATGCTTTATATGTTTTAATCTTATAGGCTCCTTAACATCATACCCATGATGCGCAGAGGGGCCTTGTTGATTTTTGCTGCTATCCACTATATAGTCGATATTAAATTTATACACTTTTGAGGTTCTTTCAAACCAATCATAGCACCCCCAAAATATAACCTTTTTGCCTTGCACAGCTTTTATTAATTGCGGAAATTCAATCCAAGGGCTATGTAATAGCATATTTTTATCCTCCTATACTTATGCTTTCTTCAAAAAAATCTGTTTTTTTCCATTGGCCGTTTTCTCTATACCAGAAATCCGGGTTTCTGAAAGAATCAACCACCTTCCAGAATTCATCGAGTGTGATATCTATGAAATCGCAGAACTTCTTAATGTATCTTTCTGCACATTTACCATCATATTTTCTCACCAGTTCTATGCCTTCTTCTCTGCTAATTCGGCCTTCTCTAATATCATAGCAGGCATGGTCAGTGCATTGCCCAAAACCAAATTTGATATATTTTAACATTTGATTGACCTGAACAAGGTCAGAATCGAGCTGTGCCCATGGAACGTATGTTCCTATATCTTTGGGGTTAAAATCAGGTGGCCTAGCCTTAAATCCATAAGCCTTTGAAAACTCAGCATTCCTTGGCGAAGACCATTCTTTAGTATAATATTGCAGCCAGATTGCCCTATGCCCTTTTTTCTCCATTGCCTCCCCGTCATAATGGTATAGAAATAGATCTTTTTCATCAACATCATCACCAACATATTCTTCCCAGCCCGAAGCTAATGTATCTAATTTGTTAGCCTTTAAGGCATTGTCATCGACCCCTACGCCTGTATTACGCACCCCCAGTGTCAAGCCCGGATTTTCACCCTGTATTATCAAGGGAATCTTAAAAGCATACGCTATAATATATGCTGATGCCCATAGATAATATTCGGTTATCTTTACAGGGTTAAGATACTTAAAAAAATCCCTCTTTATAAGCTTTTTTAGAACTCTTGGATTTGGCCTTATGCTTATAACATCAAAACCTAACTGCTTCAGATTTTCTATATTATGCCTGCCTATATCAGTAATACCTTCGGGTTCAGCGTTAACCAGCAAAGGTCTTAACTTCAGCCTGTCTCTTGCATATAAAGATTGGAAGGTGCTGTCTTTGCCGCCACTGACACCAACTACGCAATCATAATTACTTTTGGTTGTACTTTTTGCCCATTCTGCTATTTTATTTAGCTCTTTTTCGCGGGCATCCCAGTCGATCTTCTCTTTAACCTCTTCCTGATATAAACACGCACCGCAAATACCTTTTTCGTTGAAATAGATCCCCGGCCTTGTATCAGGTTGAACGCACTTCTTGCATACTTTAATCTTTCTTGGCATATATATTCTCCTCTTTGATCTTTTCTAAGATATCAAGTGTACTATCGTTTGATACAGGTATATTAACCTTAAATTCTTCAGGGTCAGTATCGAGAAAATCATCTACTATCTCTATAGCATTAGAGACACCGCTGAATTTCTGTAGTGATTTTCCAAAAAGTTTTAAGGCCGGATCTCTGATTTCTAGCAACTCATGATACAATGACATAACCGGTATTTTTGCAGCTGCTGCTTCGTACAAACTTGTTGATGGAAAATCTAATATAACCCTACCCGCTTTTCCTAAGCACTCAGATACTGGTTTACTTTCAATAGATATATTTGAGCAGTTCTTATCCTTTATATATAATAATACCGAGTTTGCAGACCATTCTTGGCCAGGAGCATATTTAAAAATAAACCTAAGATTTTTCTTTGTAGAAAAAAAATCGATAAGCGACTTCTGCAATTTGAAATACCAGGTTAATGGATAAAGGTATCCATTATAACTACGAAATCCAAAGAATAATTTTGTCGGAATATACATAACTAAATTTTTATCACGGCGAACTTTTCCCCATTTCCGTCCCACAGCCTGTATATGGTAGGGGGCCTGATACACTTTGCAACTTCCAACATAATCATTTTTAAGATTTAAATTCATATGCTCTTGAGCATCATCGTGCATTGCAAAATAATAGTCAAATAAAACCAGCTCACTTATGTGCTCGCGTCTGTTATCAAAAGCCCCGCAAGCATGTTGAAAACATACCCTTTTACGTGAATTAGCAGCAGCTAGTAAACTGCTTATGGGTACTTGTTCAGAACTTGAACGAGTAACAACAAAATCGATTTTTTCTCTTTTGTAAAAATCCTTTAATATAGGAGTCTCTATTAAATTCTCAGAGCAGATATTTTCTATAAAATCTTTAAAATAAGGCGCAAGAATATCTGATGCGTCAAATCCACATTTATTACTTACCCAGCTAATTAATTCTTTCTCTTGTATAAATTTTTCATAAGCCTTTTTGCAATCTTTCCTTATTTTCAACTCATTAGGGCTTTCTGCTAATAAGCTGAGATCCAGCACTTTTTTCTCAAAAATACCGCTAATAGAAGTTATCTTTTTATCATCAGTTTTCAAAAAAACTTTGCTTCCGCTGCTTATTAAATCCTTAATCAAAGAATCCATAGATATACATCCAGCGTGTAATGACAAAATATTTAAATTTTGGTATTTTTTTGCACTAAAAAATTTAGCGTACTTTGTATATTTAAAAAAGTGAATCAGTGATTTAAAATGGCATTTTTTAAGGGACTCTTTTATGCTTACCTTGAATGAGGGTGATATTGTAGGCTGCGATCGATTATATCCATCAGTTTTTAATAAACAAGGTATACCTTTTTCATCACATATCTTTTTGACCAAAGGTAATATTATCTTATGCTGCCTGCCATAGGGCATATATATGCTAAAATCTAAGCTACCGTTTTCTTTTTTACAGACATATAAGATACGATCTGGTTTTGCATTTTCAAAAAATTTGGTAAATATATAAGAATGTATAATAACCGAATCTACAAAAAATTTGAGCCTGTGAGAATGTGCGCGTGCTAGAGCGATATCCTCTTTTTTGCAATAACTTATATTTTTTTTAAGAAACTGATCAAATTTTTCAAACCATGATAGTTGTTCATAAAAATATAAATCGTCACTTTGAATCAACTCTTTCTCATTATAGAAATCTTCTATTATGTAGTATTTTTTGCCAGTTTTATCGAAACAATATGATGCCTCTGGCGTTAAAGCAAGAACTTTACCTGTTGTATAGTCTATGTCGTAACTAAAATCCTCTACTAAATACCATAGCTTTTTTACCATCTTGTCAAACCCTGTTTGTGAGTTAAGTAATAAAGTCATCCTCGCTGTGCTTAATTATAAATTATAGTTTTTTTCTGGCAATGAATAAAATATGATCGCCCGTTTCTTTGGCATCAAAAATATTCTGTATCTCATTATTAGAATCGAGTAATTTTTGACAAACGTTGCTATCTAAAAATCCTGGTATAAAAGCACTCAAATGTAGAATCAAATTATAAAAGTCCAGTCCAAAAAACCACATGGCTTCTGGCTCTAAGTTGAATTTTTGGGCTAAGATTAAAAGGGCTTTTTTGGAAAAAAGCATGATATGTTCGGGCGGGACCATATGCCTTATAACAGAGTTAGGAAAATGCATATCTATTATACTAGAGAAACTTTGAGAATTTGGAACTTCTAGAATCAGTAGCCCACCAGGACTAAGTAGTTGTGAAGCGTAAGAAATTTCTTTTAGTGGATCGGGTATATGCTCAAGAACTCCAAAATAAGATACAACATCAAAAGATCCCGTCCCCTTTTCATCAAGAACCTCAGATATCGTTTTGGGCTCCAATTCCAGTCCGAAGATTTCTTTTGCAAACTTAACTGACTTTTTATTCAACTCAAGGCCCCGAACATGAAACCCTCTTTTCTTCAGATTATAAACAACATCACCCATGCCGCTCCCTACGTCAAGCCATCGTTTTTGGCGAGGCCTAATAAAATCAGATATAAACTCTATTTTTGAAAAAGATATTTTTTCTGATCGATACTGATATGTACTTTTATCGGTGTAAGTTTGCTCCAAACCCACGCTATCTTTAGTGTAATATCTATTTAACTCATCCTGGGTTAATTGTGTATCAGCGTAAAACATTCCACAGCTATCGCAAACATTATACCCGATGTTATATATAACTTTAGCTAAGTGTTTTTTTTCAGAATCGCACACAGGGCACTTAACAATTTTTCTACGCTTCGGGTTTTTATATACAAATTGGCTCAATCTTTTATATTCTTCGATAAGCGATTTTATAGTATCTGTATTCAGTGTAGAGCTTTTGAATTCTGTAATATTTATGGGTTTACCAAATTTTTTTAACATAAAGAACCTACCTCAAATTCATTCTTATTCTTAACTATCTTCTTAAAGGCGGTAACAACATCGTTCATATCTTTTTCGGTCATAGGATAGCGTAATAATGCCGGAGAGGAATAGATCAACTCGCGATAATGCAATTTTTCCGCCACTGGGCATATTCCTTCTTTATATCTCTGGCTGTCTTGCCTCTTCTGATAGATTGGTAAGAGATAAAGTGGCTTAACATAGCCCTTACCAAAAGGGATTCCTTCTGCCACCAGTGCATCCACAAGTCTGTCCCTACCAACCCCTAATTTGGAAGAATCGACTTTTATGGGAAGGAGAAAATAAACATGCTTTCTGTTATTTTCAACAGAAGGTAAGATTAAACCACCAATTTGTGATAAACTCTTCGTTAAATATTCTGCTAACCGAATCCTGTGCTGGTTAAGCTGCTCCAGCTTTAAGAATTGGGTAATACCTATTGCAGCTTCAAGTTCTGTCATGCGGTAATTATACCCAATAATATGAGCAAAATTCTCATCCAAGCCCATATTCTCTACCACAGCTTCTCCATGATTTCTGACCAACTGCATTCTCAACGCCAACTCCTGACTGTTGGTAACAGTAAACCCGCCCTCACCAGTAGTTATGGTCTTATGTTGATTAAAACTAAATACTCCGATATCGCCCATGGTACCCACCAATCTGTTCTTATATACAGCTCCCGGGGCCTGGGCACAATCTTCAATAATTGCAAGATTGTGCTCTTTTGCAATCTTTTTTATTTCATCCATCTGGGCAGGGTATCCAAATAAATGGACAACCACTATCGCCTTTGTATGGGGAGTTATGTTTCTTTCAATTTCAGCAGGGTTAATACAGAAATTATTCTCATCCACATCAGAAAAAACGGGAGTGGCACCAGCCATTAATACCGCAGTAGCAGTAGCAGACATAGTATATGGCGGGACAATAACTTCATCCCCTAGCTTTAGATTTAACGCAACAAGCGCACAGTGCAAACCTGCTGTTCCGGAATTCACAGCTACCGCATATTTTATATTGAAATACTTACTTATCTTTTCTTCAAGCTCCTTTACTTTGGGCCCGCCTAAAAAATTCTCGCCTGCAGCAGCAATAAAACCTGACAACCTGTTAGTTTTTAAAACTTCTTTTACTGCTTCCGCTTCTCCCTGGCTTAAAACTGGGAAGGGTGGAAAAGGCTTTTCTCTGACCTTTTCGCCACCAAACAATGCTAACTTTTTCATTGAACTACGCCTATTTCTTTAAGAATCTTTAATGTTTCAATCGCCCCTTCGGTATCTTTAATTCTTCTCTTTTTTACCTTATCCAGTAAAAATTTTAATCCGTTTTCCATATATCTTCTTTTAAAATCCAGGCCTAATCTTTTCTTATCAAGTACTTTAACATTTTTAAACCTGGATTTACCAACAACATAATAATCGTAGTCATACTCATTAAAGGGGAGGCTTCTTATATCCATCCTACCCTTGTCTCCAAAGATCTGAATTTCAAAAATTGAGTACCCACCTGATAAAACACTACTTTGCTTGTTAAGTTCAAAACAAAATGCTTTAAAATTTTTAAAATCTAGGCAAAAATCACCGTGAGAATCTCTATCTTCACCGGCCTTAATGTTTATAGAGACCGATGTTTCAGGAACACCAAAATAAAATATAAGCAAATTTACCAGGTGAGAAGCAGTATTAACAACTCCTCCTGAAAAATAAGCTACACACTTCTGCACACTACCTACTAAATCGGTAACATGGTCCTTTACATATAGATAAAATCTGTCAAATCTTCTCTGGTAATTAGTAACAAAATGAATATTATGCTTAACAAGAAGCTTTTGTTGCGTAAATGCATTTTTCAATGTATCGCTGAAAGGCTTTTCAATCCAAAGCAGTTTAACAGACCTATATCGGGTAATCTTTCTTATGATTTCTAGATTATGTCGAGCACCTGTACATACGCTTACTATTTCAGGAGAAAAGTCCTTCAGAGCTTCATCAAGATTATCAAAAGACTCTTTTATAGACCAAAAATTTGCTGCCTTTTTTAATACCCTAATATCCTTATCACAAATAGCGATCTTTTCGATCTTACTATTTTTTCTATAAGTGCCGATGTGTGAATTTATCCAGTTTTTTTCTTTTATCTGATCGAATGAACTTCCTATTCTTCCTACACCAACAACTAAAGCCTTCATTTTTAATTCACCTAATTGCTTTTTGAACAACCTTGCTATTAATTTCTAATAAATCCGGGTTATTTTTTAATAATTGCATAATATCCCAGCTATTAAAGTAATTATTTTCAGGGTAAAGGGCTTCATATACTCTTTTAATAAACTCAAAATCTTCTTTTGTGTCCAGCGTCCATCTGTATTTTGGGTATCTCAGCCAGCTGGGGGCCTTTACCGTCCCGATTACATACCGATCATGCTCCTCGTAGAAATAAAGCGAAACATGTTCTCTTGCAGCCGAATCCTTAATATTTTCACCCATCCACTTCAAATCACTAAACCTAAAAACCTTGCAATCAAGTCCGCGGGGAAAGGTCATAGGGATACAATTAGAAACGAAATCCCATTTATTTTCTAAAAATTTTTCTATTGTTTTGTCCACCCAGTAGACGTCAATAAGTGGGCAATCACCTGTCAACTCTATAATAATATCGGTACCGGTCCTTTTATGGCATTCAACAACTCGTTCTAAAACGTCTTCTTCACTTCCTTGAAAATAACCGACTTTTTCTTCTTTGGCCAATTGGCAGATGGCTTTATCTTGGGGATTTGTAGTTGTAGCAATAATAATCCCATGAATAAAGGAAGACCTTTTTAGCCGCAGAACCATATGAGCCAAAACCGGTATGTCGCATATAGGGCGCAATACCTTGCCTGGCAGACGAGAGGAAAATATCCTGGCTTCAATTGAAGCAACTATTTTAAGCTCGCCTTTCATACTCTTCTCCTTTCTCAGAAATTTTATTTCTTTTATAGTTTCAAATCTTTTAAGATAGAATTTATATTTTGCCCATCCTGTATAGCATGTTCCATTCCCTGATATTTCCACAATCCATAACGGCCTATGGTTTTAACAGAATGAGAGATTAAAAACTTATCAATCTTTTTTACTATTTTATCGCTACCAATGATGGGAATAACCATTCCATATTTAACCGATTGTCTAAATTTAAACTGGATATCATTAATAGATAAAATGCCATGTCTTGAAAAGTAATTTACTATTCTTTTTTCAATAATTGAAAAGTTATTTCTTTCGTTCGGCAAATATGTATAGATTACAGATATGGAACTTTTACCTTTAGGGCACATCATGGAGTTAAAGTTCTTTAATATATAGGCTCTTACAAAAGGAACTTCTGGTTCAGGAAAATAAATCCAATGCTCAGATAAATCAATTTCTCTTTTTAAAGCAAAATTAAATATGCATATGCTGTTGTATTTAAGCTGTTTTGAGGCCTTTTTCATTGTAAGGGGAATATCATCGTCTATTATCTTAATCAACTCCACTAATGGAATCGTAGAAATAATTGACTTATAATCATAAGTTATGCCATCGGAAGAAATAGCCTCTTTTCTTTTTAAATCGATTTTTACTATTTCTTTGTTGTAATGAATATTTTTTATCTTTGAAGCTAACCTATTAGAGAATAAACCAATCCCTCCTCTTTTTAAATAATGTCTATTCTGTATCTCATTTTCTTTACGTTCCTCTTGACTTAATAATGCATACTTTAATATCTCATCTATACTTATCTCAGGAATAAGTGCTGGATCAAAAGAGAAGTCACTCCTCATCTTAAAGGGATTAGTTCGCCAGATCTTTTCATTATAAGGAAGCATAAACATGTTAGAGATTCCTTCGCCATAATTTGATAATATCCATTGGCCAAAAGATCTACCACCCCTTAATCTACTATTAGATTTTATTTTAATAAAACTTTTAAGACATCTTAATTTATCTCTGTCCGAGAGGTAATAGATGTTTTTCTGGAAGGGATAAGGGATAAAATTATTATCGTAATATATTGATGAAATTAATTTTTGTTTATAAAAATTACTTCCTAATATTTCATGAAAAAACTCAAGAATTTTTCTGTTAGGGACCCTAATGAAATGCTCCCCTCTATCAAAAGAAAAACCCTCGATCTTATCTGTCTGGCATGCTCCGCCCGGAGACAGCTCTTTCTCAAGGACAATATAATCTCGTTTCAGGTGATAAGCGCAAGATAACCCTGTAATACCTGCTCCTATTATTAGCACATCTGTTCTCATAGAGTTGGTCTATCTAAACATACTCCAAGTAAGCTCTTGCCCTACTTCTACCTTTTCCTTAATTTTCATACCAACAATCTTATCTATCTCATAAGGCATAATAGCCTCTGAAGGCGCCGGCCGTAAAACAGACAATTTTTCACGGGTTATCATATCTCCAGGTTCTAAAGATACGGCTGCTCTTATACAGCGTCTCTGGACAATAACAGTTTCTTTCTCGTTCTCCTCGACCACCTTCATCCTGTTGCCAAAAGACTCCTCTAGTTCTCTTGAACGCAATACCATTTCTTTCCATGTCTTGGGGTTCATGGAAAAGACATGGTCAGGACCGGGAAGACTATTATTATTGGTAAAATGTTTTTCTATAACTCTGGCACCTAGTGCAATTGCCCCCAATACTGTGGCATGGAAAGGGGTGTGATCAGAAAGCCCGATGACTAATTCAGGGTATAAACTCTTGTATAATTTTAGAACGTTCAAAGAAACATATCTGAAATTCTCTTTACTGCCCGTATAATTGGTATTGCACTGTAGAAGAGCAAGCTGTTTATTAAGAGGAAGAATGGTATCTACAGCCCGGGTAACATCTTCTAATGTGGAGGTACCTGTGGATAAAATTAAAGACTTCCCTGTTTCAGCCAACCTTTTCAATATCTCCAACCAGGTAATCTCTCCTGAGCCGATTTTATACACAGAGACATATTTATCCAGATGCTCTATTGCTTCCATATCATAAGGTGAAGAGAGAAAGTCGATCCCTGCTTTATCACAGTGCTGTTTTAATTCTTCGGTCCATTCCCGAGAAATAGAAGCATCTTTGTAAACTTCATAAACCGGCTTTTGCCACTTGCTTTGATGGGATAATTGCCCGCCAAGTTTCTCAAATCCATATTTGCTTACGATTTTATCTGCGGTGAAGTGTTGAAATTTAGCCCCATTAGCGCCTGCCTCCTTAGCAAGAGAAATGAGATCCTTTGCCTTTTGCAAATCGCCATCATGATTAGAGGCAATATCAGCAATAAAATATACAGGTGAATTCTCAGAAATATCCTTATTACCTATACAGAAAGCCATCTTTTTCACCTCTTCATATTACCTTGAAAATTGCTCGTATAATCCTTATAAAAGGCCTTTATGGAATCTTCTATTTTAGGCAAACGTATATCTAAAGCATCCTGAATCTTTCTTACATCTAAACTTAAATTCTTGCCTCTTTTTGCTTTAAAAGGGAAACTATCAACAGAAATTTTGTTTATAAGATGTTTATTAAGCTGGAATATCTCTGAGATGCGCATAGCAAAATCATGCTTGCTTAAAGAATCAGTGCTTCCTAGATTATATATCCCATTTAAATTTTTATGGAAAGCCTCATATAAGATTTCTGCCAAAAACTTTGTGTAAATCGATGAGAATATAACGTCATAAAAGGCATTGATAGGCTTCCCATTCTTTAAAGAATTGAGAATCCATTCGGCTAAACTAAATTTTTCCTGGATATTCCATCCAAAAAAATTTGTCCTTATTATCAAAGTATCTTTATAATCTAGAGCAAACTTTTCACCTAAAAGCTTTGTCTGGCCATAATAATTTATCGGGTTTACCTGTTCTTCCTGAAAATCCCCTTTCGTTCCATCGTATACAGAATCTGTCGATATATACACCAATTGACATCTGGCCTTTTCTAAAGACCTCACAACATTTTTTGTCACCTCAACATTTAGCTGGTATGCTAAGGTTTTATCCTCTTCACATCTATCCACATCCGTCAATGCTGCACAATGTATAAGTACATCTGGATGAAATTTGTTGATTAATTCATCTATCTTATCTGCATCAAGCAAATTTAAATTAACTGCCCTAATGCCTTCTATATTTACTTTATGGGTATGATAAATACCCAATACTTTATACTTATCCCTATATGCAAATGCAAGATTGCTACCTAATAAACCACTAACTCCCGTTATCAATATCCTTGCCATCGAATCACTTATAATCTTTTAATATATTCTATTTTTCACTTCCTCTAATTTATCATCCGGAATAGGATCCCAGTATTTCGAATTTGTCTTTGAAGGGATCTTTAAAATCAACCTAAAATCTCCTTTTGATAATATCTTTATCGATTCTATTAAAACCTCTGCACACAAAAAATCTATTTGCTGGCGTATTTGATAATAAGTCTTTGATTTTATGTCCATTTCTTTTTGAATAATAATATCACCCCAATCTATCTCTTCAGTAACAAAATGGCATGTAGCACCAACAGGGCCATTATTATATAAAGCCCACTCAACATTAGTACACCCTCTATATATAGGAATTAGTCCTGGATGAGAATTTATAGTTCCTATTTTAGGAAGTCTAAGTATATTATATTTGACAATCCCAGCTCCTCCTAAAATTATAAGATCAGGAGATATTTTTTTAATCAAATTCACACATTTTTTACTCGATTGATCTTTGACAAAATACGTCGGGATGAACTTTCCGTCCAAGATATCACTCATAGTTTTAAATTTAAAACACTCACCCATTTTCTCACTATATCTATTTTGGATAACAGTATTCATTTTGGGGTTGCGTTGGGCAATAATGCACTTTAAATCAAAACCATTTTTTAAAATCGACTCTATATATAACAAACCTGCAGGATGCTCAAAATACATTAACACAATAATGCTTAATTTATTACTACGCATTTTAAAAATATTTAGAGTGTATGATTGGTCTGTTTTTCTAAAAGATACATGATATCGAAATTTTTGGGATTATCTAACCTGGGATATACTTCTTTCTTAATCAACTTCAAATACTTAAATCTCTCCTCAAAGAATCTGGCAAAATCAGCCTTCCATAATAAATTTTCCTCACCTCGATAATTAATCATTTTATATTCATCAGAAAAATATTCGTATCCCCAAATATATCTTCTGGAACATCTATAAATCTCATCTAAAACAATATTAATATCATTTGGTAATATATGGACTAATAGTGTACTAGTAAAAACCAAATCAAAAAATGAATCTTTGAATGGGATATCAAAAGCGGAACCTTTTATTATATTAATATCTCTGCCTTTAGTATTTGTTGTAGCTATATCCACAGCATTTTTTTGAAGTTCAATACCATATAAATTTTTATATCCCATGTTGCTGAGTACTAAAAGTTGAGTGCCTATATTACAACCAACCTCTAAAATACTATTTATCTTTAGGCCCGATAGGAATTGTTTATTTAATTCCGTTCTGGTTTTCCCAGCAATTACATTTTTATAAACCTCATCCATTTCCTGAGCTGTTGTTGGATTCCTCTTGGTGTATTCCCTTCCAAATTCGGAATTCCACTTCTTCATCTGCTCGGTGTCAGTGTAGATTTTCTCTTTTTTAGAATTTTCTGTCATAAATCTTATCTCCTTTATATCTGCACTCTGCTTTTTTATTGTTCAGCAACCATCTTTTTTAGGTCTTCTACAGAATACCAATCTGAATTATTGTCGCTTCTGTATCCGTCAAAATCAAAATCTAATGGCCTGCCGCCGTTTTGCCTTTTTTTATGGTTTACTACATAAGGGTAGGTTATAAATTTATCTTTGTATTCATATGTGAAAATGCCGTTATCTTTCGGCACTAAGGTCTCATGCAATTTTTCTCCTGCTCGTATACCGCTTATTTTCTGTTTACAGTCAGGGCATACAGCCTTGGCCAAATCGGTTATTTTAATGCTGGGCATCTTGGGAATAAAGATCTCGCCGCCCTTCATTTCTTTGATGCAGTTTATGACAAAATTAATCCCCTGCTCTAACGTTATCCAGAATCTTGTCATTCTTGGATCTGTTACAGGAACCATACCTATGTTTCTATGCTCTTTGAAAAAAGGAACCACGCTTCCCCGCGAACCAAATACATTTCCATATCTAACTACACTGAATCTGGTTCCTCCGGGAGAATAGTTATTCGCTGCTATAAACATTTTCTCTGCGCATAATTTAGTAGCGCCATATAAGTTTATGGGATTTGCTGCCTTATCTGTACTTAAGGCAACAATTTTTTTAACCCCATTATCTATGGCGACATTAATCACATTCTCAGCTCCCATAATATTTGTCTTAACTGCCTCAAAGGGATTATACTCAGCAGTTGGAACTATCTTTAA
Organism: uncultured Planctomycetia bacterium; assembly: GCA_964570585.1. Classification (GTDB taxonomy): domain Bacteria; phylum Omnitrophota; class Gorgyraeia; order JABMRG01; family JAFGKX01. The sequence continues at coordinate 67,162 of CAZMYR010000005.1, forward strand.
AGCTGCTGCATGAACAACAATATCAACATTATGAAATGCTCTGTGCAAGCGATCTGGATCCCGCACATCCCCTATAAAATATCTAATATTCTTATATTTTTTTATGCTAAATATTTTGCTCATCTCATACTGCTTCATTTCATCACGGCTAAAGATAATCAACTTGCGGAGATTGTATTTTTTTAACACAATCTCAGTGAATTTTTGCCCAAACGAACCCGTGCCACCAGTAACCAAGACAATTTTGTTCCTAAATACGTCTTTCATATGAATCTCCTCCGGTAACCTTACTACTCGTCTATGCCTTCATGAACCCACCTGCGGGCCTCATTGTAAGTCTTGCCAACAGTATCTTCTAACTTTGGTGATACAACACGCAATATTTCTTTTCCTAGAATCCGATACTGCTTGCCTACCTTTGCCGCCCTTATAAGCCCTTTTTTAATAAGCCGCTGCATGGTGCTACTGCTTATTTTTAAAATCTCTTCTGTCTCTTTAACAGTATAAACAGTGCTTTCATTTATCTCCATTGTCCTATCTCCTCAATTTTAAATGGGTTAACTGCTACATTGAAGATAGCCTATCATATATAATTTTAAATGTCAATAGTATTCATTAGGTATCATTAGTATTCTTTAATGTGCATTAGTTTTGTATATCAGCTCTATAATCTTGGGAATTATATAAAATTTTGTATAGAAAAATGCTACTATCAACATCCATATTATAACTAATATCTTCTTTATATTATTATAATTCATACCCAATCTTATGCTTATATCTATTAAACACTATTTCTGCAATTACTTCATGGCCGTACTTTGTCCAATGCGGCTCTGTATCATAATAAAGTCTGCTCTTGCTCTCCTTACTCTCCAGGAGCAACCCTGGCAGCAAATCTATATATTCAATATTGTTTCTATATAAAATATCGGCTAAAACCTTATTCGGCCTCTCAACATCGTAATCCTGGAATTTATTTATCGCATCTCTACAATATATCTGTTCTTTGAGTGGGATAAGTAATACTATAAAATCCGTTCCATTCTCATATGCAATTTTGTTCATTTCTTTAAGTTTTTTTTCAACTCCATTCAGAAGCACTTGCAACGATTCAGGATATTCCTTTAAGAATATATCACGCTTATCGTTTATTCCTAAAGAAAGCATAATGCTGCGTATTTTTGGGAATGTTATATATAATCTATCCCTTATCAAAGCAACCAGATGCAACTCATTTATCTTTTTCCTTATAAAACGTACCGGTGTTATCCTTTCCGCTTTAAGCCTTTCTGGCGAATAATCCATAGTAAATCGGTAATCGTTTTCCAAACAAAAACCTAAGAATATAAAATCCGGTTTATATTTTAAAACTCTGTTAAATACCTCTATATATTCGCCCATATCATAACCATATACAGCAGCATTTATAACCTCTACCTTTTCATCGACCTTTTGATTAAGGCGTTGCTCTAAAAGATGTGTAAATACCTCATTATCATTTACTCCCCAGCCAAAGACAAAGGAATCGCCAATGAAAACTATCCTGGTTATATCTTCAGGCTTTTCTAGAGTATAATCTTTTAAGCTTCTAAAACCTCCTGAGTCTGTTGTGAAGGTTACGTTAAACTGGTCTTTTAAAATCATCCTTCCTTTATAATTTGGCTTCGGGACATACGGCAGGACTTTATCTTTATCTTCTGTTCGCCACTCATAGTTTATCTTGCAAACAACTATCTGCGGATAGAATAACCGCAAACTCACTTCTATAATAAAAAATACAAAACACAAGGAAGCAAACAGCAAAAGAATATTTATCAATTTTTTATTCATAGGACACTAATTTTAACGCTATAATGGCTTTATCTTTACATTATTTCTTATCTTAGAAACAGAATATCTACTTTTGCAGTAACTACAAATTGCCGAATTCTTTTTCAATTTTAACGGATAACCGCACCTGCAGACATACCCTTTTACCTCTGCTGGAACTCCATAGACAAGGCTATAGGGTAAAATATCCTTTGTCACAACAGAACCCATTCCCACCATGCAATATTCTGCCAATGTTATACCACAACCTATAACTGCTCTGGCACCAATAGTGGCGCCTTCCTCTACCACAGTTTCTTTTGTCTCTTCAGTAGGTTTTGATGTAACAAGTTTCTCTGAGCCACTATAAGACTCTAAACATAATATCATACAATGTCTGGTTAGGCCTCATCAAGTCAAGATCGATGTTAGGTTTAATATTAAACCCAGCTAAGGCCTGGTCTAATAAATAACGGTGCTGGGCGGTAACGCATATAATAGGATTTAACTTAGCATTATACTATTTAGCAAGCTCAATAACCGGAGCCATCTTTATAACTTCTAGCCGTGTGCCAAAAACAAATAGAATCTTTTTTATCATTCTACATCCCCAATATAGCATAATGAACCATCAATAATACGGCACTGGGCTTTTTTAATTTTCATAGCAAGTATTAGTTGTTCGGGATCCCCAAAAAAGTTTAAATGATAGTTGCATGTATATCGATAATAACGTTCTCTTGGAACAATTACAATTAATCTTTTCTTAGTAACTCTCTTTAGTTCGATTATTGCTTCATATAGATTCCTTACATGTTCCAACGTATGCAAACAAAGAGTTACGTCAAAAGAGCGGTCGGCAAATGGTAACTTTTTAATATTCACAACTTCCGTATCGATATCAAGATTCTTATTCTTTGCTTTTTCTCGTACCTGGTCTAGGTTTGCTTGCGCTAAATCTGTCGCCAGCACTTTATATCCCTTTGCGGCAGAAGCAATTGATACATCACCATTTCCACAACCGACTTCTAAAACTGTATTGCCAACCAGATTCCCGAGGACAAATTCCATAGTTTTGTTTGTAATGTCGGTCTGTTTGGTTACAATACTTTCATAAGCACTTCGGAACTGTTCCTCAGTCATAAATGGGGCTCTGCACTTGAAGTCTACATCCATTCTCCTGTTATGAACCTTGATTATTGGGGTGAAGAACCATCTCTGATCGCGAATGACAGGGGGTAAGCATTCGTCCAATATGAAACGAATTACCCTTCTACCTTCTGGAGAAGTAATAGAATCTTTGGTTCTGAACATAAGTAAACCTCCATCTTGTCTTATTATTCTATAATGTTGGTTAACAATTGGTGTTTGAAGCTTAAGTGGGCCTTATCTTTATAATATTTTTCCTCCTAGAAACAAAATATCTACTTTTGCAGTAACTACAAATTGCCGAATTCTTTTTCAATTTTAACGGATAACCGCACCTGCAGACATACCCTCTTATTTTAGCAGGGACTCCGTATACGAGGCTATAGGGTAAAATATCCTTTGTAACAACAGAACCCATCCCGACCATACAATATTCTGCCAATGTTATACCACAACCTATGGCTGCTCCGGCACCAATAGTGGCGCCTTCCTCTACCACAGTTTCTTTTGACTCTTCAGTAGGTTCTGATGTAAAAAGTTTCTCTGAACTACCTCTTACTGCCCGTGGAAATTTGTCATTTGTAAAAATTGTGCCTGCTGATATCATAACCTTATCTTTTATGGTAACGCCTGTGCATATGTAAACAAAAGAATTTATCTTTACAAGGTTACCAATCCTAACATCATAGGCAATGTAGCTTTTACCTCCTATAATGCAATTCTTCCCTATAGATGTATTTCTTCTTATGTGGACATTATCCCATACCTTCGTTCCCTTGCCTATTTTTACACCTTTTTCAATAATAGCTGTCTTATGAATAAAAACATCCTTTTTCATCATTTCCCTACCTTTAACCATTTATTTATTGTGCTGGATTTATAAGCTGTCTCTAAAACCTTAACAGATTCTAAACCCTCCGTACTTGTAATTATGGGCCTCTTTTTCAAGGCTATACAGTCTATAAAATGCCTGCTCTGATTCGCAAAGGCCTTGTGTTTATCGTATCCTGTCCCGAATACCTCCCATTTGTCCTTTTCATGTATTTTATATTTGGATGACTTCCATCCTATCAAAAGCGTCCCTTCAGTTCCATAAATACTTATATAACTCGGCAAATCCTTATTTAAACTCCAGCTCAAGTCTATCGTGCCCATTACCTTAGATTTAGTTTGGAAATATATACGCGCCGTATCCTCTACAGGTATATCCTGAACCT
>CAZMYR010000006.1:0-66406 GCA_964570585.1 uncultured Planctomycetia bacterium
CGCCTATAGTCTTGCCATCTTTATTTTTCGCTGTATATTTGTATGTCGGCATTTCTTGCTCCTTGTCTAAGCGCTTTTGGAAGTACCGTTTACGGTTCCAAAGAGGTAAATGTCCCCTATCAAAGGATAAATGAATTAGGGGACACTTACCCCTTTGAAACCGTAAACGGTACTACTAATTTATTCCTCCGTGGTAATCCGCAATACCTCCTCCAATGTGGTTTGTCCGCTGAGCCATTTATGAATTGCGTTGTCTCTTAAAAATTTCATTCCCTTTTTGGTGAGATATTGCTTAATGGTATCCTCTGAGGCCCTGTTTATTATCATCTGTTTTATTTCATCGTCTACTAGAAATATCTCCATGGTGCCCATTCTGCCGAAATAACCAGTGTGGTTACATTTGTCACATCCTTTACCATGATAGACGCGCCGTTGTTTCTTTAAATCCAATTTTATATTAAGCCTTTCCAATACTGCCGGCCGGATTTCTGCGGGCTCTTTACAATGCGGGCATATCTTTCTGCAAAGGCGTTGGGCGGTAACCGCTATTAAACTGGAAGCCACCAAAAACGGCTCAACGCCCATATCTATCAGCCTGGTAATTGCTCCCACTGCATCGTTTGTGTGTAAAGTGCTAAATAAAAGTTGTCCGGTAAGAGATGCTTTTATGGCAGTGTCGGCTGTTTCAAAATCTCTTATTTCACCTAAAAGGACGATATCGGGGCTCTGTCTCAAAACAGACCTTAAACCGCTCGCAAAGCTAAGTTCTATCTCGGGATTCACCTGCATTTGAGTTATCCCTTCGATTTGATACTCTACCGGGTCCTCAATAGCTACTATGTTTTTATCGGGCGTGTTGAGTTTGGTTAAAATAGCGTAAAGGCTTGTGGATTTGCCGCATCCTGTCGGCCCGGTTATCAGTATCATACCATACGGCCGGGAAATGGCTTCTTTAAACACCTCTAATGTCTCCGGTAAAAAACCTAAACTCTCCAGCCCAAGCGCTAAACTGGATTTATCAAGTGCCCTCAACACAACTTTACCGCCATGGGTTAACGGAAGGACAGAGACCCTGAAATCTATTTCTTTATCGCGCATTCTTACTCTAAATCTACCGTCCTGAGGCATATGCCACTGGGTTATATCCAGGCCGGACATAATCTTTAACCTTGTAAGTATTGCATTCTGATCCTTTTTTGGCAGCTCGAATGCATCATGCAGAGTCCCGTCAACCCTGTATCTTATCCGCAGTTTCCCTTCCTGAGGCTCTATATGGATATCGCTGGCTCTCTTTTCTAAGGCCTCGCTGAGCATAAGATTCACCACTTTTACAATAGGCGGTATTTTACTTAATTGGGTTGCTTCCTGAATATTTAGTGTGCCCTCTTCTTCTGCTTTTGATACTTCGACCGATTCCGGCACGCCGGTTTCTCTGGCCTCTTTTAATATATCCGAAAGCTGAGGGGCCTCGACGGCATAGTAAGTGTTTATAGCCTCGGTTATCTCCCTTTCTGTACTTATGATTGGGTCGATATTAAAGTCTGTAAGCGCCTTTATATCGTCTATTGCAAAGATATTTAACGGGTCACTCATGCATACAGTCAGGCTATTTCCTATTTTTGAAGTAGGTATTAAAGCATATTGGCGGGCAATCTTTTCCGGAATTAATTTCACTACCTTAGGATCTATCTTAAATCTGGACAAATTTAATACCGGTATATTAAGTTCTGAACTTAAAAGGGCAGCTAAATCTTTCTGGCTGATTGCCTCTTTATCAACGAGTAATTTACCGAGATTGCCGCCTTCCCTCTTCTGCTTATCGATTGCCTGGGCAAGGTCTTTTTCGGAGACCAGCTTGCTCTCTTTTAATATCTCTATCAATTTTTCATGCAATCGCATTATCATCTTAAAAGCACCACTCCAAGAACCCTGGCGTTAATCTCGCCCAAAATTTTATAATTTCTTAACAGAAACTCTCTTTCGGTCTTCTTGGCTGCTGCGCCAAGAAGGACACCATCTACTATAGATGCCATAGTAGCACAAGGCACAGATTCCGCTATAGCAGGTGAATCTATAATAATTACATCAAATTTTTCTTTTAAACTTGCCATTAAATCGTTTAATTGCTGTTTTTCTAAAGTATTCGCATCCTCGATGTTTAAAATTTTAAGATTCTTTATAACTGTATCGTAAAATGAAAAGGGCTGTTGTTCGCGGCCAGCTTGTCCCGCCTGTCCCGAACGCATGTGAGGGAAACGAATGTGAGGGGAGGCCGCTCCTACGGTATTTTCAGCAGCTAAAAGACGATTGTATTTTTTGCGTTTACCGTTAACATTTATCAGCGCGACTTTACCGCCGATAAATGTCATAGAAATGGCTAAGTTTGCGGCCAAAAGGTCCCCTTCCTTTAAAAGCGAACTGTAAAGAATAGATTTTAAGGGGGTGGCCAGATTTATAAATTGTATATTAGAACGTAATATCTCAAAAGATTTGATAACAGCCGGATTTTTAGGATAATCGAGCAATAACCCGGAAGCAGGCCGCTTTTTTGGCTTTATAATTGTGCTTAAAGTCCTTATGCCTAAATCACGTTTTATTTCATTTTCGTTCCAGACAGTCTTATCCAAGCTTGCGGTTATAGAGCCGGCTAAAAATGCTATTATGATACCAACTGCCAGCTTACCCGATAAATCCAGGAATTTTGTCTTCATAATATCAACATCGATGATTTTCGACGCACTTATAATATTTCCGACAATTTGCCTCTCCGGTAATGTCGTTGCTTTTTTTAATGAATTATATCTTTCCGAAAGCTTATCGAACAATTTCCCTTTCCTCTGATAATCGTCCTTTAATATTGTTTCTCTTTTATGTTCTTCCACTAATATAGTTTGTTTGTTATTTAATTGTTCGGTTTTCTCGGTTACCTGATTAACAATTTCTTTAATCTGAGGGTGCTCTTCGGTATACACCGTGCGCATTTTCGAAAGGCTGGCCTTTAGTTCGCTTATTTCTCTTTTTAACTGCCTGGTATCATCCGCTATTCTTTTTTCTTGAAAATTCTCAAGGGCAATTCTGGCAGCGTCAAAACCAACCTTTGCTTCCTTAAGTTCGCTATTTAGAGATTTAAGTTGTTGTTTTCCAGACTCATAAATCTCTGCTTGCATAGCTTGCCTTTCTTTGGCGGCTGCATCTAAATAAATGGTTGCAATTTCATTAGCAATTACCTTGAGCCCGTGTCTTTCTGTTGTGGCTAATTCAATGTTTAATATATCTTTGTCTTTAATAGTAATATTGAGATTATTCTTAATAAAGGTGAGTTCCGTTTCAATTTCGATTTTCGAAAGGTCAGCTTTTCTTAAGGCACTGATTAACAATTCCTTACTGCTTAAAATATTAATCTGTTCAGACAGCCATTTCATCCGTTCTATATGTGTTTGTATATAATCCGGGGGATTCAACTTCATCTTTAAGGAGAGCTTATAATGAGGCTTTATAGTCTGAATAGGAATGAATAACGGTAAAACGGCTAATAGCAGCAGCCATCTTCTTCTTTGAAAGGCCCTCTGCATTTGACGGAATAGTGCCATTATCTTTTCCTTTCCTCTATTATCCTCAATGCCTCCTTCATGCTAAATGGCTTATATAATATCGAATGAATTTGAGTTTTTAGCGGAGCAGTTATCAGTTCTTCTGCCATAATGCGATAACCTGTCATTATTATAACACCGCAATCAGGGTTTTTGTCTTTAATGCGTTTAAAAGTTTCAACCCCGTTTAATCCGGTCATCTTGATATCCAGAAAAACAAAATCAAACTTTTCGGCATCTGTTTTTTTAATGGCTTCTAATCCATCTTTGGCCACATTAACCGTATAACCCTTTTTGGATAAATAAGCGTCAAAGAGTTCCCTTATCTCTTTCTCGTCATCAACCACCAGTATCTTTTTTGCATCTGCCATTGCTCCCTCCGATATCAAAGAGTATGGTGCCATGCACCACCTACTGTTAAAACGTCTCTATATCATTCAGTATATTTCCCGTAACTGCGTCCAGTTCTTTTTTTGCCTTTTCCTTTTCCTCCCCGCTGCCCGGAAATAGATTTATTATGTTTTTATTCATTATGGTCTGCTGTCTGCTGGCAAACTTAAGGTATATCCTTATTCCTTCAATACCTCTTTTGATCAATGCGGCGCAATGCAATAATACAAAAAAGACGATAATAATAAATATGCCCATAACCACCGTCGCGTAAGCCATTATCGCGTCTGTGACTCTAACCGTATGTATTAGTTCCATCGTATACTCCTCTATTAGAAATCCTAAATCCTAAACTCCAAATCCTAAACAAATCCAAAACTCCAAACTCAAAATCCAAAATCTCCGTTTTGAGTTTTGTGTTTTGTATTTTGTGCTTGTTTAGAGTTTCGAGTTTAGTGTTTAGTGTTTTATCGTATCGTCTCCTCGCCTCACCCTTTATCTGCCATTGTTACTCTCGCAACCTCTTCGAGAGTGGTTATTCCTACCCTGGCTTTATTTAGGCCGTCTTCCCTTAGGGTTATCATGCCTTCCTTGCGGGCCTGCTCCTTAATTTCTGATTCTGAAACCTTATCCATTACCAATGCCCGTATGGTAGGGGTTAAAGCAATAACTTCTATAATGCCGATTCTACCTTTATAACCTGTGTCCAGACAAAAATCACATCCTCCTCCTTTATAGAATTTATCCTTTGCGCCTTTGGATAAATTAAATTCTTTTCTAATAGAATCATTAATTTCATAAGGTTCTTTGCATTTTGTACAAATTTTACGAATGAGCCTTTGGGCAGCGATTAAGATTACCGATGAACTGATCAGGAAAGGTTCAATCCCCATATTGACCGCTCTGGTAATAGCCCCGGCAGCTGTATTGGTGTGCAGGGTGCTTAAAACCAGATGGCCTGTCAGGGCTGCTTTAATAGCGATGTCTGCTGTCTCATAGTCTCTTATCTCCCCGACCATTATTATATCGGGGTCTTGTCTCAGCATAGAGCGCAAAGTTGCTGCAAAAGTCAAACCTATCTCCGGTCTTGCGTTAACCTGATTTATACCCGGTAAATCAAATTCTACAGGGTCTTCTACAGTTAACATATTTTTCTCCGGCGTTTCAATATACTTAAGGATAGAATACAATGAGGTTGTTTTACCGCAACCGGTAGGGCCGCAGACCAATATCATACCGTGAGGACGCATAGCTGCCTTTTTAAGTTCTTCCAAAGACCTTCCTTCAAAACCTAATTTTTCTATATCAAGAGTGACTTGTGATTTATCCAATATTCTTAGGCTGGCCTTCTCGCCATAACTGCTGGGTAGAATAGCTATCCTGAAATCTACAAATCTATCTTTGAACTTTATTTTAAAACGGCCATCTTGAGGTAATCGATGCTCAGCTATATTTAATTCTGACATAACTTTTATTCTGGAGATGACTGCATCATGTATACGTTTAGGCAATGTCCTGGCCTTCTGTAAAAGGCCGTCGATACGGTATCTGATTCGGGTAACATCCTCTAAGGGCTCGATTAGAACATCACTCGCTTTTAATCCGATTGCCTCTGCTAATATCATATTGGTAACTTTAACTACCGGGACTTCTTCTATCATTCGTCTGAGTTCTGAAACTGTGAGCTGCTTTGCTCCAACAACTTCGGTAGTAATAGATTCCGGTTTCTCCATAACCCTTACTACTTCCTCTATTGCTTTACGGGTATGTGCGGCATAATATTGTTCTATGGCATCCAGTATCTCTTTAGCCGTTGCGATGACTACCCTTATCTGAAAACCGGTCAGTGAAGCTATGTCATCTATCGCAAAGACATTCAACGGGTCAACCATTGCTATTGTTAAGTTTTTTTCAATTTTAGATATTGGAATTATTTCATAACGGCGAGCTATCTCTTTAGAAACTAATTCTGTTACTGAAGGGTCTATCCTGTATTTTTCCAGGCTTATGGCGGGGGTATTTAAATTCTGGCTTAGAACAGAAACAAGGTCTTGCTCTTTAACATAACCTAAATTTACTAAAATTTGACTTAATTTTCCACCCTGTTCCCTCTGGACCCTTAAGGCCTCATCTAATTGCTTTTTGCTGAGCAGTTTTTTTTCCAGCAACGTACTGGTTATTCTTTGCTTAAGGGTTTGAGGCATAGTATTTTGTAATTGTTGCTTTTATGTCGCCTTGAGTGCTTACAAATGTCTGGACTTTACAGTTTGTAATAAGCTCTATATCTTCTATAGCATGTAGATTAAGCGGATTGGACATTGCCACCGTAAGAGAATTACCCACTTTGTCTATTGCAATCAGGGCGTATTGCTCCGCTACGTTCCGGGGTATAAGTTTTACTATCTCCGGGTCAATTTCGTAATTTTTAAGGGGTAAATATGGGAAACCATATTGCGTAGTCAAGGCCTGAGCGATTTGTTCTTCCGTAGCAAATCCCAGCAAAACCAATATACTCCCCAGAAGGCCGCCTTTCTCTTTCTGTATCTGCAGGGCTTTTTGAAGTTCGGGCTCTTTTATTATCTTTCGTTCAACCAAAAGCTCCCCAAGCTTCTTGGTTATCATTCTTCTGGGGGGGGTTATCATAAGCTTATCCGCTCCTCATTCTCATCTAGGATTAAGTTGTAAGAATTAAGGATTAACTTTTCCCTGCTTAATCCTTAATTCTTAATCCTTAATCCTTTTTAATGGCTTCCTGAAGGCGATGCTGGGCTTTCATTATTAGTTCTGCCGCAGAAGCTCCGTCAATAGGATTCTCGCTGATGCCTCCGCAGGCACTAAGTATTTGTAGATCCTGCCTTGCTTTTGGGTCTATTACTAATTCCGATATCTTTTTCCTGACCTCTTCACTTATTACGCCGGCTTCTCTTTTATTCCTCTCAGGAAGGACTATAGCGAATTCGTCATCTGCAAATCTGGCAGCTTTATCTACCGGAGTCAGGTTATCTGCTATTAATTTGGCAATCTTTTTAAGGGCTGACTCTCCGGCCATTCTGCCCCGCTGGTTACAATAGTTCCCGAAGTCCTTTATTTTATAAATTATAAACGAACATGGCCTTTGATATATTACCGAGCGTTTTATCTCTTCTTCGAGCCTCACCTTTATATAACTTTCATTATATAGCCCGGTCAATTCATCCATAACTTCTAATTCCTCCGCTTTCTTGATAAGGGCGTCATTTTCAAGGGCTATGGTAACTTGCTTTACAAGGACCTTAAGAAGCTCTATGTCATCTTTTTTAAAAATGTGGTTATCTTTTCTATTTCCTGTCAGCAAAATACCTTTGCATTTTTCATGCAGCACAACTGGCAGAATTATAACATTTTTAAGCTCGTAGTTTTTCTGTAGCTCTTCTATCTCATGGGTTATTTTTGTATTCTTATCTATAATAATGTCTTTAATCTCAACGGCTGCTTCACCCAATAAACCGTGCCCCAAGCGTACCGGCCGTTTTACAACCTCGGTAGATTTAAAATTTACTAATGCAGCAGGTTCGAGTGTATTTGTCTCCTCATTTATAATCATTATAACCGCAGGATTAGAATCTTCTACATGCGATACTTTTTCAACAAGCAGGTCCATTATATTCTGCAGTTCTCCCCCCGCAGAAATAAGACTGCCAAACTGAAGCAACCCGGAAAGCGCCATTACTTTTTTATTTATCTCTATATTAATCTCTTTTGTCCTCTCTCCGTAATTTTTAAGTTCGGTAATGTTATCTCTTATTCTTTGGGTCATAACATTAATCGATTTGCCTAATTCACCGATTTCATCTTCCCTGGTTACCTTTATATGATGTTCAAAGTCTCCGCCGGCAATCTTTTTTGCATCGAGAGCCATCCCGACAATCGACTCAATCATTTCTCTGGCAAGATATAAACCAAGGCCTGTTACAATTATTGTGATAAATATAACCATGCTAATCGGTCCTATATCGGTATAGCCGTATTTCGGAAATATAAAATTAGTGGCTAAATAGGCACATATCAGTAATGGTATTATGGACATAAGCGAGAAGGCTATCGTCAATTTGTATCGTAACGGTTTTGGAACCAAAGACATTTGCTTAAAGAATTTTTCCATTTTATCTCCTCCTATCGACTTTAAATGTCGCAGAAAAGTTTTAAAAATTCTCCCTTTTTTGTGCTTGGTTTCTTGCCTCAATTTCGCATAAATCTTAGTGTTACGACGCTTGCGAAAGGTCCTTTAAAATTCGTTCCACCTCTGCTTTGAGTGTTGGGATATCCTTTTTTGTTGTAGACCAAACTGCGTCGATATCTACTCCAAAATAATCATGGATGAGCTTATCTCGCATTCCTACTATATCTTTCCAGGGGATATGGGGATATTTGCTTCGTAAATTAGAGGAAACTCTCTTGGCTGCCTCTCCGATGATTTCGACTTGTCGAATAACCCCATCCTGGAGAAGTAAGGTTTTGCTAAAGGTCTCTTGCTCAACCCCTGAGATATATTCTTCAATTCTAGCAATTGCATCTAAAATATGCTTTAGGTAGACTGTATCATCCCGTTCTTTCATAAAATACCTCCATCTCTTTTTTAATCCTGCCTCTTAAATAAGGGCTGATAGAGGCCTCGGTTAAAAGGTCTATCTTTCTGCCTAAAGCTTCTGAAAGCACTCTTTCGATCCTTACAAGCTCAAGCAAGCTTTTGGATTTTGAAAAACGAACTAAAAGATCGATATCACTATTCTTTCTAAAGTCTCCCTTTACAAAAGAGCCAAATAGCGCTAAGAATACAATATCGTTGCTTTTGCATATTCCGAGTAACTTGTCTTTGTTGTTAGTAATAAGGGCTCTCATAATTCTCTTTCCCTCTCGCTTATTTGTTCTCCTATAATATGTTCGTTCTTTTCCAGGGTCTGACCCTGTTAATCACAGAAATAGTTTACTATATGTGTTATTTAAAGTCAAGATAGGAAAATAAGTAAAGAATTGATTCTGGTGGGTGGATTAGTTAATTGTTGTTATGCTTATAACGATCAAGTAATCTTTTAATATCCTCTTCGGCTGACCTGGATACCATGGCGCCTACAAAGATGAGAACAGAAAGCTGCCAGCAGTCTTCCGGACCTATTATAAGGCCAGTGTGGACATCTTCTGCACGCTGAAGTCCGTCTTTATAATGTCCGATAGCCTTCTTTAGGAGCCCTTCATAAATATCAATCAGCGATGTTTGATTATTATATTTTAGCGAAGGAAAGCGTACCCCTCTTATTAACAGAAAATCGATTACTTTGTTACTATTTACATCCAGGTCATCTTCAAATTCAAAACCCTGCAATTGAGGGGGGTTTCCCGGTAAGATAATGGTGGGCTTTTCCACCAGGATCTTGCCTTTTCTTACTACAGTATCGCCTATATTTAAGGTCGATTCTGCTAAAAATATATAAGGGATTTCTGTATGGGTGAAGGTCTCCAGCAGGCGGATTCGCGTTCTCATTATCTCTGTATTTTTTATGGCCTTTTGCCACATCTCTTGTATATCCATAGGACTAGGAATGCACCGTTTGGGCAATTAAATACGATAATTGATTATAACAAATAAGATACCAAAGTCAAACAAAACTTCCAGGTTGTATAGAATTTCAAAACGCACTGTGTAAATGCATATAAATTTCTCTTATATGGTTAAACGTTTCTATATAACCTTTGGTTTTATAATCCGGGTATGTCCATTCAAATGGTTGAAAACTCCCTTTCTTAAAGTATAATGTTACTTCCGCAAAAATTCCCCTATCTAAATATATACGGTGGTAATAATTTTCAGTTGTGGCTAAGACTAATTTTGAAGCAGTGACATAACCGGGGTCTATATTTATCAAGCGCTTACCATTTTTAGAATATCTTTTTTCGAGCTTATTTGTAAAAAGCTTTATTTTAGCTAATTTGGTAGGGGCTATCAATTCGGAGAAACTTAAAAACTGCCTTTTAAGACTAGGGCCCATCTCTTTCCGATAATAATCAGTCAGGTTAAAATCATAAATCGGGCTTTTGTAATCTACGGCGCCAAATTTTTTACTCAAGATACCCTGGACTATATCAAAATTATTTTCATCACTAGTTATAATGCCTGAAATTAACTTTACCGGTAAAACTCTGCGTATCTGCCCACTTATGCCTTGGGTTTAATCTTCTCCACTATCAGTGGATAGCGAACCTTTAATTCCCCATCTAGCAATACCTCAACTGAATACTCGCCTGGAGCGCGAAACAGTATATTGTTGAATCTAGCAACTATTCTATGCTTTGTCCGTAAATCGTTTAACTTAAAACTTGTCTTTTCATCTTCGATTAGTTTAACGCCTTCAGGCGTTATTATCCTGGTCCGCTGGGTAAATTCGCCCATTCCGCTGCACCAACAATTCATGACATAAAGCTTTGCATGGCGCACCGGGAAATTAACCGCTCCAATAGTTTCGAACAGACCGATAAGTATAAATTTTCCGTTATCCTCGCGCCTTACGTCATCGCATAGAACAGAAAAAAGTAAGGTAGGTTCTATCTTTTCGCTTTCTTCAATCATAATGTCCCTCCATGTTATTATGGGGATTGTAGCATAGTAGCCACCTATTCGCAACTGGAATTTTTGCTCAGCAACCGCCTATTCGCAGCACGCATTTTTTCGCCAAAACCAATCCCTCAAGCGAAGAGCATTGCAAACAAGATAAATTTCTGCATACATTGCCGAAGCGACTCCTCAACAAGAGCGAACAATGCTCGAGCTCACGACAAGCGGAGGCAGGTACACAAAACCTAACAAGAGCGTCCCTGCGAAAATTGCCACAGGCCTGAGCAAAATTCCCTTTACAAATCCCATTTCTAGGTGTATATATAAAATTGGTATGTATACCGAATTCTACGGCCTGAAAGAAAACCCTTTTAATGTAACCAGCGACCCGAACTATCTATTTATGAGCAGGCACCATAAGGAGGCCTACTCACATCTTATTTACGGGATAAAAGAGCGAAAAGGTTTTGTTGAAATCACCGGTGAGATTGGAACAGGGAAAACTACTCTTTGCCGGGCCCTGCTAAGAAAAATAAGCCATAAGATTAAAACAGCTTTAATATTAAATCCTGCCCTTTCAGAGTTTCAACTGTTGCAGTCTATACTTGAGGATTTAGGCCTTCAAGCAGAGGGAAAAAACAAGTTTAACTTATTAAAAACACTCAATAATTACCTAATCAATGAATTGGCTCATAGGCATAATGTGGTACTTATAATTGATGAAGCCCAAAATCTTAGAGGAAAATTACTAGAACATATCAGGTTGCTTTCAAATTTAGAAACGGAAAAGGAAAAATTAATACAAATAGTACTTGTTGGCCAGCCGGAACTTAAAAAGAAATTGGCGCGCGATGATCTCACCCAGTTGCGTCAGAGAATAGCGGTAAGATATCATATCCTGCCATTGGATAAAGGCGAAATAAAAGCTTATATCTATCACAGGCTTAAAATAGCCGGCTGTTCTAAAGACATAACTTTTACAGACAGCGCCATTGACCAATTATATTTATATACATCAGGCACGCCGCGGTTAATAAATATTGTCTGCGACAAAGTATTACTCAGCGGTTTTGTGCAGGGAACGACATCTTTTGGGGAAGATATTATAAATAGGGTGATAGACGAAATAGAAGGAAAAATCGCTGTAAAATGAGTATAATCCATGAGGCCCTAAAAAAAGCTGCTCGCATAAAAAAAGGAACTAAAACCCCCGATGCGCAAAAGGAAAGTCAAACCCTTGATTCAGATAATAAAATTACCGAAATAAACCTGGAAACTCAACCTGCTCCTTTAAAAAAACCGAAAAAAAGACAAGCTGCTTTAATCTTACCGATTACTATAGGTTTAATGGCGATTTTAATTACAGCTGCTATATTTTTATTAAATAATTATCTCTTACGTAAAAGACCGGGGGTAGAAACTGCTAGTCTAAATCAAATTCCCAAGGAAAAAATCCAGCCGCTATTAACAAATAAACCTATCCAGAAACGGGGTTCTTTAGACTCATTTGTATTAACCGGCATAGTTTACGATAAAGAACCAATGGCAGTAATAAATGGCTCTGTTTATGCAGAAGGAGAATATGTCAGTGGAGCCAGGATTACAGAAATATCCAAACAGAGGGTCTTGATAGAAAAAGAAGGTAAGCAAATAGAGCTGAAGGTAAAATGACGATAAATCCGAATTTCGAATATCAAAATCCGAAACAAATTCGAATTTCGAAATTGTTTCGTGTTCCGGATTTCGGATTTAGGGTGGGCGTTTTTACTTTATCTCTTCAGCGTCTTAAGGAACGCCTCTACTACTCTTGGGTCAAACTGGCTACCGGCATTCCTTTTAAGTTCTTTCACTGCTTCTTCACAGGAAAGCGCTTTACGATAAGGCCGTTCAGAAGTCATAGCATCAAAAGCATCTGCAACGCCTATTATTCTCGCCTCAAGAGGAATAGACTCGCCTTTTAAACCGGCAATATATCCTTTTCCGTCATAACGTTCATGTTCATGATAGACACCCGGAAGAATATCTTTAAGCTGTGGGATTGGCTTAAGAATATCTATGGCTACCTTAGGATGTTTTTTTACTATTTCATATTCTTTCCTGGTAAGCCTGGCGGGTTTTTCTAATATTTTATCAGGAATGCCAATCTTGCCAATATCATGAAGCAAGCTGGCCCGGCGAATTATATCAACCTCATACCTTGCCAGTTTCATTTCTTTGGCGATTGATACCGCGTATCGTGCTACCTTCCGAGAATGTCCATGGGTATAGTGGTCTCTTGCATCTAAGGCGGCTGCCAAGGCAAAGATAGTCCCGATGTACAGGCCCTCTGTTTCTAAAACTAATTGGTAACTTCTTATAGAAGTGGCGGCCTCATATGCCAGTATAGATAAAAGCTCAACATCTTCTTTGTCAAAGAGATTTTTACCGGGATATTTTCCCAGGTTAAGCACCCCCAGAACCTCAGAGTCTTCTGTAGCTATGGGAATGGTAATAGCCGAAACAACGCTCAATCCTTTCAGAGAGCGCCTTATATCCCCGCTAATCTTGTCGCCTTCATTGATAATAATCGGCTTATTAGTCATGGCAACTTTACCTGCTATACCTTTGCCTATCCGCTCTTCTGCTTCTTCTACAATATCTTCAGGTATGCCCACAGACGCATTAATTTTAAGCACCCCCTGTTTATCTGCTAACATAACCGATGCTCTATCGGCATTACTTTCTTTAAGGGCAGTATCTATCACTATATCTAACAATCTGTTTAAATCTCTTGCAACGACTAATTTTCTTCCTGATTTGACCAGAGTGTGCAGTCGCTTGAAATCCCTTTTTCTGTGAACATTGCTGATATGGAGAATATTCACATCAATTGCGCCAGTTACTAAATACAACATTTTTCGCAATTTCTCAAGGTCTTGTTTATATTTTGATAATAAAAATTCAGCAATGATCTTTCGCAGCAGCATCTGCCCATGTATAATATCTTCCGCAGTATTTATACTTAGATAACCTTCTCGTATAAGTGAAGATAAACACCTCAAGGACCTTGTATCGTGCCGATTTTGAAGATATGCAGCAAAAAGCTTAAAGAACCTGCTCATACCCTTCCTATGCCTTTCAACAGACACGACCGCTCTGTGCTTTCTGTGTCCCGGCACTTTCATTATTTGTGATGCCCACTTTGAAACTATATTATCTTTATTTAGGATAAGCTGCTCAGTTAACTCTTCTTTTATTTTTCTATCGGCATTCATTGTTTATCTAATTTTATAAATCAGATTTATTATTTGTATATCATCAAAAGGGCATCTATCCTTTTCTCCGAACCCCTTCTTTTTACATAAAAGTTCTACTACCGGTTTCATTCTTGATGTAGCCCTGAAGTTCACATGACTATATCCGTTCATTTTGCAAAAATCTAAGGCGGTATCGACCAGCATAGAGCCGACCCCGCGTTCCCTATGGCTAGGGTGAACGAAAAGTCTCCTTAATAAAGCTTTCCTTTTGCTATCCTCTTTAACCCCGACCGTGCCCACAATGGCTGAACCTTCTACAGCCACTAAGAATTTCTCTCTTAATTTTCCATAAGCTTTTGCTATAGAATCTAAATCTCCATACTGATAAGCCCTTTGCTCGCTTTCGTATTCTTTAGCCATTATAGAACTGATTAGTTCTTTTACAGCCGGGTTATCCTTCTTTTTGAAGGACCTGATATACATCTTTCATTCTCCGTTTTTCATTATAATATACTATGCTAAAAAACTTGTCAAGCGAAGACTCGGATAAAAACATTTCTCTGTCGAGGGCCGTCGAACTCGCAAAAATAAATCCCCTGCCATGTTCCCAATTTAAGATGGCCTGACTCAATCAAGAGGTTTATCGAAGAACCTAACAAACTTGCTTTTATGTGCGCGTCCGCATTGCCTTCGGTATGGGTATAGTTAGCTCTATAAGGCACAGCTTCATTAAAATAATTTTTTATGTCTTCCCGCACTGCCGGATCGGCATTCTCATTTATGGTTATACCTGCCGTTGTATGCGGGCAGAAAACAATGCAGGTCCCCTCCTTTATATTTGCATCTCTTACGATATTCTCAATCTTGCCGGTAATATCTTTGAATTCTGTCCGGGATTTTGTACTAATAGAGAATTCCTTAATCACTGTTTTATTCTTTTATCTATGGATTTTTTAATCCATCTTCTGTCGATATTGCTGCAAACCATTACGTGCCCGATAGATACCGGAAGTATAAACCTTCCTTTTCCGGCTATAATTTTTTTATCGTACAAAGTAGCATTAAGCACTTTAGAGGCTGAAATCTTAGTTATGCTTGTTGGCAAATTGGCTGCCTTTATTAATTCTTCAATTCTTCCGGCATCCTTTTTGCTTAGCACATTCAATTCTCTGGCAATATCGCAGGCGCATAACATGCCTAAAGCAATTGCCCGGCCATGGGCCATCTTTCTGGTATACGAAGCAGATGTTTCCAAAGCATGCCCTATGGTATGGCCGAAATTTAATATCGAGCGGTATCCGGAAGTTTCTTTTTCATCTATAGATACTACTTTTGCCTTAAGCCGGCTACACCTGGAAACAATATACGCAAGGCAATCCTTATTTAACCTGAGCAATTTGTTAAGATTTTTTTCAAGATAGAGGAATAAATTTTTATCCAATATAACCGCATATTTTATAATCTCGGCAATACCGTTTTTTACCTCTGTCAGCGGTAAACTCATAACAAGTTTAATATCAGATATAACCATTTCCGGCTGGTAAAAAGCCCCCACCAGATTCTTGCCAAAGGGAAGGTCAACTGCTGTCTTGCCTCCTATGGCCGAGTCTACCTGAGCAAGAAGCGTCGTTGGCACCTGCACCAATGGCACCCCCCTTTTATAACACGCTGCTACAAAACCGGATAAATCGCCAACAACACCTCCGCCAAAAGCAATGACAGCAATACCTCTTCCCTTATCAAATCTGGTTATTTTGTGTATTACTTTAACCCAGGTATCTATAGATTTGCTTCTTTCAGAGTCAGCGACTAATATAAAATTAGTCCTTATTCCCGCTGAATGTAAGCTATTGGCAAGCTTTGAGCCATAAAGGGCTTTTATTCTATTGTTGGTAATTACTAAAGCGCTATTTACATTTGGGATTGTCTTTATGAGTTTACCGACTTTGCCTAATAGGTTAGCGCCTATAATTAAGGGGTAGCTTCTTTCACCTAAATTAACTTTTATCATATTTCACCACCGGGTGGGAATTTGTTCGACCTTGAAGGGGACACTCTGCTGCACAAAAAAGATTCTGGAATATACGTACTCTTTTTTGTGCTGCAGGGTGTCCCCTTTCATGTAAGTGTCCCCTCACCTAAATAAAAAAGAAAAATCGACACCTAAAAACATTCCCAATTTAATAACCAGAGGAAAAATTATTGCCCTTAATACGCCAAGCCATAAAAGGGCAATAATTATAATAAATCCATAAGGTTCTATACGATTATAAATGTTTACATATTTCCATGGCAACAAAGATGTAACCATTCGCGAACCATCTAACGGAGGAATCGGTATGAGGTTAAATACCCCTAAGATTAAGTTTATGAGAACTCCTAAACTCAACAACTGAATAAACAAACCGTTCCCACTTATTATCGGCAACTTTATAATTAAAGCAATAAAAACAGCGCTTAAAAAATTGGCGCATGGTCCGGCTATAGCGACCCATAACATATCTTTTTTGGGATTCTTTAAGTTTTGAAAATTTATCGGCACAGGTTTAGCCCAGCCGATTGGCGGCAATCTTAACATAACCATCGTTAACGGTAGAATGATTGTCCCTATCGGGTCTATGTGGGCAAGTGGATTAAGGGATAATCTACCGGAATATTTGGCTGTTGGGTCACCGAGCTTATACGCAACCCAACCATGCGCATATTCATGTAATGTAATTGCAATAAGGAGAATAATTAGTTGAATTATGATTACTATTATCATTGCTTACATAATGGCAGTGCCGGCCGGTATCTCCCTATCAAGAGTAATTATTGAAAGTGTATCCTTAGTCGAAGCAGCCAATAGCATTGCCGAAGATTCAACTCCTCTAATAACCGCAGGCTCAAGATTACATACTACCACTATATTCCTTCCATTTAGTTCATCAGGCCCATAAAAGTTTTTTATACCGGCAACGATATCTTTTTTCTCGGTGCCCAAATCTACAGTTAGGATATATAGTTTATCTGCCTGGGGGTGGTCTTTTACATCAACAATTTTAGCTGTTTTTAGCTCCATCTTTTTAAAATCGTCATAGGTTATCATTTCTTCTCCCTGCCTTTGTCCTTGCCGGTTTCTTTCCCGGGAGCGGGAGCCGCTGGCTTCTTACCTTCTTCACCAGGAGCGGCAGCCTCGCCTTCCACAGCTCCCTCAGCAGCCGCCAGTGCAGCAACCTCTTCAGACTTTTCTGCCTTTTCCTTTTTAACTTTAAACTTTAATATTTTGACTTTTGCCAATGCAAAGATTGAATCGCCTTCTTTCCACTCATCTTTTTTCATAAGGTGCAGCAACCTCTCAAGGCGCTTTAATACGCTTCGATGCTGCTTGGACTTAGCGCTTGATTTTAAACTTGGATGTATCGACATTTTGTTTACCTCACTTTCGCTTTTTTACAAAACAATCCTTATACCTATCTTTCAGCTTTTTAGCAATACTTTCTGCCTTTTTTGCATTAGCAAATCCGGCTACATATACAATATAATATCTACCGCTTTTAGCAATCTCCGCTGCATATCCTCTCTTCTCAAGAAGCTCCTTTTCCTTTTCTGCCTGTTTATTATCTTTATAGGCTGCCACCTGTATAACATAAGGCGAAGAACCCCCTTTCACAATTACTGGCTCTTTAGATATCTTTTCTTCTATCGGTGTTTCTGCTTTCTTCTCAACGACGACTTTTTCTATAGCGGGTTCTCTCCTGGCTATTACTATCCGCTTACCTCTTTCAACACCAAGCGAAAAGCATATTATCAGCAAAATTACAAGCCCTATAAAAATAAAGATGAGTTGCTCATTAGAAAGCCTGATGTTATATATCCTTTTGCCAGCACCTGGCCCCAGGATTTTTTTCCGCAATCTTACCGGTTGTGTAAACTCCTCAAAAAGCTCCTTCTGTATTTCCCGCCTTTCATGCATGAAAAATAATTATAACATAAAATAGTACCATTTCAAAGAAAAAAGAAA
This sequence comes from uncultured Planctomycetia bacterium, assembly GCA_964570585.1. Taxonomy (GTDB): domain Bacteria; phylum Omnitrophota; class Gorgyraeia; order JABMRG01; family JAFGKX01. Next base: position 17,806 of record CAZMYR010000006.1, read on the forward strand.
AAAGGCTGATGCGTGACCCAGAAACCGAGCATTGGCAATTTCATACAAAAATATTGACAAAATATCAATTTTACATATAATTGAACGGAAATGTCTAAACGCACTCCCCTTTACCAAGAACACAACCGCTGGGGCGCTCGTATGGCGCTCTTTGCCGGATGGAATATGCCTATTCAGTATTCGGGCATAATCGAAGAGCATCTTCACACCAGAACTAAAGCAGGGCTTTTTGACATATGCCACATGGGGGAATTCATCCTAAAAGGCGAAACCGCTAAGGGCGATGTCGATTATCTCATAACTTCTCGCACTGATGATATGGCTGTTGGAAAATGTTGTTATGGTTTTCTGCTTAATGACAAAGGCAAAATCTTAGATGACCTTATTGCTTTTAAAACCGGGGAAAATGAATTTATACTGGTTGTAAATGCCGGCACTATCGGTAAAGACAAAGAATGGATAAAATCACACCTATCCGCTGAAACACAATTTGAAGATATATCCGAAAAAACAGCTAAAATCGATTTGCAAGGACCTCTTTCAAAAGAAATCCTTTCCTCTTATACTGATGCAGCACTGGATAAAATAAAAAGATACCACTTCTTAACTGCAAATGTATGCGGCGTAAAGGCTTTGATAAGCAGGACCGGCTATACAGGCGAATTGGGCTATGAACTTTATTTTCCAAAAGAGGAAGCTGTAGGTTTGTGGAATAAGCTCCTGGAAAATAAAGATGTCCAGCCGGTAGGGCTTGGCGCGCGCGACACCCTCAGGCTCGAGATGGGATATGCGCTTTATGGGCAGGACATTGACGAAGAGCATACTCCTTTAGAGGCGAATCTGGAAAAATTTATCTATATGGAAAAAGGGTTTATAGGAAAGGCCGCCCTTATTAAACAAAAATCTGAAGGTATAAAAAATATCCTGGTTGGATTTATAGCTGAAGGCCGAAGAAGCCCAAGGCACAATTTCGATGTTGTATGCAATAACGAAATGATAGGTAAAGTAACAAGCGGGAGTTTTTCTCCTTGCCTTAAAAAGGCAATTGGTTTATGCTATGTGGATAAAGGCAAGGCCAAAGAAGGAAATAAAATAACTCTCAGCGATGGGAAGATTTCTATAGAAGCAACCATAAAAAAACCGCCATTCTATACGAAATAGTCTACGAACTACGAACTCATAACTACGAACTAAATACAAGGAGTCGCAAATGATACCAGGAAACCTAAAATATACTATAGAACATGAATGGGCTAAAATAGAAAATGATGAAGCTGTTTTTGGCATAACAGAGTATGCCCAATCCGAACTGGGAGATATTACATTTGTAGAAGTGCCTGAGAAAGAAACCACGGTTAAGCAATCTGAAACCTTTTCTGTGGCAGAATCAGTAAAAGCAGCGAGTGATATATATGCTCCTTTATCAGGTAGCATTATCGATGTTAATGAAAAGTTAATAAATACACCTGAGCTTATAAATAAGTCTCCATATGAAGAAGGGTGGATTTGCAAGATAAAAATATCCAACCCGGCTCAAATCTCCAATCTTATGGACGCAAAAGCATATAAGGAATATTTAGAAAAGCTAACGGAGAAAGACCGTTTCTGAAACCAAACAGGTTTAAAGAAATGACCTATATTTCCAATACCAAGGAAGATAAACTGCAGATGCTCAGGGCCATTGGCATAAAAGACGGCGATGTTGAGAAATTATTCAAAGACATCCCGAGAAATTTACGCGCACGTTCCTTTGATATACCTTCCGGAAAGAGCGAATATGAAGTGACTCAACACATAAAAAAACTCGCCAATAAAAATAATACTGACCTTATTTCATTTTTAGGCGCCGGATATTATGACCATTTTATACCTGCGGCAGTAGATGCTCTTGTCTCCCGCTCTGAATTTTATACTGCATATACCCCATATCAACCTGAGGCCTCCCAGGGCACGCTTCAGGCCATCTATGAATATCAAAGTGCAATATCGCGCTTGACTGATATGGAGGTTGCCAATGCCTCTCTTTATGATGGCGGCACTGCCATTTATGAAGCAGCCATGATGGCTATGCGCATTACCGGCAGAAATAAAATTATAACAGATTCAGGGGTAAATCCAATCCATAGAAAGATTCTTTATAGCTATACCAGCAATCTTTCAATAGAATTTAAAGAAATTCCCGTTGTGCATGGTCAAAGCGACAGAGGCATGGTGGATAAGTTTCTTGACGATAAAACCGCAGCTGTTATATTGCAAAATCCCAATTTTTTCGGCGCAATCGATGACTATACCGACATTATTAAAAAATGTCATAGCTTAGGCGCTGCTGCAATTATGAGCGTTTATCCGATATCTCTGGGCATTTTAAAAACTCCGGGCGAAATGGGAGCAGATATAGTTGTAGGAGAAGGCCAGAGCTTAGGAATTCCTCTTTCCTTTGGCGGCCCATATCTGGGCTTTATGGCTACAAAAAAAGAATTTGTAAGAAAGATGCCGGGTAGACTGGTTGGCGCAACAGTTGATATAGAAGGCAGGAGAGGATTTGTCTTAACATTGCAAACCAGGGAACAGCATATAAGAAGAGAAAAAGCTACTTCCAATATTTGCTCAAATGAGGCATTGTGCGCCTTAAGGGCCCTTATTTACATGTGTCTTTTGGGCAAGGAAGGATTGAAAGAGGTTGCCAATCTATGTTTTAAAAAGGCAGAATACGCAAAGAAAGTTTTAGAAGGCATAAAAGGTGTTGAGGTCAAAAGAAGCTCTCCCACATTTAATGAATTCACTGTTAAATTGCCTTCCAATACAGAAGAGATTATAACAAAATTGCAGGACAGAGGTTTTTTGGCAGGCTTTCCATTAGGTCTATATTATAATGAAATGGAAGATTATATGTTAGTAGCTGTAACTGAAAAACGCACCAGGGGGGAAATTGACCAATATACCAAGGCTTTGGAGTCGGTATTATGGAGTTAATTTTTGAGAACTCAAAAAAGGGAAAAATTGGGGTCTTTCTTCCGTCAGACGATGTTTCTGTAAAAATAGAAATAAACCCAAAATATAGGCGAAAAAACGACGCGCAACTTCCGGAAGTCTCCGAACCTGATGTAGTGCGCCATTTTACCCGCCTTTCTAAAATGAATTTCGGGGTAGATTCTCACTTTTATCCACTTGGCTCATGCACTATGAAATATAATCCTAAATTTACCGAGAATTTAGCTGCATTGGAGGGTTTTACATCTTTACATCCACTTTTAGCACAATTGAAAGACGGAGAAAAATTCACCCAGGGCGCACTTGGGCTAATCTATGACCTCGAAAAACTGTTTTGTGGAATAACAGGAATGGATGAATTTACCACTCAACCTTTAGCCGGCGCTCATGGTGAATTAACAGGCATCATGCTCATAGCTGCATACCATAAACATAAAGGCAACAAAAGAAAAATAGTTTTAATACCCGATTCCGGCCACGGAACAAACCCGGCCAGCGCTGCCATTGCCGGATATGACGTTAAAACGATTCCATCAGATAAAAATGGAGTTATGGATTTAGATATTCTAAAGGAGGCCTTAAACAAAGATGTTGCAGCAGTCATGCTAACCTGTCCTAATACTTTAGGCATATTTAATTCACACATCAAGGATGTATGCGACCTTGCCCACAAAGTAGGGGCGTTACTCTATTATGACGGCGCAAACTTAAATGCCATTTTTGGAAGGGCACGTCCCGGAGATTTAGGCTTTGATGTTGTGCATTTAAATCTTCACAAGACATTTGCCACTCCTCACGGTGGGGGAGGCCCGGGCGCCGGGCCTATTGGAGTAAAAAAGGAACTGGCGGAATTTCTTCCTGTACCAAGAATTATCAAAGATAATAATAGTTTCACCTTAGATTTTAATAAAAAATCCTCAATAGGGTATATTGCTCCCTTCCATGGAAATTTTCTGGTTTTAGTTAAAGCCTACGCTTACATCCTGTTATTGGGAAAAGGTGGCCTTATTGAGGTTAGCGAAAATGCTGTTATTAACGCCAATTATATATTAAAAAGGCTAAAGGAATACTATGAGTTACCCTTTGACCGTATATGTATGCATGAATGCGTCTTTTCTGCTTCCAGACAAACTGAAAAAGGTGTTCACGCTATAGATATTGCAAAAGGGTTGATAGACAAAGGCATGCACCCCCCCACTATTTATTTTCCGCTTATTGTAAAAGAGGCAATGATGATAGAGCCAACCGAAACAGAATCCAAGAAGACCTTAGATACCTTTATCGATGCAATGATAGAGCTGGCGAATCTGGCGGAAAGAAATCCTCAAGAATTTAAGGAATTTCCAAAAACCACCCCGGTCAGAAGACTGGACGAGCTAAAAGCAGTCAAAGATTTAAACTTCGGGGTATAACAGACGTTTACAAAATTGTTCGGGTAAGTGTCTTGGTTTTGTTCGGGAAAGTGTACCCTAAAGGCATTATGGAATACACAGACATCGATTTTAACACTCCGGAAGAAAATATTGCCTTTGATGAACTTCTGCTGACTGAGGCTGAGCAGGGTCAAAGGGATGAGACTTTTCGCTTCTGGGAACTGCAAGGTTACGTTGTAATATTAGGCAGGGGTGCTTCTGTAGCTGATGATATTTTCCTTGATAGATGCAGGAAGGATAACATAAAGATAATACAGCGTATGTCCGGTGGCGGAACCGTGCTTTTAGGGAAAGGGTGCCTCAACTATTCTCTCATACTTCCTTATGATAAAAATCCTGAACTGTTAAATATTAAAAGTTCTTATAAATATATACTCGATAATATAGCAGCTGTTTTTTGTAAAAAAGGTATAAGTTTATTATACCAGCCCACATCAGATCTTACCCTTGGAAATAAAAAGGTCTCAGGCAATGCCCAGGCAAGAAGAAAGAATTTTTTTCTTCATCATGGCACACTCTTATATAATTTTGATATAGACAGGGTAGGCTTTTATTTGAAAGAGCCTAAAAAGGCCCCGGAATACAGAAATGGCAGGCATCATAAGGATTTTCTTGCCAACCTACCACTCACTTGTTCAGAAATAAAAGAGATTATAAAAATTGCCTTCAGGGGACAAATTTCTGAACAAATTTAGGACAGATCTCCAAACGATTTTAGAAACGGTCCTACGATTTCTCGAAGGAGCATTTGCTGCATTCCTTGTATATATCCGGATTTTCGGCCCCGCAATTTTTGCATATCCAATAACCCGGGTGCGCCTTTCTGTGCTTGAGCCAGTAATTACGATAAACCTTTTTGCCTGTATATAATGGGATTGTTACAGGATATATTAAATAAGCTATAATAAGCCAGAGTTTATTTGCGGTTTGATTATAAGTAAACCAGAGCATTGCTATAATAACCACAGGAATAGAGATTAATAAAGATATCTCCCTTATATTATCCGGTATAATTCCTTCGCCAAAAATGCCTATTAATATCATCGCAACAACTAAAAGGCCTACCATCCGAATTATGTAAGGATTCTTAAATAGGATATTCAGCGCTGTAGGTTCTGCTCTGGTTGTTTGTAAATATTTTAACCCTGTAGTAATCCTTTGCCCTTCTAATCTGGGGCTTATCGTATTATATGCTTGCTGGTAGGTCTCAAACTTAGCAAATCCCAATAATGCCAATAAAACCTTAGTTGCTCTAAGTTCATCCTGATGTAATTTTTTAAGGAGGGAAAGATAAATCTTATAATATTTTAACACGCCTCTTTTATTTCCTGTTATTTCATATACCCGGGCCAGAACAAAATGGGCCGGTAGAAATTCGGGCCAGTATCTTATCGAGAACCTTAACTCTTCCTCGGCTTTAGGATAGTCTTCTTCTTTTATAAACTGCAATGACAATGAAAATGCGCCTATCGATTTTTCAATTCTGTCCAGATTAACATGAATCTTTCTTGATGCGGCAGGAAGGTAGGAAGTGTCGTATTCTTTATCGAATCTTTCAAATGAGAAATAAGATTCGTTAAAGGCGTATAAAGGAATGGCTGTTAGTAATATAACTGCTGATAGTAAACATCCGAGCGAAGCAAGTGAAGCAAGGATTTTACTTGATTTAGGATTAGTCATATAGATGGAACTTTCCCTTTTGAAGGACAAAGATTTTTTAAGATGCACTCAGGGCATTTTGGCTTTTTGGCTATGCAAATATTTCTTCCGTGGTCTATTAAAAGATAAGAAACCACACCCCAGTCTTTTTTATCGAAGAGATTCATCAGGTCTTGCTCTATTTTTAGAGAGTCGTCTGTCTTTGAAAAACCTAACCTCTGGCTCAATCTGCGCACATGGGTATCAACGGCAATTCCCCCTATCTTTCCAAACCCGTTAAATAGCACTATATTGGCTGTCTTTCTGGCCACACCGGGCAATTTTAACAATTCATCCATTGAAGATGGCACTTTTCCATTAAAATCGTACCCGATTTTAATGGCTGCGTTTATGACATTTTTTGCCTTATTTTTATAAAAGCCTGTCGAGCGAATTTCATTTTCAAAGGCGTTAATATTTGCATTGGCGTAATCGGATGCTTTTTTGTATTTTTTAAACAAACCTTCGGTTACCATATTTACCCTTTTGTCTGTGCACTGGGCAGATAGCATTGTAGCTACCAGAACTTCTAAAGGGTTGCCGAAATTCAAGGCTACCTTTGCATGAGGATATGCCTTTTGTAATATTTTAAATATTTTATGTGCTCGTTTTTTGTCAGCCATTTTTTCACTCCGAGGACCACAATCCTGTTTTGTTGTCTCTGGCTTCTTTCTCCGCTGCTATTAGACTGTCAAGATATTTTGTATTGGGGGCAAATGTATAGACCCTGGCATAGCCATACCGTAAAAGCTCCTCATTGACCATTTTACCGTCCACAAATACATATGCTAACCAACGGTCATATCTATCCGTAATTTCTTTATCTAATTCTAATCTTACCTTTTTGCCTTCTACTAATCTTCTATTTAGATTATATGCTTCAACTGCGTATGGCTCTGGGTCATAAACCCATTCGCCTCTTACTCTCTTTCTTGACTCCGGGGTATCTATGCCGATATAGCGGACTTTTCTGGCATTTGTCAATATAATAGTATCGCCGTCTAAAACTTTATATACAGAATAAAACCCGCCTTCGGTTGAAATACGACCACACCCGCTGAATAGAAAAATAGATAAAAGTAAAACTATAAGTTTAAGATTTTTCATTGCTCGGGAAGTGTACTCTGCTGTTCCAAAACACATTGATTTATCTTTTCTCTATCCTTTCCTTTTAGGTGGGTTAAATGCACTGCTATGTCAAATTTTTTATCAGGCAATGCTTCAATCCTGACTACCTGCCCGACCACTTTGGTCGGCAATTTCTCTTTCGGAATTTGTATTTTTAAAATTAAAAATGTCCATAAAGGTATCGTATTCTCTGATACAAATAATATTCCAACTGCGCTTATATCTTTTGTCTCCGCTTCCTTATATTCTTCCTGAAAGGCGTAATGAAAGGTCATCTTCGCTTTCAGGCGGACAAATCTCCTTCTTTCTATTACTTTTTTTCCTTTTATATCTATAAACTTTTGCGGAGCAAGGGGAGGTATAATCTCTACCCTTTCTTTCCTCTCCGCTTCCTTTAGTGAACCATAATATTTTATTATAGCATTATCGACATCGGACTTTGTGCCAATAAATGGTTGCACTTTACAACCTGTAGCTACCTCCAATTCCTCAATTGCGTCTAAATCCAAAGGGTCGACCATTACTATCGTTAAAAGGTCTCCAACTTTATCTATAGGAATAAAATCGTATTGCCTGGCAAGTTCGGCAGGAACAAGCTCAATGGTTTTAGGTTCTATAGAGTAATTGCTTAAGGGTAGATAAGGAAAACCGTACTGGCTGGAAAGGCAACTGGCTATATCTGTCTCTGTGGCAAAACCTAACTTTAGCAGAGAGTGGCTTAAAAATTCCCCTTCTCTTTTTTGAAGCTGCAGGGCCTGCTCAAGTTGCCGTTTTGTAATAATCTTTCTTTCTAATAATAACGTTCCGAGTTTTTTTGTTATTTTTCGTTTATAGAGCATGTTTCCTCACTGCATAACCGCCTCAAAGACCATTCGGCGATTTACTTGAGTCTAACCAGATAGTTACAGGGCCATCATTAACAAGTTGAACCTGCATTTTAGCAGCGAATTGCCCCTCTTTTACCGATATACCTTCGCTGCGTAAAAGGCCATTGAATTCCTTCCACATTTTTTCTGCTACGTCAGGGCTTGCTGCTTCATCAAAACCGGGCCTGTTTCCTTTGAGGGTATCTGCATATAAAGTAAACTGGGGGACACTTAAGATTTCACCTTTTATTTGGTTTATATCTAAGTTCATCTTTTTATTGTTGTCATTAAAGACTCTCATATTTTTTATCTTATTGGCAAGATATTTTATGTCTGCATTTGTATCCTGTTTCCCTATGCCCACTAAAAGCAATAATCCTCCTCCAATGCTGCCTACCTGTTTATTCCCAACCGAGACTTTTGCTTGTTTGACCCTTTGCATAACAACACGCATGTCTATTATCAGCTGTCAGTTATCAGTTGCTGAATACTGAATACTGAAAACTGCCCTATTTTCTCTCCCAGAAATAAGTTACAACAAAAATTACAATAATGGAACCTATAACAATAAATGTAACTAAATTTTTATATCTCGAGAGTAAATCTATGACATTCATCCCGAAGTTATAGGTTTCAACCTATATGCCGATATCAAAATTATGCCTGTTATTATCCCTGCGATATTAAGCAGAATATCCCCTAAATCATAATACCTCATCGGTAATAAATACTCTCTAATCCTCTCATCTACTATTCCTGATGAAATACATATAATTAAGGCTAAAAAAAAGCTATTCTTCGATTGATATTTAACTATGAAGGCGTTATATAAAAAGAGGCTTAAAATTGCGTATTCCGGAATATGTAAAGCCCTCGCAGGTATTCTCTCTATATTAATATTGATGTTGATAAGGCCATAGAGAGTTTTGAATCCAAACTTAAAACCTGTAATTACGGCAACATTTATAGCGCACCCGATGGCTAAAATAATAGTTACAATGACATATGGGAACAATCTATTAAGTCTAAATTTCCTTATGAATGGCAAATACACAAGCAAAGCTCCAAATAAAGAAAGAACTACCAATAGTTGCTTCACAAAAGAAAATCCAAATCGCCTATATAAAAATTTAATAAAATCAGGAGTAAAAGGTAAAAATAAATATATCAATATCAGCCAGAATATGGCTATTACTAATCTAAGCTTGTAATCCTTGCTCACAATATAGATAGTTCGTAGTTATGAGTTCGTAGTTCATAGACTACGAACAATGAACTACGAACTATGAACTTACTTAGCGATATGCTTTTCAATAAAATCTATAACTTCCTCCTGGGTCTTTTGGTCAATTTCTAAGAACTGAATACCCATGCCAGGATAAAATTCAGGTTGTAGCTGTTTGTCGGCCATCCATATAACCATGGCTTTAATAGAAATGGATTTTTTAGTTTCCGGGATAACAATATCTAAATCGATCTTTGTGCCGGCCAGCAGCATATTTATACCGCGTAAAAAAAGGCCTGAGCCGCTTATATTCCCTGCCAGCCCTGAGTATAAGGGGTTTTGTTCAGGCCCCCCCTCGGCTTTTTTATAATAGACATTGATATCCATGCCTAATCTTTTAAATCTTCTCCTTAGGGGGCGCTCAATCCCTGCCTCTTCCCGGAAGGTTTTCTTTTTGGGCTTGAAACTTCCTATAGCTTTATCTACATTCTTGTAAATATTAAAAACATTGTCTAATCTTACAATGCGCAGCAGTTCCATTATGTGCAATGGGATGTGAGATAGTTTGACGATAGCTTTATTATTTAGTGCGTTTTTATAAGCTATGGCCAGCACTGATAACCCGTTATAATCTATAAAATCGACTTCGTTTAAATCGACAACTATTCTTTTAGTCCCTCTTTTTAAAAGCTTACCGACAGTTTCTATCAGAGCAGAGGAGTTGATATCGATTGCTCCTACAATGTTTAAAATTGCTATATTTTCTTTATACCTTATATTTATCTTCATTAGGATGCACCGTTTGGGAAAGCAAAGGGGCAAGTGTCCCCAGGGACGTTTGCTACTTTGCTTTCCCAAACGGTGCTATTCTGCTATTCTATACCAAATATCAAGTAATATCAATAATTTTCACCCGGAAAATTACTTATTACCTGACCGTATAATTTTTAGCGGATCGAGGTATTTATTTTTATATCTTATTTCAAAATGCAAATGCGGTTGCATGCCTCTATGATTAGCATTTCCTGTCTTTCCAAGTTCGCCAATCTTATCGCCCTGCCACACCCATTGGTTGTCCTTTACTGTTATTTTACTTAAATGGCTGTATATTGTACAATAATTCCCCCGATGTCCAATCCTGACATATTTGCCCATGCCGTTACTTACCCAACCTGTTTTGGCAGTTCCGCTTTTTGAAGCCAGCACAGGTTCTCCTATATCCGCTCTTATATCCAAACCTTTATGTCTTCTCGTTCCTCCGCCCCGCCTTGCTCCGAAATGCCCATCTCCAAAAATATCAGACCTTATCGGTATCTTTCCTTCTAAGGCAATGGGTGATAAAAAGGCGGGCTCTTTAAAATTTAAAAAGGCGGTAAATAAAAGTGGGGATACAGGATAAATAAAAAAAAGAATTAATAAACAATAAACCGCTGCACCAATTAAGGTTTTTTTGCGTTTATTGTGATCGGTGGTGGGTTGAAAGCGAAATTTCCTCAAAGAGGAAGGGGAAGATTTAAGCATGAGCGGTTGGCATCAAGATAGTTTATATATAGTGTCGCACAAAAATTTTAGAAATGTATTTTTGTTGTCTTCCTCAATTTTCCTAAATTCTATTCCAACATTAAACAGCTCTTGCCCCTCTATCTTATCAGATCTGATTACCCTGGCGTCTATATGAACCGGGTTTGGAGTCTCCGGCGGAGTTAGGGTTAATTCTACTGATGTATCAGGAGAAACCTTTCTTGCAATTTCTAGCATCATCCCTGTTGCGCTTATATTTTTTGACTGAGTCTGAATCTCCTCTATTGTATCGTCGCTTTTAATCCTAATGGCTACAGGTATGGGTGTTTCTGTTCTAATATATCGTCTACGTTCTCTTGCATCAACCATAAACTTACCTCACCTTAGGCATATGCACCGTTTGAGAAAGCAAGGTAGCAAATGTCCACTTTACGTGGACACTTGTCCTTCTGCTTTCCCAAGCGGTGCTATTCTTTCTGAATATCTTTAAAAAAGGCGAGATAGTTTATCCTTTTATAAATAAACCTTACCCGCCTTTTTAAAAATGACCTTATTTTTCCTCAAACACAAACTCTGGTTCGAGTAGTGGTTTATAATCCTCAGGAAGTGGAAATAGAAATGTTGCTACATCATAAGCGCCTGCCCCGGTTCTGACAACTGTCATTCCAACCCCTTTAAGCGTGCCGTATGTTATGCCCATTAATGGATTGTTTGTCTCAACGCTAGTATCATAGATATTTTTAGGTAATTCAATCCATCCTGTTGCAACATTCACTAAGCCTCTACCTAATTTTTTACCCATTTTTTCAACAACAGTACCCTCCTCGGCAACGGCTGGCAGGGCCACTGCTATAAAGCATAATATTAATGCACCGGAGATTGCAATCTTTGTTCTTCTGTTAATTCGCATATTCTTATTCACCCCCTTTCAATTAAGAATTCTCCATTCAAAATAAGTTTATCAAGTAATGATATGTTTGTCAAGAGTTTTTTGCGCCTATTAATATTTTTTTCGATTATCCGTCGATTATCCGTTTATTAAATTGAGCGCCTTCTGGTTATCATTTGTTGACATTACCCCTATTACATTGCTGCCATCGCCGGTTGTGCCGTAAATATACAATATATCAATTCCGGCATCGCCCAATTTCTTTGCTACCAGGGATAAAGTTCCTGGGGCATTCTCAAATTCCACTTCTAACACATCGTCCTGCGAAACTTCGTGTTCCATGCCTTCCAAAATCTGAGCAGCTTCCGTGGGGTTGCTAACCACAATCATAAATCGGGCCTGTTCACCTAACGCAGAGGCGCACAAATGAGAAATGTTTAAGCCCGCATCTTTTAGGGATATGGATACCCTACCCAGTGTGCCTACTTCATTCGGGGTTGTCACCATCAGCTGCTTTATTATCTTTGCTTTTGCCATGTTTACCACCTCCTTACCACATCGTTTCTTCTCTCGTTGTTCGTATCTCGTGAATCGTCAAACGGGATACGCGATACTAGATACGAGATACTAGATACGAAGTCTTTTGTTCTCTTTAAAACCGCCAGCTCAAACCTGCATTTATTGCTTCTTCGTCAAAGAAGCGACCTTCGATATTCGCAGTTAAATTTTCGTCGAATGTAAAATCTGCGCCAACAGCCAAACCTGCATGGTTAACAGAACCTGCTCTTTTCCTATCCTTTCTTTCGCTAGTTATGCGGCTTAAGGTAACTTTAGAATATTTAATCGCCATATAGGGATATAAGAGATTAAATCTTTTAGCGCATATTAACGAACTTTGCCAATCATCCATGAAAATTTCATTTTTTATTCCGTTGACAGTTCTGGGGTCAGGGTGAACACTAATATGCTGAAAAGCATAAAGCATGTCTATAGCATATTTATCCGGCTCTGTCAACCTCGCTCTAAAACCATAACCACCGGCAAAGGCGGTATTATAATTGATTGCATCTGCATCCTTTGGCTCAAATTTCAGATTTCCGCAGCCTAATCTAAAGTCCAGAGAAAACCAGTCAAACAGCCCATAGGAAATTGTAGTAAAATACTGCTGGCTTTCCACATCTCCTTTAGGGCGCTTCATTTGTTTTTCAAAAAGCAAATTGGTTTCTGCGCCAATTTTCCATTTACCCTTCCTGGGTAAAATCGGGCCGTCGGTCGGCATTGCATATGTAATTGCAGGTAGTAATAAAAATAAACAAGATAGCTGTAAGCTGTAAGCTATAAGCTGTAAGCTATTTTTCATATCTTAGATTTGGCAGGCCAATATCCGCAACGACTATTTTGCCGCAAATCTCTGGCCCTTTGTTTTTGTATAATCCCTTCTTGGGTAAAGCGAAGGTAACTGTCTCATCTGCTATTATGCAACTACCGTGAATCTGGCCGGTTGTAGCATCTAAGCCCGAAGGGATATCTACAGATATTACAGGCACATTAAGCTGATTAATAAAATTTATTACAGCCGATGAAAGAATATCAGGGGCGCCTTTAAAGCCTGTTCCAAATATAGCGTCAACAACAAGGTTTGCTTTGAAATTTCTTTTGATTGCATCAACACTTTTTATGTCACAAATCTCAGTTATTTTTTGGTTCATCTTGATAAGGATATTCATATTTATTGCCGGATCCACTTTAAGTTTATTTTTCAGCCCTAATAAATAGATAAGGGCCTTGTAATTATTATTTATCAGATGCCTTGCGCATACTAAACTATCTCCGCCATTATTGCCTTTTCCGCAAAATATAGCTACAGTATTGGCTCTATCTTTAAGGTAGGAAGTGATTGAGTGAGCAACAGCCCTTCCTGCATTTTCCATAAGTACTATAGATGGTATGCCGTATCTTTTAATCGCCTCAGCATCTATCTGTTTCATCTTGGCGGCAGTTACAGCTTTCATGTCGTTGTTATCGAGGCCTTTTTAGCAGTTTATACATATTATTCTTATATGCCTCCACGCCCGGTTGATTGAAGGGATTTATGCCTAATAAATACCCTGAGGCTGCTACTGCTATTTCAAAGAAATAATATATTCCTCCGAGATAATAAGGCGACCTTTCGGGTAGGTGTATGGTCATATTTGGCACGGCGCCTGAGGTATGGGCCTGGGCTGTTCCTTGATAGGCCTTTTTATCTATATAATCAAGTTCCTTGCCGGAAATATAATTTAGCTCATCAAAATTTTCTTTGAAATACGGTATCTTTATCTTATTAAAGGGCTTATCAATAATTAAAAAAGTCTCGAAGATATTCCTTTTGCCTCCTTGAATTAATTGGCCGAGTGAATGCAAATCAGTAGTAAAGTCGGCTATAGCAGGAAATATCGCCTTGTTATCCTTGCCTTCGCTTTCAGCAAATAATTGTTTCCACCACTCAAGCAAATAATGTAATGACGGATGAAAGCCGGCTAATATCTCGATGAATTTAGCAGACCTATATAAAAGATTGCGAATGCCTGCGTATCGATAAGCAATGTTTTCTTCTATTTTACAGCTAAATATGTATTTTTCCATACAGGCTGCGCCTTTTAATAATCCTTCGATATCTATGCCGGCGCAGGCCATAGGCAAAAGGCCGACAGGGGTAAGAACAGAAAATCTTCCGCCTACATCATCGGGTATAACAAATGTTCTGATCCCTTTTTTAGAAGCCAGTTTTTTAAGGCGGCCTTTTTTTCCGTCGGTAGTGAAAATTATCCGTTTTGTAATCTCCCTTTTATTGTAACGTCTTTTCATAAAATCATATATAATTCTAAAAGCTAAAGCCGGTTCTGTGGTAGAGCCTGATTTTGATATAACGTTCACATATAACTCCTTGCCGGTGTTTATAATATCTAATAAATCCTTCATATAATCCGAACTCAAATTAGTGCCGCAGAAATATATCTTAAGTTTTTTCTCGTTTCTTTGAAAGAGCGGAGATAAAAACTCAATACCTGCCCTGGCTCCGAGATAAGAGCCCCCTATGCCTATACATAATAATATATCAGAATTTTTTTGTATTTCTTGCGCAGTATTTTTTATTTCAGATATGAGCGTTTTAGTTGTATTGGAAGGAAGGCGTAGCCAGCCTAAAAAATCTCCCCCTTCACCTGTGCCTTTTTTGAGCTTTTTATCAATAGCAATTATCTCCGCCAAAATTGAATCAATCTGGCTCTGGTTGATAAATGGCTTTATATTATTCGTATCTAATGTTATTTTATTTTCCATATTTTACTCTTTCTCCTTAACGAATATATCTTTTATCGTCTTTTTGATATCTTTTGCAGTATCTTTGACAGTTCGTGAGGCGCCCTGCGAAAACTCTTTTATTATAGCCCCTCCCCTGTCTATCACCTCGGTTAAATCTTCTTTTAGTATATCCATGTTAAAATTGATAAGCTGATATATGTCAGTTTGCATAAGCGCCTTATACATAATGGTGCTAACCAGCACCCTTGGGTCATCTACATTTTCGAAAAGCTGGTTTCTAAGGCCTATATTATATACCTTAATCATCGCTGCTCTGTTTTTATAATAATCTTTGTATATAACTTTCCCGACAGAAAGGGAAAGCTTGTCTATTTTAAAAGCGCCTGTCTTTTTTCCTGTTGGCATGCCGGGTTTTTGAAGGCTCTTTATAGACATAAAATTTAGATGCCCGGCTCGGTTTCTTATAATGAACAGTTCCTTTAAATCTATCTTTAAAATATTAAAATGGACTTTTCGCCGTATAGCAGCCCCGAGATTATAATCAAGGTAGGCGAAGGGTATATCTGCCATAACGCCTTCTTCGAAGCCGGCGGGATTATATAATCTCAAATGCTTTATATCGATATTATGCTGCCCTATATCGGCATTAACATCTTCGACGGTTATTCTGAGATCGGTCAATGATTTGACAGAATTTACCAAAATTGACTTAAGTATCGCGTTTCTTGCCTTAAAAGCTATAAAGGAAGCTATGAGCAAGAATATAAAAAGCCATATAAGAAGCTTCTTCATTCTCGTGGAGGGGACACCCTGCAGCACAAAAAAGATGCGTATATTTCAGACTTTTTTGTGCTGCAGGGTGTCCCCTTCTGTTACTAAAACTCCACCTTCGGCACCGCGCGGGCTGCTGCCTCTGCTTCAAAGAATTCAGCCGCTTTTTTACCTCTCAGCGATGCAAAAAAGACGCCCGGGATATTCCTTACATAAGTATTATATGCCCTAACTTCCCGGTTATACCTGTTTCTTTCAACCGCAATTCTGTTTTCTGTGCCTTCCAATTGGGCCTGTAGAGTCAAAAAATTCTGACTTGCTTTCAGGTCAGGATATCTTTCAGCTACTAAAAGCAGTCTTGATAAGGCGCCGCCTAAACCTTCAGCAGCTTTTATCTTCTCTCCCCTAGTCTGGGCCTTAGCCCACTGGCTTCTAAGCTCTGTCACTCTGGTAAAAAGTTCTTTTTCATGCGCTGCATAGCCTTTAACCGTATTTACCAGATTAGGGATAAGGTCAATCCTCCTTTGTAACTGGTTTTCAACCTGTGCCCACCCTTCCAAAACCTTCTGATCCAGCACAATTACTTTGTTCCATCCGCCAATAAACCATCCTGCGAGTATAACCAATACTATGCCGACTACAATTAATACAATCAACCATTTCTTCATTATCTCTTACCTCCTTTTACCAGCCTCCGCTTGCTCCTCCTCCGCCGGATAGACCGCCGCCAAAACCTCCAAAACCTCCACTAAAGCCGCCACCTGTTCCATGATAACCAGTACCATACCACATCCCGCCTCTTCTTCTTCCCATACCGCCAAGTATAAAATAGAACAAAAGTCCGGAACGCAATCCAAATATAAGAATAAAGAATGATAATGTCATTAAAAAACGCAGCAGTGTTGCTGCAGGCGAAACTGGAGTTACTCTTGCCGCCTTAGCATAAGCTGCACCACCTGTAAGCTTGACATTATATTCTTTAGCTGCAAGTTGCGCAACAGAAATAGCCCCAAGAACAATACCTTTGCTAAAATTTCCCTGCTTAAATTGCGGTATCATAATCTGGCTTATAATCTGATGTGCTATTGCATCCGGAATGACCCCCTCTAAACCATAACCTGTCTCAATCCTGACCTTTTTATCATTAGCTGCCATTAAAATAAGTACACCGTTGTCCTTGGCCTTCGTGCCTATGCCCCATTTTTCAAAAAGTTCTACTGCGTATTGCTCAATTGTCAATGGTTTCGTGGTGGCAAGGGTCACAACTGCAATCTGGGCAGTGGTCTTTGTATCTAATTCTTGTGCTAATGCCTCGATGGTTTGTTCATCGGCAGGTTCTATAACATTGGCAAAATCATTCACATACCCGCGAAAAGCAGGCATTCTGGCCTCTTCCTGTTCCTGCTGCTGCGCATATGCAAAGTTTGCAAGGGCTATAGATAACAATAATATCAATATAAAAAACGTCTTTATCTTCATCAAAAATGCCATTCTCGTGAAAGCGGGAATGACAAACCGCTTTTAAACCTTTAACTCATCTGCTACAATTGCAAGCTTTCCAATCTCCTGGATATATTTTTCAAAAAATGGCTCCACATCCTGCGAGCCTATTTTGTCGTCGTCTTTTTTATCTCGCAATATTGCTAAGAAAACAACTGGGTCTATTCCGAAATTTTTACCAAGGCTATTTATTATCTCTTCCTTATCAGTGGATGGCATTTGGGCTGTCTTTAAACGCAGGAGCCCCCTGAATATTGGAAAGAGTGAATTAAGAGACTCTTTCAACAGCGCATCTATGCCTTTTTTCCTTAGGCCTATCTCTAAATATGCTTCTCTCATCCTTATCAATTTACCCTTAAGTTGTTGCTCACATTGCAATCTTATGTTAGATTCATCAACAGGAAGGTTCTTGAGCAAATCCTGTCCATAGAGCAGGCAATAGTTATCTTTCATTTCTAAAAATTCGGCTGGAAATACATCAGTTGAAGTTTGCATATGCCTTACTGTTAGCATTAAAGGGGCGGCTATTCTCTTGCTTATGCCAAAAGAAACAAGTTTGAGAGACTTTTTTAAATCGGGAAATTCAAGGTTCTTAAAAATTACTGCCATATTGACATCGGACTTTCCCGGAATATAGTTTCTTCCTGTGGCGCTGCCATATATAAAAATTGATACGATATTGTCGCCATGAATTTTAAGCAATTGCCGGGAGTACTTACGGATTTTCCTTCTTATCTCTTCTGGCAGCATCTCGATATTTATTATAGGGCCCATTTTTCTCTCCTTATTACTGAATGTTTAATGCCGTCTTTCAATTCAGCCTTTTCGCCGTCAATTGCAACATATGTAGGTTTTACGGAACCGCACCAGGCCCCACAATTAGCATAAATGCCTTTTTCAAATTTAACCATTTTTGCCATATGGGTATGCCCGAAAATCACTATTTTCTTTCCGTTGTTGATTAAGGCCATAGCAGCCCTCTCGTATTCTGAGAAATCCCCGCCTCTTTTTATGTATTCTGCGCTAGAGGGCAGGACCTTATTTTTTATCTCCATTACTTTAGCTGTCCACTCATCAATATCAGGATGAATTATTCTCTCTGTCCACCCACAAATATAAGAAGCTGTCCTGCCCCATCGATTTTTAGCAGCTAACGTGGGGTCTTTGTAACGGTTAAATACATCGTATTGGTTTCCATGTTCTGCATGCAAACCGATTTTTTCATCATTGTATTTCAATGCGACATCAATGCTGGAATCTATATATTTGACAAAGGGAATATGGTCGTGGTTTCCTATAATATAAACAAATCTTCTTTCTTTAGCAAAGCTAAGCAATCCTTCTATTACCTTATGATGATAGAATATTATCTTGTCTAAATCACACTGCCATAATTCAAAAAGGTCGCCTACAATTATAAGTTCTTCACAATTGTCTTTGGCAAAATCAAGAAATCCTAAAAATTCATCTGTATAGTGAAAATCGTCTGCTTTGGAACCATCACCTAAATGAAGGTCACTTATAAAAAATCTCATCTGTTTTTTCTTAAAGACATCACATGCAACTTGCTTCTATCAAGCCTGCAAACTTGTTTTATCTTCTCCTCTATTTCAGGAGGATAATTATTGGTATATTCAAAACCATATCTTTCGAAGTATTTAGGGATGTGGGTTACAATATAAACGGGCTTATTTTTGCTAATAAGTGAGAGAACATACTCAAAGAGCATAGAACTTATACCCTTGCCTCTCCAATAGTAATCCACCCCCATTGTGGAAGGTTCATAAAATGTAGGATACTCAAAATATCTTATAAAGCCTACTGGCCTGCCTTCTTTGTTTCTTGCTACAAAAAACTGCTCGACCGAGATATTCCTACCGTCAAGCCAGTATTTTTTAATCTTTTCTTTTATATAAGGCAAATCCGAAGGTTTTGCTTTTGTAATAGTTATTTCGGGATTTTTACCCATTTTTGCTATTCTACTATAACAGTCATCAACCTGCAATAAAATTCTTAGAGACGTTTCCGGTTTTGTTCGGGAACCTGCCCCATTTCCAATCGGGAACCTGTCCCCGGGGACAGGTTCCCGAACAAATTTAGGGCAGGTTCCCGAACAAGTTCAGAAACGTCCCTAAAGCATTTTTAGCATAGCATCTTTTATGCCAAGGGTGATTGCCTGATAATCATCCTCTGCTTTGAGCTGGTAGCCTTTTTCCAATAACGACTTTGGATCTAAGGGTTTGCCAAAATTTATCTGTATCGGATAAATGCCTGGAAAGGTTCTATTTCTGGGCCAGGCCTGAAATGCCCCTTTTATTACTACAGGAACAAGAGGGATATTTAGCTCTTTAGAAAGTATTCCAACTCCTTTTTTAAATTTTTTCATCTTTCCATCAATAGGCCTTTCACCCTCCGGAAAGACACAAAGGCTCCTCTTATGCCTTAACACATAAGATGCTGCGCACATTGCAGGAAGAAGGTCTTTTGCTGTGTCTACTGGTATAATCCTCCCTGCCTTTATTGTATTTTTTATTATTGGAACCTCAAAATACCCCCTGAACCCCATAAAATAAAGATTAAGTTCGCTCTTAAATGCAACTGACGCAGCTACTAAAAATGCATCATAATAACTAGTGTGGTTTACGCAAAGTATGTAAGGTCCATGCTCTGGTATGTTTTCCCTGCCGTACATTCTCAATTTATAAAAGACTCTAAAATAGGCATACATCAGCTTTACCACTAAAAATGTCAATATCTTTATATGAACCGCTGGAGCAATATCTATCTTGTTAAGTAACGCAACGGGCGGAAGCTTTTTAAGCAACTCTTCCCAAAATTTCTTTTCAGTAATAACTGCCTTTTCTAAAATTTCTTTAGAAGGAATCCGTTTTGTTAAATTATCTACTCCTTCTACAACATCTTTTAATGTGAACCACCCTGCTGCTGTTTTTTGAGGTATAGTTATATTAAATGCTTCCTCAAGCATGCTCAATAACTCGATTCTACCTAAAGAATCCAGTCCCAGCCCTAATTCAAGACTATCACCGGGTCGTATTTCGCCTTCAAATTTTCTCTCTGACTTCATATAATTAATAATCACTTTAAATACAGGATGTTGCGTAACTATCCTTTCCCCTTCCGTCAGAGGCACTGGTTTTCTATATACTTTTACCTGATATAGCCTTTTGAAAATCTGTTGCGCTTTATATCTTTTTATCTTTCCCATGCGGGTCTTTGGCAATTCCTCTAAACTTATCCGAAAGTCTGTTATTCTTGTATGAGGGGCTGTCGCCTTTGATAAGTCTTCTATCTTTCCGCGCACCACTCTATCAATATCTGTTTCTCCATAACGCTTAAATGTATCCATATTCGGAATTACCAGCGCAAATATACCTGTTTCTGATTTCCCAAACGCAGCAGGATCAAAAACACATATCTCTTTTATAAATTCAGACCTTTTATAATAGGCCTCGATATCTCCAGGATATATATTTTTGCCGGAACTTAGAACTATCAGTTCCTTTTTTCTTCCGGTAATAAAAACATAATCGTCTTCGTCCTTATAACCCAAATCTCCGGAATAAAACCAGCCTTCTCTTATTGCCTCCTTAGTCTGCTCCGGTTTTTTGTAATAGCCGGCCATAACATTTCCGCCTTTAATCAATATCTCTCCTATGCCAGAAGGTGAAGGTTTGTCTATCTTTACCTCAACGCCGGGGACAGGGATACCGACAGAGCCGATTTTGGGTTTGCTTATAGGATTAAAAGTTACAACAGGCGAAGTTTCGGTCAATCCATAGCCTTCTAATATTTTAAAACCTAATTTAAAAAGTCCTTTTGCAACAACCGGGTCGAGTCTTGCGCCACCGGATGCAAAAAATCTTAAATTTTCGCCAAATGCGCTATGTACTTTTTTAAATAATAATTTCGATAAATTCAGTCCTGTCTTTTTGCGTAATAGCCAAAGTAGCTCCGATAAAACATTTATAGGCGCCCGCAATAATATATTGACGGAATTTATCTTTTGAAATATCTTTTTATATATCATAGCAAAAAACTCAGGCACACCTATTAATATAGTGGCGTTGTTGTCTTTTATTGAACTGAGCAAATCTTCCCCTTTAAGCGATGGAGAAAATATTATTGTAGCGCCTGTTAAAAGCGGCAAAACTAAGTTAACCATAAATGGATAGGAATGAAAGAGCGGCAGGCAACAGACCATTCTATCTTTCTCTGTGCATAGGCCTGTTAAGTTTATAGAATCAAAATCTGAAATAAAATTTTTGTGGGTAAGGATAACACCTTTAGCAGCCGCAGTTGTGCCCGAGGTGTAGAGTAAGGATGCAATATCTGTAAAAAGGGGACTGTCCCAATTTTGCCTTTCTGTCCCTGTCAGCAAAACTTGGGCCCGTCCCCTTTTTACTCGGAGTCTTTTCAAATCCAGCGGTTCTATAGCGGGCCTTAACCTATCAAAAAAATCATCTGATATAAACACTCCGTAGGCATCACTATCGATTAATATGTTTTTTATATTTTCAGATGAGTCCTGAACATCAATAGGGACAGCGATGCATCCTGCATAGATAATAGAAAAATATGCAATTGCCCATTCCGGGGAATTTCCCAGAATAATTGCGATTTTAGATTTACTAACTATGCTATTCCGGACAATATAATTTGCTGTAGATTTTATTCTTTTATAAAAGTCAGCGTACGATAGGCTATTCCATTTTGTACCATCAAAATATATAATGGCCTTTTTATCAGGTAAACGCTTAACTATTTTCTCCAACCGAGAATCCAATGTATCAACCATCAGGCTAATAGCTCCTTCGGAAAAATATTATCCAGGCCCAATATGCACGCGGGGTCTAAGGCCTTTTTCAGGTTTACCATTTCAGCAATTCCCTCTTCGCCATACATAAGCTTAAGATAATCATGCTTTATTTTACCTATGCCATGCTCGGCAGTGATAGTACCTCCTAAGATAATAGCCTTTTTAACAAATCGCATATAAATATCTCTGGCTTTATTTTGCTCTGCTTCGTCTTTGGGCAACATATTTACATGAAGGTGGCTATTGCCTATATGGCCGAATATAAGATAATCTATTCCGGAATTCGCAAGATTTGTTTTATAAAATGAAAGCATCTCATCTAATTTCTCATCGGAAACTGCAATATCTGTGCCGACTTTAATCCGGTCTCCTCTTTTTATAATCTCATTTACAGTATCCGGCACATCATGCCTGAAATCATGAAATCTGTCTCTTTCCTTCTTTGTCTGGCCAAACCAGGTTTTATCTAAATTGACTTTATGTTTTTCCATCAAAGATGTCCAATCTGTGATTAATTTATCTTCATTATCTTCGGTTGTAATCTGCTCGAAAAAGCACGCTGTCTTAATATCTTTTGGAATTTCGGGATGTTTGCTACGTATAAGATTTAATGAATTTTCATCAAAATATTCTAACGACATAGCGTCCATGGCCTTTCTTGCCTCATATATAAATTGTAAGCAATCTTCATCATTTGCAAAAAAGGCATAACAATCAAATATGCCGTCGGGTTTATTTAAAAGATTTAATTCAACTTCGGTTATAACACCTAATGTTCCATCTTGTCCGATAAATAAATCTATCGCATCCATTCCTGGTTTTGAGTAATAGCCGGCAGCATTTTTTGTATTGGGCATTTTGTATGTAGGGATATCCACCTTTATACTTTTATCTGATGCAAGCGGTATTTCTAAAATATTATCTTTACCTGCGAAAATTTTGCCTCTTTTAATATCTACAATATCTCCTGAAGATAGAATTATCCTTAATCTTCTAACATAATCCCTGACCGTTCCAAATTTAAAGGTCCTGGCCCCTGATGCGCCCGTAGCAACATTGGCGCCGATAAAGGCGCTCTTTTCTGTAGGGTCAGGCGGATAAAATAAATCCTTTTTTTCTACTTCGTTTAAGAAATCCTCTAAAGGAACTCCCGCCTGAATAACTGCTTTTCCTCTCGCGCCATGCTTTTCTATAGATATTATCTTATTCAGCTTTTCAAGAGAAAGCACAATCCCGCCAAATGGTATACGTCCGCCTGCAACGCCCGTACCCGCTCCTGATATTGTAACCGGGGTTTTCTTCCGGCTGGCTTCTTTTAGTAAATTTATAATTTCAGATTCTGTCTCAGGAATTGCTACTGCTTCTGCAAAACCGCCTTTGAGGTTGGAATAGTCTTCCAGATATGAAGTTATTATATCTTTGTCGGTTTTGATAAGCATGGTATGGATATAATAATATACAAGTCATCTTTTTTCAACATAAAATACGTCTAACCGACAGTGTGACTTTTTTGCATGCCAAGCCGGAGCGACTGTCAAAAATTGCGAAAACAAAGGCAAGAAGTGAGCAATTTTCGCCACAGCGAGCAAAAAGTGCCCTCCGCCGAAGGCGAAGGATTCTTTTTGCGAGCGGCAAGCGAAGGCTGCATGCAAAATAGTCAAAAAAAAGGGCCCATCGGCAAAAGAGAAAAACCAACAGGCCCCTCTCGGTGGGCTTATGTAATTCAAGCAAGTGCAAATATTACCACATCATGCAAAAAAATGCAAGAAAAATCTTAAAATTTTTTGGTCTTTCGCAGTGCCCCGTAGCTTATACCATAATCAGCACTTCTAAAGCGAAGGGGTAGGAGAACTTTTTTAACTTTTTTAGGTTATCTCTTCTAAATTCCAGGTAAAGGCCTTAATTCCTTCCTTGCCCAATCTTTTTCTTAATTCCTTAATATAAGATATAAGCTTTTCTACTTTTCCTTCTTTTTCTGCTATAAACAAAACTGCGTTTTCACCAGGCCAAATCTCTGAAGCCATGTGAGGGCCGCTGGCTTTTCCTTTACCCTGAACCTGTGTCCATCTGGTATAATTTTCAATACCGCATTTTTCCAATATTTCCATTACCTCGCTATTTATAGCACTGTTATAAGAAACCATTGCCATCTTCATCTTTTAAACCTTCCTTGCCTTTTCTTCAAAAATAGAATACAGCGTCGGGACGAATATCAGCGTAATAAGCGTAGAAACCAGCAAACCACCGATAACTGTAAGGCCCAGAGTAACCCATTCTTCAGAGCCTTCACCTCTCGAAAGAGCCAGGGGTAGGAGTCCAAAAACGGTAGTAAGAGTTGTCATAAGAACTGGCTTTAAACGCGCTCTACCGCCTTCAATAACGGCATCTCTTACTCCTAAACCTCTTGCGCGTAATATATTAATATAGCTGATAAGAACAATGGCATTATTTACAACAATCCCGACAATCATAATAAGGCCTATGAACGAATCTACATTAAAAGTCTGCCTAAAGATTATATGCACCAATACCACCCCGACCATACCAAATGGTATAGAAAATAGTATTATAAAAGGGTCTCTGAAAGACTCAAATTGTGAAGCCATAACCATATAAACTAAAATCATACCTAAAATAAGGGCTATGGTCAAAAGCCTGAACGCTTCCTGTTGTTCTTCTCTTTCTCCGCCAAAATCCATAAAAAAATCTTCAGGCATTTTAATCTTAGAAAGCCTCATCTTTGCCTCTCCAACTGCGCTTCCTAAATCCCTACCGGAAAGATTGGCTGTTACTCGTATAACCCTTTCCTGGTTCTTTCTTTCTATGCTGACAGGGCCGGATTTTTCTATTATCTCTGCAACGCTGGTAAGGCGAATCTGTTTTCCTGTCGGTGAAGTTATAAAACTATTTTCAAGGTCAGATATATGTTTTCTATCCTCTTCTCGCAATCTAACAAAGATGTCATATTCTTTCCCTTTCTCTCTATACTTGGTAGCTTTTTCTCCGCTAAAAAAAACTTCAATAGTATTTCCAATGTCAGAAATATTTAAGCCCAGATGGGATGCCTTGTCTCTATCTACCCTTATCTGCAATTCCGGTTTGCCCATCTTTCTTGAAATCTCTACATCAACTAGGCCTTTTATCTCTCTCAATTCATCTGCTATCTCTTTAGACAAAGCCATCCCTGTATCCATATCATGTCCGTATATCTCTATAACAAAAGGTTTGCCTTCTGCAAAAAACATACCTGCTAAAGGGTCTTCTGTATTATATCTGACCTTTGCTCCTGGATATTTCGTTGTAAGCGGCCTTAATTCATCAACAATTCTTTTTGCCAATCTTTTTCGTTGTTCTTTAGGAACAAGCCTTACCCCTATCATGCCTACATTTGACCCTTCCTGCCCGAATGCCACACTTCCCATGCCAATAGCGCCATAACCCCATCTGGCAAACATAACTGTCTTCTCCGGAATTTCTTTAGTAACTATATCTTCTATTGAACGCATTACCTTGCCTGTTTCTTCAAATCTTGTTCCTACCGGAAGCTCGACTGTTCCCCGAAACATATTGGAGTCAGTCTCTGGCGTAAACCTTGTGCCTATCAAGGGTAAAAATAATAAACTAAAACATAATATTAAAAGGCCACCTATTATTACTCTCTTTCTATGGGAAAGTGACCAGCTTAAAAGATTTTTATAAGTTGAATCTAATTTATTAAGCCATTTCCCACTCTGAATATAAAATTTATTAATAATTTTTTTGCCTTTATCTTCTTCTTTCTCCAAACGTAAAAATTTTGCGCTTAGCATAGGAATCAAGGTTAATGCTGTAAAAAGAGAGATTAAAAGCGCCAGGCATATTACAAAGGCCATCTCTTTAAACATAATACCTGTAATCCCTCCAATGAAAACTATCGGGAGAAATATAGCAATTGTAGTAAGTGTTGAAGCAGTGATTGCCTTTCCTACCTCAGAAGCGCCAAAGATTGCCGCCTCTTCAGCTCTTTCTTTCTTTTCTCTATGGCGATGGATATTATCCAAAACTACGATTGCTGCATCTACCACCATTCCCATAGCAATAGCAAGGCTTGAAACCGATATTATATTTAATGTATAACCTCCCATATAAAGGAGGAAAAAGGTAATTATTAATGATGTAGGAATGGAACAGGCAACAATAATCCCTGCCCTTAAATTACGCAGGAAGAAAAATATAATTAATATAACTAAAATTCCGCCAAAATATAATGCATTGCTTAAATTACCAATGGACCCTTTAATAAAATCGGAGAGGTCTCTTGCCACAACGATATTTACATCAGGGGGCAAGTTTTTCTTTAACTCCTCTAATTTCCTAAACACCCTTTCTGCAACAGCAACTGTATTTGCTCCGGATTGCTTCTGGATTATAACTATAAGGCCGGGCTTTTTATTTACCCTGACCTCTTGAGTCTTTTCTCTAAAGGCATCTTTTACGGTAGCAACATCCTTAATATAAACAGCAGCGCCATCTTTAGTAGTGGCCAGGACTATCTTCCCTATCTCATCTACTTCAATCTCTTCCGGGGTGCGGATAAGATATTCCTTAATCCCTGTCTTTATATGGCCTCCCGGGATATCTAAGTTTTCTTTTCTTAAAGCATCCAGCACCTGATTTACTGATAAATTATAGGCCTCTAAGCGAGAGCGGTCTAATTCAACCAGAATTTGCCTCTCTAGCCCGCCATGCATAGAAGCTGCGGCAACTCCGGGAACGGTCTTTAACGGGTCACAAATTCTATCATCGATTAAATCATAAAGTATAGGATAACTTTCTTCGGCAGTAACTGCTAAAACAAGGATGGGCATCATAGAAAGGTCAAATTTTAATACCCTGGGCCTGTCCACATCATCGGGTAACTGTCTCATTGATAAATCCACTACATCTCTTACATCATTGGCTGCCTCAGCTAAATCTGTACCCCAATCAAACTTAAGCCTTACCGACGAAGCGCCTTCTGCAGAACCGGATTCAATCCTATCTAAATCTTTAACCGTAGCAAGTCTATCTTCCAGGATTTTGGTTATTGTAGATTCTACCTCCTCAGGGCCTGCTCCTTGATAGGCAGTTGAAACTGATATGGTGGGTATCTCTATCTCCGGCATAAGGTCAAGGCCGAGTCTTGACAGAGAAACCAAACCCAGGACTACCATGGCTACAAAAATCATGGTCGTAGTTACAGGATATCTTACACCAAGTTGCGGAAGCCTCATTTTATAACCTCGACTAAATCGCCTTCTTTAAGGCGAATCTTTCCCATCGTAACTACAAATTCACCTTCATTAAGCCCGCTTATCACCTCAAATTTATTATTTTCGTGAAGCCCTAATTCTATTTTTCGCTGGTGCACCTTGTTGTCGCCCTTAACTACAAAGACATAATTTGAACTGTTTACCTTTACTATTGCATCTCTCGGTATAATTAATGCGCCCTTTTTCTCTTTTACTAATAAATTTATCCTGGCAAACATGCCGGGCTTGAGTCTATGTTCAGGGTTTGGAATTTCTATCTCAACCAGAGCTGTTCGGGAAGTTAAATCTACTACCGGGCTCACTCTCTCTACTACACCACCAAACGTTTCTTCGGGATAGGCATCTACCTCAATTTGAGATATCTGCCCCTCTCTTATTTTGGGCAAGTCTCTTTCTACGACATTTATCTTTACTTTCACTGTATCCATGTTAACCACTAAACCTACAGGTTCTTGAGGTGAAACACTCGCGCCTATATCAACATAAACCATGCCTACAACGCCATCGATTGGCGACTCCACAGGCGCCTTCTCAAATTGAAAGCCTATTTCATCTCTATCGATATAAGCTAAACAATCGCCCTTTTTTATCGAATCCCCTTCTTTAGCAAGTTTCTCTATAATTTTGCCGGTTACTTTAGGATAAACTATTGCTTCATCTTTGGCCCTTACATCGCCGACATAAAATAAAGTTTCTTTTAAACTGCCGCGCTTCACTTCTACCGCACTCACCGGTAGCTTAGTTACCATTTCCCGGGGAGCTCTTCTACCACAGCCTGTTAATAAAATGCAAAATGCAAATATCAAAATGAAAAATGACAATGCAAAATTCAAAAATTTTGATTTTTGATATGTGATTTTGATTTTTGGTTTTTGGTTTTTGATTTTTTTCATCATTCCTCCAGCAATATATCGTTTTTAACAAGGGTTAAACCTTCAGCTTTATCGAGATTGATAATAGCAATATTATAATCAATTAATGCCTTAATATAATCAAGCTCTGCTTGTGCTAACTTATCCTGATAATCTAACATATCATGAGTGCTAATCTGCCCGGCTGCATATCGTTCACTTTGGGCTTGATAATTTTGAGTCTCCTTCTCTTTTGCTACCGTGGCTACCTGAACCTGGCGATATTGTATATCAACTTCCCTTACCTTATCCCTCACCTCTAAAATGATGTTCTGCTCTAACCTTTTAAAAGCAATTAAGGCCTGGGCCTTTTCTAATTTTCTCTTATCATATTTTGCCCTATCGTCCCCTCCCCAGGGCATACTGAATTCAGCCCCGACGCTCCAGTCTCTATAATCTTTATCAATTTTATCCAAACATTGCTCATAGTCTTTGCCTAAAGCATTTAGGCCAAAACTCCCTGTTAAATCAAGCGTTGGCAATAACGCATTCTTTGCAACCTTTATCTTTATATCTCTATTTTTTAAATCTATTCTGTTTGAGATGTAATCCGGTCTATATATAAATGCATTTTGAAGGCTTTCAACCAGATTAATCTCCTGGATTCTAAATTCCGGCGCATCTATCAATTCTATCTTTACGTTCCATAACTTCGGGTCATCCACTAAATTAGTGATCAATTTTAGCTCATCCTCTGCTTTTTTTAAATTTGACTCGGCAGTAATTAAGGCCTTTTCTCTTTTTGCTACCGCGGTCTCTGTCTCCAATAAATCTACTGAACTTACCAGGCCTTTGGCATATCTGGCCTTATTTATCTGCAATAAGCCCTGAGCGCGCTCTAAGGATGATTTGGCTATGGAATAATTCTCAAGGTAATATAGATAGTTATAATAGTCAGTTTTAGTTTCGCTTACCGTGTCCATAACTGTGTCTTTAAAATCTTCTTCGCTTTCTGTTTTATCGTTTTTGGCAATAATAATATCTGCCCGGTTGACTAAGATGCCAAAATCTTTAAAAAGCGGCTGGGTAATAGTAATCTTTGGTTCGGAAGTATAATATGGGTTCATCCTTTGGGTGGTTACACCGCTCTTATATCTTTTGTTTAAGAAATCGATATCATATTCTGTCCCGGTTATTAACTTTCCGGATATCCCGGCATTAAAATCTATATCTCTGCTTTTTAAGATTGCAGAGTAAGCTGTACTGGTGGACTTTTCAGTATTATCATGCAGCGTATAATCGGCATCGAGAGTCGGCTCAAAAGCTGCCTTTGCTATTTTTACGTCGTCTTCTTTAAGTTTAGGCTCAATTCGCTCTATTTTAATCTCTGAATTATTTTTAAGCGCATATGCAATGCAATCAATGAGTCCGATTTTTAAAACTTTAGCAGTCTTTGCAGATTCTATAAAAGCCTCTTTATTGAAGCTGCTTCCTGGTTTTCTCTCAGGAGCCCTGCCCATTGCAAAACCAATTTGCACACTCAAAAAAACAAAAATTACAATTAAGCAAAATATCCTTCTCACTTTTATGCTCCTTAATTATGCAAGTTGTTTATGTACCTTTTCTAATATATCGAGATACTTTCTTCGTTCATCCCTGCTTATTTTTCCGAACATCTTTTTTATCATCTTATATTGTTGCTGCATAACTGATCTTGCCACTTTTTTCCCTTGAGGAGTAATGGTTATTTCTACTATGCGTCTGTCTTTTTTACTGCGGTTTCTTTTCAGCAATCTATTTTTTATCATCCGGTCAACAAGGCCTGTAGCTCCGCTCATCGAGACAGAAAGGGAGTTTGCAATATCACTCATAATACAGCTTCTCCTTCTGCAAAGATACTGCAATATGGTCATCTGCGGTAATGAGATTATGCCTCTGGTTAGTTCGTTCTTCTGTCCTTTTGTAAACTCTCCCATCATATCCGGAAGTATACCTGATAGCCGCTTTGCAAACAATGTAAGTTCCTTATCGCTCATTTTATCTTCTCTCTATTTTATTCAACTTCACTAATATTTAATCATATTAACTATTTACATAATAAAGTATACACTAAAATCTAAAAAAGTCAAGGGAAATACAGACGTTTACGGTTTTGTTCGGGTACCTGTCCTATTTTCAATCGGGTACCTGTCCCCTTTTAAATTTTTTTCATTTTTTTGAAATAATTTGCCTAAAAAAATCGTCTATTTATATGAGGAGTAAAAAAAACAAAAAGGGGAGGTGTATTATGCCAAGTGGACCAAGATTAATTGTGGATGAGGGCTGTTACCATATTATGACAAGGGGGAATCGGAAACAAAAAACCTTTAGGGCAGACGAAGATTTCCATAGGTATATGGGTATGCTAATAAAATACAAGAAGAAGTATAAATTCAGGCTATATGGATATTGCCTTATGCCCAATCATGTTCATTTAATTGGGGAGGTGGTTGGCAAGAATTTATCTAAATTTATGCACGGATTAAACAGGTCCTATGTTATATATTTTAACAAAACATATGACAAGGTAGGGCATCTTTGGCAGGATAGATTTAAGAGCAAGCTTATTGTGAAAGATAAATATCTAATAGATTGCATAAATTATGTTGAACTTAACCCGGTAAGGGCTGGGTTAGTCGAAAGCCCCCATGAATATATATGGAGCAGCTATAGAGAAAGAAATATGATGGAATCGCCTTATAAGGTTTTGGACGATTTTAGTCTTTAGGGTACACTTACCCGAACAAAACTCAGACAGTTACCCGAACAACTTGGTAAACGTCTGTATTTTAGGCGAAAGCAATTAAGATGATGCCTAAAAACATAATGCTTGCGCCGAACAATCTTTCTTTTATGTTGGTTTCTTTAAAAATAACAGCTCCATATATAACTCCGAAAAACAAGCTGCTTCTTTTTACAGCTATCATATAAGCTGCGTCTGTCATTGAAATTGCTATGCAATGAAAGATACAAGAAAGAGCAAACATAACTCCTAGCGCAAAAAAGATGAGAAAATACTTTTTAGAGGGATTAATTCTAATCAAACCCCTTTTGTGTCTTATAAAGATCAATGGTGTCAAAAATAGCAATATAATTGGAAAATATATTATTGCAAAAAACATGGGACTGGAATGAATTATGGCTCGCTTGCCTAGCACCGAAGTTAAACTAAAGATAGAGGCTGCTGCTATCATATACATCGAACCTCTCTCTTTTAAAATTGCCTTTATTGGCCCGAGTATTCCTAAATGAATGGTTTCTATATTTAAAACATAGCCACCGACAACAACTAACAGAATGCCGCTTGTGCCAATGGCAGATAGCTCCTCCCCTAGAATTATTGATGATGTTATTATTGCCAACGCAGGGGTTATGGCCAAAAATGGCATGGTCAAAGATAAAGGCGAGATCTTAATAGCTTTAAGAAAGAGTATGTAAGCAAATATTTCAAATGGTATTAATATAAGAATCGTCTGGTAAAATATATAATTTAATTTTGGGATTTGTATCCAAAATAGCAATAACAATAAAAAAGGGCAGGCAAATATCAAACGCAACCAGCCTGTAATATATTCGTCATTTCCCCGCATAGCAATTTTAGCAATGCATGAGGAAGTCGCCAATAAAAAGGCTGTTATTAAAGTATATACTAACCACATTGTAAAAATGGGACAGGTGCAATTTTTAGCTATTAAACGCGAGAAAAATTGTACCTGTCCCAATTTTTAATAAGGTTTTGGACGATTTTAGTCTTTAGGGTACACTTTCCCGAACAAAACTGAGACACTTTCCCGAACAATTTTGTAAACGTCTGTATTTATTTACTTCTTCTCCATAAAGACCTTAAATAAATCTATCGGGATAGGAAAAATTATGGTAGAGTTATTCTCAGCAGAAATATCTGCCAATGTTTGAAGATACCTCATCTGAAGAGACATAGGCTGAGCCTGCATCTTCTCTGCCGCTGCAACCAATTTTTCTGCTGCCTGGAATTCGCCTTGAGCAGCTATTATCTTGGCCCGCCTTACTCTTTCTGCCTCGGCCTGTTTCGCCATTGCCCGTTTTAACTCTTCAGTTATATCTACATGTTTTACTTCCACATTTGAGACCTTTATTCCCCAGGGGTCTGTCTGTTTATCTAAAATCTCCTGAATCTCACTATTGATTCTCTCTCTTTCTGAAAGTAAAGCATCCAACTCTCCCTGTCCTATTACGCTCCTTAATGTAGTCTGTGCCATCTGAGAGGTGGCAAAATTGTAATTTTGAACTTCATTGACAGCCTTGTTAGCATCCATCACTCTATAATAAACTACGGCATTTACCTTCACTGATACATTGTCTTTTGTTATGATATCCTGGGGTGGGACATCTAATGTTATCAACCTGAGGCTTATCCTGACCATCTTATCGATTGGGGCAAAGACGAGGATTATCCCAGGCCCTTTCGGATGCGGCAGAAGCCTGCCTAAGCGAAATATTACCCCTCTTTCGTATTCTTTCAATATCTTGATTGAGTTGATAATATAAACAACTATCAAACCTATTACTATCAATACTGGATTCATCTTGCTCCTCCTTTTTAAATTCCTTTCACAATCAGCTTCATCCCCTCTACCCTTATAACCTCTACTGTCTTTCCTTTATTTATGGGCTCTTTAGAAATAGCGTTCCATACCTCGCCGTGTATAAACACCTTTCCTTTCGGCTTTAAGCTCTTTATCACCTTGCCCTGTTCGCCTATCAGTCCCTCTGCGCCGGTTTTTACTCTGCGCCTGTGCGTCCTTATAACAACTGCTGCTAAAAATGTGGTAATAGCTGCAGTAGCAACCACTACAGGAATAATTACCTTTATAGAAATCCTCATAAACGCATAAGGTGAGTCTATTAATATAACAGAGCCCAGTACCATAGATATTATCCCGCCCAGAGCAAGCAGGCCGAAACCTTGTACCTGCATCTCTGCAATAAATAATATAAAGGCCAATATAATCAAAGCAACGCCGGCATAATTGGTCGGCAAGGTATGCAATCCGTAAAAGCCCAAAATTATAGCTATGGTGCCTGCTATTCCGGGAAAACCAATGCCGGGATGGGTAAACTCAAATAAGAGTCCGTAAAAACCAAGAATCATAAGTATATATGCGATTGTCGGATTTGTGATAACATTTAAAAATTGCTGGCGTTTATCTAAATCTATCTTTACGATTTCTGCATCTTTTGTCGCAAGTTTATATTCTTTATCATCTACCTTTACGCGCCTGCCATTTATCTTAATCAGTAAATCATCGACATCTTCTGCTATCAAATCGATTGCTCCTAAATCTAAAGCCTCTGTCTCAGTTGCTGAGGCGCTC
The DNA here is from genome assembly GCA_964570585.1 of uncultured Planctomycetia bacterium. Lineage (GTDB taxonomy): Bacteria > Omnitrophota > Gorgyraeia > JABMRG01 > JAFGKX01. The sequence continues at coordinate 51,503 of CAZMYR010000006.1, forward strand.
TCTAAGACCGCTTTTCTTGCCCAATCGACGTTTCTTTTACGGGTCTGAGCAATGGTGCTCACCCAGGCCAGGGTATCGCTCATAATTTTCTCGGACATAATATCCTTTTCTTCTTTAATGGGCTCTACCTTTTTATTTTTTCGTGTTTTATCCTCTTCAGTTTTTTTAAAATATTTTATTATTTCTTTTATTACATCCGAAGTGGACTTCCTCTCTCCCATCTGCACCGGATGGGCAGCTCCTATATTGGTAGACGGGGCCATCGCTGCAATATGCGAAGATATAGTTATAAATACACCTGCTGACCCGGCCCGGGCGCCTTTAGGCGAAACATAAACTACCACCGGGACTTTGGAGGCCATAATCTCTTTTACTATCTTTCTGGTCGAACTTAATAAACCGCCCGGGGTATCCAGCTGGATTATGAGGCACTGGCCGTCGCGCTGTGCCAATCCTATTGTATTAGAAATATATTCTTCAACAACAGGATTTATGATATAGTCGTCTATAGTTACAAGGTAGACCAGCTTTGGTTTTTCTTGCGATGACGCCCCTGTTGTAAAGACTAAGAAAATAACTACGGGGATAATAAATATAAAAAGATATATTCTTTTGCTCATAAGTTTCGTTATTTAGCTCACTTCTTCAGACACGCAGGCAACCTTTCTCATATTATCCAACCTGCCAAAACAGATTAACTTATCGCCTAAGTTAATTTTTACCCCTGCTAATGGGTTAGTAATATATTGTCCCTCCTTTTCAATAGAAAGGACTAATATATCTTGTCGTTTTAATTGCGATTCTGACAATGTCTTGCCCGATAAGGGATTATTTTTGCGAATCTCTATCTGCGATACACCATATCCGCCTGAGGTAAGTAAAAACTCCTCAAACGATACAGGTTTTATTATCTTTTTATCCAACATTCTTTGTTTTGCTTTCTTCATTATATAATCGCCGATTTTTGCATAAGTTATTACCTTATAAACAATTAAAAGGGCTATTAAAATAAGGATAAAATTAATATAGGGGATAAGAAAAATAGGTATAAATTTACTAAGATGCGGTATAAAAAAGACAGGAGACGATGCCCCTTCGCTAATTGAGCTGACCAAAGTAGCGATGAGGGTTACCAATCCTGCGCTTCCGAGTACCATTAATGCAGATGCAATCTTTCTGCGCTGGTCATGAGCGGCTATCAATTCCGCTTCTTTGGTAGTAAAACCTGTTCCGGTAAACGCAGAAAGGGCCTGAAATCTGGCTTGCTTTGGATTAAGCCCTGTAATCTCAAATGCGACCGCACCGACTTTTATGGCTATGAAAGATACTACTATAACAATTAAAAAAAGGAAGAGGCTCATTTTATTGCTCCTTAGTTATAAAATAGTTTAAAAAGTTATAAAAGTTAAAAAGTTATAAAAGTTAAAAAAGCCATCCCATTTTAAACCTTTTAAACTTTTGGAACCTTTGAAACTTTCTAACCGGTTACAGGCAGGTTGATGTTTCTGCAATAGACCTGTTAATTCCATCTATTGTTTTAAATATATCAGAGCGCTGCGGTTTTGGTATCTTAAATAAACATTTTATTAAAACATCATCGCAATTTATAATGCGCTCTCTGATTTCAGCAAAAGCGACTGTAATATGAAAAACCGTTGGAGAGTAATTTTCTTTTATGGCAAAAGAAAATTCTTGGGCCAGACAAGTAGAAGTTGACAGACTTATCAAAATTATCAAGGATATAAAAATTAAAAATGTCTTTTTCATTTTATTAACCTCAAGGCTGATGAAACAGCCTCTTTAGCAGTTTTTGCAACAACTATATCCTTTCCTTTACAGTAGTCTTTAACATTTAACGGCCAAGTATTTAAACCGATTACCGGCCTTCTATTTTTAAGGGCTAAACCAATCTCAGAAAGAGTGCCAAATTCACCGCCAATAGCTATGACTGCATCTCCGGAGGAAGCTACTATAATATTTCTGCCGTCTCCCATGCCGGTAAGGATACTGATATCGGTATAAGAATTGCCTTCTGCGCTCTTTAATCCCGGCAATATCCCTACAACAGTGCCTCCTGCCTTTTTAGCTCCGCGAGAAGCGGCCTCCATCACTCCGCCCATGCCTCCGCAAATAAGAGCGGCGCCGGAATGGGCTATTTCAGCGCCAACTTCCTCTGCCAATTTAGCCTCTGTCTCATCGCACACACTACTGCCTATAACCGATATCTGTTTCATGCCAGTAACACCGCGTAGGTGTAGTAAGTAGGCCGGATTCGCTTACCACACCTACCCGGTGTAAAAATAGGTATAAAGAGAACAGGGCTATCTTTAAAGATAGCCCCCTCCCTTATAAACAATCTATATCTTCCGCCGAGCCAATATAAGCTATTTAGTCCCAGCCTATTCTGCCACCTCAATCATCTCTGGTTTAATTAAGGGTTCCGGTTTATTTGAGTCAAGAGGAAACGTGGCAACATCCAATGCTCCGGAAGCGGTCCTGGCAAAGGCGTTAAGAACACCTTTAACTAAACCCACAGTAATGCCTAAAAATGGGTTGTTGGTATCCTTGGTAACTTTGATTATAGCATCCGGTACTTCTGTCCAACCTAAAACTATATTCTTCCCGCCGCGTTCCAGTTTTTCTGTTCCTATCTTTATAGGTTCGGCTGCCATAGGAAGCGTTATTCCAAGGATTATAGCAGTTACTAGTGCTATTATAAATACTCTCTTCACTTTTCACCTCCTTTAACTAATATAATCAGTTATGCTTGTAATAATAGCAAACCGATTTCTTCTTCTACGCTCTATAAAATATAACATAAAATTACCGTCTATGCAAGTATTTTTCTAAAAAAATATCAATTCCATCACCACCACCGCTTTCGCGGGGGTAAACTTGTCCCCGTGAAAACGGGGAGTGGGGAGGGCTAAATCTTTGCCTTCGCTGCATTTATTCTCCTGGAAGCCGGGGGATGGTCATAGAAAAATATCTCGACTATCCTCGACGGGTCAGGATCAGAAAGATTCTGTCTGGTCAGTTTTTCTATAAGCGAAATGAATGCTAAAGGCCTTCCTGTCGACTTTATTGCTTCTGCATCTGCCTGCGATTCAAAATATCTGCTGACTGCATTCTGCAACGGCGTGACTATTAAATTAAAACAGGTAAATATAAACGCTAATACCGGAAATGCGCTTATATCGTAAACCGGCAAATTTATTATATTATTAAGTATAATGTCATAAGATAAGTACACTGAGAGAAAAGCAAGTATAGTTATTATTAAACTAAACAGAATGAGTTTCCAGAAATGGTGGTATTTATAATGGGCTAATTCATGGGCCAGGGTTGCTTCTATCTCCTCCGGCGAATAACTACTCAAAAGAGTATCTGATAGCAGTATCCGTTTTGATTTACCGATACCGGCCAATGCAGCGTTTGCCTTTTTAGTCTTGGCTCCGAGTCCTATTCTGTATATATCTATAACTTTAATACGCGCTTTTTCAGCCAGGGCAAGAAGCTTATCTTTTAAATCCTGGTCTTCTAACTTCTCTAATTTATAGAACAACGGAAGTATAAATATGGGAAATATCTTGGCAATAAGAAGGGCAAAGAAGAGCCAGAAAATAGAGGCCCACAGCCACCAGGTGTAAGAGAAGTTCCTTATGAAAATATATAAGACTTCGAGCATTACAAGATATAATAATCCGCCAATCAATATCCTTTTAAAGTAATCCTTAAGCCATGATGAAAAATTCTGGCGGGAAAGGCCGAATTTATGCTCTAGCCTATAACCACTGAAAAAATCTAACCAGAATACAAAGATGTTAAAAAAGACACTTAAGATAATTGCATAGATAGCTATTATGATAATTTCTTTTGAGCTAAAATAATCGGCAATGGATTTAAATTTAAAAGATAAGCCGCTGAATTGAACCGTTAATAGAAAGACGAGCGTAAATCCTATTTCAAAAAGAGCGAGGTTATGCTTTGTTCTTGAGTATCTCCTGGCTTTCTCTAAATTGGTATCTTGCATATCAGGCCTTGAAGAAATCCTCAGGCTTTAGATTCCCAAGATTCTTCTTGAAATCCTTTAATTCTTTTTCGGTGATTGGTTTTTGAATAACCGGACATTTTTCAAAAACAATATCATTTACGAAAATCGGGGAATTGGTTCTAACGGCCAGGGCAATGGAATCGCTGGGGCGGGAATCTATTTCTATTATATTTCCGTTAACGGTGAGGGTTATTATGGCGTAAAAGGTGCTGTCTTTAAGGTCGGTTACCGTAACTTTTTTTATATTTACATTTAATTTATTTAATATATTTGTCATAAGATCATGAGTTATCGGCCTTGGAAATTTTTGCCCATCAAGCTTAGCGCCGATTGCCATTCCTTCCGCAGGTCCTACCCATATCGGTATAAGCCTGATGCCGTTTATCTCCTCTAAAGTAACAAGGTATTGGCCTAATTGAGGTATTAATGCTACTGAATATACTCTTACCTGTTTCATCCCGCACCTTTCATTTATTCCCGCATCTTTTTAACATCATTATTACAATCCTAACGTTTTTATAGCCCGGGGGTCGCTTCGCCAGTTTTTTAAAACTTTAACCCATAAATCCAAAAAAACCTTTTTGTTAAGCAATTTTTCAACCTCATCTCTTGCCAGGCTGCCGATTTGTTTTATCATACTGCCATTGCGTCCGATAACGATGGCTTTTTGTGAATCCCTCTCTATGTATATACATGCCTTTATATAAATAATATCTTTGTCTTTTCTAGGAGTCATCTGTTCTATCAAAACCGCTATAGAATGAGGGACCTCCTGCCTTGTCAATTCAAGGGCCTTTTCTCTTATTATTTCAGAAACGCGAAAGTTGATATCTTGATCTGTAATCGGCTCTTGGGGATAATATTTATCGCCGAAAGGCAAGTATTCTAAAACCTTATTTTTCAAAACCTCCATATTATCGCCTCTTAAGGCAGAGATGGGTATGACCTCTAAAAATGAGTAATCCGTTGATAAATTCTCAATCATCGGCAGCAATTTTGACCTTTTCATAATATCTACTTTGTTAAGCAGGGCTATGGACGGAATTTTTGAATCGCTTACTAAATCAAACAATTTTTCGTCCTCTCCCCTTATCCCTGACGCTGCATCGACTACTACTAATAAAAGGTCTGCATCGCTCAAGACGGCCTTTGCTTTCTTGACCATCTCTTTTCCCAATCTAAGGTGAGCTTTATGTATACCCGGCGTATCTATAAAAACTACCTGCGCATCTTTAGTAGTTAATATGCCGCGGATATTATTCCTTGTCGTTTCCGGCTTGGAGGAAATTATAGCTATTTTCTGACCAAAAAACCAATTAAGGATTAAGGATTTGCCCACATTGGGCCTGCCTACAATCGCTACAAAACCCGATTTAAGCCCTTTACTAATCATATATTAGGCTTTTATCCTGTTACCTTATATACAATATCTCCTCCGCGCACTTTGTCTTTCACTAAAAGACCTACCTCATCACCCTTCTTTGCCTCTTTGATAGGGTTATTATCTATCTGCATTGAGGTGACCTGCTCTTTAAAATCTGTGGTATGGCCTTTGATATGTATTGTTTCACCTTCAGTAAGTGCGTCTTTTAACTTTATCACAGCAGCATTTACATGTGGAAAGAAATGCGTTATTTCGCCGATTTCCACCTCTTTAGGCTCTGCCTCTTTGGGTTTCTCCTCTACCATTTTACCCCTCCTTTCTATTGGGACTTTTAGTTTTTTAGACCTTTTTAATTTTTTAGGTTTTTTCTTTAATCGGACTCTTCTTTTAGTTGTTTTTTGTATTTTTTTTACCCTACGGGCATTTCGCTTCTTTATCTTTTTCTTCTTCAGCGGCCTCGATATAAATTTTCCAAAAATCGCTTTAATGTTTTTGGCTATTTTTCTTCTTTTGCGGCGTTTCTTAGGAGTTGTTTTCTTTGAACTGGCCCACTTTTTGTGTGTCAGCACTACCTGTTTGCTTCCAAAAAATCCCAATGCCATAACAAATTCACCTATAATATGCTATCATATAACAATACCATTTTCAATAATTATGTGTGAATTATGTGTGAATTCCAAATATTGTTACCACAACCGACCTTTTCTTCATTGTTTTCCCTTCCTTATTAAAAACGCCTCAAGCGAAGCAATCGCCTATGAGCAGCGATAGCATTTTTTAGCATTTTGCGAGCTAATGTAAATGAGCGACGCAAAACACCCTCGGGGTGTTTTGCCAAAGCGAAGCAAAAATAGTGTCTGACGAAGCCCGAAGGGCTTCAGGAGTTATTTTTGCTTAGTGAGCAAAATGCGTTAAAAAAAAATGCGTGCTGCGAATAGGCGATTGCTGAGCGCTCACCCCCAGCAAATATCATAATAATCGCACTTTTGATTCTTTTGCGTGCCGCATTTGTCCTTATCGGGCTCGGGCAATTTTTCAAATTCTAAATTTCTTATTTTTTTTGCGCAATCTATTATAATCTCTTCCAATCGCCTGGCCATATCTTCTGCGATAGTTACATCTTTATTTTTAAACTCATCTTTTTTAAGACCGTATTTTGGAGAGTCATTTTTTATCGGCTCAATAAATACCAGGCGCCCCGAGATTACTCTATTGCCTTTATTCTGTCTTTTTGCTCTATCGTACAATAACTTATAACAGACTAACTGCCTTAAATAACCATCGCATTCATCACTGTTTAAATCCGTAAATTTTTCTATACTTTTAAAATGGGAATCAGGTGTTCCGGTTTTATAATCTACCACCCTTATGGTTTTATCTTTCTCGTTTTCAAACTCGCTTTTATCGTATTTTCCGGTAAATAAGATATTATCCCCTAAAGTGATCAATAATTTCTGCTCAAGGCCGATCGGTTTTATTGGATTTTTTGATTCTTTTTTAAACCAGCTTCTTACATCATTCAATTTTCTTTCACAATGAATGAAGATGCTCTTCTCAACCCCTTGAAATCTTAATTCTTGTATAAATGATTTTTTAAAAAAGTTAAAATCGGGAAATCGTCCCCCCTCCCTATAAAATCTATAGGTATCCTCTAAGGCCTTGTGCACGCAGCTTCCGAAAATGAGACTTTTATTCTTTTTCGCCGGAAGCATCAGCACATTGTTATATAAAAATTTTCTTTTGCACTTTATATAAGTATTTAAGCTGGTGGGGTTAAGCGAAAGGTCTCCTATTAAATCTTTTAAGACACCTTCTGTCCCTATAAACGGGTCCTTTTTATCTGTAAGCTTAATGGATTTTACCATAAGGGATTCTTCTTGCGTCTCTCCTTGCGCCTTTTCAGTATCTAAGCCGATATTTTCAATATAGGAGCTTGTTACAGTATTTTGAGTCGGGCTGGCTGTGTATATAATATTCGATTTTGCCCGGGATGATGCTACGTAAAAAAGCCTGGTTTCATCATAAAGATTGAGTCTTTTGATATAGGTTTTATCTTTTACCTTTTCCTTGGCCGGGAACATATCCGGTGGCAGCGGAATCAATTCTCCCCGCGGCCTTATAGGCCAGTTTTTATCCTGCAAACAAAAAGGGATAATAACCGTATGAAATTCTAACCCCTTTGTGCCATGCGCGGTATAGACCCTGACCCCGTCCTGAGTAGCAGTAACCAGATTTCCACGCAAAGCCATGTTATGCTGTTTTCTTGTCTCTATCTCTTCTAAAAAATCTGATAAACTCAAACCGGGCCTTGATAAATCTGCTAATTTAATCATATTGACAAAAGAAGTCAGCGCCCTTAAATCTCTTATTCTTAGAATCTTATTTGTATTGTATTCTTCAAGAATATATTTATACAATCCGACATCTTCTATAAAATGCATCAGGAGGGCATGGGTAGGGGAATTTTCAGCGTTTTTAAATAACTTCATAATCGCCCAGCCGGCTTTGTGTAATTTATCAGGGCTTTGTAGTTTTAATTCTTTAACTATATGTAGTTTTTTAGTCGCATTAATCTCCGGAGGAGTATTAGACTTTAAGTTTTCTACATAGAAACTATTCAAAAATTCTCCAAGAAATGTAACCTCGCTAAATTCTAACCTTTTAACTCCGGATTTGTCTTTGTATGCCAATTTTTTAAGATTGACCCTGCCGATAATCTTTAAAATATCAGTCATAGGAATATCGAAGTAATCGCTGGTTATAACCCTGTAAAATGCGGCGTCTTTCTCTGAATAATCAGCAGTATCTTTTATATGGGCCAGTTGTAAAACATCCAACATCTGCCTTGCCCGCTTCTCTGAACTTATATCCTCCTTGCCGTCTGTCGCATATGGAATCCCTCTTTTTTGAAACGTATCTATGACCTTAAGTATATCTTCCCGTTTTCTTAGTAAAACTGCGATATTGTTGTAAGGCCTTGATTTTTCTTCTGCGCTAAACTCGTCCGAAGCCGCAATATCTTTCTTAATATCTTCTATTCTATCGCATATAAAGATAAGCTCTTCTTCATCAGTGGTAAATTGCCTGAAATTTATTTCCTTGCGCTTAAAATCTCGTCGAGGAATCAACTCCTTAGCTTCAGTGCGTTCGTCGGAAGGAAGCTGGGATATAATCTTATCCGAAAGCCTTATTACCTCTTTGGTGGAACGATAATTATCCTTTAAAGAAACAATTTTTATTTCCGGGAGGCGGCTTTTTAATAATTTAAAATTGCCGACGCTGGCGCCCTGGAAACGGTATATGGACTGGTCGTCATCGCCAACGCAACAGATATTCGCCTTTTTAGAAGAGAGGGTTGCAAAAAGGAGTTCAAGCTGGGCCCCGTTTGTATCCTGATATTCATCTACCATTATGTATGTATATTGAGATTGGATCTGTTTTTTTAAGTCCGCTTCTTTCTTCAGAGCTTCAAGGGCAATAATTATCATATCATCAAAATCATATCTACCCCTTTCATCAAAAATTTCCTTACTCTGTCCTGCTTTATAAAATTCATATAATTTATAAATTTTGGCCAGGGCCTTTATGCGGGGTATGTGTTTTTCCTCTATATACACTCCGTCCGGTTTTAGATTTTCAATATATTGCTCAAAGAATTCAGGGGTTATGCCCTCTCTTTTTAATTCGCTGATTCTTGTTTCTATGGCACCGTGGTAAAAATAAGGCGCCTTAAACGGCCTTATGGCATCTATGCCGTCGGTGTGGTCCAATATATACTCCAACGCCCTTATCTTTTCTACATCGGTTATTTCTATTTTATCCTGAATATAATTGGCTGCTTCTTCTGATTCAAGGATAATGGAATTGGCAAAGCTATGGAATGTGCCGGTTTCAATTTCATAACCATGCGGTCCTAACATTTTACCGAGGCGTTCTTTCATCTCCTTTACCGCTGAATTGGTATAAGTAAGGATGAGTATATTTTCAGGTAAGGCCCTCTTTTTATGTATAATATTTGCTGCTCTGACTGATAGCAGTTCTGTCTTGCCGGTTCCAGGGCCGGCTAAGACTAAAACCGGGCCGTCTGTAGTATCTACAGCCTGTCTTTGCTGAGCATTAAGCTTATTATAATATGTTTTGAAATTATCCATAATATTAGCACCGTTTACAGTTCCAAAGGGGTAAGTGTCCCCTAATCTTTGCTGGGGGACATTTACCTCTTTGGAACCGTAAACGGTACTTCCAAACGAACGAAACGTCCCTACTTTCCTATAAATTGCGCTATCAATTTACGCGAACGAGGCCTGTTATCAAAGTCTATAAAGATAATCTGCTGCCATGTTCCTAAGGTCAATTCACCTTTTACAAACGGGACTGTCAAGGAAGCGCCAATGGTAGAAGCCCTGATATGGGAATAGCCATTTGCGTCTCCCCAGGTAGCATCGTGGGCATAAGAAACATCGGAAGGGGCAATTCTTTCAAAGGAGTCCTTTAAATCCTTTATAAGACCGGATTCGTATTCTACTGTTGTTAAACCCCCTGTTGAGCCGGAAACAAAAACAGTTACAGTGCCATCCTGCATGTCTGTTTCAGAAAGAGCCTTATTAACCTGGCCGGTGATATCTATTATATGGGCGTTTCCTTTTGTCTTTAATGCTATGTATTTAGTGCTAACTTTCATTTTAATTGTACCTGTCCCTATTTTTTATTAGACTACACCATTTGCGAAGCGCGCATTCTGAACATATTGGTTTTTTCTTGCAAACCCATTTTGCATGCTCAACAATTAATGCGTGATATTCATTGAATAGTTTACTCCTTTTAGGAAGGTTGTTTTCAAAAAGTCGCTGGATCTGCTCATAAGAAGCGTTGGGCTTTATCAATCCCTGCCTTTCTAATATCCTTTTGGTGTATGCGTCTACGACAAATACGGCCTTCCCTGCTGCATATAATAAAATAGAATCTGCCGTTTCGGGCCCTATTCCGTTGATGGCCAGAAGTTGTTTTCTGATATTGCCGGTGGAATTTGAAAAAAAATTGCTTAAACTGCCTTTATAATTTTTAAATAGGTAATCTATAAAACTTTTAAGGCGTTTTGCTTTTATATTATGATAACCGCAGGATTTAATAAGTGAGGATAATTCCGATATTTTTATCCTATAAAGCTGCCTTGGCGAAAGTTTCCTTTTCTTCTTTAGATTCGCTATCGCCTTTTCAACATTCTCCCAGGATGTATTCTGGGTAAGTATGGCTCCGACTATTACCTCAAACGGAGAATCCGCAGGCCACCAGTTTCTCGGGCCATAGATTTTATATAGGATATTATAGATTTCAGATAATCTCTTTGAGAGTTTTTGCATTCTTTACCGCATAACCGTGCGCGTCATTATTAAAATATATATACACATCTTTGCCTTTAGAGAGGTGTTTTTTTATCAAATTCGCATCTGCCTTAAGTTGCGCGCCGGAATAGTATCCGGAATATAATCTTGCGCTTGTACCATGGCGGCGTATATAAATAAAATCGCAAGTTTCATGCATGTCATTAGAACATTCAGGCCAATCAGCACTGCATATAGCGATATTTGATTTTTTAAGTAACTTATATATATCTTTATTAAACCAACTTGCATCTCTAAATTCAAACACATGGCGAACATTTTTATATCTTTGCAAGTTTTTTAAAAAATCAGAAAGTCGCTTAATATCGTATTTAAACTTAGGCGGAAGCTGCCATAAAACTACATCTATCTTTTTAGAGAGCGGCTCTGCTCTTTTAAACATAAGCTTAAGCGGCCCTGCGGCAGCGCGAAGCCTCTTGATATGGGTGATAAATCTTGAACCCTTGATAGCAAAAATGAAATTTTCCGGGGTGCGCTTATTCCATCCTGCAAATGCTCCTCTTTGAGGGAGCCTGTAGAATGTGACATTTAGCTCAACTGAATTAAAATGCTTGCAGTAGTATTCTAACCATTTATCCTGCTTTAAGCCAGCAGGGTAAAAAACACCGCCTGACCAGTGATTATAAGAATAACCACTTGTCCCTATATAGAGCTTTCCGGCTTTCACCTTTTTTTATGAAATTTATTTATATATGGGACTATCTCATCGGGATTATCGATTACTTTAAAGATATTGAGGTCTTTTTTATTAATCCTGTCTTCCTGGTACATCTTTTTATCTATCCAGCTTATAAGATCTTTCCAGAATTCTGCGCCAACAAGTACGACCGGGAAAGGTGTTATTCTCTTTGTTTGAATAAGGGTGAGCGATTCAAAAAATTCATCCATTGTCCCAAATCCGCCCGGTAGAACTACAAAGGCTTTGGCATATTTGGTGAACATTACCTTGCGGCAGAAAAAATAACGGAAACTCAAAAGGTGTGTAATATAGGGATTGGGCTTTTGAACTATGGGAAACTCTATATTTAATCCTATGGATTGGCCTTTTGCCTTTTTTGCCCCTTTGTTAGCTGCCTCCATAATACCAGGCCCTGCTCCGGTCACTACTGCATAATCGGCCTTTGCTAAATTATAGGCTATTCTTTCTGTTAACTTATAATATTTCTGGGCCGGCTTAGTCCTGGATGAACCAAATATGGCCACTGCCTTTTTAAGGTGGGCCAACTCCTCAAACCCTTCGACAAACTCGCTCATTATCCTGAAGACCCGCCAGGGGTCTTCCATAGTAAAGTCTATACTTGTTTTCTCTTGAATCTTTTTCTTAGCCATAATAATCCTCCTTAATAAGCAAACTTAATTATAATACCTGAAAACCTTCATTTCAAGCAAATTCGCAAAATTCGCAAAATTACCAAAATCTAAAAAAACTAAAAAAATTTTAATTTTTTTGAAATAATTTGCCTAAAAAAATCGTCTATTTATAGTGAGTGAAAAATCAAAGGGGAATCCTGCCCCAGTGAGGAGGTGATAAAAATGACTGACCAAGCAATTGAAATCAGGGTAGAGCGCATACACAGGCTAGATGGCGAAGGTTCGCTAAAAGGCTTTGCCGATATCTCCATTGCCGGCACTTTCTTAGTAAAGGGTTTAAGAATAGTAGCCGGAAGAGAGGGATTATTTGTAAGCATGCCTCGTAAACAGGGTAAAGATGGCCAATGGTATGACAGCGTCCACCCGTTAAACAAGGCTATGAGGGAAAAGTTAGCTGAGATTGTGTTGTCGGCGTATGAGGAGTAGTTATCCACAATGGAAATGGAAATGGAGCGGAGGCTTAAGCCTCCGCTCCATTGGGGATAACTCCAGCTGGCAGGCAGGCCCGCCTTACTAAAGGAAGGATATATATGAATAAAATAGGTCATACAGGTGAAAAGATAGCCGTTAAATATCTGAAGAAACACGGCTATAAAATCATTGAAAGAAACTTTAAGCTAAAATGCGGGGAAATTGACATTGTCGCAAAACAGGGCGAATGTATATGCTTTATTGAAGTAAAAACACGCACTTCAAACTCATTCGCAGAACCGTATGAAGCCGTTGATTATAAAAAACAGAAAAAGCTATATAGATTAGCTGAAATCTGGCTAAGCATGCACAAGTTGCACAATGCCTTATGCAGGTTTGATATAGTTTCTGTTTTGCTTAAGGAAAATTGCGTGATATGTGAAATCAAGCTCATTAAAGATGCTTTTTGGCTTTAGCCCCTCCGGTGTTCCTATCCGCCTGCCTGTTGGCAGGCAGGTTGCATTGTTTGGGACAAAATTTTTCAAAAATTTGGGAGGAAAAAATGTTAGCAAAGGTTGAATCAAGAACTACGTATGGTATTAAAGGATATAGGGTTGATGTAGAAGTAGATATTTCAGGAGGCACGCCTGGTTTTTCTATAGTCGGGTTACCTGATACAGCTTGTAGGGAATCTGCGAAAAGGGTAATATCTGCTATTAGAAATTCTCATTTTAACTTTAAATCAAGCAAGATGACGGTCAATTTAGCGCCTGCAAATATAAAAAAGGAGGGTGCTTGTTTTGATTTAGCAATTGCAGTGGGTATATTAACTGCAAAAGGTATACTCAATCAGGAAGACCTTAAAGACATAGTTATATGCGGCGAATTATCTCTTGATGGAACGGTAAGGCCTATAAATGGCATATTGCCTCGAGCTATAAGCGTAGAGAAAAATAAAATTTTTATCGTGCCTGTGGACAACATTAACGAGGCAGCAATGGTAAAAGGGCAAAAGATAATAGCAATCGAAACATTAAACCAACTGGTAAGTTTCTTAAAAGGTAAAATACAACTTTTTCCTTGTGAAATAAATACCAAGCCCAAGACAAATTCAAGCGTTAATAGCCAACCGGACTTCTCTGATGTCAAGGGAAATCAGCATGCAAAAAGGGCAATCGAAATTGCAGCTGCAGGTTCCCATAACATCCTAATGATAGGCCCGCCTGGCGAAGGCAAAACTATGCTCGCTCAAAGAATACCCGGCATTTTAGATAATATGAGCTATGAGGAAGCTTTAGAGACTACAAAAATTCATAGCATAGCAGGCCTTACTAGAAATAAAAACTATTTTGTCACACAAAGGCCTTTCCGATGTTTGCATCATTCCATTTCTGATGCCGGAATGTTAGGCGGAGGCGTTAACTTGCATCCCGGCGAAATAAGCTTAGCACACAACGGAGTATTGTTTCTGGATGAATTGCCTGAATTTAAGCGCAATATCTTAGAGGGATTGCGCCAGCCTATAGAAGAAGGAAAAATCATGATTACTCGTGTTACAGGCTCTGTAGAATATCCTGCTAAATTTATGCTGGTAGCTGCAATGAATCCCTGCCCGTGCGGATACCTTACCCATCCTACCAAAGAGTGCAATTGCACTCCGCCTCAGATTCAAAGATACCTAAATAAAATCTCAGGCCCTCTGCTGGATAGAATCGATATCCAGATTGAAGTTGCCCCTCTAAAATATTCCCAGCTTACAGAAAAAAATAATTGTGAGTCTTCTTCCGAGATTAAAAAAAGGGTGCTGGCAGCTAAAAAGATACAAAAGGCACGATACAAACCTATTGAAATTACTTCAAATTCACAGCTTTCACCTAAATTTATGGATGAATTCTGCGAATTGACAGAAGAGGCATCTAATCTGCTTAAACTTGCAATAGGTGAACTTTCCCTAAGCGCAAGGGCATACGATAAAATAAGAAAAGTCGCAAGGACAATAGCTGATATGGAGGCTAAAGAATTAATAGAAGCTGCTCACATCTCCGAAGCAATCAGCTACAGGAGCTTAGATAGAAACTTATGGCTGGAATAAAATGAGGAAAATCCTATGAAACAAAAAAGGGTGGTTACGGCAACAAATTTAATTCCGCAAGAGACTATAGAAAGTAAAATACTTTTGCTTAGAGGGAAAAAAGTAATGTTGGATACAGATTTGGCCAAACTCTACGGGGTTGGTAACAGTTAAAAGTAATATTCCCAAATATACCCAGATATGGTATATT
>CAZMYR010000007.1:0-1807 GCA_964570585.1 uncultured Planctomycetia bacterium
ATGATAGGCTTTTTCCTGAATATGGATTCGCAACTCATAAAGGCTATGGAACGAAGGCTCATTTTAAGACCATTGAAAAATATGGTTTATCGCCGTTGCATCGAAAGGAATGGTGCCACGTTAAATAGAGAAAGAATGGTGCCATGCACTGCGGTGCCACCCTACAATTTAACTAAAACCTACCTAGTAGGGTGGCACCGCAATGCATGGCACCAAAAAGATGAAACCGAAACAGATTTCTGAAATTGCAAAATCTATAGGGATAAGGCAGGATGAAATAGAGGCTTATGGCTCATACAAGGCTAAAGTCTCACTGAGCATATTAGAAAGATTGGCACATAAGCCAAATGGAAAACTCATCAATGTAACATCAATAACTCCTACCAGGCTTGGGGAAGGCAAAACTTCTACAGCCATAGGCCTGACCGAGGCCTTTGCCAAATTGAAGAAAAGAGTAATGTTGTGTTTGCGAGAACCTTCATTAGGGCCTACTTTTGGCATAAAAGGCGGCGGTTGCGGTAAAGGCCATGCCCAGATAATTCCCATGGACGATATAAATTTACATTTTACCCGCGATATTTATGCAATCGCATCGGCCCATAATTTGCTGGCATCTATGCTTGATAATCATATTTACAGGGATAATGGACTAAATATCGATATAAATAAAATAGTCTGGCGCAGAGTAGTCGATATAAATGATAGGTCGTTGAGGCATATAACCGTTGGCCAAAGAAGTAGAGGCAATGCATTGATATATGAAAGCGGGTTTGATATCACTGCTTCAAGCGAAATAATGGCTATTTTAGCTCTTACAACGAGTATAAGGGACCTTAAAAAAAGACTTTCTAAGATTATAGTAGCTTATACAAAGAAAGGAGGCCCTGTTACTGCAAAAGACCTAAAAGCAGCCGGTGCAATGGCTGCTCTTTTAAAAGATGCAATAAGGCCAAATCTTGTCCAGACTACGGAAGGCGAGGCTGTATTCGTTCATACCGGGCCGTTTGCTAATATTGCCCATGGAAATAATAGTTTCCTGAGCCTGGTTATGGCGTCAAAATTGGCAGATTATGTAATTACTGAAAATGGCTTTGGCACGGATTTAGGAGCAGAGAAATTTTTTGATATAGTATGTCGATTACGTTTGCCCGATAGCAAAGAGATTTTAAAACCATCCCTTTCTGTTCTGGTAATATCTATAAGGGCGCTTAAACTCCACGGAAAAGAAGCAATGGCTAATTTGAAACATCATATAGAAAATATAAAAAAATTCGGAATGCAACCAGTAGTGGCAATAAATAGATTTCCTGAAGATACCCATAAAGAATTAGAGAAAATCAAAAAATATTGCCGTGGTTTAGAAGTAGATGCAGTTATATCAGAAGTGGTTACAAAAGGAGGCTTGGGGGGCATTGAATTAGCTCAAGCTTGTCTTAGAGCTATGCATTCTCATCCATCAAACTTTAGGTATCTTTACAGCCTAGAAGAGCCCATTAAAGATAAAATTTACAGGATAGCTACCCAGATTTACGGAGCCGGCGGCGTTACTTATACAAAGCAAGCTAATGATGATATTGCAAAATTTAGTTCTTTGGGCTTTGATAAATTTCCTGTAAATATAGCCAAGACCCATCTTTCTCTGACAGATGAGCCCAAGAAAAAAGGAGTACCTCGGGGATGGAAATTGAAAATAAAGAATGTAAGGATTTCAGCCGGCGCCGGTTTTATAATACCTATTGCCGGCAAAATACAACTTATGCCGGGGTTACCAAAAGAGCCTGCTGCTGAAAGAATAGATATAGATGAT
>CAZMYR010000007.1:1907-10060 GCA_964570585.1 uncultured Planctomycetia bacterium
TCCCGGTGGTGGCAGCGCAGCAGCCCTTTTTGGCGCAATAGGTTGCGCTTTAATGGAAATGGTGGTAAACTATAGCGATAAGAATAAACCACTCATTAAAAAGGCAGTTGCTATTTTGAAAAAGTCTAGAGGCGATTTTTTAAGATTAATGGACGAGGATATAACTGCCTATGATAAACTCTCCTTATGTTATAAACGATACGGTAAGGATTCTTATAAAACGCAAGTAGCTTTAAAAAGGGCGACTTTCGTCCCTTTGAAGATTTGCAGTAAAAGTTATGAAATGATGAAACTTTGTAGCAAAGTTGAAAATACGGTCAATAAGAACTTGCTAAGCGATATCGGTTGCGCAACAGCAGGTTTTACATCAGCTTTTGAATCAGCGAAGTTAAATGTAGACATAAATATAAAGAGCATAAAGGATGAAAAATTTGTTAAGGAGATAGGAACGTTTCCAAAACCAAAGAGGAAAATGTAGGAACGTTTCCGAAATCAAAGAGGCAAATGTCCCCTTTACGGGGACACTTGCCCCTTAGATTTCGGAAACGTTCCTGGGGACACTTCCCCCTTTGGTTTCGGAAACGTTCCTACAATATATGCCAATACTGGATGGCAAAAAAATAGCAGAAGATTTAAAAAAAGATCTTCATAAACAAGCGGATGAGTTAAAGAGAAAATATGGCCATCCGATAAAACTCGCCACAGTCATAATAGGTGATGACCCAGGTTCTAAAATATACGCCACTGCCCAGGAAAAATTATGTGCACAGCTTAATATTGAACATATCCGTGAAGATTTACCAGGCGATATAATTTTAAAAGATATAAAAAAATATTTCGATGAATTAATAGCCCAAGGAGCAACTGGGATAATAGTTAACCAACCCGTGTCAGAGACTTTACATCATGGGGAAATTATAGAAAGACTTGTTAAGCCAAGATATGATGTAGAGTGTCTTCATCCTGAAAATTTTGCTGAATTTTATTCAGGTTATAAAGGTTTTGCTCCTTGCACCTCTGCTGCAGTTATGGAATTATTGAAACGTACCAGCACAGATTTATCTGGAAAAGAAATAGTCATTATAGGATATAGTAAGATTATTGGAAAACCCTTATCTTTAATGTTAGACGAAGTTGCAACTATTACCACCTGCCATATAGGAACTACTAAAGAGAACCTAAAAGCTCATATAAACCGGGCAGATGTTTTAATAACAGCAGTAGGTAAAGCAGGTTTTCAAATTGAAGGCGAATGGATAAAGAAAAATGCCGTAGTTATTGATGTAGCAACAAGAAGGACAGATAAGGGCATTGTTGGTGATGTAGATTTTGAGACTGCTAAAGAGAAAGCCTCTTTTATAACTCCAGTCCCCGGTGGTGTTGGCCCTGTTACGAATGTTATGCTGATTAAGAACTTGTTGTATTTGTATAAGAATTTATACAAACAAACATGATAATTACAAAACAAAAAGACAAAGAGACAATACTGGAATATTTAAAAGGTGATAAGAAAATCTTTATTGCCGGTTGCGGTGAATGTGCTACTGTATGTAAAACCGGGGGAGAAGAGGAAGTTTTGAGCATGAAGAATTTCTTAGGAAAACACGGCAAAATAGTTACTGGAACCACCGTTGTTGATGTGCCATGCCATTTAGTAAAGACCAAAAAGATGTATCAGCAGTATAAAAAACAGATTCAGGAATCAGACTCTATACTTGCTATGGTTTGCGGCGATGGCGTTCAGACAATTATGGATGGAACAAAAGGCAAAAAGATCCATCCGGCGCTTGAGACCCTGTTTTTGGGTGAAGTTCAGCCTGATGGACGTTTTGTGCAGAAGTGCTCGCTTTGTTCAGATTGCGTGCTTGATGAAACCGGGGGTTTGTGCCCTATTACCTTATGCCCTAAAGGCCTTTTAAACGGCCCCTGCGGTGGCGCAAAAGACGGAAAATGTGAGGTGGATAAAGATATGGATTGTGTCTGGATCCAGATTTATGAACGCCTGAAAAAACTTGGCCAATTATCAAAGATGAAAAAAATCCAACCTCCTCGAGATAATTCAAAAAGGTTAAGTCCAAGGAAGTTTTCCCTGGAGAAGACATGACCCTGAAAGAAAAACTTAAATCGGATAAGTTCATTGTTACCTGTGAAATAGGCCCGCCCAAAGGTATCAATGTGGATAAAATTTTAAAAGAAGCCGATTCTTTTAAAGAAAGAGTGGATGCGGTGAATGTTACAGATTTACAGAGTTCTGTTATGAGGCTTGGCTCTTTAGTTATGTGCTATCTTTTAAGAACATTGGGCCATGAGCCAATATTTCAGTTGACTACACGCGATAGAAATCGTTTAGCCCTGCAATCGGATATTCTTTCAGCTGCAGTATTGGGGATAGAGAATATATTAGCGCTTACCGGCGATCATCCATTAAGAGGGGACCACCCAAAAGCAAAACCGGTTTATGATTTGGATTCGGTTCAGCTTCTTGAAGTTATAAAATTACTCAATTCAGGAGTTGATATGGCCGGGAATAAACTCAATGGAAAACCCAAAATTTTACCCGGAGCAGTGGTTAATCCCGGCATAGATCCTATAGAGCCGGAAATAATCAAGATGGAGAAAAAGGTAAAATCGGGGGCTAAGTTTTTTCAAACTCAGGCAGTCTTTGATATAGATAAATTTGCCTTATTTTTAAAAAAAGTAAAACATATAGATGTGCCCATTTTAGCCAGTGTAATATTACTTAAATCGCCGGCAATGGCTCATTATATGAATGATAATGTAGCAGGGGTGAAGGTTCCGAATACTCTTATAAAAGATATAGAATCGGTAGATAAAAAAGACAGAGTAAAAAAAGCTATTGAGATTGCATCCGGACTTATAAATGGATTAAAGACTCTATGCCGGGGAGTTCATATTATGCCTATTGGCTGGGAGAGCAAGGTCCCTCTCCTTCTTGATGCCGTAGGATTGTAACGAGGGAGAATAGCACCGTTTGGAATCCCAAACGGTGCATATACATATGAAACTAAAGCCTCTTAGAGAAGAAAGCCTGCTTGGAAAATTAGCAATCTCTTTCTTTTTTATGTCTTTAGTCCCTATCTTGTTGTTAATGTATATAGTTAAAATTGTAGGTTTTGACGTTTTGATAAAAAAACTCCCTTACATTAGATTGACTATTATCCTTGTAGTTTGCTTGGTATCTGTGGTGTTTATATTTTTAAGATACAGCCTGCGTACTATTGCCTATATAATGAAAATAGCAAAAGGTATAGCCGGTGGAAATTATGGAAAAAGAATAGATATAAAAGAGACCGATGAGGTTAGTCAGTTAGCAACGTCTTTTAATAAAATTACAGGGGAGTTAGAAAGCAAGATTAAAGAGCTCCAAGAGTCTAAGAATATTATACAGGATATATTTAAAAAAGTCGGAACGGCTTTAACTTCAGCCGAAGGCATAGATAGACTTTTTGAACTTGTCATCGAGACAATAGTAAAAGGTGTATCTGCAGAAAAAAGCTGCATTATGCTTTTAGATGTGAAAAATAATGAGTTAAAGATTAAGGTATCGTATGGCATTGATAAAAAAGTAGCTAAAAAAGCGTCAGTAAAAATAGGAGAAGGAATTATAGGGCTTTCTGCCAAAGAGAAAAGGACAATAATCTCTTCATATACGGAAACTCCCGGTGTAAGCGATACAGATAGATTATATTATAAGACCATAATATCAGTGCCTTTACTTTATAGAGAGGATTGCCTGGGAGTTCTGGCTGTTTTTGATAAAAAGAACTCGGTTAGTTTTAAAGAAGATGATAAGGTGCTTATATCTAATATAGCTTCGCAGACTGCTGTGGCTATTGCCAATGCTAAGCTTAATGAAGACGCAGAAGAGACATATATAGAAACAATTACAGCTTTGGCCATGGCAGTAGAGGCTAAAGACCCTTATAGCAGAGGCCATTTAGACAGAGTTTCTAGATTAGTAGTCGGATTTGCAAAACATCTGGGTTTAAGTGAGAAAACAATAGAGATTTTAAAAGATGGTGCTAGATTACACGATTTAGGTAAAATAGGTGTAAGAGATGAAGTTTTGTGCAAAAAAGGGCCTTTTACAGAACAAGAGCGAAAAGAATTGCAAAAGCATGTTATAATCGGCGAGAATATAATACGACCTATAAAAAAACTAGCCCCACTATGCGATATGCTAAGGTATCATCAGGAATGGTGGAATGGCGCAGGTTATCCTGATAGATTAAAAGGAGAAGAGATACCGCTAACAGCAAGGATATTGAAGGTAGTAGATGCGTACGATGCTATGGCTACCGACCGCCCTTACAGGAAGGCATTGATCAAAGAAGAGATAAAGGAACGATTTAGCAAAAGCAGTGGCAAAGAATTTGACCCAAAACTGGTTGAGAAATTTTTGGAGATAATATAGAGCGCCCAGCAATGCTCCTCGCTTTAGGCGTTTTTTAAGCAATGGAAAGAAAGAAAGTAACAATAACAGGCCTGTTTAATAAAAAGAGACAGCATAAGCCTATCACCATGCTTACCGCATATGATTTTCCTTTAGCATCTATAATTGATGAAGCAGGCATTGATATGATATTAGTAGGTGATTCAGTTGGAATGGTAGTGCTTGGTTATGAAAATACTTTGCCTGTGACTATGGATGATATGCTCCATCATTGCAAAGCAGTGGCAAGAGGCACAAAGTACGCATTTTTAGTGGGAGATATGCCATTTATGTCGTATCAAGTGAGTCCGGAGGAAGCCGTAAGAAATGCCGGCAGGTTTATCAAGGAAGGAAACTGCGATGCAATAAAATTAGAAGGAGGCATTGGAGTAATAGACCAGATTAAGGCGATAGTGAAAGCAGGTATATCGGTAATGAGCCATATCGGCCTTACTCCTCAAAGCGCTACCCAATTGGGTGGATTTAAGGTTCAGGGAAAAACAGCAGTTTCCGCCGAAAAGATAATAGACGATGCTATCGGTTTAGAAAAAGCCGGCTGTTTTGGTATAATACTTGAATGTATCCCGGATAAAATATCGAAAATTATAACTTCTAAGGTTAAAATCCCAACCATAGGAATTGGTGCGGGTGTCCATTGCGATGGCCAGGTTTTAGTTACGCATGATATACTCGGACTTTATAAAAAATTTACTCCAAAATTTGCAAAAAAATATGCGGATGTTTTTTTGCAAATAAAAAAGGCTGCGGAGCAATATAAGGCGGAGGTAGAGGGAAGAAGGTTCCCGAGGAAGGAACATAGCTTTACGATAGATGAGAAGGAGTTGAGGAAATTAAAGTGAAATCCAAAAATCAAAATCCAAAAATCAAAATTACATATCAAAATTTAAAATTTTGGATTTTGCATTGTCATTTTGATATTTGATTTTTCAGAGGCGTACATATGAAAATAGTGATAGTTGGTCCTGGAGCAATAGGATGCTTGTTTGCGGCATTGTTAAGTAGATCTAAATCTGACCATGAGGTATGGATTCTGGATAAAGAACCGCAGAGAGCCAATAGGTTAAATTCATCAGGCATAAAGGTTGAGGGCATATCCAATTTTAGGGCTAAGATAAAAACTACATCCAGCGCGCGGGATATAGGAAAGATGGATTTAATTATAATAGCTGTCAAGTCTTACGACACAGAATCGGCGGTTAAGTCAATTTCGCCGCTTTTAACCGATGAGACGAAAGTCTTAACTATTCAAAATGGAGTGGGTAACTTAGAAATAATAGAGGAAGTAGTAGGCGAAGATAGGGCCTTAGGCGGAGTAACCTCTCACGGAGCAACTTTAGTTAAAGAGGGCTGCATAATGCATGCTGGCGCCGGAGATACTATAATCGGAAGATTAAACGGCAAAATTTTTGGCGATTTGCGCTCCATTGCTAATATATTTAATCAGGCAAAGATAAAAACTAAAATGTCTAAGGATATAAAAGCTGTTATGTGGAGTAAATTAGTAATAAATGTTGGTATAAATGCATTAGCCGCTATAACCAGACTCCAAAATGGCCAACTCATAAAATCTAATGAGGCAAAAGAAATATTGAGGCAATCTGTATCCGAAGCAGTAAGAGTCACAAAGCGCAAACGTATAAAGTTGCTTTATGATGACCCCTTGCAAAAGGTAGAATCTGTTTGCGCAGCAACAAGTTTAAATATATGCAGCATGTTACAGGATATTGTCCGCAGCCGTCCAACGGAAATAGATTCTATAAATGGAGCCATATCAAGGCATGGCAGGAGTCTCGGTGTAAAAACCCCTGTAAATGATATACTTTCCGCTATTATAAAAACTATCGAATCTACATACCATAAGCAAGTTCGATGCTGATAATCGGTGAGCGAATAAATAGTTCAAGAAAGCCTGTTGCCCGGGCCATAGCAAAGAAAGAGGAAAAGTTTCTAATTGAGCAGGCCCGCCTTCAAATTGAATCAGGCGCTCATTTTATAGATGTAAATTGCGCCGTTAGCCTAGAAAAAGAGAAAGAAGATTTAATCTGGCTTATAAAGACTCTCCAGGACAATCTTGAAGTATACATAAGTATCGATAGCCCTAACCCTGAAGTTATAGAACAAGCTCTAAAAATACATAAGGGAAAACCATTCGTCAATTCAATCACAGCAGAGTCGGAGAAGCTCAAACATATGTTGGGCATTCTAGAAGATAAGGATGTCTTTGTTATTGCACTTACCATAGACAACAACGGCATACCCGATACTTCTGAAAAAAGGATCAAGTTAGCCAAAGATTTAGTCAATTCTTTAAAACAGGCTGGCATCGAATCCGATAATATATATATAGATCCTTTGGTTAAACCTATAAGCAGCGAATCGGATCAGGCCAAAAACTTTTTAGAAGCAGTCAGGATGCTCAAGCAAAGCGGAATAAAAACTATAGGCGGATTAAGCAATGCCTCTTATGGATTGCCGGCACGACGAATCTTGAATGCGGTATTTTTATCTTTAGCTATAGAAGCAGGCATGGATGCGGTTATTATAGATCCGGTTGATGAACTTATACAGAGCGGGATTAAAGCTGGTGATAAAGGCCTGCCTTTTTCAGAAGAAACTTTTGAACTAGCAAAAGAGGCCCTTCTTGGTGAGGATGCATATTGTGCGAATTACATAAAGGCTTTTCGAGAGGGCAAACTGACATGAACCCCGCCCTTCCTGAGAAAGAAATAAAGAGTGCAAGGAAGGGCGGGGTGAAAAAGCCCATAGTTATCATTGTAGTAGCTGTGCTTATCGCATCTGCTATTGCCTATCCACTGCTTAATAAGAGTCAAAAAAGTACCCGGTTTAAAATGGGCACCGTTGTAGAGATTACTTTAAATGGGCCTACTTGGACAAATTTCGATAAAATTTTTGAGAAAGCATTTTTGGCTATTGATAAAGCCCAAAATTTAGCAGATAGATATAACCAGGGGAGTCAAATAAGCATAGTAAATAGAGAAGCTCATAAATTCCCTGTTAATGTGGATAAGGAGCTTTATAATTTGATAGAAAGTGCTATCGATATAAGCAGAAATACAGAAGGGGCTTTTGATATAACAGTTACGCCGTTAGTAGAATTATGGGGTTTTTATAAAAAGCAAGGAAGTTCGCCATCCGATGCGAAGATAAAAGAGGCCTTAGCAAGCGTGGGTTTTAATAATATAGTTTTAGATAGAGAAAAAAGAACAGTTTTCTTGAAAGAAGACGGCGTAGGTCTTGACCTTTCAGCGATTGCTAAAGGATATGCTGTAGATAAAGCCGCCAAGGTTATAAGAAAGTGTGGTATCAGGTCCGCCATTATCAATGCTGGCGGAGATATATATTGTGTCGGTAAAAAGAATATATTTCAAAAATGGAGTGTAGGGATAAAAGACCCTGACGATAACAAAAAGATTATAAAGGTAATACATACTAGGGATAAGGCTGTAGCGACATCTGGAGGATATGAAAAGTTTCTTATGCGCAAAGGAAAAAAATACTCTCATTTAATAGATCCGAGAACAGGCCTGCCGACTGAAATATCACGCAATGCTACTGTAGTTGCCCGGACTTGCGTTCTGGCAGATGCGTTAGCTACGGCTTTGTGTATACTTAGTAAGAATAAAATAGCTCAGCTTAAAATAAAGTATGATATAGAGGT
>CAZMYR010000007.1:10160-63096 GCA_964570585.1 uncultured Planctomycetia bacterium
GGAGCATCGGTGTTGGCTTTGGCCTTTGCTGCGTTTTTAGCCATTAAGATTTTGTTTAAAGATGATGGCACAGACAGGATGGAAGAGATTGCAAATGCTGTCAAGGAAGGAGCAGATGCATTTTTAAAGAGACAATATTTTGTCGTAAGCATCTTTTTTGTAATTGGTTTTATTATTTTGTTGTTTTTGTCAAGGGAAAAATACCTATCTATATTTGTGCCTTTTGCGTTCATAACAGGCGGTTTTTTTTCCGGTCTTGCTGGATATATAGGCATGAAAATAGCCACATCCTCAAGTTCAAGGACTGCACAAGCTTGCCGTAGTAGTTTAAACGGTGGATTAAATATAGCCTTTTCATCAGGGGCGGTTATGGGCCTTACTGTAGTAGGGCTGGGCCTTTTGTTTTTATCAGGATGGTATTTAATACTTAAAGAGTTTTATTCAGTTAATCCGATTCCGGAAGGATATACAAAGGCTTTGATAATCTCGAGCAATATGCTTATGTTTGGCTTAGGAGCGAGTTCACAGGCCCTTTTTGCCAGGGTTGGCGGTGGAATATTTACAAAAGCCGCTGATGTGGGAGCGGATTTAGTCGGCAAGGTAGAAAGCAATATACCGGAAGATGACCCGAGAAACCCCGCGACCATAGCCGATAATGTCGGTGACAATGTCGGAGATGTTGCAGGGATGGGTGCTGATCTTTTTGAATCGTATATAGGTTCTATAGTAGCATCTATTGCATTAGGGGCCGCTGCTGGATTTGGCATAAAAGGCATTATGCTGCCGTTAGTTATAGCTGCGGTAGGAATAATTTGTTCAATAATAGGAACATTTTTTGTGAGAACAAAAGAAAAGGCAGCTCAAGGCGAACTTTTAAATGCTTTAAGGCGTGGTATCTTTACGGCGTCGTTATTGGTAATTGTCGGCTGTTATTATGCTGTAAAAATGGTGTTAGGCTTTGAGTATATGGGTATATTCTGGGCAATAGTATTCGGTCTTGTATGTGGTCTTGTTATTTCATTTTCATCGGAATTTTTTACATCAGCAAATTATAGACCAACAAAGTCTATATCCGATTCATCTATAACAGGCCCGGCCACAGTGATTATAGCAGGCATATCCGTTGGCATGCTTTCTACCGCTATACCTGTTGTCGCAGTTTGCGCTGCTGTATTCGGGGCATTTTATATATCAGGCGGTAGCACGAATTACAATATCGGCCTTTTTGGTGTAGGTATTACAGCGGTTGGTATGCTGTCTACACTTGGGATTACTCTTGCTTCCGACGCATATGGCCCTGTTGCGGATAATGCAGGAGGCAATGCAGAAATGGCGAAATTAGGGCCTGAAGTAAGAAAAAGAACAGATGCCCTGGATTCACTCGGTAATACTACAGCGGCAACAGGCAAAGGTTTTGCAATTGGCTCTGCTGCCCTTACAACATTGGCATTAATAGCAGCATATAATCAGAGTATAAATATGCTTGGAAAACAGATGGACTTAAGCCTGCTTAATCCCAGGCTTTTAATAGGTCTTTTTGCAGGTGGCATGTTACCATTCCTTTTTTGTTCGATGACTCTTAAGTCGGTCGGAAAAGCTGCTTCGAAGATTGTGGTTGAAGTAAGAAGACAGTTTAAGGAGATAAAAGGACTTTTTGAAGGCAAGGCAAAGCCAGATTACGAAAAATGCGTTACCATCGTTACCGCTACAGCGCAAAAAGAAATGATATTACCCTCACTCCTTGCTATATCAGCGCCTATAATAGTAGGGCTCCTTATAGGTGTAGAAGCAGTAGCCGGGCTTTTGACAGGGGCGCTTGTATGTGGATTTGTATTGGCAGTTATGATGGCAAATGCCGGTGGCGCCTGGGATAATGCCAAAAAATACATAGAAGGAGGTGCACACGGTGGAAAGGGAAGCCCTTCCCACAAGGCTAGCATTGTCGGCGATACCGTAGGCGACCCTTTTAAAGATACATCCGGCCCATCGCTTAATATCCTTATTAAGCTTATGTCAATGGTTTCAGTTGTATTTGCTGCATTTATCCTTGCAAATACATTAATGAAGTAGGTGCTCAGCAATCGCCTATTCGCAGCGCGCATTTTTCTTAACGCATTTTGCTCACTTCGGGAAAGTTTAACTCGCCCTCACATCTTACGATGTGTTCGGGCTCAAACACAAACTTTCCTTCGCTCGGTTTGCCTCTGCAAACCTCGCTCATTCTCGTTCGCAAAATGCTGAAAAATGCTATTGCTGCTCATAGGCGATTGCTTCGCTTGAAGCGGTTTGTTTTGGCAAAAAATTCCTAATGTCTCGCTCCGTAATACTCTTCGCTTGAGGTGTTTTTGGCTAAAAAATGCTATCGCTGCTCATAGGTGATTTCTTCGCTTAAGCCTGTCCCCGTGAAAACGGGGAGTGGTTTGTAAGCCCTATTTTTTATTGCAAAGATATATGGCATTTGCTATAATAAATTGTATAGGTACTTTGCAACCTACAATGCTTCTATTCGTCGCATTGTTTAACGGTTGCTCAGTACCAAATCTTCTTCGAAGATTTGGCGGCGTAGCTCAGTTGGTTAGAGCAGTCGGCTCATACCCGGCATGTCAGTGGTTCGAGTCCACTCGCCGCTACCATATGAATTCCGCAAAGCGGAATTCATAGTCAGGAATGGTGCCACATACTAATTTTGCGGAATAGCACCGTTTGGGAAAGCAAAGTAGCAAATGTCCCCTTTACGGGGACACTTGCCCCTTTGCTTTCCCAAACGGTGCATTCTCATGGATACTCAAGCTCAAAAAATAGAACACAGAAGATATCCCAGGTTACACCAGGCATTTCCGGTTAAGTTCCAGCTTTTGGATGAAAATGGCGAACCCAAAGGTGAGATATATGAGGGTTTTACCAGAAATGTAAGTAAGGGAGGAATGTCTATAGAAAGCAGGCTTGAGAGAAAGAAAGAGGTATTTGAATTTGTTCCGGGTAAAACAAAATTGAAACTTTGTACTAGCATACTGGCTGATGCTCCGCCTGTAGATTCCATAGCAACTATTAAATGGTCAACCAAAGTTTCAGAACCGGCATTTGATGTTTACTTTTTTGGTATAGAGTATGACCAGATAGACGGTGCTCAGCAACAAATGATTGAAAAGCACGTTAATAGACTCCGTAGGAAACGTAAGTTTTTTCTTTATTTTTTCCTTCTGTCAGCTGCCTTTATCATCGTTTTTGCATATATGATATTAGTACCACGCTAACCCTCCCCAATTTAACTATGTTTAAAAAAGTAAAAAATACCATCGAAAAATACTCTATGCTTAAAAGAGGAGACAATGTACTTGTGGCTATCTCAGGGGGACCGGACTCAGTATGCCTTTTGCTGGTTTTAAATTCGATTAAGAAAGAATTTGGTATAAACTTATTTTGTGCTCATCTAAATCACCGGTTGAGGGGCGTTGAGTCTGATTGCGATGAGCGTTATGTAAAAAGATTAACTAAAAAACATCGAATGCCACTTTTGATAGAATCAAGAAATGTCACAAAATTTGCAAAAGATAAAAAGTTTTCATTAGAGCAAGCAGCTCGGAAATTGCGGTATGATTTTTTATTGCAGACTGCCAAGAAAATAGGCGCTGATAAAATAGCTATGGGACATACCAAAGATGACCAGGTTGAAACTTTGTTTATGCGGCTTTTTCGCGGAACAGGATTGCGGGGCTTAAGGGGTATTCCTGCTGTGCGAAAGATTTCGCCTAACATATCAATTATTCGTCCATTAATCGAAACTCCAAGGGAAGAAATCCTCTTCTTTCTAAAGGAAAGAAAAATCAGAGCCAGATTAGATTCAACAAATGCGCAAACTGCATTTTTAAGAAATAGAATTAGGCATGAGCTCCTGCCCCATATAGAAAAATATTATTCTCCTAAGATAAAGGAGATTCTAGCCAGAACAGCTGATAATCTGGATGCAGATTATGATTATTTAATAAAGCAGCAGCGCAAAGTATTTAAAAGAATAGCTAAAATAAAAAAAGACGCAAGCATAAATTTACCCATAAAAGGATTAAAATCTTTACCCATTTCTTTTAAAAGGGGTGTGGTTAGGCTAGCCATAGAAGATGTTAAAGGTAATTTGGAAGGTATAGATTACAGACATTGGAAGAAAATAGAAGATTTGATTGAAGGAGGCTTAGCCTCCTTCAATCTGCCTGACGGTATATGTGTTACTAAAAGAGCAAAAACGGTACAGTTTGCTTCTAAAAAAAAGACTGAAAATATGCAAAAACTCCCTTTGTCTGCCATAATCAAAATACCGGGGGTAACTAAAATTTTAAAAAGATTATATATAAAATCATCTATATCGAAAGCTCCACCGATAACCTTTAATACATCGCCGAATATAGAATACTTTGACGCCGATAAAATAAAGTTTCCGCTTAATGCCAGATTCAGGAAGCCGGCCGATAAAATGAAACCTCTGGGTATGAAAAGATATAAGCGCCTTCAGGATATCTTTGTAGATGATAAGATTAAAGCTATCAGGCGTAATAGGATCCCAATAATTATTGACGCAAGAGGCAGGATCATATGGGTATGTGGGGTGCGCATGGCTGAAGATTTTAAGGTAACTCCCCATACAAGAAAATGCCTTAGGCTTAAATTGACACTATAGTGAAAACATGCTATAATTAGTTTAGAGGTAGAAAAAGATGTCTAATAATAAATTACGAAAACCACAGGGTAAACTGCCCAGAAAAGGTAAGGTAAAAAAAGTCCCCCCGGGAGGGATCCTTTTATGGATAGCCATAATATTTTTATTTATGTACCTTATGCGTAATTTGGCAACTAGCATAGAAGGCGTTCCACAGAAATTAATATATAGTGAATTCTATAGTATAGTCGAAGCTAATAGAGAAATTCAAAAGATACAGAAGGCAACCCTTACAGAAAATAAAGTTTGGGGGACATTTGTTACCGGAGAGCGGTTTGAAGTAGACATACCTGAAAATGACCCTGACGTAATAAAACTGATGCGGGGAAACATTGCCCAGTTTAATGTCCAGCCGCCTCGGACATTCTGGTCTAATATGCTTTATTCTATTGTGCCTACTCTGTTTTTCTTTGGACTTCTGTGGTTTTTTCTATTTAGAGGCGCACAGGGAGGCGGCGGCCCTGCCGGTAAGATATGGTCTTTCGGAAAAAGCAAAGCCAGACTTATTTTAGGCAATAAGATGAAAATTAATTTTAACGATGTGGCCGGAGTAGATGAGGCAAAGGAAGAACTTCAGGAAGTAATAGAATTTTTAGAAGACCCTAAAAAATTCCAAACCCTCGGCGGCAAAATGCCAAAGGGAGTTTTGTTGATGGGTCCCCCGGGCTGCGGCAAGACATTATTGGCAAAAGCTGTCTCGGGCGAGGCAGGGGTGCCATTTTTTAGTCTAAGTGGCTCAGATTTTGTCGAGATGTTCGTTGGCGTTGGAGCTGCTCGGGTGCGCG
Source organism: uncultured Planctomycetia bacterium (assembly GCA_964570585.1). Classification (GTDB taxonomy): domain Bacteria; phylum Omnitrophota; class Gorgyraeia; order JABMRG01; family JAFGKX01. The sequence continues at coordinate 15,654 of CAZMYR010000007.1, forward strand.
ACCTTTTTGAACAGGCGAAAAAATCAGCCAAAACGGGCGGCAAAGGAGCGATTATATTTATAGATGAGATAGATGCTGTAGGGCGGCAAAGATTTGCAGGAATAGGCGGAGGTCACGATGAAAGAGAACAGACCCTGAATGCGCTATTGTCAGAGATGGACGGCTTTAGTACTGAAGCAGGGGTTATACTCATAGCTGCAACAAATCGGCCTGATGTATTAGACCCCGCACTAATGCGTCCGGGGCGGTTTGATAGACAGATAGTGGTTGATCAACCTGACATTAGAGGGCGAGAAGCGATATTAAAAGTTCACGCCAGGAATATAACGCTTGGCAAAGAAGTAGACTTAGCTTCAATTGCCCAGCAGACATCCGGCTTTTCCGGGGCTGATTTAGCCAACCTTATTAATGAAGCAGCCCTTTTAGCAGCCCGACGCTCAAAGAAAGAAGTTACTGTCCCGGAACTGGAGGAGTCGATAGAACGGGTTATGGCCGGGCCTGAGAGAAAAAGCAGGGTTATAGACAGGTCAGAAAAAAAGATTATTGCTTATCATGAATCAGGGCATGCCCTATTAGCTCTACTTTTCCCTGGCACAGAAAAATTACACAAGGTTTCTATAATACCCAGAGGTACAGCAGCACTGGGTTATACTCTTCAGAAGCCGTTACATGATAAATACCTGCGTTCCAAAACAGAGCTTATGAATGCCATTGCAGTGGCATTGGGTGGCAGGGCCAGCGAAGAATTGATATTTGCAGATATAACCACAGGAGCTCATAATGACCTTGAGGTAGTAACAGATTGGGCCAGGAGAATGATTTGTGAGTTTGGAATGAGTGATAAATTAGGCCAGCTTACTTTTGGAAGAAGGCACCGGCAAGTCTTTTTGGGAAGGGATATTACTGAGGAAAGAAATTATAGCGAGAAGACTGCTCAGGAGATAGATAAAGAAGTACGAAGCATAGTCGATGAATGTTACAATCGCGCAAAAGATACTTTGACAGAAAACAAAGAGAAACTTATAAAGCTCGCCGAAGCCCTTATTGAAAAAGAGGTATTGGATGTAAAAGAAGTAATGTCTATAGTCGGCATAAAGGAAAAGAAGCAAAAGCAAGAAAAAAAGCTACCGAAAGAGAGTCCTGAGCAAAGCGAAGGAAAGCAAGAAGAAAAGAAAAATGCCTGATAGATATTTACTTTGCAGGAAATTTAAGTTTGCTCTTTGGAAAAAACCTTTGGTAATGGGGGTGCTAAATATAACCCCTGATTCTTTTTCTGACGGCGGAGAATGCTTTAGTCACAAGGTAGCTTATAAAAGGGCCTTGCAGATACAGCAGGAAGGCGCAGATATAATTGATATAGGCGGAGAATCGACCCGTCCCGGCGCAAAGACAATCAGCATTGAAGAAGAATTGAAAAGAGTTTTACCTGTTTTTAAAAAGTTTATTAAAGAAGCCAAGATTCCCATTTCTATAGATACAAGAAAGCCCGAAGTGGCGGAGGCGGCTCTTAAAATAGGCGCTTCTATAGTGAATGATACAACCGGCCTTTTGCAAGATAAAAGGATGGCTAAAGTTATTTCACTATATAAAGCTGCAGTCATTATTATGCATATTAGAGGCACTCCCAAAACGATGCAGAATGCCCCCAGATATAAAAATCTATTAGCTGAAATTAAAAATAGGTTAAAAAAGGGCGCAAGGGCAGCGACAAAGGCCGGAATTGATAAACGCAGTATAATAGTAGACCCCGGCATAGGTTTTGGCAAAACCGTTAAACATAATCTTAAGATAATCAACAACATTAGCAAATTTAAAGAATTGGGTTTTCCGATTATGGTTGGCCTATCCCGAAAATCGTTTATGGGTAAAATCTTAAATTTAGATGTTAAGGACAGGCTCGTTCCCACAATTGCAAGTAATACTCTGGCTATAAAAAATGGGGCTGATATAATAAGGGTTCATGATATAAAAGAGGCTATTTGGATTCGGGATATGGTCTATGAAATAGAGAGTGCGTAATAAACCTACGCGGTGCTAACTCTGTTAGCACCGCGCAGGTTATAAAGGAATTATCATGCAGATTCTCGATTATCTTGCGAGTATATGGAAGCCAGTCATAGAGATACTAATCTTATGGTATTTATTTTATTTAATCCTGTTGTTCATAAAAGGAACTCGGGCCTTTCAGGTATTTAAAGGTTTAACTATTATTTTTGTAATAGCCGCTGTATCGGCTTTTTTTGTTACTCAGAAACTGGGGCTTTATGCCTTAAGCTGGATTATTGAGAGATTTTTCGGCCTTATAGTTGTTGTCCTTATTATCCTGTTTCATCCGGAATTAAGACAGGGGTTAGCCAGGATAGGCCAGAGAGGGGTATTCAGCCTGACCGTTTTGGAGCAACATATTATACAGGAGATTGTAAATGCCGCATCTTTGCTTTCTAAAAAAAGAATCGGGGCAATAATGGCTGTCGAAAGGGATGCCTCTTTAAGGATTTATATAGAAAGCGGTATTAGCCTCGACGCTCAAGTAACCAGCGAACTTCTTAACACTATATTTATGCCCAACACCCCCTTGCATGATGGTGGAGTAGTTATCAGGGCAGAAAGAATCATCGTAGCAGGATGCCTTTTTCCCCTCACTGACAATCCTCATATTAGTAAAAGATTAGGCACCCGTCATAGAGCAGCTATAGGGCTTACCGAAGAGACCGATGCAGTCGCAGTAGTTGTCTCCGAAGAGACCGGTTCTATATCAGTAGCTGTGGACGGTAAATTGACACAGAATCTTGACAGGGAAGGATTGGAGAAGATGCTAACAAGTCTATGCAGCCCTAAACCAAGCAAGACTAGAAGAAATATTGTCAGAATTTTAACCAGAGGAATGTTAAAAAGAAGGCCGATATAATGAGGACGATTTATTCTGCAGTTCTTCATAATTTATTTATAAAGATAATAGCGTTATTTTTAGCCATTCTTACCTGGTCATATATAGTCGGCCAATTATACAAGCAGGTGCCGGAAGCGCAGAGAACCCACCAAACAGTAGTCGCTCTTGCAGGTAAGAATGTGATTGTAAAAAGGGTACCTGTCCATATCAATTTAATAGGCGCGCCCGAGGGAAGATACCAGGTGGCAATAGACCGGATAAGAGTCAATCCGTCAGAGTGTGTAATATCAGGCCCGATTGACAAAATCGAGACTGTTTCTTTTGTGACTACTGAGCCTATTTCAGCAGAAGGTCTTACAAAATCAATAAGACAACGGGTTAAATTGAAAGAAATACCAGGCTGCAGCATCAGTAAAGAGCAGCAATTTACTGTAGCCATACCCATTGTCAGAAAAAGGCTAAGGTAACGATGCAAAAATTATTCGGCACCGATGGAATAAGAGCAAAGGTGGGAACCTACCCTCTTACTGAGGATATGATTTTTAAACTCGGCAAAGCCCTTGGTATTTATACATCGCGTCTTAATCCCCGCAAAAGAAAACAACAAAAAATTTCAGTTATTAGAGACACCCGCGATTCCGGAAATCTATTAGAGGATGCCTTGTGCAAAGGTATTGTATCTTGCGATGTTGATGTTGTAAGATTGGGTATTATGCCAACTGCATCATTGGCATATCTAGTCAGAAAAATGAGGTATGATTTAGGTGTTGTAATATCTGCTTCTCACAATGTTGCTGACGATAATGGGTTAAAATTTTTTTCTCATAAAGGATATAAGCTTTTTTCCAAGGAAGAGACCGAGGTTGAAAGGATATTATTTGAAGAGGTTATCCCCCGCCTAGAAGGCCCACTCGCTGAATCAGAGCCGATTCTTGGTAAGATAGAAGAGCAGGATCTAAGAAATCGATATATCGGTTTCTTAAAAAAGCTCATCTCTGATTGCGATATTTCCAAATACAAGATAGTAATTGACTGCGCTTTTGGCGCTGCTTCATTAATTGCACCCGGCCTATTCAAAGAACTTACAAAAGAATCAATAAGTTTAAATGATACCCATGAGGGCGCAACTATAAATGAAGCCTGCGGAGCGTTGCATCCGGAGGTTGTCTCAAAAGCTGTAGCTGAGAAAAGGGCAGACTGCGGTTTTTCATTTGACGGCGATGCTGACAGAGTTATTGCCTGCGATGAAAGAGGAAAGATTATAGACGGAGATTTTCAATTAGCGATAATAGGTAATTTTTTAAGAAAAAGAAATAACTTAAGAAAAAATAGTATCGTTGCCACCCAGATGAGCAATTTAGGATTGGATATGTGCGTAACCCAATGGGGCGGCAAATTGATAAAGACAGAAGTTGGCGATAAATTGGTATTAGAAAAGATGCTATCATCGAAACTTAATCTTGGCGGAGAGCAATCAGGGCATATTATCCCCTTAGATTATACTACTACCGGCGATGGCATTTTGACCGCGCTTCTTATAATGAAAATTATGTCGCAGGAAAATAAACCATTAAGCGCTCTGGCTAAATGTATGTATAAATTCCCCCAAATACTTATAAATGTCGATGTAAATAGCAAAAGGCCATTTAGTGAATTGCCAAAGTTGAGCAAAATTATCTCTAAAATGGGAGAAAGATTGGGCGATTCAGGCAGGGTCTATATGCGATATTCAGGGACCGAGAGCAATAAATTAAGGATAATGATTGAGGGACAAGACCAGTTACAGATAAAAGAGATGGCTGAAGCAATAGCCAATACTGCCAGGGAGGAGTTTGGTGCCTAAGTTAGGGGTTAATATAGACCACGTTGCAACATTACGACAAGCCAGAAGAACAATTTTTCCGGATCCGATAAAAGCTGCCTCAATGTGCGAAAGAGCGGGTGCCGATTCGATAGTTTGCCATCTCAGGCAGGATAGAAGGCATATTCGGGATAGAGATGTTTACATTTTAAGAAAGACTATCAAGGCAAAGTTTAATCTGGAAATGTCTACCATTGAGGAGATTGTCAAAATAGCCCTTAAGGTTAGACCGGATGAAGCAACATTGGTTCCGGAAAGAAGAAAAGAGCTTACTACAGAGGGTGGGCTTGATGTCATAAAATACAAAACAAAGGTTGCTAAGGCAGTAGAAAGATTATTAAAAAGGGGAATTTTTGTAAGTCTATTTATAGACCCGAATAAAAGGCAGATAGAGGCGTCGAAGGATGTTGGCACGCCATTTATAGAGATTCACACAGGTAGCTACGCAGAGGCAAAAAATGCAAATAAAAGGAGAGCCGAGCTCAATAAAATAAAAGAAGCTGTAAGATATGCTAAATGTTTAGGTATAAGAGTAAATGCAGGGCATGGCCTTGATTATACCAATGTAAAAGAAATAGCAAAGATACCAGATATAGAATCGCTAAACATCGGTTTTTCGATTATATCAAGAGCTGTATTTGTTGGGCTTGATAAGGCTGTATCAGAGATGAAGGAATTGATGAATTAGCACCGTTTGGAATCCCAAACGGTGCTTTCTTCCAATGATAATAGGCACAGGCATAGACATAGTAGAGATATCCAGACTAAAAAACGCCACCATCAAGTGGAAAGATAATTTTTTAAAAAGGGTTTTTACTGATAAGGAGATTGGTTATTCTAAAGAAAGGCCTTATTCATATCAGCACCTTGCGGCAAGATTTGCTGCAAAAGAGGCAGTGCTTAAAGCATTTGGAAACGGCTGGAGTAAACGTGTAGAATGGACAGATGTTGAAATCTGGAATGAAAAATCCGGCAAGCCAATGGTTAAACTTTACGGCAATGTTAAAAAAATGAAAAAGAAAATGAAGGTGGATGATATAATTATAAGCTTATCCCATACTCGCACTTATGCTGTAGCCAGCGCAATATTGGTAAGGAATGGGAAAATTTAGTATCACAAAAAAGAGAAAAGAGAAAACTCACAAAGGAGATTATGGACACCTACTTGTCATAGCCGGCTCTGTTGGAATGACCGGTGCTGCTTTTTTGGCATCAGAAGCTGCGCTAAGGTCTGGCTGCGGTTTAGTAACATTAGGCCTACCTGAAAGTTTAAATATAATAGCTGAAAAAAGATTAACCGAAGTTATCACAAAACCTCTACCGGAAACAAAAGAAAAAACTTTAAGCAAAAAAGCGCTATCTGAAATTATAGCCCTTTTAAAAAACAAAGACGCTGCAGCAATTGGGCCAGGCCTTTCGCAAAATAGGCAGACAAAAGACCTTATCTTAAGTTTATTGCCAAAGTTAAATATACCCGTTGTTTTAGATGCAGACGGTTTAAATGCTTTGGCGGGAAAGTCTTCGATACTTAAAAAAATAAAATCCCCTCTGGTGATGTCTCCCCATCCTGGAGAAATGGCCAGGTTGATTAAAGCTACATCTAAGTTAATACAAAAAAATAGGAAAAAGGTCGCTTCAGATTTCGCAAAAAAATATAATGTTACATTAGTGCTTAAAGGTTATAATACCGTGGTAGCTCATCCTAAACATAAGACATACATAAATAAAACAGGAAACCCCGGCATGGCAACAGCAGGAAGCGGCGATGTCTTAACAGGTATTATAGGTTCTTTTTTGGCTCAAGGGGCTACACCATATGAAGCGGCTAAATTAGCAGTTTATATTCACGGTTTAGCCGGCGATTTAGCTGCTAAAGAAATAGGAGAAGTTTCTTTAATAGCAGTGGATATATTAGCAAAGGTCCCGGAAGCAATTAAAAGCCTTAAGACTTAAAACTTACGACTTACGACTAAATTTTGCGAAGCAAAATTTATAGCCGGCGTAGCTCAGTTGGTAGAGCAGGGGTTTTGTAAACCTCAGGTCGGGGGTTCGACTCCCTTCGCCGGCTCCAAAAATTGGGACAGGTACAATTTTTTTTGGGTGCCGACTTCCATAAAAATGTACCTGTCCCTAATTTTTCAATGATGAGAACAAGTATAGGCATAATAAGTCTTGGATGTCCCCGCAATATGGTGGACTCAGAGGTAATGCTGGGGATATTAAAGAAGGAAGGTTATAGTATAAAAGATGAGATTGACAATTGCGATATTGCTATTATAAATACCTGTGCATTTATTGAGGATGCAAAACAGGAGGCAATAGATGTAATTTTGCAGGCAACAGAATTAAAAAAAGAGGGCAAGATTAAATCGATAATTGTAACAGGATGCCTTTCGCAACGATATTATAAGGTTTTAGAAAAACAAATCCCGGAAATTGACGCCTTTCTTGGCGCATCCGATTTTGACAGGATATCCAGCACAGTCAAAGATGCCTTAAAAGGAAAAAGGTCTGTTAATGTAGGCGCACCAACGAAAATTTATTCTCATAATTCCCCCAGATTTTTATTAACCCCGAACTATTATACATATATCAAAATTGCCGAGGGTTGCAATAACAGGTGTTCCTATTGTGTTATTTATAAGATAAGGGGTAAGTACCGAAGCAGGCCAATAGAGTCTATTTTAGAAGAAGTTGAAAATATCACAGAAAATAAAAAAATTTCTGAATTAAATATCATTGCTCAAGATACCACTTCATATGGTATAGATATATACCGAAATTATAAATTGGCAGAGTTGCTTGAAAGAATAGCCACACTAAATAAGGCCCACTGGATAAGACTACTTTATACCCATCCTCGCCATTTTACCGATGAACTCATTCAAATTATAGGAGGGAAAAAGAGTATTTGCAAATATGTTGATTTGCCGATACAACATGCAAGCAATAGAATATTAAAGGGAATGAATCGTCGTATTAGGAAAGAAAAGATGGAGAGCCTGATTGATAAAATACGCAAAGAAATACCTGATGTCGCACTGCGCACATCTGTTATTGTCGGTTTTCCTGGTGAGACAGATAAGGAATTTAAGCAACTCCTGAATTTTATAGAGCAGACGAAATTTGAAAGATTAGGCGCCTTTATTTATTCCAGGGAAGAAAGTACACCTGCATATAAATATAAGAACCAAATTCCCGATGCGATAAAAAGGCAGAGATTGGATGAGATTATGAAGATCCAGCAGGATATATCCGGTCGAATAAATAAAAGCTGGCTGAATAAAATATTAGAAGTTTTGATTGAAGAAAAGCAAAAAGACGGTTATTATATAGGGCGTAGTCAATATGATGCACCGGAAGTTGACGGAGTCGTATATGTAAAAGAAAAAGAGGCAAAGCCAGGAGATTTTTTAAAAGTAAAAATAACCGATACCTTAGAATACGATCTAATAGGAGAAGCAATATGAATTTTGCAAACAAATTAACATTATCTCGCATTGGACTTGCATTTATATTTATGCTATTTCTTTTTCTGCACTGGCCATATGCAAAATTATGCGCACTTTTTATCTTTCTGGCCGCCTCTTTCACAGATTATTATGATGGTAAAATAGCAAAAAAACGTAACCAGGTTACCGATTTCGGCAAATTGATGGATCCTATTGCAGACAAAATCTTAGTGCTGGCAGCATTTCTTGCCTTTGTTGAACTTAAGATAATCCCAGCATGGATGGTAGTAATAATTATTTTTAGAGAATTGATAATAACCGGAATGAGACTCACACTTTTAAGTAAAAAGAAAGTGGTTCCTGCAAAAAAAGCTGGTAAACACAAAACAGTTTCTCAAATGTCATCCATATTTGTAATTTTAATTTATCTTACAATAAAACAATTGGGTGAATCTATTTTTAAATTCGCATGGTGGGATGCAAATGTAGATTACAACATCCATTTAGCGATATATGTAATGATGCTTATGACTGTGGTATTAACATTGACATCCGGAATATCATATCTAAAGGATAACGTAAGGGCTTTAAAGTGAAAACAGTTATAAAACTGATGGCAAGCGGTCTGTATACGGGTTATTCTCCGGTTGCCTCCGGTACCATAGGAAGCGTTTTGGGGGTTTTGATATTTCTGCAGCTGCATAATTTTCCCCTGCTTTATATTTGCGTATGTTTGGTTTTGATACTTTTGGGCTTTTTGATAAGCGGCAGGGCAGAGGCAATTTATAAAGAGAAGGATTCGCGAAAAATAGTAATAGATGAGATAGCAGGTATGTGCATAGTCTATTTAGGCATGCAGGCAAGATTGTGGATTATAGTCACAGGATTTTTAATATATAGAGCACTTGATGTAATAAAACCCCTACCGGCAAAAAGGGTAGAAAAGATGCCAGGCTCAGCAGGTATTATGCTGGACGATATTATATGTGCTATCTATGCCAATATAATACTTCAGGTTTTAACAAGGCTACCTTTAAATATTGGTTCATAGATAGAACCTTTCGGGGTAAGGGTGGACTTAAAAAGGACAATTTCTTCAACCAGAAGCTTCGAAGACGAAGAAAAATTTTTCTCTTTCTCAATAGTTTTTATTAAGCGTTGCCTGTTTTTTGCAGAACGTACCCTTCCTAGAGTAAGATGAGGAGAAAACGGCCGTTTCTCCTTTTCAAATCTTTTTTTGCTCAATTCCTCTTCAATAGATTGGTATATATCGCCGGTTTTATCAACTCCTTCATCCATTCCTGCCCATATAACTCTGGGATAGGAAATCTTAGGAAAAGCACCAATCTCCGCAAGATGAATTTGGTAGGTTTTAAAATCCGAAGTTATTTTTTTAACAGTATTTTTTACCTTCTCAATCTGTTCATCGATTATATTACCTAAAAATTTCAATGTAAGATGAATGTTCTCAGGTTTTACCCACTTTACATCTGCATCAGCAGCTTTTAGTTTAACCTGGAGAGATTCTAACTCCTTATGAAGATTTTCATTAAGAGCTATGGCAATAAAGCTTCTTGTGGTTTTAGCCATATAGCAGATACCTCCGCAACATATTCAATGCTGCCTGGCTTGAGAAATGTTTTATAATTTTCCGCTCACCAGAAAAATGGAATTCCTTGCAAATTATCTTATTTTTAGTTGCAATGGCTATATAAACGAGACCAACGGATTTTTGTTTTGTTCCCCCTGAAGGACCGGCAATTCCGGTTATAGATAGACCAATATCTACATTGGCTAATTCTTTAACATTTTTAGCCATTAACTTAGCAGTTTGTCTGCTGACTGCACCATATTTTTTTATTATTTCTTCCGGTACGCCTAACAGTTGGGTTTTCGACTTATTAGAGTAAGCTATAATAGAATGCATAAGGTAATTTGACGAGCCTGGTATATCAGTGAGCCTGTTAGATAAAAGACCGCCAGTACAGGATTCAGCGATAGCAATTGTCTTTTTATTTTTCCTAAGTAATCTAGCTACAATACCTTCCAATGTTTCATTATCGCAGCCAAAGATTAAATTACCTAAGCGCTTTCTAATTTGTTTTTCAACAGAAAGGATATTTTTTTGGGCTTCTTTTTCATTCTTCGCTTTTGTCATTATTTTAATATCTATTTGTGCAGGATGGGCATAAATACCGACAGTTGTATTGCCGGACATATGCAGGATTTTTTTTACCTTTGGATGAACCTGGCTTTCGGCTAAACCCGTTGTTTTGAGAACTTTTGATTTTATTATTTTAGATTTTTTATAGGTAAACTTTTTTAAATATGTGACCATATCGCGTTCTACCATAGGAATGAGTTCCCGTGGAGGGCCAGGCAGAGCTATTAGGATTTTTTCGCTCTTTTTTGCAATTATTCCAGGGGCAGTGCCTACGTCATTCTTAAGCCACCTTGAACCTTGAGGGATATATGCCTGCCTTACGTTGTTTTTAGGGGTTTTTATGTGCCTTTTTTTAAAATGGTCTTCTATTCTCTGCCATATTTGGTCTTTATATATCAGTTTTTTATCAAGTACTCTGGCGATAGTTTCTAAAGTAATATCATCCACAGTCGGCCCTAAACCGCCGGTGGTTATTACAATATCAGAGCGCCCTAAGGCTCTTTGTATTGCTGCATAAAGTCGTAAGGGGTTGTCACCAATGGTAGTGTGGTAATATACATCTATACCTAACTCAGCCAATTTCCTTGAAAGATAGGCAGAATTTGTATTTACAATATGACCCAACAATATCTCTGTACCGATATTAATTATCTCCGCTTTCATTAATAGCTCCCTGAATCATTATTATATAAAATATTTCTTACAAAAAGCAAGGAAAAAATGTGGAATATTTTTTAGTTTTGTGTGTCATATATAATAGAAGCGAAATTATAGCTCAAAAGTGGTGTTTTTTATTAAATAAAAAATAAAGGCAAAAATCAGCCGGTTCTGACCATCAGCCCAAACCCTTGACTTTTTCAAGATTGTGGTGTATATTTAGAGTAGATGATACATAAATTAAGAGCAGGAAAGGATGCGTTATGCATTTTGTCCAAATTTTGAACTTGAATGTAAAAGCGCATAGTTATCTCCATATATAAAATAATATTTTTTTGTCTTGTTATTTAAGACTTTAAAGAAGTCAATAGAAACTCTATAGTGCTTAATGTGGCAATAATATCGACTTAAAGGCGTGATGTAAAAAAATGGGAGTTAAATAAAATGAGATGGACAAAGATATTTTTAAGTGCAGGGGTAATATTCTTTTTATTGACCAACATAAATTCTGGTTTTTCATATGGGGAGGAGTCCGATAAGCCTGACCTTACAGTATATGATATATACAACGATAATGGAAAACTTTCCATCAAAATAGGCAATATCGGGCAAGGAGAAGTCCCTCCAGGCAAAGGGAAGTTATACATTTGGATAGACGACCAACTCGTCTGGACATATGGCCTGAGCACACTTTATGATCAGTCATTCCGATTCCCCGGAGGAAGAACCGTCGTCCAGCCCCAGGGCCTTTCCGGACAACATACCATTCGAGCGGAGATTGACCCTACCAATGTAATCGATGAGGCTAATGAAGAAGATAACAGCATGAAAAAAGTCATCGGTTTAGGAGGTATAGACATAATCGAGGCATCAGCAAAAGTAGCCAATTATATGGAGGAATATAGAAAATTGCCGCCGAAAGTAACTATTGGTGGCACCACCCTAAATATGGCGGAATACTTATACGCCGCAGCAAAAGCAATAATTAGTATCAATGATGGTACGTTTGAAGATTTCAATATCCAAAATATCCCTTATATAAACCCTCCCGCGAATCCATATATATTTATAGACCTGGATGACTCTGTCTATGGTCAGCCCCTAACCAAAGAAGAATTTATTGAGTTTATGTCAGGCGTTGCTTTCAGCCTGTGCTCTTCAGATGCACCTGATAAATTTGAGATTAAAACGGCAGAGATAAGATATTGCGAAACCGTGCATTTTGCAGCTTGTCTGTTGAGGTTTTATGAATTTTTTGGTTTTCTGCCCCAACAACAGGATATTTTAATTATTTGCCCGAAAGGGCTGGTCCCCTGGGATACGCCAGAAGGTTACGAAGAATATACATCAGCGGTAAATAGTTGGTACCCGCGTTACGAGCCGGACACAATGTATAGTTTTAGAAGATACAATTGGTGCTGTGTAGGTTATTATGAAATGTTCAAAAAAGCAAAAGAAATCATAGGAATTGAAACAGATTTGTATAAAGCAGGGGAATCAATTTATAATTATGTTAGAAATCATTGGAAACAAGATGGGTGGAATTATTTTATAGGGCCCGCCCCTTTTAAGGACCAACCTTGCTCCGCGTTAGAAAATTTACGGCTTGAACGCTCGAATAGTGCTTTTCAATCTTACAAAATGGTTGGCCTTTATCGTTCTTTAGGATTACCCGCTAAAGAAAGCCGATTATATTTACCCGGCAGTGGGTGGGTTAATATAGACGTTCATTTTACATTCGGAAGGGATCCAGATAGTAATAAACATAATCAGCAACATGAACCTCCTTGGGACGATTTATCTTTACCTTCCAAAGAGGATGATTTTATCTCTGTTATAAAAAATATAATGGCTATCCCAGAGACTGAAACAACAACTTTTAACAGTATTTTTATAAATCCCACTGATGTTAAAGAATATGGAGCACCTTTTATAGTGGATTCTGCGGCGGAGGGCGGTTTTGATTCTATTATAGTTACAGTAAAGACTGCAAGAGGACATCTTTATTACGATAGTATACTATTCCCCGAAAGAAAAGAAGAAGATGTCTTAACTCCTTTAATTGAGGAAGCTCATTCAAAAGGTGTTAAAATATTTATTGGTTTTACCACCCTAATGGATCATTTCGATCATACTTGTAAATGGCAGCTTCTTCAATGGCAACAAATGGATGTTGGAAAGTCCCTTGAGGTGGAAAATTATCCGAATAAGTTGATTTGTCCAGCAGTAAGAGAGTACAGAGATATGCTAACTCAAATGCTTTCTGAGATAATCACAGACTATAATATAGATGGAGTGGTATTAAACCAATTGGTTTGGGCCACTAATGGAGGACATCCTGATTGTGATCCATATAGAGGTGAAGATAATTGGCAGCAAAATCTTTTGGTTGAGTATGCACAGGCACTTGTGGATACAATTAAGTCACACGACCCTAATATAGAAGTAATTCTACAGTGTATAGATCCACATACTAGATCATATCCCGGTACAATAACTTTATCTTCAGACCCTACTTTATATAATTCCATAAATGGTTTAGATGGTATATTAATTGCCTTTTCACGGGTTAATTGGATTAAATCGATAATATATGATGATATCCCCTCTATTGCTAATACAGCTAACGTCTATATAGCAGCAACTGCCATACCTGTTATATTTTCATTTTATTTAAACGATGAGTGGGAATATCCAGCTGAGTTATATCATGGACTATCTAGATACGTTAAAAGTCTAGGTATTGAAGGAATAAATTTTCATAGCCCCGTATCTGCTGATGGAGAATTTGGCTATGCCTTTACTCGTTCGCAGTATGAAAAAATAAAGAATATAAAGTTTATCGTGAATAACCCCCCCGTTTTAGGCCCAATAGGAAATAAAGAAGTCAACGAAGGAGAAATCTTAGAATTTACTATCAAGGCCACCGACCCGGATGGAGACTTCCTAAGTTATTCTGCCTCCCACCTGCCTCGGGGTGCATCCTTTGATCCAGCTACCCACACCTTCAGCTGGAGACCTGATTATACTCAGGCAGGTACCTACCCTGAAATACATTTTGCAGTATCTGATGGAAAACTTACTGACTCAGAGACCATCACCATCACTGTCAATGATGCTCCCCGGGCACCGGTATTCGGCTCAGACTTAGGAGACAAGCAGATAGATGAGGGTAAATTATTGAAATTTGTAGTAAGAGCCACTGCCCCTGATGGAGACCGCATGGTAAGCCTTGGGGTTGAAGGCTTGCCGGAAGGTGCAAATTTTAAATTTTTGAAGAAAGCAATTGTACGCCCAAAACCTAATATTGCCGCTGTCTTCAACTGGGAACCTGACTACAACCAGGCAGGTCAATACCAGGTCACCTTCATTGCCAAGAATGAGCAACGCCTCTCAACTTCAGAGACCATCACCATCGCTGTTAATGATGTCAACCGGCCTCCGGTAATAGATGAGGTTGCGGACCAGGTAATGAATGAGGCAGAAGAGCTACGCCTGGTAATCAATGCCTCTGACCCGGATGGAGAGCCTGTCCATTTCCTGTTAGGTCCAAAGCTGCCTCACTTTGCTGAAAAAAGCGGATACCAAGACCATGCCGAAATAATCTTTAAACCCGGCTATGATGATGCTGGGGTATATAATATAACCATAGGGGTTGAGGACCAGGCAGGCCTAACGGCCAGCACAAGCTTTGCCCTAACCGTCAATGACGTCTCCCGGGCGCCGGTATTCGATTCAGACCTGGGAAACAAGCAGATAGATGAAGGTAAATTATTGAGATTTGTAGTAACTGCCAGTGACCCGGACGGAGGCCACATGGTAGGCCTCAGGGCTGAAGGCCTGCCGGAGGGCGCAGAGTTTAAAAGTATGATGAGAATAGCTGTATATCCAAATCCTCATATTGCCGCTGTATTCAACTGGAGGCCTGACTATAATCAGGCCGGTCAATACCAGGTCAGCTTCATTGCCGAAAATAAACAAGGCCTCTCAACTTCTAAGACCATCACCATCACTGTAAACAATGTCTCCCGGGCGCCGGTATTCGATTCAGACCTGGGAAACAAGCAGATAGATGAAGGTAAATTATTGAGATTTGTAGTAACTGCCAGTGACCCGGACGGAGGCCACATGGTAGGCCTCAGGGCTGAAGGCCTGCCGGAGGGCGCAGAGTTTAAAAGTATGATGAGAATAGCTGTATATCCAAATCCTCATATTGCCGCTGCCTTCAGCTGGAGACCTGACTACAATCAGGCCGGTAAATACCAGGTCAGCTTCATTGCCAAAAATAGACAAGGCCAATCAAGCTCTCAGAGCATCACCATCACCGTCAATGATGTAGCCCAAAACAGATCCCCTGAGTTTGAAGTTACTGATAAACAGGTAAATGAAGGGGAAAATCTCCAATTTAAGATTGTGGCCAGAGACCCTGATGGTGATACACCAACCATGAAGGCAGAAGGCCTGCCCCAGGGAGCAACATTTAAGGAAGACGAAGTCCAGCCTATCCTACCTGAGGTAAGGTATTATACCTTTGATTGGACACCAACTCATGAGCAGGCAGGAGAATATCCTATCAAGTTTGTTGCTACTGATGGAGACTCGGAAACCTCTCAGAGCATCACCATCACCGTCAATGATGTCCCCAGGGCGCCGGTATTCGATTCAGACCTGGGAAACAAGCAGATAGATGAAGGTAAATTATTGAGATTTGTAGTAACTGCCAGTGACCCGGACGGAGGCCACATGGTAGGCCTCAGGGCTGAAGGCCTGCCGGAGGGCGCAGAGTTTAAAAGTATGATGAGAATAGCTGTATATCCAAATCCTCATATTGCCGCTGCATTTAGCTGGAAGCCTGACTACAATCAGGCAGGTGAATATAAGGTTACCTTCATTGCAGGACGCAACCCAACCTCTGAGACCATCACCATCACTGTCAATGATGTCAACCGACCACCGGTAATAGAGCAGATTCCAGATAAGATAATGAACGAGGCAGAAGAACTACGCATAGCAATCAAGGCATACGACCCAGATAATGAGCCCGTCCACTTCTTATTAGGTCCAAACATACCTCACTTCGCAGAAAAAACCGGTTATGAGGACCACGCAGAAATAGTCTTTAAACCTGGCTATGATGATGCCGGAGTATATGAAAATATCACTGTAGGTGTGGAAGATCAGGCAGGCCTAACCGACAGCACAAGCTTTAAGTTAACTGTAAATAATATCAACAGACCCAAAGCCCCTTCTAATCTTAGCGCGACCGCTCATCCGGCATCGGGCGTTATATCTCTTTCATGGCAGGATAACTCAAACGATGAAGACGGATTTATAATAGAGAAAAGTTTAGATGGAGTATCCTTTACTGATGCCGGATCAACCCGAACCAATGTTACAAATATTTGTGTCGATTCGGTTACCCCAGATACCACATACTATTACAGGATACTGGCCTATAAGCAGGTGGGCACTTCTGTCCTAAAATCAGAATGGTCAAACGTAGCTAAGATAATAATTCCACCGCTACCAAAAATCCCAACCAATCTTAGCGTTATTGTTGCTACGCCACCGGCCGTAATATCCTTTTCGTGGCAGGATAACTCAGACAATGAAGACGGATTTGTGATAGAAAGAAGCCTGGACGGTGTGTCATTTATTGCCTCTATACCAGTCCCAGCCAATACTACAACCTTGGTCGATTATCTTATTCCAAATACTACATACTATCACCGAGTAGCGGCATATAAACGCGTGGGCACCTCTGTCCTGAAGTCAGGGTGGTCAAATGTGGTAAAAGTGATAACGCTTCCTCTAAATCAGCCCCCCGTACTTGACCTCATAGGTGATAAGACTATTGATGAGGGAGAGTTATTGAGATTTGAGGTCTCTGCCACCGACCCGGATGGAGATTCCCTAAGTTATTCTGCCTCCCGCCTGCCTCAGGGTGCATCTTTTGAGCCAGCTACCCATATCTTCAGCTGGAGACCTGATTATGTTCAGGCAGACACCTACCCCGGAATACATTTTAAGGTATCTGACGGAGAGCTTACTGACTCAGAAGAGGTTGCCATTCAGGTAAATAATGTTATAGTTGAACCACCTACAGTTTCCCTGAGTGTAGAGCCTACAACATTAGGGGTTAATGAACCCTTTACAGTAACAGTGAGTGGAGAATCACCAGTTGGGCTTGCCTCGGTATGGTGGTTTGTGGAAGATAAAGATAATTTCTCCTCTTGCAATATCCCAGGTACTGTGGATGGGGTCTCCCGTAATCTTGCCCCAGCCCAAGACTTTGGTGCAGGTAGTGGAACTACCAACTATACCTATACCAGGAGAGTAACCATTAATGAAGCTGGTAAGTACAAAATCAAGGCCAATGCCAGGGACATCCTATATCCTGTCCCTGGAGAACCACATCAGGCTTCAGAGGGGGCAGGAATGGCTATGGTTTTAGTTAATGTAGAGGATAAGGATATCACCAAACCCACAGTATCCATTTCCATCACACCAGGAAACCCAACTAACGCAGACAGGATAACCTTTACAGCCACAGCCTCAGATGACCATGCTCTTGGTAGCGTCTACATAAACATAAATGGCAAAACCGTAATAGGAAGTTATACATCTCCGGTTACCTACACAGGAGGTCCTTACAAGGCTGGCCAGACCATCAAATACTTTGCTGGTGCATATGATAAGGCTGGAAACTATAATTCCACAGGAAGTAAAAAGGTATATATAAATCCAGCTTCTCCTAAAGCTCCGTCAGATATTACTGTTGCTGGCGTATCATCCACTTGGATAACTCTTACATGGCGAGATAACTCAGATAATGAAGACGGGTTTAAGGTAGAAAAAAGCTTAGACGGTTCCTTATTTACCCATTTAACAACAGTTTCATTTAAATGCAGAAGCATTAGTGATATGAACCTTAACCCAAATACCAAATATTATTACAGAGTATATGCATATAATGCTGGAGGTGATTCACCCTATTCAAATATAGCCTCAGCAAAAACACTGCCAATGAATCAACCACCAGCCTTACATCCTATAGGCGTAGGCAACAAAACTGTAGATGAAAGCCAGTTATTAAGATTTTGGGTCTCAGGTACTGACCCTGATGGGGACCAATTAACATATTTAGCCAGTAATTTACCTCAGGGTGCAAGTAAGCTAGTAAAGATGTTATATCTAAAAAAGTACCGGAACGAATATTTCCTATGGAGAGGTAAAGATGCAAATAATAGCTATAGGGTAAAATATTCTTACCAAGTCGATGAAGGAAATTGGAGCAAGCTTTCACGCAAGAGAAGGATAAGAATCTCTAAGGTATCAAAAGGCCTGGAACCAGGTGTTCATCTCTTTTCTGTTAAGGCCATAGATAAATATGGCACTGAATCAGAACCAATGAGTATTAAGTTTAGTGTAAAACAACCCACGTAATTTTAATGATAAGAATTTGCTATTGGTACTCTCCCAGCGTAGCCTTAGGCTACATTCTACCATCCTTAAAGACTGCGAAAGCCGTTATATTCCTTGGGCAACTTTGACCAACTCTAGGCCTTCTAAACCCCCTATTTTTGCTATCCTAAATGTGACTTTACCGTAGCTTATTATTATCGAAACCCAACCAAGGCTATTCTAGAGCCCCTCCCCTGGACTGTCATAGGAAGAGGAGAGAGAGCTAATCTATAGGGCTAATCCATGATGATTTTTATAAATTAATTTTTTATCAAGTACTCTGGCGATAGTTTCTAAAGTAATATCATCCACAGTCGGCCCTAAACCGCCGGTGGTTATTACAATATCAGAGCGCCCTAAGGCTCTTTGTATTGCTGCATAAAGTCGTAAGGGGTTGTCACCAATGGTAGTGTGGTAATATACATCTATACCTAACTCAGCCAATTTCCTTGAAAGATAGGCAGAATTTGTATTTACAATATGACCCAACAATATCTCTGTACCGATATTAATTATCTCCGCTTTCATTAATAGCTCCCTGAATCATTATTATATAAAATATTTCTTACAAAAAGCAAGGAAAATAAAGAAATTTGAAATAATTTGCCTCCTTTTTTCGTCTATTATAGTGAAGGCATATTTAAGCCGAAAACTATAAAAGGCGAAGAAAGGAGGTATTTTTATGACCTAAAAAATTTGCTTTACTTTGTATATTAATAAGTGTATAATTTGGTAATTCGAACAAGAAAGAGACGTTTCCAGTTTCAAAGAGGAAAATGTCCCCTAAAGCCCTGGGGACACTTTCCCCTTTGAAACCGGAAACGTCTCTATACTAGGAGGTAGAAAATGGTTAGAGCATCTCAAAAAAAGGATAAAGGTGAAGATGTATTTAAAGGCGATAAAGGCAAGGCATTAAATTTAGCTTTAGGTCAGATTGAAAAGCAGTTTGGTAAAGGTTCAATTATGCGTTTGGGTAAAGATGTAAAGAGCGATGTCGCTGCAATCCCTACAGGTGCGCTTTCTTTAGATATAGCATTGGGAGTTGGAGGGGTTCCTCGTGGCAGAGTAATTGAAATTTTTGGACCGGAGGCAAGTGGAAAAACTACCCTTACCTTAAACATAATCAGCCAGGCTCAAAAAAGAGGAGGAAATGCGGCATTTATTGATGCTGAGAACGCCTTTGACCCGACATATGCAAAAAAGGTCGGTGTAAATTTAGATGAGCTTTTAATTTCTCAACCAGATAGCGGAGAACAGGCCTTGACAATTACGGAAACCCTGGTTCGTTCTAACGCTGTTGATGTCGTAGTAATAGATTCAGTTGCGGCTCTG
The DNA here is from genome assembly GCA_964570585.1 of uncultured Planctomycetia bacterium. GTDB lineage: Bacteria > Omnitrophota > Gorgyraeia > JABMRG01 > JAFGKX01. Next base: position 35,474 of record CAZMYR010000007.1, read on the forward strand.
GTTCCTAGGGCTGAAATAGAAGGTGAGATGGGAGATTCGCACATGGGTCTTCAGGCGCGATTGATGAGTCAGGCCTTGCGCAAACTGAGTTCATCTATCAATAAATCCAAAACCTGTGTTATCTTTATAAATCAGATCAGGGAAAAGATAGGGATTATGTTTGGCAATCCTGAGACTACACCAGGTGGTAGGGCGTTGAAGTTTTATGCATCTGTTAGACTGGATATCAGACGTAAGGAATATTTAAAAATACAAGATAAAATAGTGGGAAATCATGTTAGAGTGAAGGTTGTAAAAAATAAAGTTGCCCCTCCTTTTAGGCAAGCTGAGTTTGACATAATGTATGATGAGGGAATTTCTCGCGAAGGCAGTATTATAGACGCAGCTTTAGATCATAATGTAATACGGAAGGAAGGCGCATGGTTTTCTTATGGAGAACAAAAGATAGGCCAGGGCAAGGAGAATACCAGAAGTTTCCTTAAACAGAATCCAAAATTGCTTTCTGAGATAGAGAAGAAGGTAATGGAAACTGTGGCAACGAGTGAGGGGTGATATATATGATTAAAAAAACTCCGGTTTTTATTACCATCCTTTTGATAGGTTTGGTCTGTGGTATTTTAATTGCGACCAAGTTAGATTTTACCCCGCAAGGTAATGCAGAGCAGCGAAAGGTGGTTGAAGTTAGAGAACCAACCGGGCAATCGGATGAAAATGTTTTTATAAAAGTAGCTGAATTAGTCGGGCCTTCGGTAGTATCAATCAGCACAGAGCAAATTCACAAAATCCCTGCCCGCAGATTTATAAGCCCATTCAGGGAAAGCCCGTTTGGCGAAGACGAATTTTTCGACAGGTTTTTCAAGGATTTTTTTGGAGAGATGCCGGAGCGGGAATTTAAACAGAGAGGATTAGGTTCCGGGATTATCATAGACAAAAGGGGGTATATTCTCACCAATGAACACGTTGTAGGGGAAGCAGACAAAATAACCATAACTTTACCGGATGGCAGAGAATACAAAGGGACGGTAAAAGGAAAGGACGTTCGTAGCGACATTGCTGTGGTAAAAATAGATGCTAAAAATATCCCAGTTGCAAAATTGGGTGATTCCGATACAGTAAAGATAGGGCAATGGGCTATTGCCATAGGTAATCCGTTTGGTTTTATGGTCCACAGTCCCCAGCCTACGGTTACAGTCGGAGTAATTTCAGCAACAGGTCGTTCTATAGGAGGGCGTTTGGCAAGAGACAGAGATTATTCAAATCTTATCCAGACCGATGCTGCTATAAATCCGGGTAATAGCGGAGGCCCCCTGGTCAATATCAAAGGAGAGGCGATAGGTATAAACGTAGCCATATTTTCAACCACAGGTGGTTATCAAGGTGTAGGCTTTGCCATACCCATAAATACAGCTAAATATATTATAGAGCAGCTTATCGAAGGCAAAGAAGTCTTATATGGTTGGCTTGGTGTAAATGTTCAGGAAATAGACCAGCAATTAGCAGATTATTTCAACTTACCTGATAAAAAAGGTACGCTCGTTGCAAAGGTCCTTCCTAACAGCCCTGCAGAAGCGGGCGGGCTTAAAGAAGGAGATGTTATAAGGGCTTTTGGCGGCAAAGAAGTTGTTAATTTAACCGATTTAATAACCAGAGTGGGCCATACAAAGGTAGGCGAAAAAGTAAAGGTGAAGATAATAAGAGATAAAAAAGAGAAGATACTAGAGATAAAAATTGGTAAACGCCCTGAACGTGCAGAAGAATTGGTAGAAGCCACTGCCATTGAAAAAGCCTGGAGAGGCATAGAAGTAGCTCCGATAACACCTGAGACAGTGCGAAAGCACAGATTGACTCGACGTGAGGGCGTTGTAGTTGTAAATACTAAGCCAGGCTCTCCTGCAGATGAGGCAGGGATAAGACCGGGTGATGTAATAGATAGGATAAATAATTTGCCTGTGAAAGATATCAAGGATTATAAAGAAATTACAAAGAAGATTACAGCCGATGCCTTGATACGCACCCAGAGGGGCTACACAGTTCTTAAGGCCGCACCAGAATCGAATGATTGAAAGCCATAGTTACCTCAAATCCCTATCTTATGCATATCGCCTTTTTAAATATAGACCACGCAGCAGGAAGGAATTACAAGAGAGACTAAAACTGCAAGGTTATAATACTGCAATTATAGATAGAGTAATTCATGAGTTTGAGCAACAGGGATTAATAGACGATAAACGTTTTGCCAGACTTTGGGCCTTAACTAGAATACAGAGGAAACCATCTTCTTTAACAAACATAAAGCAAGAGCTTCTTCTTAAAGGTATAGATTCTCAGATAATAGATGACACCTTAGGCCAGTTGAAAAAAGATTTTAATGAATATGAAGTTGCCAAAAATTTGGCAACAAAAAAGCTTCGCCTTTTAACCGGGGTGAAAAAACTAAAAGCAAAAAAGCGCTTATTTGATTATCTTAAACGGCGAGGCTTTTCTTTTGATGTGATATATAAGGTGTTGGAAGAAATAATTGATTAGCGTGTAGCGTTTAGCGTATAGAAATGTACCTAAACGCTATCCGCTATCCGCTAAACGCTAATGAAAATGACTCATGAGCAAATACGGCAGCAATTTTTAAAATTTTTCAAAGGCAGAAAGCACACCATAGTGGCTAGCGATTCCCTGATTCCTGCAGGAGATCCCACAGTGCTTTTTACCAGTGCCGGGATGAATCAATTCAAGGAGCAGTTTTTAGGCAATATAAAAGAATTTAGCAGAGCAGCCTCTTGCCAGAAGTGTCTGCGCACGGATGACCTTGTAAATGTAGGGGTAACATCGTATCATCATACCTTCTTTGAGATGCTGGGAAATTTTTCTTTTGGCGACTATTTTAAAGAAGAGGCGATAAAATGGGCCTGGGAGTTTATGACCGATATTTTAAAGTTGCCGGATGAGAAACTCTGGGTTTCAATATACAAAGAAGATAAACAGACCTACGATATATGGAAGGATAAAATAAAGATATCGAAAGGCAGAATTGTAAAACTTGGCGATAAAGAAAATTTCTGGCCGTCTGAAGCAAAAAAAAGAGGGCCAAACGGCCCTTGCGGCCCTTGTTCTGAGATCTTTTATGATTATGGGCCGGATTCCGGTTGCGGAAGACCGGAGTGCGCTCCAGGATGCGATTGCGGAAGATTTGTTGAAGCATGGAATTTAGTATTTACACAATTTAACAGAAAAGAAGACGGTGTTTTAGAACCTTTATCAAATAAAAATATAGACACAGGCATGGGCCTTGAAAGGCTGTGCGCTGTTATGCAGAAAGTTAAGAATAATTTTGAAACCGACCTTTTTAAACCGATTATTGAGGCTATTAAACGCGAGATAACAAATATTATTAATAAACCAGTTGATTTTGATAAACATAAAAAGGATATCCATGCAATAGCTGATCATGTAAGGGCTGTAAGTTTTGCAATTTGCGATGGCATTGTCCCTTCAAATGAGGAACGGGGATATGTAATAAGAAATCTGATAAGAAAATCGGCTTTGCATGGGAGAAATTTAGGCGTAGAAAAACCATTTTTATACAAGTTGGTATCGTCAGTCGCAAATGTTATGCAGGGGCCTTATCCAGAGTTGAAGAAAAGGCGGGAAAATATAAGTCAGGTTATATTGGCCGAAGAGGAAAAGTTTATCTCTACCCTAAAAGAGGGCACCAGGATATTAGAAGATGAGATAAAAAGACTTAAAGAAGAGAAAACCTTTAAAATCCCCGGAAAGTTTGTTTTTAAACTTTTTGATACCCATGGTTTCCCTTTTGATTTAACTAAAGATTTAGCTAAAGTTAGAGGATTTAAAATAGATGAAGCGGGATTTAAACAGCTTATGGCAAAACAGCGTGAACAATCGCGCAAAAAAAGTATGTTGGCTTCCGCCATATTTAAAGAACCTATAGCCAGGGAAAAGGTCAAATTCCTCGGTTATGAAAAATTAAAAACTAAAGCCAATGTAATAAAGATATTTAAGGATGAGGAGGAGGTAAAGCGGCTTGAACAAGGCGAAACAGGTAATGTAATTCTTGATAAATCCCCTTTTTATGGAGAATCCGGCGGACAGCTTGGTGATACTGGAATATTAAGCTCAAAGAAGCTTTTAGCCAGGGTACTGGATGCGAGGAGAGAGGCAGATGCTATATTGCTTAAGACAAAAGTAGAGAAAGGTGGATTAAAACAGGCTGATTCAGTCGTTGCCCAAGTGGATGAAGAAAGAAGATCGGCTATTGCAAAGAATCATACCGCAACCCATCTTTTACAAAGCGCGCTACGCAAGGTATTAGGCGAACATGTTCAACAGCAGGGTTCTTTAGTGGCACCGGATAGGTTAAGGTTCGATTTTACCCATTTTAAGACTTTAAGCCAGTACGAACTTGATAGAGTTGAGCAATTGGTAAATGAGAAGATAAGACAGGCAGACCCTGTAGATTGTAATGTTATGGATATCGATAAAGCTAAAGAAAAAGGCGCACTTGCCTTTTTCGGAGATAAATATGATAAAAGAGTGCGGGTGGTTTCTGTCGGAGACTATAGCATGGAGCTATGCGGTGGCACTCATATTGAAAATACCAAAGATATTAGAATGTTTAAGATAGCATCCGAAGGGTCTGTAGCCAGCGGAATAAGAAGAATCGAAGCAGTTACGGACAAAGCAGCAATTGATGTAATTAATCAGCAGCAAGCAGCCCTTAAAGATATATACGCAATTTTAAAATGCAAACCTCAGGATGCTACCAATAAACTGAAGACTTTGATTTCAGACTTTGATAGATTAGGAAAGAAACTAAGGCAGGCTGCATTAAAAGAAGCAAGGCGCTCTGTAGGAACCCTTATAAAGGAAGCTAAAAAGATAAACGGGATATTTTTTATCTTTTCAAAATTAGAGGGAGCGGATCCTGCGCTTTTACGAAATGCCACTGATATTATAAGAGAAAAGTTAAAAGATAAAGACTGGATAGCAATGTTAAACTCTGTATACGATAAGCAAGCATATCTTATCCTTGCTATGAGTCAGGATATGGTAAAGAAAGGTTTTCATTCAGGTAGATTAATATCTAAGATAGCCTCAGTAGCCGGTGGCTCCGGCGGAGGTAAACCTGACATGGCCCAGGGTGGAATTAAAGATATATCCGGCCTTAACAACCTACTCGATAAAGGCAAAGAAATTATTTTGGAGGAGCTAAAGAAGTGAAACTCATAAAAACATCAGGTAAAGAATTTAGCAGGCTTTATAACAGAAATTATACCTGTAGCAGAAAAATAGCCAACAAAGTCTCCAGAATAATCGATGATATAAAGCGAGAAGGCGATAAGGCATTGATACGTTATACCAGGAAATTTGATAAGGTTAAACTTAAACCCAAACAGCTTAAGGTTTCTGGCAGTGAAGTAAACGGCGCCTATCAGGATGTAGATCCTGCGTTTGTTAATAATCTAAAGGTGGTTATAGAAAACGTAACCAAATTTTATAAAAGACAACTTAAGAAATCATGGAGGATAAAAGATAAAGAAGGCGTTATTTTAGGAGAAGCAATAAAGCCTATAGAATCTGTGGGTATATACATTCCTTCAGGGACAGCCCCGCTTATATCAACAGTATATATGACTGTGCTTCCTGCAAAAGTAGCAGGGGTAGAAAGGATTATTCTGGTAAGTCCCCCGAATAAATATCAGACTATCAATGGCTACATTTTAGCGGTGGCCAATTTACTTGGTGTTAAAGAGATTTACAAAGCAGGAGGAGCTCAGGCGATTGCCGCATTAGCATTTGGCACCAGGACAATACCTAAGGTAGATAAGATTGTCGGTCCTGGAAATCAATATGTTACTGAAGCCAAACGGCAAGTATTTGGTTATGTTGATATTGACATGCTAGCCGGCCCCAGCGAAGTGGTTATTATTGCTAGCCGAGACGCAGACCCAAAGCTTGTAGCAGCAGATATGGCTGCTCAATCAGAGCATATCGGAGGGCTATCTATTCTGGTTACAACATCAAAATCTATGGTCAAGGTTATGAGACAATTTTCCGGTAAAGGTTATATTATAAAGGCAAAAAATTTGGATGAGGCAGTAGATATAGCCAATCGCATAGCACCGGAACATTTACAATTAATGGTGAGAAATCCGGGGAAAATTTTAAAGAAGATAAAGAATGCAGGTGCAGTATTCCTGGGCCAGTATTCACCTGCAGCGATAGGAGATTATATTGCAGGGCCGAGCCATGTTTTACCTACTGGCGGCACGGCCAGATTTTTCTCCGGGCTTGGCATTCGGGATTTTTTAAAAGGCTCACATGTAATCTCTTATTCTAAGAGGGCTTTAGAGAATACCATCAAAGACGTAGAAAAGATAGCCGCTTTAGAGGGGCTGCCTAAGCATATTGAGTCAGTGAAGGAGAGGTTTAAATGAGAAAGGCGAAGGTTAGGAGAAAGACTAAAGAGACGGATATTTCTGTTGAGTTAAATATAGACGGAAAAGGAAAGACAAAGATAAAGACCGGGATAGGTTTTTTGACTCATATGCTTGAACTATTCATTTACCATGGATTATTCGATTTAAAACTCATCGTTAAAAAGAGTGATTTAGACGTTGATATACATCACACTAATGAAGATATAGGCCTTTGCCTTGGTGAAGCTTTCAAAAAAGCCTTGGGCGCAAAAAAGGGCATAAACAGATTTGGCTCAAGCTTTGTCCCAATGGATGAGGCTCTGGCAAGAGCAAGGGTAGTGCTTGATATATCCGGGAGGCCCTCTTTGCATTTTGGGTTGCATAAACACGCGCCTATAAGGCCTCAAGCATATGGACCGTCTGATAAATTCTATGATATAAAAGCCGCGAAACATTTTTTTAATGCCTTCGCTATTGCTAGCGGAATTAATTTGCATATAGATACATTAAAAGGCGAAGATTTTCATCATACATTAGAGGCTATTTTTAAAGCATTTGGTAGGGCTTTATGCGAGGCGGTTAGGATCCAACCACGCCGAAGCGGAAAGACGCCGTCTACGAAAGGAAGGCTGTAAAGGGACGTTTCTGAAACCAAAGAGGAAAATGTCCCCGCAAGGGGGACACTTTCCCCTTAGGTTTCAGAAACGTCCCTAGACTCATGATAATACTTCCAGCGATAGACATACGAATGGGAAAGGTTGTCCGTTTGCTTCAAGGCGATTTTGCAAAAGAGACGGTCTATTCAGGCGACCCTGTTAATGTTGCAAAAAGATGGGAGAGAGATGGAGCCAGAATGTTACATGTAGTTGACCTTGACGGAGCATTTTTAGGAAAACTTAAGAATTTGCCCATTATCAGAGAAATAACCTCCTCAGTAAAAATCCCCATTGAATTAGGAGGCGGATTGCGAAGTGAAGGAGAAGTTGAGCAGGCCCTATCCTGTGGCGCGAAAAGAGTGGTTATAGGCACCAGGGCATATACAGATGAAAGTTTCCTAAAAAAACTTGTCAAAAAATATGCTGATGCGGTTGTAGTAAGTATTGATGCTGCGAAGGATGAGATTATCTCTGAGGGGTGGAAGAGGCAAACTTCTATCAAAGTGAAGGAACTTATGCAAAGAGTTAATGATATCGGCATAAAAACCATTATCTATACAGATATATTAAAAGATGGGACAATGGAAGGTCCCAATTTAAATACAATAGAGGATGTACTAAACTGTGCATCTTGCAATGTTATTATTTCAGGCGGCATTTCTTCTCTGGATGATATTAAGTCCATAAAGGCATTAAACAGGAGGAATCTTTTAGGCATTATTGTGGGCAAGGCCCTTTACGAAGGGTCGTTTACGCTAAAACAAGCGAACGAAGTTATAGAGTTATAGCGTTTCAAACGCAATAACGCAACAACCAAATAACGCAATGAGCAGAAAGAGACGTTTCCAGTTTCAAAGAGGAAAATGTCCCCTAAAGTCCTGGGGACACTTTCCCCTTTGAAACTGGAAACGTCTCTAGACTTCGTAAACTATGGAGTAGTTAATGAGCTGGATAGATAAATTAAAATTTAATGGGAAAGGACTTATCCCGACTGTTATACAAGATTATAAAAATAATGAAGTGTTGATGGTCGCATATATGAACCGAGAGACATTAGAGAAGACTGTGGACACTGGCAAGACCCATTTTTATTCTCGCTCCAGAGGAGAATTATGGCTTAAAGGAAAAACATCCGGTTTTACTCAATCTGTAAAAGGCATATATGTTGATTGCGATATGGACTGCTTACTTATAAAAGTGGCCCAGAAAGGCGGCGCCTGTCATAAGGGATACAAGAGCTGTTTTTATAGAAAAGTTTCAAAAGAAACAATTGAGATAATAGGTAAGAAGCTGTTTGACCCGAAGAAGGTGTATAGGAAATAAATATCAAAAATCAAATATCAAAATGACAATCCAAAATCCAAAATTTTGAATTTTGATATGTGATTTTGATTTTTGGATTTTAATAAGATGTATTTCCCGAGTAAAAAAGAATTTATAAAGAAAACTAAGAAAGCAAATCTGATTCCTGTGTATAAAGAAATATTTTCAGATTTCATTACTCCCTTATTAGCCTATAAAAGAATGAGAAGTGAAAATTCTTTCCTGTTTGAATCCGTTGAAGGCGAAGAGAAGATTGCCAGGTATTCTTTTTTAGGGAGCGATCCATCTGTCGTCATTTTCATAAAGAAAAATAAAGTTACCATCAGGGGTAAATCTAAAAATGAGACACTATATTGCGATGATCCTTTTGATTATATAAAAAAATTTATGAGTAATTTTAAAACTACAAAGGTTAAAGGATTGCCCCGTTTTTATGGAGGCCTGGTAGGTTATGTAGGTTATGATTGTATTAGATATTTTGAGGATATTCCAGATACCTGTCGCGACGACCTCAAATTATACGATGCCATCTTGATGCTGACAGACACCATATTAATATTTGACCATATAACCCACAAGATAAAGGTTGTTTCCAATGCGCATATACAATCAAAATCAAAGAGTGATTTAATAAAACAATATAATAGGGCCATTAAGGGAATAGATTCCATAATCGATAGGTTAAACAAATCCACAAAGGAATCTATTCCCGAGATTAAATATGAACAGAAGCCCCCGGGAGTAAAATCAAATTTTAAAAAGGGCGATTTTAAAAAAATTATAACCAGGGCAAAAGATTATATTAAAAAAGGCGATATAATCCAGGTGGTCATTTCGCAGAGATTTAAAGCCAGATTTAACAAAGACCCGTTGAATGTATACAGGGTATTACGTTCTATAAACCCATCACCATATATGTTTTACCTTTCTTTCGGAAGCTTAAAACTCATCGGTTCTTCACCGGAAATTATGGTAAGGTCTGAACAAGGTATTGTTAGAATAAGACCTATTGCTGGAACACGCAAAAGAGGCAAAGATGAACAGCAGGACAATTTGCTAATAAAAGATTTACTTTCCGACCCAAAAGAAAGGGCTGAGCATCTGATGCTTGTTGATTTAGCAAGAAATGACCTGGGCAGGGTGTGTAAGATGGGTACAATAAAAATTGATGAATTTATGGTTATAGAAAAATATTCCCACGTTATGCATATTGTCAGCGACTGTGCCGGGATTCTTGAAAAAGGAGAAGATTCATTCGATGTTCTGCGGGCCTCTTTTCCGGCTGGTACAGTATCCGGCGCCCCTAAAATCAGAGCTATGGAAATAATAGACGAATTGGAAAATATCAGAAGAGGCCCATATGCCGGTTGCGTGGGGTATTTTTCTTTTTCCGGAAATATGGATACATGTATAACCATAAGGACGATTATAATAAAGAATAACACAGCATATGTCCAGGCCGGCGCTGGTATTGTCGCAGACTCAGTGCCTGAGAATGAATATAAGGAGACTCAAAACAAGGCAGCGGCTATGCTGAAAGCCATAGCATCAGCCAGGAGCGTCCAATGATATTAATGATTGATAATTACGATTCCTTTACATATAACCTGGTTCAGTATTTAGGAGAATTGGGCCAAAGGATAAAAGTTTACAGAAATGATAAGATTGATATAGATACGGTTAAGAAACTTAAGCCTGATTACCTTGTTATCTCACCTGGTCCCGGCAGACCAAAAGATGCTGGAATATCAAATGATGTAGTTGCCAATTTTTCCGGCAAGATGCCTATTTTGGGGGTTTGTTTAGGTCATCAGTGTATAGCAGAAGTCTTTGGCGGAAAGATAACGGCTGCCAAGAGACTGATGCATGGCAAGGCCTCTTTTATCTACCACAATGGAAAGACAATATTTAGAAATGTGAAAAACCCCTTTGAAGCCACAAGATATCATTCCCTTATCGTAGAGAAGAAGAATTTGCCGGATTGTTTTGATGTTATTGCCCAAACCAAGCAAAATGAAATAATGGCTATAAAACATAAAAAGCACCCGATGTGGGGTGTACAGTTTCATCCGGAATCGATATTGACTAAAGAAGGAAAACACATATTAGGAAACTTTTTACAACCTACGCGGTCGTAAGTAGGAGTCGAAACCATGATAAAAGAGGCAATTATTAAAATAGCGGAGAAAGAAAATTTGACTCAGGCCGAGATGACCCAGGCCTTTGAAGAGATAATGAGCGGTGTGGCAGAACCTGCTCAAATAAGCGCATTTATTACAGGTTTGCGCTTAAAAGGAGAAACAGTTGATGAGATTACAGCCGGAGCCAAGGTGATGCGTAAGTTTGCTACCAAGATCGATGTGAGAGGCTCTGTAGATATAGACCGTGACGAGATAAATATAGAAGAAGAGACTATTGTTGATACTTGTGGAACAGGCGGTAGTGGCACAAATACTTTTAATATATCTACCACAGTTTCCTTTGTAGTGGCAGGTTGCGGAATAAAGGTTGCCAAGCATGGCAACCGGTCAGCTTCCAGCCGGTGTGGCAGTGCGGATGTATTGGAAGAGATGGGTATAAACTTAAATCTTGCCCCTGAGCAAGTTGAGAAATGCACCAAAACTATAGGTATAGGATTTATGTTTGCGCCGTTGTTTCATAGCGCTATGAAATATGCAGTGCCGGTCAGAAAGGCTATAGGCATTAGAACCATATTTAATATCCTTGGCCCTTTGTCAAATCCGGCCAATGCCACTTGCCAGGTATTAGGGGTATACGATAAAAATCTTACAAAGGTTATGGCCCAGGTTTTAAATAATCTCGGAGTAAAACGCGCCTTTGTTGTTCATGGACTGGATACCTTAGATGAGATTTCTATAACAGGGCCCACCCAGATTTCAGAATTAAAAGATAAAAGAGTGAGGACATATATCATAACACCGGAAAAATACGGCTTTAAGAGGACCTCATTAGAAGATATAAAGGGCGGCAATGCGCAAGAGAATGCCAGGGCAGTGCTACTGGTTCTGGAAGGAGAAAAAGGTCCTAAGAGGGACGTTATTTTGTTAAATGCGGGCTATGCAATTTATGCTGCTGACAAAGCAAAGACTATAAAAGGAGCGATTAAAAGAGCGGAAGAATCTATAGATTCAGGGGCCGCTCTTGAAAAACTGAATCAGTTGAAGGAATTCAGTAGGAAGATGGAATGATAGCCCAGATAATAGAAGAAAAGCAAAAGAGTGTTTCTAAAGCTAAGGAAAAATTGCCGCAGGATGAGCTTATAGGAAAGCTTGAGCAAACTCAAGGTACAAGACGCGACTTCAAATACGCAATATCCAGGCGTGCAGATATAAATCTTATAGGAGAGATAAAAAAGGCCTCTCCAAGCCGGGGTATTATACGCAAAGACTTTAATCCAGCAGAGATTGCTAAAATATATCAGGTAAACGGCGTCAGCGCTATTTCAGTACTTACCGAAGAGAAATATTTTTCAGGCTCTCTCGATTACATAAATAAGATTAAGAAAATATGCAGTATACCTATATTGAGAAAAGATTTCATAGTTGATGAATATCAGATATACGAATCCTGCTATTACGGAGCCGATGCTATCCTTCTTATAGCCGATATTCTCTCTGTGGAGCAGATAATCAAATTTAAAGATATAGCTTTATCTTTAAATATGGATTCTTTAGCAGAAGCGCATAGCGAAGAAGACCTGGATAAGATTATAAAAGCTGGGGCAGAATTGATAGGAATAAATAACAGGGATCTGCATACTTTTAGGTTGAATTTAAAGACAGCTGAAAACCTTATCGGTTTAATCCCCAAAGGCAAAATAATAGTTATTGAGAGTGGCATAAAGTCAAACTCAGATTTGATGTTCTTTAAAAGCTTGGGCGCTAATGCGGTATTAGCCGGTGAAGTGTTTATGGATGCCGAAGATATCGACGCAAAGGTAAAAGAGTTATTGGGAAAATAATGATAAAAGTTAAGATCTGCGGGATAACCAATTTCGAAGATGCCCAGACAGCTGTTTTGGCTGGATGTGATATGCTGGGATTTGTATTTTATGAAAAAAGCCCCAGATATATAAGGCCGGATAGAGCAGGAGATATTATATCCAGCTTACCCGGGGAAGTTGAGAAAGTGGCGCTGTTTGTCAATGAACAGAAAAAGACTATTATCGATATTCTCAACCAGATTAAGGAAATAGACATTTTGCAGTTTCATGGTGATGAAACACCGGATTATTGCAACGCTTTTAATAAAAGGATAATCAAGGCTATAAGGGTTAAAAACAAAGATTCTGTAAAACAGATGGCTTCCTATAATGTAAATTTTTTCTTGCTGGATGCCTTTAAAAAGGATGTATATGGCGGCACAGGTGAAAATTTTGAATGGAAACTTGCCAAGAATGCCAAGGCGTACAATGTGCCAATAATTTTATCAGGCGGGCTTAATCCTGAAAATGTAAAAGAGGCCATAGAATTGGTCGAACCCTATGCAGTAGATGTCTCAAGCGGCGTAGAGATTTCACCGGGAAGAAAAGATCCTGAGTTAATTAAGAAGTTTATACAGGAAGTCAGACAATGAAAAACTTTCTTAAGACAGCGTTTCTTCTAACACTGCTTACCTTATTACTTATATGGCTCGGGGCAGCTATTGGAGGAAGGACGGGGGTTATAGTTGCATTCTGCTTTGCCTTAATTTTGAATTTTGTAAGTTATTGGTATTCAGACAAGATAGTCCTGGCGATTTATAGAGCGCAGCCAGCCCAGGAAGCAGAATTCCCTGTACTTTTCAGAGCAGTTTCAGATTTGACCCAGGCTGCCAGCGTGCCAATGTCTAAGATTTATATAATACCTACGCAGACCCCTAATGCTTTTGCTACAGGGAGAGACCCTAATCATGCAGCAGTAGCGGTTACCCACGGTATCTTGAGTGTTCTTTCTGAAGATGAATTGCGTGGAGTACTTTCCCACGAGATTGCCCATGTAAAAAACAGAGACATTCTTATTCAAACCGTAGTCGCTACCATAGCAGGGGCGATTTCAATGATTGCCTATATGGCCCGATGGACAGCTTTTTTTGGAGGAGGCAGAGGTCGTCGCGGCGGAAATATCATAGGTATTTTAGTTATGAGTATCGTTGCTCCTATCGTAGCGATGTTGATACAGCTGGCTATTTCACGCACCAGGGAATACCAGGCAGATGAATCAGGGGCACGCATATCCGGTGCGCCCCTTTCATTGGCCAATGCATTAAGAAAACTTACCCTGGCTTCAAAGCGGATACCTATGCGAGGAGCAAATCCTAATACTGCCCATCTTTTTATAGTCAATCCTTTAAGCGGCTCTGGATTGGTTAGACTTTTTAGCACCCATCCACCACTGGAAGATAGGATAGCCAGGTTAGAAAGAATGACCCAGAATGCATAAGAAGGTCTTTAAATACATAGATTCTCAAAAAGGAGAATTGATAGAATTTCTAAAGGAGCTGGTTTCCATACCTACAGTGAACCCTCCGGGTGAAAATTATAGCAAAATTTTGAAAATATTAGAGCAAAGATGTAAAAGATTGGGGTTGGTAACTAAAAGAATAGTTGTGCCTAAGTCAGTGTTAAAGAGATATAAAATAGACAGCCGTGAAAAACGTATATGCCTTTTAGCTAAATGGAATGTCGGTTCAAATAGAACCGTTCATATAAACGGGCATTATGATGTTGTTCCCTGCAGTAACAATTGGCATACAGACCCTTTTAGACCAGTAGTAAAAAATGGACGAATCTATGGCAGGGGGACCGAAGATATGAAAGGTAATATTGCCTGCTATCTTATGGCTGTTTCTGCTTTAAGAAGATATAATTTAGAACCCGGATGCAATTTAGAATTTTCTTTTACTCCGGATGAAGAGATTGGCGGCGAGACTGGTTTTGGTTATCTTGTAAAAAATAAAATCATAAACCCTGATTACGGTATAGGCGAAGGTTATGCCGGTAGATTCTTATCCTACGGGAACAAAGGCGTTTTATGGTTTAAGATAGAGGTAAAAGGTAAATCTGCTCATGCCTCCAAGCCGCATAAAGGAATAAATTCTTTTGAAAGGCTCGTTGCTGTTACGCAAGAGCTGATGAATCTTAAGGAAAAAATATCTAAACGCCGGACAGTTTATATAACCAGAGATAAAAAGGACAGATTTTCTACGATGGTTTTAGGCGGGCAATTATGGGGTGGCGGCGAAACCAACATTATTCCTGATGTATCCGGTTTTACCATTGACAGAAGATTTTTGCCTGAAGAAAACATAACAACAGTGAAGAGAGAATTGTATGAATGCGTTAATAAAGCAAGGAAGCGGATGAAAGATTTAAAAGTAAAAATCGAAACTATAGTTGAACAGGATTGCGCTGTCTGCAATTTCCGGAATAAGCTATCAAATTCTTTTACCGAGGCAATAAATCAGGCGTTAGGAAAAAAAGCGAAGTTTGCCATAATGGCCGGCGCTACGGATATGAGATTTCTAATGGCAAAGGGCATACCTTGTATAGGCTATTCTGCTGAAGGCGACGGCCGCTGCCACGCTGACGATGAGTATGTAGGGGTTAAGAGTTTGCTTGATACAGCTAAAATATTTGCATATGTCTTCGCAAATATGCATGGGGACGCCCCATTTGGGGACACCCCGCCCGAACAAAATTTGTGAAAAATTACGCACGCGGGGTGTCCCATTTTGGGGCGTCCCCAATAGGAGCTTAATGATGTTACCAAATAAAAAAGGTTATTTTGACATATACGGAGGTAAATATGTCCCGGAGACTCTAATGAGCGCTCTGGAGGAATTAGAGAAGGAATACAATAAGGTCAAGAAGGATGAAAAGTTTCAAATTAGGCTAAACTATTACCTTCGTCAATATGCAGGGAGGCCTACGCCATTATATTATGCAGAAAATCTAACCAGGCTCTGGAACAAAGCAAAAATATACCTTAAAAGGGAAGACCTCTGCCATACCGGCGCTCATAAGATTAACAATACGTTGGGCCAGGGCCTTTTAGCGGTAAGGATGAGGAAACCCAGGGTTATAGCTGAAACCGGCGCAGGCCAGCATGGTGTTGCCACAGCTACTGTAGCCGCTATGTTTGGCCTAAAATGTGATGTATATATGGGAACAGAGGATATTAGACGGCAGGCGCTCAATGTATTTCGTATGAAATTATTGGGGGCAAGGGTAATTCCTGTTAAAAGCGGCTCGCGCACTTTAAAGGATGCAGCAAATGAAACCATCAGAGACTGGGTTACGAATGTCAGAGATACCTATTATATAATAGGTTCGGTAGTAGGGCCTCATCCATATCCTATGATGGTAAGAGATTTCCAAACAGTCATTGGTAGAGAGGTAAAGCAGCAACTTAAAGCCATAGGAGAGAAGATTCCTGATTATCTCGTTGCCTGTGTCGGCGGCGGGAGTAACTCCATTGGTTTATTTCACCCATTTTATAAAACAAAAGCAAAATTTATTGGAGTTGAAGCAGCAGGCATTAGTTTAAAAAGCGGTAAACACGCAGCCACTTTAATAAAAGGGGAATTAGGTGTGCTTCATGGCGCAAGGAGCTATCTCCTTCAGGATAAGGATGGACAGGTAAAGATAGCCCACTCTTTAGCCCCTGGTTTGGATTATCCCGGAGTTGGCCCTGAACATTCATTTTATAAAAAGACAAAAAGGGCTGAATATGTAGCAGTTACTGATAAGCAATCTCTGGAAGCCTTCAAACTCCTTTCTGAAAAAGAAGGCATTATACCTGCCTTAGAATCAGCTCATGCTATAGCATATCTTAAAAAGCTTATGCTTAAAACGAAAAAGGATGAGATTGTGATTGTGTGTTTATCGGGCAGAGGTGATAAGGATGTAGACATTGTGAGGAATTTAGGAGTTATTGAATGAATAGAATAGATAAAAAATTTAAAGAATTGAGGAAAAAACACAAAAAAGCGTTCATTGTCTACATTTGCGCAGGGGATCCGGATATAGATACAACTGAGGAGTTAGTAATAACATTGGAGAATTCAGGGGTAGATATAATCGAGTTGGGTATGCCGTTTTCCGATCCTTTAGCAGACGGACCGACTATTCAAGCTGCTTCACAAAGGGCATTAGAAAAGGGTATTAATCTTTATAAGATTTTCCATTTAATTAAGAAGTTAAGAAGAAAAACCCGGATACCGATTGTCTTGATGGGATATTATAACCCTGTCATAAAATATGGATTAAAGAGATTCGTTAAAGATGCGACAAAAGCCGGAGCAGATGGAGCCATTATTCCAGATTTACCGGTAGAGGAAGCGAGCGAATTTATCAATCTATCAAGAAAATTTAAATTTAACACAATATTTTTAGCCAGTCCGACCACAACAAATGAAAAATTTAGAGAGATTTCAAAAAAATCATGCGGCTTTATCTATTATGTCTCTTTAACCGGTGTTACCGGAGCAAGGGAGAAGTTACCCACAAAGATAAAAAGCGATGTTAAAAAGATAAAACGCCACACCAAAAAGCCTGTCTGTGTCGGTTTTGGCGTTTCTAAACCTGCTCAAGTTAAAGATATTAACTCATTCGCCGATGGTGTCATTGTCGGAAGCGCTGTTATTAAAAGAATAGAAGCAAATTTAGGTAACAGGAAGAAGATATTATCTTCGGTAGCAAACTTAGTGACGTCATTGCGAGGAACACGCTCAGGGCTGTGACAATTCTCACAGTAAGAAGCTTATTAGATTTTGCATACTTGCCTCCGCTTGCCGCTCGCAAAAAGGATTTTTCGCCTTCAGCGAAAGACACTTTTTGCTCGCTGTGGCAAAAATTGCTCACTGCTTGTCGGGATTTCGCAATTTTTGACAGTCGCTCCGGCAAGCATGCAAAATCTTTATGCTTATCCCTGTTCGAATTGTCACGGGACATTCGCTTGAGTGGGCGGAAGAAGACATTAGAATTGTTGAATGATCTATGACAGCAATTTAAAAGCAGCAATAGCATTTTTTAGCATTTTATGAACGAGATTGAATCCCGCCCTTTTGCGAAAAGGGCGGGACGAAGCAAAGTTTATGTTTGAGCCCGAACACATCGTAAGGTGTGAGGGCGAGTTAAACTTTGCCGAAGTGAGTAAAATGCGTGCCGAAGGCAAAAAATGCGTGCTGCATTAAATTGCTGGCATAGATAAAAATCATGGTGAACATATGACACTGTACGCTGTTATAATCGCTGGAGGAGGAGGCAAACGATTCTGGCCTGAGAGCAGAATCGAAAGGCCGAAATATCTGTTACGGCTGCCGGGGCAAAAAAGCACTTTACTACAGCAATCTGTTGCCAGATTGCGCGGTTTTGTAAAGAATAAAAATATTATGGTTGTTACCAACAGACTTCAATACCTCAGCGTTAAAAAGCAATTGCCCCAAATTGATAAGAAAAATATTATCCCTGAGCCTCTCAGCAGAGATACTGCTGCTGCAGTAGCTCTGGCAGCTACAATTATTAATGCTAAAAATCCTGATGGGTTAATGATAGTTTTGCCTGCTGATCAGCTCCTTCCCATTAAACACGAACGCAAATTTAGAAATGCTCTTAAGACTGCTGCAAATCTAGCAAAATCAAAAGATGCATTAGTTACTATTGGTATAAAACCAACTTTTCCGGCAACCGGCTTTGGTTATATAAAGGCCGGCAAGAAACTCGGGGCGAGTATCTTTAAAGCAGATAAGTTCATAGAAAAACCTAATTTTAAAAAGGCAAAGGCGTTTATAAAAAATAAAAACTATTTATGGAACAGCGGAATTTTTATAATGAAGACTCCCGCCATACTTAAAGAGATAGGAAAATATATGCCTGGACTTGCAAAAGGTTTAAGGTTTATTAAAGGCGAAGCAGATTTAAATAGATATTATAAAAATCTTTCGGGTGTATCTATAGATTACGGGGTTATGGAAAAATCGAAAAAGGTATACGTTGTAAAAGCAGACATTATGTGGCATGATATAGGTTCCTGGGAAAACTTATATGAAGTTATAAAATCCGGCCCAAAAGGTAATATTGTTATCGGGTCTTACTTGGGAGTTGATACTAAAGACTCGATTATTATAAGCAAGAAAGGTCATTTTGTCGGCACGGTAGGCCTTAAGGACGTTATAGTTATCCATACAGACGATGCCACGTTGGTCTGCAGCAAAGATAGTGCAGAGCTGGTAAAAAGCCTTGTTGATAAGATGGAAAGAGAGAGGATTTTAAGAAAATTTCTATGATGCAGCAACGGATAATGGCTCTGGACGTAGGAGATAAAAGAATAGGCATAGCAGTAAGCGATGAAACGAATATTATATCCACTGCTGTGGATGTTATTGAAAGAAAAACTTTAAAGCAGGACATAGAAAGGATAAAAGATTTTAAAAAAGAGTATAAAATAGGCAAAATCGTTGTTGGTTTGCCTCTGACGATGAAAGGCACAAAGAGCATCCAGACAGAAAAGGTTAATAAGTTTATCGATAGATTAGGAGAAATGATAAATATTCCGGTGATACCTTTTGATGAAAGATTAAGCACTGTTCAAGGCGAAAGATTGTTAATCAAGGCTGATATAAGCAGAAGAAAAAGAAAGACACTCATCGATAAGGTAGCAGCTCAGATTATTTTACAGACATATTTGGATTTTGCAAGAGGTAGATAAACGATGCATAAGTTAACCAGATTAAATAATGATCTTACCATAATAACAGACAGAATGCCTAATACTAACTCCCTGGCAATCGGATTCTGGCTGAAGACCGGTGGTAGATACGAACCTGAAAACCTACAGGGCATATCCCATTTTTTAGAACACATTTTATTTAAAGGCACCAAGACCCGAAACTATAAGCAGCTTAAACAAGCCGTAGAAGGAGTAGGAGGCATATTTAATGCATTTACTGCCGAAGAATATACCTGTTATTATATAAAAATAGTTTCCGGTTATTTAGAACATGCAATAGATATACTCTCGGATATGGTATTACGCCCGCTTTTTGATGAGAAAGAGATTAATAAAGAGAGAAATGTTATTATTGAAGAACTAAGGATGTATATGGATTTGCCGAGCCAATATGTGCATGAGCTTTTAGATGAGTTGTTATGGCCTGCCCATCCTTTAGGCCGGTCTTTGTTAGGAACGTATGATACCATCTCTGCTATAAAAAGAAACGATTTGATACGCTACAAAGAGAGATATCATATTCCGCCTAACATAATAGTAGCGGCTTGCGGCGATATAGAGCACGATGTTGCTGTAGCTTTACTGCAGAAAGTATTCAAGGAGAAGGAAAAAAAAGCAGGCATAGGTTTTAAAAAGGCAACGAGACGTCAGAGAATCCCAAAGATAAATTTTTATCATAAAGATACTGAACAGACCCATATATGTTTAGGGGTCCATGGATTAAATAGATTGCATCCTGATAGGTATGCACAGAGTATTTTAAGCGTGATACTCGGCGGAAATATGTCAAGCCGCCTCTTTAATGAAGTCAGGGAAAAGCGATGCCTTGCCTATGAGATAGGCTCTGGCATAAGGAAATATGTTGATACCGGAGCATTGTTTATTCATGCAGGAGTTGATAATAGCAAAGCAGATGAGGCAATATCAGTTATTATCTCTGAATTGATAAAGCTAAAAAATAAACGGGTTAGCAAAAAAGAGCTAACCCAGGCTAAAGAATATTACAAAGGCCAATTGCTTATGGGCCTTGAAGATCCCATATCCAATATGCTGTTTCTTGGCGAACAAATCTCTAGTTCAGGAGTGCTTTTTACAAAAGATGGAATTATGGCTGGTATAGAAAAAGTAGATTTTGATGATATAAAAAGGGTTGCTAAAGGCCTATTTATTAACAGATCTTTAAATATGGCTATCATAGGTCCTCAAAAACAGAAGGATAAGATAGGGGTAAGGGAAAAGTTTCGCTTTTGAAAGGAGAACGAGCCATGCCTGAAGAAAAAGAGAAGAAAAAACATGAATTTTGGGTAAAAGAGGAGTTTGAAGAGGCAAAACGTGAGAAGAAAAAAGCCAAGCAATTTTATAAGCGTAAAATAAAACGGACCGGTTTTGGTAGTAAGGCAATGTTGGGAGGTAAGATAATTCACGGCACAAGAGGAAAGCCCGGGCGGGGGGCGCGGGGAAGTAAAAGATAATACACAATGCGATAAAATGAAAAATAACCAAACAATTAGGAGCTAGATTTAGAGTTACTATCGATAAATTAGTGGGCAGAAAGAGAAATAATAAGAAATGAAAACACACTCATTGCATAAAATAATCATTGGTGATTCACGAAATATGCACGAACTTAAAGATGAATCTGTTCATATAGTGATTACCTCACCTCCATATTGGCAATTAAAAGACTATGGTAATGGAATGCAGATTGGTTTTAATGACAGTTACGAAAAGTATATTAATAATTTAAATTTAGTTTGGAATGAATGTTATCGTATTTTACATAAAGGATGTCGTTTATGTATCAATATTGGTGATCAGTTTGCTCGTTCAGTATACTATGGCCGCTACAAAATTATACCCATCAGAACAGAAATAATAAAATTTTGCGAAACAATCGGATTTGATTATATGGGAGCTATAATTTGGCAAAAAGTAACAACATGCAATACTACCGGCGGTGCAACAATTATGGGTTCCTTTCCATATCCGCGAAATGGAATTTTAAAAATAGATTATGAGTTTATACTCATTTTTAAAAAACATGGTAAACCAGAACCAGTTAGTAGGGAAGTTAAAGAAAAATCAAAATTGACAAAAGATGAATGGAATCAATATTTTTCTGGTCACTGGAATTTTGCTGGCGAAAAACAAGATAAGCACTTAGCAGTTTTTCCAGAAGAACTGCCAAAACGACTTATTAAAATGTTTTCTTATGTAGATGATACTGTTCTCGATCCTTTCTTAGGAAGTGGGACAACTTCAATGGCAGCAAAAAATCTTGATAGAAATTCTATTGGCTATGAAATAAATAAGGATTCTTTGCCGATTATAAAAGAGAAGATAGGCTGGAAGAAAAGAGATCTTTACAAAAAATATGATATTGAGATAATACTGCAACGCCATACAAAAAAAGACGTTTCAAGCAAGCCCAAGGAATTGCCATACATATTTAAAGACCCAATTCAATTTGATAAAAAAATTGATCCTAAAAAATTAAGATTCGGGTCAAAGATAGATAATAATCATATTACGAGAGAGGATTATTATTCTGTTAGAGAAGTTGTTGATCCTGAAACTGTAATTTTAAGCAACGGTTTAGCAATTAAACTATTAGGTATAAAAGAAGATCCGAATAAGAAAGATGAGGCAATGAAATTTTTAAAGGGAAAGACCAATGGAGAAAAAGTTTACCTTAAGTTTGATGAACTGAAATATGATTCTAAAAATAATTTACTTTGTTATCTGTATTTAAAAAATAAAACATTTATTAATTCACATCTTATAAAGAATGGATTAGTAAAAATCGATACATCAAAAGAATATAAATATAAAGAAAAATTTATTCATCAAAAAGAGTTATGCCATGCCTAAGGAATGGATTTTAAATCAAGCAAATATGAGGTGGGGTTTAACAAGAAAAAAGAAGGTAGGCCCAGTTTCGGAATCGATAAAAAAATGCTCCCCTAAATGCATTGAAGTATGGGAAAAATATTATTATAAAAATGTTTATTCCAAATAACATTTAGAACAACTTGGTAGAACGCTGTATATGAAAATAACGGAGGTATGCCAGGCAGAGATAGAAAGTTTAACAGAAGAAGATTGCATTAATTTTATTGTTAATCTTGTAATAAATCGGACATACGATGGTTATCAATCAGAAATTCAGACTATTTATGGGCAATTACAAGAGATGCTGGGAGCCAATGTTGAACCTGCTCCAGATGAATGGGACAGAGGATATAATGTAGATTTTTTCATCAAGATTAAAGATAAATATATTGGACTTCAAATCAAGCCAGCGGGGTATGCTTATATTACCCAAATCATCAATGAACTGGAGTTTCAGAAAGAGACGCACAAGAAATTTACTATTAAATATGGTGGTAAGGTTTTTTATATTATTTCTGTGAAAGAAGGTGATAAGAAGAAAATTTATAATACTGATGTGATCGAAGAAATAAAACAAGAAATGATAAGGTTGCAAAAATGACAACGTTAGCGGCATTATCAACAAAGAATGCAGCGGTTCTTAGGTGTGATAGCCTGGGAACTATAACAAGATGTTTAATTGATCCAGAAGATCTAATAGAATTTTTTGATGCAGATAAAAACTTTCAATTAAAATCAGATAAAAACGGAAAGCCCTTATGAAGTGACAAATTACAAATTACAATAAACAAATTACAAACAATATACAATTACAAATATACAATATACAAACCGCAAATTTAAATGGTTTAAAAACGAGAATTTTGTGTATTGTTTATTGTGTATTGTGATTTGTTTGTAATTTGGAGTTTGTATATTGTAATTTAGCAAGGCTAATAGAGATATTATAAAAGGTGCAGGATGAGAGATGACATAATTATAGCCCCGTCAATATTGGCAGCTGACTTTAGCCGGCTGGCAGATGAGATAAAACGGGTAGAAAAAGCCGGGGCTGACTGGATTCATGTCGATGTTATGGATGGGCATTTTGTCCCTAATTTAACTATTGGCGCGCCTGTAGTAAAGGACTTAAGAAAAACAACCAATCTAATTTTAGACTCACACCTTATGGTTGAAAATCCTCATAAATATATAGATGGTTTTATAAAAGCAGGTTCTGATGTGATAACCGTCCATATAGAAGCAGCCAAAGATATAAAATCTATCGTAAGAAAGATAAAGGCCCACAATATAAAAGCCGGCGTATCTCTTAAAACAAAGACTCCTATCACTGCGCTTAATGGGTTATTGAATATGGTGGATATGGTGCTTTTTATGACCGTAGAGCCAGGTTTTGGCGGACAGGCCTTTATAAGAAGTGTTTTGCCTAAGATAAGAAAGCTAAGGGCCAATTTTAGCGGATATATCCAAGTCGATGGAGGTATTAATAAAACCACAGCAAAGAAGGCGGTTGCAGCCGGAGCAAATATATTAGTAGCAGGAAGCTATATATTTGGCGCAAGGAACATAGCAAAAGCAATAAGGAGTTTAAGGGAGGCTGGAGGTTAAATTACAAATTATCCCTTGAAATTCGGAGAATTTCGGGGATTTAATCCCGTGGACCTAGATGACAACTATAAAATTCGGAACAGACGGCTGGAGGGGAGTTATTGCTGAAGATTTTACGTTTGAAAATGTCCGAAGGGTCTCTCAAGCTATCGCCGACTATATCAACGATCAACGAGCAACAATCAACGAGCAACGAATTATCGTTGGATACGACAGGAGGTTTTTATCTGAAGAATATGCAAAAATTGCCTGTGAAGTTTTAGCAGCTAATAATATAAAGGTATTTTTTACGGGCAAACCTACCCCAACCCCTGCTGTTACTTTAGCTGTAAAACGGGAAAATCTATCTGGCGCAATCGTTATAACCGCCAGCCACAATCCACCCAGGTTCAATGGCATAAAATTTAAGACCAAAGAAGCCACTTCTGCAGATGAAACCGTAACAAAGATAATAGAGAAGCTGATAATAAAGGCTAAGCCGAAATCGATAGGTTTCACCCGGGCCTTAACCAAGAATTTGATAAAGATGATAGATATTGATAAAGGCTACATATATTTTATAAGAAATTACATAGATTTAAATATAATTAAAAAGACAAGGCCCACTCTATTAATAGATTATATGCATGGGGCAGGAGCTGGTTATATCGAGAAATTATTGCAAAGCAGCGGCTGTAAAATAACTGCTATGAGAACAGAAAAAGACCCACTTTTTGGTGGAGTAAGTCCGGAGCCTGTGCCTAAAAATTTAAAGGATTTTTTAAACAGAGCTAAAGTTGAAAAACCCAATTTAGCTATTGCACTCGATGGCGATGCCGATAGGATAGCTGCCTGTGGCGCTGAAGGAGAATATTTATGCAGCGGACAGATAATCTCCCTTATACTTTTACATCTGCTTGAATATAGAAAGCTTAATGGGGCTGTGATAAAAACTATTTCAGGCACCGATTTAATTGGAAAGATAGCTAAAGATTTTAAATTAGAGCTGTTAGAAACACCGGTTGGTTTTAAGCATATATCCCAAATTATGTTGCGCAGAGATGTTTTGATAGGTGGCGAGGAATCAGGAGGAATAGGATTTAAAGGTTATATTCCGGAAAGGGATGGTATAATTTCAGGACTTTTCCTTTTAGAGATGGTATCGGCAAGAAGAAAATCTATAGATAAAATAATGGACGATGTAAATAAAAGGTATGGTAACTTTTACTATAATAGATTAGACTTAGACCTTTCCGTAAAAAGAGGGATAAAGGTAGTAAGTAAGTTAAAGGAATCTGCGCCCCCTAAATTGTCAGGAAAGAAAATTCAAGAAATAAAGACTTATGATGGAATAAAATTTATTTTAAAAGATGGAGACTGGCTGCTTATAAGACCCTCCGGTACAGAGCCTATACTAAGGGTATATGCAGAAAGTTCGACAAAATCAGATTTGAAGGCATTGCTTGATGCTGGCAGGAGGCTGGTATCTAAATGGAGCTAACTCGCATACGAAACTTCTGCATAATAGCACATATTGACCACGGTAAATCAACATTGGCTGACAGGATGATTCAATATACAGGAGCAGTTTCTAAAAGAGAATTTAGAGACCTGCTGTTAGATGATATGGAATTAGAAAGGGAACACGGCATAACCATCAAATCTTCTGCAATCATATTAAAATATAAAGCAAAAGACGGCAATGAATATTTATTAAATCTAATAGATACTCCGGGGCATGTCGATTTTACCTATGAGGTTTCAAAATCGATTGGGGCCTGTGAAGGGGCAATACTTTTAGTCGATGCTGCTCAAGGGGTGGAGGCCCAGACAGTTGCCAATCTTTATATGGCCATTGAGCATAATCTTGCCATTATACCGATAATAAATAAGATAGACCTTGCTAATGCCCGAATAGATGAGGTGAGAAAACAGATAAAGAATATTTTAGGTATTGAGGGAGAGGAGATAATTTTAGCCAGCGCAAAACACGGAACAAATTGTGATAAGATTCTAGAGAGAATAGTTACTAAAATACCGCCTCCTGTCGGAGATGTTAATAAGCCGTTGCAGGCCTTAGTATTTGATTCTCAATTTGACCAGTATAAAGGAGCAATTGTTTATATCAGAGTAGTTAACGGAAAGATTGCGCCAAAGATGAATATAAAATTTATACAGGCTGACAGAACTTTCGAGGTATTAGAAACAGGCATCTTTAAGCCCAAAATGTCTAAAGTAGATTGCCTAATTTGCGGAGAAGTCGGTTATTTTACAGCCAATATTCGCCAGGCCAAAGATGTGATAGTTGGAGATACAGTTACCACCGTAACTTCCGGTTGCCGGCAACCTTTACCTGGGTATAAAAAGGTAGCCCCTATGGTTTATTGCGGTATCTATCCCGTCAATAGTAAGGATTTCCCCCTGTTGCGTAATGCCGTAGAGAAACTGCGCCTATCGGATGCGTCCTTTGTCTATGAGCCGGAGAGTACCGGGTCAATTGGATTTGGCTTCCGTTGTGGTTTTTTAGGCCTGCTTCATATGCAGATTATCCAGGAGAGATTAGAAAGAGAATACGATTTGAATCTTATAATAGCCACTCCCAGTGTAGTCTATCAAATTACCACTGCTGACGGTAAAACCTTAGAAATAGATAACCCCGCAAAATTTCCTCCTCCGCAACAGATTAGGCAAATTGCCGAACCTTTTGTGCGAGCCAATGCATTTATCCCAAAAAATTCCCTGGGTACGGTTATGGAATTTTGCATACAAAGAAGGGGAGTTTATATAAGCACTGAATACCTGACTACCGATAGAGTAAAGCTTATCTATGATTTTCCGTTATCTGAAATTATAGTCGATTTTTATGATAAGTTAAAGTCTATGACCAGAGGATACGGTTCTCTGGATTATGAATTTTTAGAATTCCGACCGGGCAAATTGGTAAAATTGGATATGCTTATAAACGACCAGTTGTACGAGGCATTATCATCGGTTGTCCATACCGAGAAAGCTCAAGCAAAGGGCAGGATGCTGGTCGAAAAATTCAAAGAACTTATTCCTCACCAGTTATTTGAAGTAGTTGTGCAGGCAGTTATCGGCAGCAAGATTATTGCCAGGGCCTCAATTAATCCGCTTAAAAAGCATGTGACGGGAAAATGCTACGGCGGAGATATTACCAGAAAGAGAAAGCTCTGGGAAAAACAAAAGATGGGCAAGAAAAAGATGAAGCGCTTTGGGAAAGTGCAGATACCACAGGAGGCATTTATTGCTGCGTTGAAGATGTCATGAGATTAAATCCAAAACTTAAACAGATTATTAGAGAATATGCAGAGGCCATTATAATCGCCTTTATTTTGGCTATGATTATAAGGACCTTTGTAGTCCAGGCCTTTAAAATTCCGACCGGTTCTATGAAACCCACCCTTATTGAAGGAGACAGAATCCTGGTGAATAAATTTATATATAGATTTAAAGACCCCGAGCGGGGGAGTGTGATAGTTTTTAGATATCCTGAGAACCCAAAAAAGGATTTTATAAAACGCCTTATAGCAAAATCCGGCGAGACAATCCAAATCATAGAAGGCAATATCTGGATAGATGGCGAATTGATTGAAGAACCACAGCAGATTAGAAAGATTTATTATTATAACGAGGGTTCATATGGTAGAGAAGGAGAGAGAGTCAGGGTGCCGCAGGATTGCTACTATGTCCTTGGTGATAATAGCGCCTCATCCAGGGATTCTAGGTACTGGGGATTTGTTGAACGCAAGGATATTTTAGGCAAGGCCATGGTCATCTATTGGCCGTTAACACGGATAAGAAAGCTTGAGTGAGACGCTCCGGTCCTATAACGAATTCTCGCAGCACACTTGTTAGGTTTTGTGCACTTGCCTTCCGCTTGTCGTGAGCTTAAGCATTGTTCGCTCGGCTGAAATTTTTCGCCGTACTTTTGGACTTACGACTCGTTCGTTTGGCGGAATTCTTTAGCTAGAAAGTAGCGA
>CAZMYR010000008.1:0-56234 GCA_964570585.1 uncultured Planctomycetia bacterium
CGAAGGCGAGGAACAATGGTCAACCTCTAATACAAAATTCGCTCTTCTCTGGCCCCAGAATGTCCTGTAATGTAAGGGGTCAGAGACAATAGAGCCTTTTATGTATATTTTTGCTATGGTCTTATCTATCTGATTTGCTATATGATTGGAAGGAATAAAGGTAGAATTATAAAGATGAGCTGCGCCTAAAAATATTACTGAAATCAGGATAGAAATTGTAAAAATCTTCCTGCTGCGACAATGGATAATAATGGAAAATATGATAGCGATAGCGGCGATTAATAGGGTGAGGGGAATAGAAATTTCTATAAAAGAGGCGAGTAATATTCCGCAGGCAAGGCAAATAAAAGCTGCCAGAAGCGGTCTATTCATCTTCAATTGTTATGAAATCTTTTATGCGTTCGTACTTAGCCTTTCCTATCCCGGGAACCTTGGTAATCTCTTCGGGAAAACTAAAAAAGGCGTTTTCTTGTCGGTAGGCTACAATGTTTTTAGCAAGGACCGGGCCTATTCCTGACAATCGAGTAAGTTCTTCTGCGTCGGATGTATTTATATTTACCAAGCGTCCGGATAAGATTTTACTCTCAAGGTGTGCAGATTCTTTTGCAATAGAGGAAGGGACAATTCTTATTTCCGGAAGATGGGCCTTTTTATAAAAGGAGACACTCAATCCAACAACAACGCATCCTAATAAAAAGATTATTATTAATCGCTCTTGCCTGCTCATGTAACGGTGCTATTCTTTTGCAGCCTCAATCAGCAACGGCATTATCCCGATGCCGTTTATTGTACCGATAGAACCTTTCTTAGAATTTGATTCAGAAAAATTTTGCATTCCATCGGATTTTTTCGCATCTTTTATCAGCATAAACGGCACAGGGTCATCAGTATGGGCCTTCGTCATGCAGGGGGTGGAATGGTCAGCGGTAACGGCGATTACCACATCTTCAAGATTAATATCAGGAATTAGTTTACCAAAGAAAAACTTATCGATAGCCTCTATGGAAGCTATTTTTCCTTTTATATCTCCGTCATGGGCTGGTTCATCAGGTCCTTTGATATGGATATAAAGTCCATCGTAGATTTTGATTGCCCGTTTAACTTTTTTAGCACGCAGGATGTAATCTTTCTCTATATTGCCGGAAGGCGGGGGTATATCAACTACTTCCATCCCTGTTAAAAGGGCTATCCCTTTTTCAACGGGCATCTCCACAAAGCAACCAAAACGCAGATTATAAAGCTCGCCTATCTTTGGAAATTTAGGAAGGTTACTCCCTGCGTCTCTGGAAAGTATAACATTTGCAGGCAGTTTGCCTTTATCAATCCTTTTTTTATTTACCTGAGAATTATTGAGCACAACTCTCGATTTTTCGGTAAATTCATTTATAAGCTCAGCGCTTAAATAACAAGTGGGGTCATTCTCTTTCCCTTCAACAGGCCTTGCTTTACCTAATACTTTTTCAAATTTAGGTAGGGCTATGCCAAAGGCGCCCTCTTTAGCATAAGCAGGATCTGTATTTGTTATATCGCCAGAAAGAATCCTATTCTTGCCTGCATAAATAACTAAAACTCCTCTATGTCCTATTGTATTTTTAAATATAAAAGAGGCCGATTCTTTAAGCTTAACGTTGTTATTTATCTCATAAGATAATGCTGCTGCTTCTTCTGTAGATAGGTTGCGCCCGACTCTCCTATCCTTTATCCTATCAGAGGACTCATCCTCCATTGTGGCAAAGTTAACCCTGAAAGCTAAATCCCCATCTTCGACCTTCAGGCCCTCTGCGTAAGATTCTAACGGGCCTCTGCCGGTGTAATATTTATGGGCGTCGTAGCCGAGAATGCTTATTACTGCAATATCTGACTCCGGAGCAATACCTTTACCAACTGTATATACACAACCCATCCTCGCTTTTTCCGCTAACATGTCCATATTAGGGGTAGCAGCTGCCTCAAGCGGGGTTTTGTTACCGATTTGAGGAATAGGCAAATCTCCCAAGCCATCTAAAACGATATATAAAATCTTCTTCATTAAAATTTGGAATTTATTTTCGTTTCTTTCTCGTTCTTAACTTTTTCTCATAACAAGAGGGGCAATTATAAATAGCTTTAGCCAGAGTCTTATCATAGCCATCATCTATTACCACCCTTCTAACTTCCTTAGTCTCTTTGTGGCAGGTAGCGCATTTCATCCGCACCTTTGTCCTTTTTCATAAAAGAAAGGGCACAATCAAGCCTGCTTGACGGCAGTCAGGTGTGCCCTACCAATTGTTAAAGGTGCCGTTCTTTTATTCCTTCTTTTATTCCTTCTTTTCTTCCTTCTTTTCCTCTTTCTTAGCGGCGATTGAATCCTTTATCTCTGAGATGCCAGCTACCAAGGCAATCAGGCCGCCAAATACCAAAATAGCCATTATAGAAAATTGAATGCCTAAAACCAAAGCTCTAGTCCACACAAAAAAGAGTATCACGCCAATAATTATTGCTGCTATTCCTCCAATTACACTCAATACTTTACCCATTTTTCGCACCTCCAAATTTTTTGAAAAAAATTTTGTCCCGGGCATTACTAAAATCCGAACAAATGTGAGGATTTAATAATAGCGAGGAACCTCTCCACTCTTTAACCTGCCAAAGATTATAACAATCGCCTATCAAAAAATCAAGCAAAATCTTTTGATAATCTTTTAGGCAGTGCCGTTGGATACTCACCGGTAAAACATGCCGTGCAAAATTCTTCTTTTGGCAATAACATAGATTCTAACATTCCCTCGAGGCTTAGGTATTTTAGGCTGTCTAAGCCGATAAAATCCCTTACCCACTCCACAGAATGTCTGGATGCTATCAATTCTTTCTTTGTCGGAAAATCGATTCCGTAAAAGCATGGAAATCTCAACGGTGGACAGCTAACCCGCATATGGACTTCTTTTGCGCCAACTTCTCGCAATGTCTTCATCCTGGCCCTGCTTGTAGTCCCCCTCACAATAGAATCTTCTATAACAGCGATACGTTTGCCCTTGATAACGTCTATTATAGGATTGAGTTTCACCCTCACTCTAAAATCTCTGACAAATTGCGAGGGATGAATAAAGGTCCTTCCTATGTAATGATTTCTTATCATCCCCATCTCATAAGGAAGTTTTGATTCTTGTGCAAAACCAACTGCCGCATACGCACCTGAATCAAGGATAGGCATAGCAAAATCACACTTCGCTGGGCATTCATAGGCAAGTTGTCTGCCTAAACGCTTGCGGGTTAAGTACACATTCCTGCTGAATATATTGCTGTCCGGCCTTGCAAAATAGATATATTCAAAGATGCAAAATGAATGCGCCCTTTTGCGGAAAGGCTTAACAGAATTTAATCCATTTTTATTGATAAATACAATCTCGCCGGGGGCAATATCTCTCACGTATCTGGCGTGGACTAAATCCAGAGCGCAGGTCTCGCTCGCTAAAACATATGCTCCGTCAAGTTTGCCTAAACATAGAGGCCTAAATCCATGAGGATCTCGGGCCCCAATCAACGTATCGTTTATCATTATAGCCAATGAATAAGCGCCTTCAAGCTGCGACAGCGCTTCAACAACACTTTCTTTTATATCTCCTTTTTTAGATTTAGCTATAAGGTGAACTATGATTTCAGAATCCATCGTTGCCTTAAAAACACAACCTTCCTTCTTCATTGCCCGGCGTAACTCTAATGTATTGGTAAGATTACCGTTATGAGAAAGAACAATATCGCCTTTTTTATGACTTAACAAAAACGGCTGTATATTCTTTTCCTGACTTGCGCCGGTGGTCGAATAACGGACATGGCCGACACCTACGTTACCGCGCAAAGACCTGATAGCACTTTCATCAAAGACATCGCCGACTAAGCCCATACCTTTATGGCATCCCGTCTTTTTCCTGTTTCGGACAACTATTCCTGCGCTTTCTTCGCCACGATGTTGAAGCGCATATAGCCCCAGATGGGTAAGCCTGGCAGCCTCTTTATGACCATATATTCCGAATATTCCGCACATGATTAGTCGTTAGTTTTGAATTTTGAATTTTTTTAGATAAACCATCAAAATAGTGATTGCTGCCGGAGTAATGCCGGATATCCTGCTTGCCTGGCCTAGGTTCAGCGGTTTAAATTGCGAAAGTTTTTCTATAATCTCTAAAGAAAGCGCAGGGACTTTATTATAATCTAAATCATAAGGCAACTTTATCTTTTCTAAGTTCTTAAAACTTCTTACCTCGGATAGCTGCCTTTGGATAAAACCTGAATATTTTACTTCAATCTCGACTTCGCGAAACACATCATGACAATAATCTGACGGCAGATTCCTCTTTATATCCTCAATCTTAATCTCCGGCCTTTTGAGAAGCTGATAAAGGCTCATCATTTTACCGTTCTGTGAAATTTTGCTTTGCTTAAGATAATTTATACCCTGTTCAATCTTTGTCTGTTTGTCCAGGGTTTGTTCATGTTGGTGCTTATCTACCAATCCTATCTTGTAACCGATTTTGCGCAGACGTAAATCGGCATTGTCTTCACGCAAGATAAGTCTGTATTCAACTCGCGAGGTAAACATGCGATAGGGTTCATTTGTCCCTTTGGTTATTAAATCGTCGATTAAAACCCCGATATAACTTGTAGCTCTATCCAGAATCAAAGGCGGTTTATTCTTTACTCTTAAGGCAGCATTTATCCCTGCAATTAACCCTTGAGCTGCTGCTTCTTCATAACCGGTGGTTCCGTTTATCTGGCCAGCTAAATATAAGTTGCGGACCAGTTTGCTCTCTAATGTCGGATATTCTTGGGTCGAATCTATCACATCATATTCTATTCCATAACCTGCCCGTTTAACTTTGACGTTTTCTAAACCGGGAATGGAATGAATAAAATCTACCTGTACATCTTCTGACAAAGCGGTGAAAAGCCCATTTGGATAATATTCATCTGTGTCTATGCCTTCAGGCTCTAAAAATATCTGATGTCTTTCATGATGGGGAAATTTAACTATCTTGTCTTCAAGCGAAGGGCAATAGCGAACACTCGGGCTTTTAACCTTTCCGCTATAAAATGGGGTGTGGTTTAAATTGTTGCGAATGATGCTATGGGTTTTAGAATTGGTATAAGTAATATAGCACGGAACCTGTTTTATATCAAGGTGGTTTGTGGAAAAGGAAAAGGCTAAAGGCGGCTCATCCCCATTTTGTATCTGCATACGGGAAAAATCGATTGTTTTACCATCCAGCCGGGCGCTGGTACAGGTATTAAAACGCAATATGCGGAATCCTAAATCTCTTAAGGAATTAGAGAATGCCTTGCTTGTCTTTTTCTCTTCAATTCTACCGCCGTCAAAACTTCTCATACCAATATAGATTAAACCATTTAGAAAAGTCCCAGGAGTTGCTATTACTGTTTTTGCTGATATTATCCGGCCTTTCTCAGTTTCTACCCCTTTAACTGTCTTTTCTTTAACTATTAATCTTACCGCTTCCCCTTCAATAACTCCTAGATTCTTCTCATTTCTTACTACATGCTGCATATACAAAGAGTATCTTTTCCTATCCGCCTGTGCCCTGGATGACCAAACCGCAGGTCCTTTTGAGGTATTTAAGGTTCTGAATTGTATTCCGCAAGTATCTGTCGCCCGAGCCATTTCGCCGCCCAAGGCGTCAATCTCTTTAACTAACTGTCCTTTGCCTACTCCGCCAATTGCCGGATTGCAAGACATAAAACCAATTTTATCCAGGCTCAAGGTAATTAACAGGGTATGGCAGCCAATACGAGCACAAGCTAAAGCAGCTTCACAACCTGCGTGCCCGCCGCCAACAACAATAACATCATACATCGTATTTAGGGACGTTCCCGGTTTCAAAGGGGAAAGTGTCCCCTTAATCGATTCTTTACGCTTTGGGGGACATTTTCCTCTTTGGTTTCAGAAACGTTCCTTTCCTAAGTTAAGGCTTTTAAAAGCTCAGTTGCGGGAAGGGTGTTAAGAATGTCTTTTTTGGTGAGCCAAGCTCGACGAGCTACTGAAACCGCAAAGCGCATATAATTAAGCTGCTCTAAGATATGGGCATCTGTAATTAAGACCAATTTTATTCCCATCTTTGATGCTGCCATTGAGTTAACATCATCCAAATCCAGTCTTTGCGGATTGCCGTTTATCTCTATAGCTGTATTTGTTTCTTTAGCGTGTTTTAAGACCGCCGGAATATCCACAGCATAAGGCTCTCTTGTGTTCAACAATCTGCCTGTCGGGTGAGCTAATACATCAGCATATTTATTATCCATGGCCTTAAGAATCCTTTTAGTAATAAGCTCCTTAGATTGCTTAAAGCCGGTATGTACAGCAGCAAATACCACATCCAAATCTTTTAATACATCGTCGGAATAATCAAGGCTGCCATCCGAAAGTATATCAACTTCTGTGCCCTTTAAAACCTTAAGACCTTTCATCTTTTTATTTATTGCGTCAATCTCTTTATTTCTTTTGGCCAGATCTTTCTCGGACAATCCTCCTGCGACCTTAAGTGATTTTGAATGGTCACATATAGCCGCATATTCATAGCCTAAGTTTTTGCAAAATCGGGCTATCTCTTCGATTGAATAAGAGCCGTCGCTCCATTCAGAATGCACGTGTAAATCCCCTTTTATATCTTTTAGTTGAACAAGGCTGGGTAATTTATTATTCATAGATGCCTCAATCTCACCTTTGTCTTCTCGCAATTCAGGGGGTATTAGCTTAAGTCCGACTGAACTATAGACTTCTTCTTCGGTCTTTCCGCCAATCTTTTTATTTCCTCTTTGTTCAAATACGCCGTATTCATTGAGCTTTAATTTATTCTTTATCGCAAGTTCTCTTAAATGTATATTATGAGCCTTTGAGCCGGTAAAATAGCAAAGTGCAGCGCCATAAGATTCAGGGCTAACCACGCGCAGGTCGATCTGAATATTGTCCTTTGTCAATATAGAAGATTTAGTCTCGCCGTGAGCCAGAACCCTGCTGACTTGAGGCATATTTAGGAATGTATCCATTACATCTTTCGGTTTTTTAGAGGCGATGAGTATATCGAGATCTCTTATAGTCTCTCTCATTCTGCGGGTTGAGCCTGCCGGGCTTATCTTTTCTACAGATTTTTTATTCTTTAGATAATTTATTACAGATTCTACAATGGGAACTGCTTCGCCAAGCAGCATCCTTTCGGTGCTTTTCTCTAAGATTTTTATGCCTTCTAATATATTCTGCTCTGTCTTTTCTTTCAAATGGGGCAGCTTGCTAAGTTTATGAAGCTTTGCATATCTTTTTAATTTTTTAATGCTGTCTACTTTAAGCTCATCGTATAAAAGCTTGGCTGTTTTAGGGCCCACCCCCGAAACAGCCATAACCCCCAAAAGTCCCTTTGGAATGGATTTCTTTAGTTTCTGGTATGCTTTGAGAGAATCTGTTTTTAATATCTCGTTTATCTTTTCTGCTAAATCCTTTCCTATCCCCGGCAAAGTAGTAAGGGTATCATCTTTGGCATATTTGCGGACATCTTCGCTCATAGACCGCAGATTAACAGCTGCTTTACGATATGCCCTTATTTTAAAGGGATTCTCTCCCTGAAACTCAAGAATATCCGCTATATCTTCAAATATATCCGCTATCTTCTGGTTACTCATCCACCTTTATCGCCTCTACTGGACAATCGCTTGCTACTTGTTTTACATCACACGATGATGTATCCTCAGATATAACCTTTGCTACGTCACCCTCAACTTTAAACACATTGGGGCAGGTGTTTTCACAAAGGCCACATCCTGTACATAATGATGCATCTACCGTAACTTTAGCCATTTTCCACACCTCCTACAAATATATCACATCATCTTCATTATAAAGAGCCAAAGCCATAAGCATATGTTCCCTCATAAGCCTGGTTAGAAGAAAATTCCTCTTTATATGAGTTTTCCCATTATTAGCAAGCCTCTTTGCATATGCAGGGCTATGTAAAAGCTGCCTTATCTGCATAGCCGCGCCTTCTATAGAATGGCAAAGTAACCCGCTGTATCTATGTTTTATCTGTAATGGTATTCCTCCGACAGCTGAGGCAACAACCGGTTTTTCCTTCCAGAGCGCTTCAGTTACAGTCAATGCAAATCCCTCTTTTATAGATTTTTGAATTATAACCGTACTCGCTCTTTGCAACGCATTAATATCCGTATCGTTATGCTCAGGGGAAATAATAAGAGCATGAACATCCGGAACACCTTTTGCTCTTTCCATAACCTCTGCATATACCTTGTCTGTCTCAGGATCATCGGCTGCTCTATTGCCGGCCAATACCAATTGACAATCTATATATTTCTTTACCAGTTTAAATGCCTCTATTACGCCAATCGGGTCTTTTAGATAATCGTAACGAGAGACCTGGCAGACTATGGGTTTGGTTTTGTCTATCCCATACTTCTCTAACACGCTATTAATTTCTCTCTGGCTTAAAGGCCTATTTTTATCACTTAAAGGGTCTATTGCGGGACAAACCAAAAACTGTGGTATATTCAAAGGCCTGGTAAATTTAGGGCTGGAAAATACAGAGGCATCGTATCTTTCTATAAATTGCAGCAAAAATCCCCACACCCTTTCATTTGGAACAGACACATCGATATGACATCGCCATATCCATTTTTCTCGATTTCTTTTTTCTATCAAGAATGCCGGTTGGGGGTCATGTATATATACAATATCACCGCGTATATTTATCTTTTTTATGTTACGTTCGCTAGTCTGCATATAAGTCTCGAAATCTTCATCTGTTATATGCTCTTCCCTTCCATGCAAAGCATTATGGAATTTTTTGGTAACATTGAAGAATTTTTTATCTCCTTCTATGACATCCCAGCAAACATCGACGCCCATTTCTTTAAAAAGAGGGACGATGCAATTTAACATTTCTGCTACGCCGCCTCCTGCCCTGGTAGAGTTGATATATTGTATCTTTTTTCCTTTAAGCTTTCCCCCTACCAGCTTAAGTTCATCTATTATGCTGCTGCTAACTATATCCGAATAGTTTTTTAGGGTTGGTTTCATGTCTCTTTAATTTAATCCATATTCCATTCAGGGCTATTCTTGATCATCTCTATTATCTTATCTCTTAATCCGACCAATGTATAAGTATAAGGGTCTAATTTATCTATTTTCTCCGCTAATTCGGGAAAATTCAAATCGAGCGTTATCCAATTTGAAAAATCATTTACGGCTTTTTCAAATTTTAACCTGGCGGCAAATATATGAAAATGTAAAGAATAAAGGGTTATTTTCTTGAGCGCTTCTACAAATTCGGCGAGATCATTCGCTCTATAAGGGATAGTAAAAACAAAACTGCGCGATTTGGTAAAATCAAACTCCTTTCCCGGCACAGCACTTCTTATTTCTTGTATATCAAATAGATGGCCTTCGATAACCTCTATTATCTTCTCTCGTAATGCTCGAATAGTGTAATATTGGGATATATCTATGCTGCCTAATTTTTCTCCTAATACTTCGTCTCCGATAGTGTGAGTAACCCAATAGGCAAAAGCATTGGGCGGCTCGGGCGATGCAAATTGATGTTGCTGTAAAAATACGTGGGTATGATAATATATTACAGAACCGGGGGCATCCTTTATGATATTTACCAGTTCTCTCAGGTTGCGCGCTTTGAGTCCTGTCGACTCCCTTAATTCTACGTGGGAGTAAAAAGAGAATGGGACTTTTGCTTTCCTCATATTATTGCCCGGAAAGTTCCTTTTTTCTTTTAAGCAGCTCCATAGCATACTTTGAGGTAAAATTACCCATTTTCTCTTTTATTTCCTCTAACTTTTTATCTACTTCTTTTAGAGTCATCCTGTTTATCTTTTTTCTCTTTTTTTCGGCTGTAGCAGGTTTTTCTTCTTTAGGTTTTTCCGCCTTGGGCTTCTCTGTTTTTGGTTTTTCTTCTTTTGGCTTTTGTTCCTTCTTGGGTTCTTTCTCTTTTGGTTTCCCTTCTTCCCTCGGCTTTTCCTCTTTTTTTGGAAGCTCTTTCTTCTCTGGTTTAGTTTCTGCAGGCGGTATCTGTTCTTTCGGTTTCTCCTCCTTAGGTTTTTCTGCAGGTTTCTGTTCCTTTTTAACGCCTTCTTGCTTCTGTTGCTTTTCTTCAGGTTTTTCGTCCGGCATAAATTCTCCTTTCAATTTAGTCTTATAATTTACGTCGTTTTAAAAAACTCCGTAAATTATGATTTCGTTGATTTTAGCACATATATTAATTCTATTGCAATAAGTTTTTCCCCAGGCTATAGGCCTTTTTTAGAAATTCCGGATGGTTAAATACGTCTTTTGCTTTTTCTAAACCTGTGCAAAATAACTCATCGGTATATTCAGCTTCTATAACTTCGAAGAAATTCCTGGTGATTTGTTTTGCATTTTGAAAAAAGTCTTCCCTGTCAGAGGCCTCAACGCAAATAAGCGCTGCTTTTGCCCTGTTTTTTCTTATTGACTCTTTAAGCACTGTTTTCCGTTCCCAAAATGGCTGGCATCGGTCTATCATAATTTTAGCCTGAGCACTTAACGAACCAAAATATATTGGCGAGGCCAAAATTATCGCATCTGCACCTTTAATCTTGGCCTCCACTTCTTGCATATCATCTTTTGCTGGAGATTCGCCAATTTTCCTTGCAGGATTTGACTCCCGCCAGGGAGAAATATTCAACGTATCCAGAATTATTGTTTCAGTGACACACCCTGTATCTTTTGCCCCTTTAAGCGCTTCTTGAAGTAAAATATGGCAATTTCCGTCTTTTCTGGGGCTTGCATTTATGCCTAATGCTCGCATCATTCCCTATTCCACAATAGGCCTTAGTTTTAACGGCTTAAAGGTGTATCCCGATTTCTCATCCGGTATCTTTGCCACCGGCTCTGTGAGTAAAAATTTTCCTTTTTTAATCCACCTTTTTAAAGCATTGGCTATTTCAAGTGCTTTCGGATAACTCGAAAGCCCGCCTGTCGGTATTTCTTTTCTTTTTATAAAAATCTTGCCGCTTCTAAGCTGGGCATAGTTTACTTCGCCAAGATTTCTTTTGTTGCCTTCGGGGTAATCTCTGCTGTAATCTACTATCTTGGTAAAAATCTCCTCATCCTTTATGGCAGTATACCGGCAAACCTGCTCATTTAAAATAGGTATAGGAATTCCGATACCAACTGTTAATGTTGCTCCATAGCCAAGCATAGAGACCCCTATAAGCCAGCCGGATTTCATCTGTTTTAAATCTCCGATAACAGCAAGTGTGCCTGCCGGCACTCGGGGAACTCCGCTCTTTCTCCTTAAAACTTTCGGATTATGCTGAGTGCCATGCCAGGCAACATAACCTATGCCTCCTCCTAAAAATATCTTTGTTCCGACTCCGATTGTTTCATAATATGGGTCATTAAGGAGCGGGGAAAGTTGTCCGGCAGAGCAGTAGTTTGCATTTCCTAAGTTCGGCCTTAACACCCCCATATAAGTATAGATAGGCCTGTCTTTGTGAAGATTGACAGCTACATCGTAGTTTTGATAGGCATTTCTGGGATTAAACAACACTGCCTCATTGAGGTCTTTTATATTTATATAAGTTTCCAATTTTTTACCGGGATAGCAATCAGTGCCATAGGCAGTAGCTATTAATTTTAGGTCTTTGCCTGAAACTAAATCTTCAATTACATGCCCTCCTCCATAATTGAACTCGCCGGGAAATACCTTATTGCGTGGGTCATCATCAGGAAGGGCGTTAGCGCCAATAATAAGGTCTGCTGCTGCAAGGCCGGTGTAAGCCGGGACACCGTTTATACAAACTCTGCCGCCGCCAAGTTTTATCTTTGGCTTTGCGTGGCCTATATTAATATAGGCTGCTGAAGAACACATTGGCCCGAAAGTGCCTGTTGTTACAACATCAACCTCTTTTGCGGCCTTTTTTGGCCCTTTTTTCTCTACAATGTCGATTATCTCTTCAGCAGTAACTACAACTGCCTTTCCTTTTTTTATTCTTTCATTTATCTCTTTTATTGTCTTTGCCATCTTTTCTCCTTTACTCCTTAAAACAATTCCGTGCTAAGGTACCTTTCGCCAGTATCGGGCAAAATCACTACTATAAGCCTACTTTTATATTCTGCCCTTTGCGCAAGCTCTAATGCCGCCCATACTGCTGCTCCCGATGATATACCAGCCAGGATACCCTCTTCTTTTATGAGTCTGCGGGTTGTCTCTATGGCATCCGCATTCTTTACTTTTATTATCTCATCTATCATCTTTACATCAAGAACATCAGGAACAAATCCTGCTCCGATGCCTTGTATCTTGTGCAAACCTGCTGAACTACCCGATAAAACCGCTGAGTCAAATGGCTCAACTGCAATAGCCTTAAATGATGGTTTACGCTTCTTTATTACTTGAGCAATCCCTGTTATTGTGCCACCTGTGCCTACACCAGCTACTATCGCATCTACTTTGCCGTCTGTATCTTTCCATATCTCTTTAGCGGTAGCCTTTCGATGAATTTCAGGATTTGTTTCATTTTTAAACTGCTGCAGCATAAAGTAATTCTTATTTGTTTTAACCAACCCCTGAGCCTTTTTAATTGCACCCTTCATCCCATCCTTACCAGGCGTTAATACCAACTCAGCGCCAAAGGCCTTAAGCAAGGTTTTTCTTTCGGCACTCATTGTCTCAGGCATTGTTAAAATTAACTTATATCCTCTGGCTGCGCACACAAATCCCAAAGCTATCCCTGTATTCCCGCTGGTAGGCTCAACTATTACTGTGCCAGAATTAATCAAACCCTTTTTCTCGGCATCTTCAATCATAGCAACGCCTATCCTATCTTTTATGCTTCCACTGGGATTGAAAAACTCCAATTTAGCCACCACTGTAGCTTTAAGCCCTTTTGTAATCTTATTTAATTTAACTAAAGGGGTATTTCCTGTTAATTTTGTTATATCCTTGGCAATTTTCACTGTTATGCTTCCTTAAATTTGCGCCGGAAACCTTAAAAATTCAAAAAAGCAACCTCGCCGAGAGGAGATTGCTCATACCGCTATCCTAAATTAACTGGCGGGGACGATGGGATTCAATCCCCACTTTTCGCAACCATTCTACCTGTCGTCGATAATTTTGTCAATCTTTATCTCTCTTTGAAAGAACGTAACAAAATCGTAACAAATCTAAGTTCCTATTAAGTTATTGACTACGCTAACAATAGTACAAATAACAATTATAAGCGTTAACACAATATTTGTTCTTGCTAATCGAGTATTACCTTTCGCTATGATTTCATTTGAATCTTTTAATTTAATAATGCTATCCGTCAATGCTTCTTTGAATATCCCGATTTCATCAGACATAAATCTTGCTACTTTTGATAATAAAATCGGGGCAAGTTTTTGCTCTTCTGGTGCTGTTGCAATCATACCTAGCCTTCTTTGAATCTCTTCAATTGCTAATTTACTATAATCTTCTGACATAAACAACCTCCTTTTTGATGTATTATATCCTATCTATCTAATTTTTCCAACTTTTTAATCTTCTTATTTACTTCAGGCCTAAATATGTGGGCATAACCTTCTGTAGTCCTTAATTCTGTATGCCTCATCTGCTCCATTACCTCTCTTGTATTTAACCCTGCATTGAATAAATAACTACAATGGGTATGCCTGAGCTCATGTATTGTGCTTATACTGTCAATATTGGCCTTCTGCAATATTGCCTTTAATCTTCTAATGATCTTCCTTGTTCTAAAACCAAACGCTTCTCCATTTTCTGTTGTAAAAACATATTCACCCTTACTCTTCGTTTTAAGCGCTTCTAAAAGCTTTTTAAGGCTATCATGGATACTAACATAGTCCGGTTTTTTCTTGCATTTCGGTTTCATAATCCATAACACATTATTCTCAAAATCAATATCTTGCCATTTCAGCTTTATAAGCTCTGTAAATCTAAGGCCGGTGTGGATAAATGTATAAAATATGGGATAGTAATGAGGATATTCTCTTTTTGCTATTTTCATAAATCGCTGATATTCCTCTGGAGAAAGGGCATTTTTCTGCTTTGCGTCATTGACTTCTAGTTTCTTGCATCCTTTAGCAGGATTTTGCTTCATAAGATTATGGCTTATTGCAAAATTAAATTGTGTAATGAGATTTTTAAGATGATTATTGCAAGTGTTGGCCCTATCCTGTTTTACTTCTCTTAAATATGTAATATATCTGTCTATTAAGGCAGTATTAATATCTGATAAAAGGCCTACCCCTATAATACCTAAAAAACGTCCAAACTCATTAACAACGCTTTTATGTGATTTAAAAGTCTCATAAGGGTATCGTGCTTTATAATGCTTTAAGAACTCGCCGGTGAAATAGGTATACGGCATATCACTTACGACCTTTTCACCTTCCTGTAATGTCCTGTATTCAGTAATACGAGTTAGGAGCTTCTTTCTTGCTAGCTCTTTATCATCCGTTTTGCTGCTCTCTTGCCTGCGTTTACCACTGGCGTCATAATACCACATCCACCAAACAGAGCTGTCTTTTCTTCTGTATATATCACCAAACTTTTTCGCTGTCATTGCCTCTTACGGTCTCCTTTACTGCTCTATCAACTTCACCTAAAATAAATCTTGGCTTTCCATTAAACCTATAATAGGGTATCTTATCCTTGCTCACATAATAGTAAACCGTGCCTGTTGGCAATCCTATAAACTCTGCTACCTCTTTTACTCCTACATATTTTCTCATTATTTCCCCTTTCTGAACAACTGGCTTGACAACTGTCAAGATTTAGATTAAAAAAATATTATATAACCTCTTCCTTTTTCAAAATTTTCAGGTACGCTTTTGAAATATTTGATCTTCCTCTAATCCATCTATTGAGCGTACCATCCGGAATTCCTATTTGTTTTGCGAATTCCCACTGACGGAGGTTATGTTTTCTCATATAATCTTCTATCTTCGCAAGTATTTCCTTTTCCGTCATCTGAATCTATTATACCACTGACTTGACAATTGTCAAGTCTTTTTTTGAAAAAATTTCCGTTTTCTAGGCAGAGAAGTATGAATAATTTTGGAGGAAAGTTGAAACTTTCTTAAAAAAGAATACTCTTCAAAAATAGTAAAGAATCTATAATTCTGAATTTTAGCTTCCTATTAATTTTTATTTTTTCGGAATAACGCTCTTCTTTTCTAGTTGGAACTTTAGGATTTATCCACTTCTCATCTGTTAATTCTTCAAATGCCTTAACAATTTCTTCTCTGCGAAACTTAAAATATTTCCATTCATTTATATAATTTACTACATCATCTACAGAACCAACTTCTCCACTTGACACAAGAGATGCCCAAGCTAATAATACTGAAGATAAAAGTTCTATTTTTTGCAGAGGAAATTTACTTAAGAAGGTTACAACATGTGTTATTACATTTCTAGCAAAATTTAAATCTAAATTTAATTCTTCAATTGCTTTCAACCATTTAGTTTCATCTAGAATAATAAGATCTGATTTTGACAAGGTAGGGGATGCATCTCTAACAAATAAACCTTCTAACCTATCTATATTGAAATTCAAGTTATAGTCATAAGGACCTAATTTATATTTTTTAAATTTTAATTCAATAGGAAGGCCCGCCATTTGAGAAAAAAATGCTATTTTTTGTAAAAGCAATCGGCCTATTGGGACCTCGGGAGAGAAAATTTCTCTAGCTATGCGTACCATTTCTCCTGTATAAACAGACGCTTTAGTTAATTTAATTTTGTCAATTTTCTTAAATGGATTCTTCCTAGGAATACGGTCTCCTGTCTCTAAAGGCTCATAAAGTTCTATATCTATTGGGAGATTCGAAAGATGTTCAATAATTAGTTTTTTTACCTTGTTCCAATCCAATCCACCCATGCCGCAACCTAAAGGAGGAATAGCGATAGAAGTAATGTTCCATTTTTTATAGTTATTAACTAAAGAAGTAAGGCCTTCTTCAATAAATTCATATTTAGAGGGCCCTTTCCAATTATCTTTTGTAGGAAAACATAATATCTGCAAATGCAGATCTTTATATAAGTACAAATGCCCTTTGCTTAGCTCTCCCCTTTTACAAGCTTTTGCATATTCTTTATACATCTCGGGGAATCGATATCTGAACTCTTTAGCTAGGCCTTTCCCCATGATTCCTACGCAGTTTACAGTCGCAACAAGCGTCTGCACTTTAGACCTAAATATGTCTCCTTTAATAAATTTAATCATTGGTAATAATATGCAGGAACTACAAATATTTTTTTGTGGACGTCATGAGCTCTTAATATCTCTTCGGCATGCTTTCTTATACTATTATTATATACCACAATAGCTATAACTTTGTCCAGTGATATTTGGTGGAGCTTTAAAACCTCGGCTTGTTTTTTACGCTTTGCCTCATCAGATTCTCCCCAGTAATGCACGCTCGCTGCTTTTAAATCGACCTTATTAACATTTTTACGGCCTTGGTAGAATTTAGTTTGATTTGCCCTAGCATTTCCATCTGTAAACCACGTTGTATCTTCAAAAATTATATTCCAATTGATTAA
The DNA here is from genome assembly GCA_964570585.1 of uncultured Planctomycetia bacterium. Classification (GTDB taxonomy): domain Bacteria; phylum Omnitrophota; class Gorgyraeia; order JABMRG01; family JAFGKX01. The sequence goes on from CAZMYR010000008.1 coordinate 16,572, forward strand.
CAAGTAGATTATTTTCTCCTGCGCTATACCCTTTCGTCTTAATGCTAATAACATAGGGGGACGTGCACCAAAGAAAGCAGGAACACAATCATGTAAATAGTAGCTTGTACCCGGAACAACAATACGGCTCCTGGCTCTCTGGATATCATCACTTGAAACATCCTCGTATTTAATTTTTGCAGATATAATTTTATTTTTTGATAATAAACCTCTTCTTAATATACCCGGTAAGTTATTTATGTGTGTTATATGAAACAGTGCCCCATTTTTTAATACAAAACGGATTGCCATAATTCTGAATTGGAAAATCGTTTAATCTAATCTTTGGAATAGCAATTAATCTTTTCTTTTATCCAATTCCAGCCGGGATTGTAGTAATTAGTAAACGATTTAAAATTGTCTTTTAGCCACTCGTAATAATCATCTTCAATATATTCACAAAAAGTCTCAACAAAAACATTTTCAGAAATATCCTCTGGAACCTTAATTCCTATATCTTCAAAACTTTCTTCTAAAAATTCTTTTACAACTTGTCTGTCTAACATTTTTTAATCCTCCAACGCATTAAATGCTAATTTGTCTTTTCTAACCCTAATTTGGTGCCATCCTACTTGGGGCCACCCCGCAATCTTAATTCAGCCCACTCCGCTATTTCAACCTTTCTTCTACCCTGCGTCCAGTTTCAAAAAGGGACAGGTTGGTTTAAGAAGCCTGCTAGCAGGCGGGTATCCCTACAGGGTCTTCCTTTGTTTTCCAAAAAAACAGAAACATACTCTTTTCATCTAATGATCTTTTGTTTTATAAAACTCTTCTATCGTCTTTGATATAACTGTACTGTCATGAGTATTACCGAGGTGACTTTTAAACATATCAAATACTTCTGACCAATTCTTATACTTTTCCAAAATAGCTGGTTGACATCCTGGTATAAATAATCCTAATATTTTGTAGTTAGAATCGCTTGTATTATAAAGTAATAAACTGCCGCAATCGCCAAAAGCTCCATTAATATCTACATGAAAGCCACGAAAGAATCTCTCATGCATATCCTTAAAGGCCAAATCCTTATTTTTTATTATAATATCTTCTCCAAGTTTGCCTTCTAAAATTTTGCAAAATCTAGGAATAATATCTTTGTTAACTTGTCCACCGGGATAACCTATTATTACCATTTTTTTATCATAGTCTATGAGGTTACTTTCTTCTCCCTGTAATAATACATCATAATTAATAAATTTATCCTTTAAACTTTGAAGTTTCTTCTCCTGTGTTATCTCTATCCCACACATATCGTTCATTCTTAAATAAGTTTCTTTAAGTAGGACCCCTTCTATTTCTTTCACGTTATTAGAGACATAGGGAATTGTTACTTTTTGATTATCAATATATATTTGAAAACCATCGGGATCGCCTAGCTCTTTATGAATACCATGCTTTGCAGTAATAAGGAATAGCCTCTCTTCAGTATTTTGTCTGCGTCTTATTATAAAACCGTTCAAGCCGCCCATAGCTTTGCCGTTAAATATCGGCTTAACAATTACTATTGTTTTTTTAAAATCTTCGATGGTATAGGCATAAGAAATGTGCGACAGCACAAGTAGTAACATACAGAAAAATATCGTGGTTAGCTTATTTATTTTCATATTTAATCAAAAAAGTATGCTTCTATTATTGCCAATAAAACTTGAATTTGTCAAAAAATAGAAACATGCCCTTTTTCTACTTATCGTACATACCCCTTTTTATAAAATTTAATTATATTCCTGTTCTGCGTGGTATTGCGTATCTATACTGTCTTACTTGAAAGGCTCTTTCTCCTCCTTCGAGTTCTAGCACTTTAGCACAGACGTTTTCGTCTGCAAAAGTTCCCGAAGTTTCTATGGAACATTTGGATTTAGATTCTACCGGGTCGTTTCTAACTTTTATCAGAAGTTCTGCATCAGCAAGCACAGGAATATTCGCATTATGTGATATAAGAAGAGTCTGGCGTTCGGTTTTTGAATCAAGTATTTTTGGCACTATTTTATTAACAATATAGCTGTATCCGAGCTCATCTTCTGGCTGGTCGATTATAAGAGGCTCGTCTCTCACCATCAATGCCAAAGTTAAAATTGCAGAGCTCTGTTCTCCTGGTGAGAGCTCAGTTGTTAAATCTGCAAACACATTAGTTCCTTCGCGTTTAACGCTAATTTTGGGAATTGGCTCTAGATCAAAAACCTGAAGTTTGTGGAGAGACTTTATAGCACCTATAACGGTACACAAAACTTGTTGAGTATTATCAGTAATTCTGCAAGTTTCACAGAGCGTTGATGTTTTACCGTCTCCTTTTCTAAATTGCCCACTATTAGCAATTGCTTCCAGAAGTTGACCCGGAGAAATATTCTTAACTAAAAGGGTCAGCTGCTCGTCTCGTTTCTGTAATTTTCTATCTTGAGAGGCTATTTCGGAGTAAATGCCTTTCATCAATTCTAAAAATGGGAGAAAACTAGGCTTTTCTAACTTAATCTGAATGTCGGGTCCTATAAACTTGTTAAGTTCGTCTATTTTGGATTTTCGTGAATCATTAATTACTGTACAGACTTGCCAAAATTGTTTTAGCAATGAATCTCTTGTTTGGTTCAGGCTTCTTATTTGTTCTTCAGCATCCTTCAGCTTGGGTAAATCGTGTTTTTCTATTGCGTTGACTTGTGTTTGCAGTGTTCCTATTTTTTTTAGGAGTTGTTCTGGCGATTCAAATCCTTTCTTCCTTAATGTTTTTGTTACATCTTTTTTGTGAGTATCATATTGAGTATCCCAATCCTGCAATAGCGGTGTTAATGATTTTTGTAGACTTAAAAAGGCTGCGTTGATTTGACTTATCGCTGAAGAGACAGCTTTATTATAGTCGACGACAGCATCAGAAATGGATTTAAGTATTTTTGGTTGTACAATTTCTTTCTTTTTGTATTCTGGTGATGGTATTGTTAGTTCATTTTTTAGTTCTTCCTGTGAAGATGCTTTTTCTTCAAATCCTTCAATAGCTGAGGTGATATCTTCTATTATTCCCCTAGTATTTTCCCACAGATCGTTATCGGTTTCTTTTAAGTGCTCTTTATTTTGCTTTAATTCTTTCTTAAGGTCTTTTAAGCTGCCGACAGATCCAGTGAGCTTTTCCTTTTCATTGTATAGGTCAGCAAGGGACTCTGCATTCTGTTCTAAATTTCGTTTGAGTTCTTCTTTCTTTTTCCTTTGTTCTGAGAGACCCGCTAAATCGTCAATTAGAGAAAGTTGGGATTGCACGCTTTTACGTAATACACCAACGTGCCCTTGGCTGTAGATTTCTGGCAAAAACGTAGTTTCTTCAGGCTCGGTGACGGGAATCAGTTCATCATTGGCTTCGTCATATTCAAAGACTTCGGGGCTACTATTGATTTCTATAATGTTCTCATCCATGTTATATTCAGGCACAAATTTTCTGTAGATACAGTACGTTTTATCATTTTTGGTAACGTACAAATTTACTTCGCCTTCTGGTTGGAGAATTGCGTTCAGTCGCCTTATTAAAAGGTCAAGCTCCTCTTGCCTGTTAATGCTCAAAACAGACAGGTCTCTTCCAAGAGCAAAGCTGATGAAATCAAAAACTGCTGTTTTACCCGAATGATTTTCTCCAAAAATGCATGTTAGTTCCTGCGAAAAGCTAATTTTTAAACCATCGAAAAATCCTCCCTTTGCTGTAAGACCGAGCAGTTTATATTTTTTGTTTTTATCGGGCTTTAGCCGTGAAATACACGTTCTTGGCTCACAGGTTACTTGTCTGAGGCCGCGCACAGTTCGGCTACCAAGCTTAAGCCAGGTGCTTCCATTATTTATGTCGGCGGCGCATTTAACTTCGCCTGCGTTGATTGGAGACAATGAATAATCTGTTGAGGAGATTTTTGTGGCAGGTGTACTTAAAAGGATGTACCTGTTATGCCAGGCGCCGTTATAGTGTCCAATAAATTTAACTTTATCTTCTGGGATTTGAATTAGGCCGATATTTCCTGATTCTAGCCAAGTCATTTTAGTAGCTATTTTTCTTGCACTATCAAGAAATCCTATATTTTCGGAAAAGGGATGAGGAACTATGGTTATTCCCTTGTTATCTGTTATGTCAGTTAGAACTTGGGAACATGTTTTATCTTTTACGGGAGTTTTATCAGAACCCTTGACTGGAATCTTCAGCGTTCCAAGAAAATGCGTCTGTTTTATTTCATCGAAATCTTCATCAAATATAGCTAGGATATGAGCCCCTTCTTCCAGGGTAATTTCAATACCCGGAAGAATGACAAGATCGGCCCCCTTTTTTTTCTTGACCGCATCTTGTACAAGTTTAACAAATTGGAAAGTGTTATGATCAGTAACAGCTATTAATGATATTCCCGCTTCAATTGCTTTTTCGACTATTTCGTCAGGATTTTGCCCTTTTGCATGCACATGCAAATTAACCTTGTACCACTGTGCACCAACTTTATTATCGAGGAAATACCGTAAATCAATTAATCTTTCTATAGTCATATTTTTCTTCCTTACTTCCTTAACTCATACAAAGAAACCCATTCGTCAGGGGCGCGTTCACATGTCCATACTTTATGTATCATAATTCTCAACAATTTTTATTTCCTTATCTGCAAGACCATATAATTTATAGACCATCTTATCGATTTGTTGTTCATAATTATAGACTTTGTCTTGCTTTTCAGTATTTTCAAAATAATCATCTGATTTGGCAATTTCCAAAATTTTATCGACGATTTCTACAAACGGTCTTTTTTGGAATTTTGATGTTATTGGGGCCGGGAGATTATTTATCATATCCTTTGTAAAGTTGATGCCTTCATTGTAACTCGATGCCTGATATTTTTCCTTTATAAAAAAAGATGCTAATTTACTATTTAAAATGGATAATAAAAATTTTAACTCATTTATATCATCATGGGCAACGATTAAAGTTGACTTTCCCGGTATAACATTTCCATCAAAATCTAAACAAGCATCCAGCAAAGTCAATCCTTTTATTATTATTTTAAATCCTACTGATTTTTTTGCATAAGAACTTTTAAATAAATTAAAAAAATCTTGTTTATTTACAATTGGATAAAGATATTTATTCTTTAAATAAGTCATTTCTTGACTGCCCCATTTTGATGCATATTTCCCAATTGTTCCTGTATTTATTATTTTCAGGTGTTTATTTCTATCAAACTTATTTTTTGATAACTCTTTGATAAGTGGTTTTAATTTATAAGCATCGGATGTCGCACACGCACTTTCGCAATTAAATGAATCAAATATTTTATTAGGAATGGCTCCCATCTTAATTAGAAGGTCTAGATTATTAGAAAACAGAAAATCAAGTGCAAAGGGAGGTTTTAATATTTTTTTATTTAACTCTTTCTTAAAAACAATTTGATTATTTTCAAAATTAAATATTTTTAACTTTTCACAGCAGTTTTGTTTAAAAAATGATATTATAGAATCGACTTTTGAACTTTCGAATATCTCTCTACCAGCTTTAAAAATAGTATATATATTTTTAATTGTATATTTTCTAAGTTCATCTCCAAAAGGTTTTGATATCCATTTGTCAGGAGTAATGAAGGTTAATACACCGTTCGTATTCAAAATTCTAAAGCCAAGTTCAAAAAAAGCTATGTAAATATCCCAATTCCCCTTTGTCATCGTATAAGTTTTAACAATATGTTCACGAAGGGCTATCTGTCCGCTATTGACCATTCTCTCAGAATCAATATATGGTGGATTAGCAATAACTATATCAAACCCTCTTTTCACCCCAAACATCCACTCTGGACCAAACCATCCACAAGAATCGAATGAGAATGGATCCCATTGGCACAGTTTAAGGGTCCGGGAATCCTTCACTCCCCAGTTTAAACTATGTTTAAACATTCTACTCTGAGTCTCTCTAAATTTCTTTTCAACTGCCTCTTTTTCTTCACCATAACTTCTTAAGTATTCATCGCGAAGATTCTTTAGCAAATCTATGTCGTCGGTAGCTTCAAACAGGGTTTGTTGTGCTTCTTTTTTTGGTAATCCTACAAGGCTATTTGCGCAAACAAACTTAAACTCCAAATTTGGAAGCGGTTCTATGCCTCTATTCTCTTTTGAATCATCCACTTTGTCATCCACAATCAGGGATAAGAAAAATCGCAATTTTGAAATATCTACAGCGATCGGTTGAATATCAATCCCATAAATAGAACTTTGAATAATACCAAGCTTATGCACATAATCCCAATTTTGCTGTTTAAGTTTCTTTTCAAGTTCCTTTTTCAAGAGTTTATTGTCTATTTGTGCTAATTTTTTAATAAGCCACTTTCTAGATTCAGGATCAATTTTTTGCAGAATCAAAAGCATCTTTTGAAGTATTCCTATGGGAAAAGCCCCACTCCCGCAAGCAGGATCAATGATTTTTATAGTATCTAATGCATTAAGTACTTTGTCTTTCTCGGAATCTGTTAAATCAACTTGTTCTTGTTCATAGGCAAGTAAAGAAGCTATTTTATCCTCACGTAACTTTGCCTTATTAAGCAAATAGTGCTTGAGGCTTTCATCAACCATATATTCTACAATGGGTCTAGGTGTATAATAGCTTCCGGTAGCTTTCCTCGCTGTTTCGCCTGTTTCAGGGTTAATTTCTGCTAATAAATTCTCAAAAATTCTACCAAGCATTTCAGGTTCTATTGCAAGTTCAACATCCATAGATGTATTTTCATCAATAGTAAAATTATAGGTTTCGAAAATCTCAAATAGATCTTCAAACCATTCGTCTGGTATTTTCAGCGTATTAATATGTTTTGAAATTCCAAGTGGGCCGGGATCAAAAAAATCATGAATGTGTGGCGTAAAAAGACCGCCGTTTAGGAAAGGAATTTTTGCCCAAAGACTATTGCGATGCTCCTTTCTACGTTTATCAATCGGCGTATTTAGAACTTCGAAAAAGAGAGGCTCCAATACTTTATGATAATAAGCTTTATTTTTTGGAATTACTTCTGATGATAATAACCTTTCTGGCAGTAGAGAAACGCCAGCACTGGAACGTTTTTTCTTTAAAAACCAACAAAAAACCAACCTTCCAATTAATCTGACCGAAAATTCTTTCTTTAATGTATCGTCAGAAGTTGATGGCAATCGGAGGCTACCTTTTTCGTCGAACTGAGTTCTACCAATAGTTCTTTTCCCTCCCGCTAACTTTGTAAAAAGAATGGCTATCCGTGTATAGAACTCCTTATTGACTACTTCTATAGAAAACCTATTTTTTAGGTCTTCGAAATCCTTAACCCTACCTAATTTAAGTAAGTATTCTTCAGGAGTATGAGTTTTTGTGTCCGGGCCTAAAAAGAAAGAATATCTACGAGGATTAGAGTATTCTTTCTTAACTCTCCGCCCTTCCTCCCACTTTAAATCGATAGTAACAAGCGATAACCTATAGTTAGATGAATTTTTAGAGATAAACAGAATTAATGCTTTTTTTACACCATATTGTGATAGGAAGCGAAAAGAATCTCTAGAAAGGGAAACTCGAGGGTCATTCTCTGACCGATGCTTTGCCTCATATACAGATAGGTCGAGAGAGGGCACTTCCCCTAGTTTAGTAATGTTTTCGATGAAGTGAGTCTGAAAATTAATTTCGATCTTCTCTTTGCAAGATTCAAAGTCCTCCGGCAAGAAATAGCTTTGGAAAAAATCTACATAACCATCTAAATTATAAGGTGCCTTAAAATTCATAACTTAAATTAGCTCTTCTGATAAAATTAACGACTCTTTGCCCTCTTCGATCTTCCTTTCTCTCTCGATAATATCCAAAAGATATCTATGCGGGACTTCTTTTTGTAGATGCTTAACAGCATCATTAATATTTTTAAATTCAACTGCCCGTATAATTTTCGCATATCTATCAGGCAAACTATCCAATTTTTTTAACACATGCAAAAGATCCTCTAGGTAATCTATCTTCTTGGGTAACTTTGATTTTAAGGCCTCGACTTTGCTTATTGCTTCCTGCTTTCCGCGATCTAAAGCCACTTCTTTTATCTGAGAAAATAGTTTTTCTTTAACCTTTTGGTATATGTCATCAAATGATTCGCTCGTTTTTTCTGCCTCTTCCGAAATCTTTGCTTCAAATAATCTAAGAGCTTCATGTACACTTAAAGATATGGGCTCTTCTACTTTAGAACCAAACTTGAATGCATGCTCCTCACCCTTTTTCCCAAAAATGACTACGCCCTTTTTATCTTTTTTCTGAGTTCGTTTAATCCTAGCTCTTCTTGATATCTTCATAACCTCTTTAATAAGTTCAGGTTGCGATTTACGCAATTTCTTTATAAAATTCTCATATTGTGTTTCCGGCGATAATTCTTCTTGAGCACTAAGTGCGTCTTGGAATTGTTTGACAAAGAATGACTGAAGTTCCTCATCTTTTGTAAGCACTTTTGTATCCTCACCAAAAAGAGCGTGAACCATTGCTAATTTCAAAGTAGAAATCTGCCTAACTCTTGTTTCTCTTTCGCCTGTAGCCGTTGGGAAAAAGTTATAAATAAAAAGCTCATCAAATACCTTTTTGTTAATACGGTTAATGCGTCCGACCCGCTGGATCACTCTGGTTGGATTATAGGGAATATCGTAATTAAAAATTATGCCTGCTCTATGCAAGTTAAACCCTTCAGATATTGCATCAGTAGCTATTAATACATCATATTCATTTTTCTGGGTTCTAAAACCAGCATCGAAATTTTCTTTTATAGTTCTTTTATTTTTTTCACTAGCGTCAGTTGCTGAATATTTAAAGACTCTTGTTCCATCTTTTAATTCTTTAAATAAGTACTCAGCTGTATCAGCAAATTCAGTAAAAACCACTATCTTCCTTTCAGGATCTTTTTTTAGCTTTTCTTTCACTATTCCAGAAAAATGTTTGAGTTTCGGATCCTCGGGAAACCCCTTCCCAAACCATTTCTTGCGAATGTCCTTAAGAGTTTTGATATCCTTTTTTACGTCATCAATAAATGCCTTTCTCACTTCTTTTTTATCAATAAGCCATAGACCTTTTTCTTTATATTCCTCTAGTTCCTTATCGAAAATAAGATCCCTGAGCTCCTCGTCAATATCTTCACCAACGGTCTCTAAAAGGGAATCTAAATCGGGCAATTTTCCACTCTTGTAAATAGGAATCTTGCCTAGTTTCTCATACCATTCACATATAAGTTCGGATTGATAAATAATAGAATCCAGGGTTCTCTGAAATGCATAAATTGAACTCTCAAAACGGCGGACAAGTAGACGCCTCATGAACAAAGCCAAGTTAATCTGTGATTGGCGCAATAGGTTTTCGTCAACGCCCATTTCCCGGGCAATCCTTTCCCGGTATTTCTCAAAGTTTTTGATATAACTTGTTGGTTTATATCGAGCGCCTATAAAACCTTCTTCCTCTTCATCTTCAGGAGCAATAGTTTCAAGGGTTTCTTCGTAAAGATCGCTTAAATCCTCTAAATCATAGTCTAAAAGCTCTGGGGGATTAACCACGGGAAAGGATATTTTTTTACGCCTCAAATCTTCTCTGTATTCATCTATCCCTTCAAGGTCCAAACGAGAACGACGTATTACTAAAGGCGAAATAATATCACGGATTTCCTCTGCAACTTTCTTTACACGTTCTGCAATAGCCGCAGCGCTTTCTTTCTTCGTCTTCTGTATTTCTTTGATTTGTTTGTATTCGGCAACAAGTTTTTTAAATTGGTAGGATAAGTTGTCAACGGTCTGGATAGTCGACCTAGTTGGTATCTGGAATAACTTAATCATTGAAAAAACATCTTGGGGACGATTATTAAAAGGGGTAGCCGACAATAGCATAATTTTATTGCGCTGGCAAAGTTTATGTAGATTTGCGTAATCAATTGTTAGCTCATTCCTATATTTATGCGCTTCATCAATAATAATTAACTTTTCTTCTTCCTGATTATTTTCTTCCAGAGCTTGTTCAATTTTGCCGCTACTATATACCTTAGCATGGAATTCAAAATCATATCTATAGTCGTCCCATTGCGCCTTTAGGTGAGGTGGAACAATTATAATAGATTTGAGGTTAAGATTATGTGCTACGGCAGAAGCAATAATACTTTTTCCCAGCCCAACGACATCCGCTATAATAACACCATCGTGTCTTTGCAGTATGTCTATTGTTCTTTTGATCGCATCTTCTTGGTATTTTAGATTTACATATTGTCCTCTTGTAATCTCAGCAGGTAATTTCAAGAAATCCTTTTTATGTTCGGCAAAATATTCTTCTAATACCCTTACATACATCAAAAAAGGTTTAGGCACTTTATCAATCCAAACTTTTTCAACAACATTATATAGGAACCCTTCAATGTTATCTTTATCTACAATAGTGACTGCTTTTTTCCACAATTCATCGAAAATTTTATATGCCTCATTATAATTGTGCTTATCTCTTGAGATTATATTTATCTCAAACTGTCCTCTTAGTCCAGCTCTTGTAAAATTGCTAGACCCAGTAATAATAGTACCGGGATATTCACCGCCCTGATTGAATTCTTTCTTATTCTCAAAAATATACAATTTGGCATGATTTGGCTGAAGTGTTTTCTTGATTTCTAACGATCCATCTTTTATTTTCTTGAGGAATAGCCTAAATGCCTCCTGCTTCTCTTTTGAATCAAAAAAGTCAGTATCATTGAAAAGACTGATAAGAGATTTATAGTAATCATCCCGCAGCTTCCCTCTAGGGCCACTTACTTCCTGAATGATTTCTACCTCTTTAATCTTGTTAGCTAAATCATGCTCAATCTCTAAGCCAACCAGAATCTTTATTTCTTTATCCTCAACTCGTTTATATATCTCTTCAAATCCGGAGAAATAGAAGTAACCTATCAAAAAATAAAGCTTGCGGGAAGAAGGAAGAATGTTGTTTACAACATCTGCAAGTAGCCTCTTTTGGTTTGTTATAAATTGAATACTCATAATATCTCCAAATTGTTTATTCGTCCTCGCTTCAATAAATTCCTCTAAATCCTCCTGTTTAATCCGCCATTTACCGATTTTCGTAGCTTTAATTTCTTTTACCTTGGTTTTTTCTCCAATCTTCTATCTCCTCAGTATCAAATCTCCACTGGTCGCCAACTTTAAAGCCCGGGATTTTACCGGCCCGGGCTAGTCTTTTTACTGTATAGGGGTGAACCCTTAGGTATTTTGCGATTTCTTCCGCAGTATAGGTTCCAGTCATTGTGGTACTAACTCCTTATGGGCGGGTGTTCAAGATGTGTCGTATTATATCACCCCCTTTTAATGTTGGCAACCTTTTTTTGGCTACTTGTCTGGCCGCAGCACGACTTACGAAAACTTCTTGCTCCAGTAGTATTCAGATATTTTGATTGAGATTGCTTCACTGCGTTCGCAATGACGACAATTAGGTTTTTTTCGCTTAATTTTAGCAATCCAGGCTTTGGGGAACCAGTTTTTTTGTTTGTTAAACATAACCAAAATGGCTTTTGGGGTTTCTTTGATAAGGATAACGTCTATCCAGATGTAGTCATAGAAACCTATTGGGGTATTGAGGTGTTGGAATATGTTAAACATGCGCTTTCCTTCTCCTTTCTAACTGCTTTGCGGCTTGTTTTATCCATGCTGGGGGTTCTATGCGGGGAATGGATTGTTGGTTTTTTGTTCGCGGCCAGAGGCCGCTCCTACGGATCTGCTTTACTTCTAATCTATCTACCGGGAGGTCCTGCAATTCTACCCATATTTTGGGTTTTTTGTTTTTGTGGCCTTTGACCATTTCCTTTTGCACTGTTATAAGGCCCATATCTTGCAATTCCTGCCTTGCTTTACATATAGTAGCGCTTGATAGGCCGGTTGTTTCTTTTAGTGCTTCTATACCGTAGCAGCTTCTGCCATCAATGCCGCCAGATAGAACATATAAAATGTATAATTTTGCTGCTGAAGCTGACATTTGTTTTAAAAAGCCAAGATTTTTAAGGTCTCGGTCTATCCAGTCAAATGGGTAAAATTTTCTCATTTTATTTCAATATATATTTCTATAGTATAGAGGTTTTAAAATTTAAAAAATGCTATGCTTAAAGCTGTTTTTAGATTTTAAAAAATGCTTTGGTGGGTAGGTGGAAATGGCAAAAACGTAACAAAACGTAACAAAAATGGTAGAATTATCAAGATTTTCAAGGAAATAAAAAACCCCACCTACCGTCATTATCGACGATAAGTAGGGTTTTGTGCTTAAAACTGCTTCCCTCTAAATTAACTGGCGGGGACGATGGGATTCGAACCCACGATCTATAGATCGACAGTCTATCGCTTTAAGCCGTGCTAAGCTACGTCCCCTTTTATGTCTGGTGGGCGGTGCAGGACTCGAACCTGCGACCCCCTGCGTGTAAAGCAGATGTTCTAGCCAACTGAACTAACCGCCCGGGAATTTTGCTACGCAAAATTTACTAATGGCTTCTCAAATTATACTTTATATAATACTGTTTGTCAATCTGTATCGATTATTTCGCTTTTATACTCAAACTATGCGCACATCTTATCGGTTCAGGCAGGCGATATTTTCCCACACAGGAGGCAATAATATCCTTTGCTTCCTTAATACTAACCAAATGGCCTGGCGAGATAAATACAGGCTTTACATTATCCCTTGTTCGCAAAACGCATCCTAAAACTTTTCCTATTTTAGGATCAATCAGATATGAAAAATCTCCCTTTTTCTCTCCTACCTTCTCATATTCTCCCCAGAGACGACTCTTGGCGCATCCAATGGTGGGAGTATTCAATATCACGCCCATATGCGAGGCAATGCCTAATTGTTTTGGGTGCGCAATGCCCTGTCCGTCAAAAACAAGAACATCCGGCTTTAATCTAAGCTGATAAAATAATTTTTCTAAAGCCGGGCCTTCTCTAAAAGTTAAAAATCCCGGGATATAAGGAAAGTCAATTTTTCTTCTAAGGGTTTTTTCTTCTAAAAGTTGCGGGTCAGGATAACTAAATACACATATAGCTGCTATGCAAACATCGTCTGTAAAGCCCACATCGCAGGCAGCTATTCTCTTTATTCTTTTGCCTAACCTTTTTATCTTTACTTTATTTCTTAAAGTTTCCTGAACTGCTTTTGCTTCTTTTATAGTAACGGGCCATTTTTTCATGGTATATGCACCGTTTGGGAAAACAAAGGGGCAAGTGTCCCCGCAAAGGGGACATTTGCTACTTTGTTTTCCCAAACGGTGCTATTCTTAAATTATAAACAAATTCCTCCTGCTGTGGTGTAAAGCCGACCCAGGGGTGTTTTTCCTCAATTAGATTGACCGCTTCTTGAATATTCATTCCCCTTTTTACCAATATGGCTATTGCAACTAAAGGAGAGCGTCCGCAACCATTTTGGCAATGTATCAAAATCTTTTTACCCTTATCTAAAAAAGGCTCAATAAAATTAAATATTTCCTTTAGTTGTTTTGCGATGGGGGAATATCGGTCATCCACCTTTATATTTAAAAAATCTATATTATATTTTTTAAGAAGCTCTGCATTGTCACAGTATTCTGAACGCACATCCACCATTGCTTCTATATCCTCTTCTTTTATCTGAGGTATATCTTCGTCCAAAAAAGCTCCTCCTACAGCAATCTGTTCATTAATCCAGGATATGTTAAGCATATTATACCTATAAAATTATCATAATATAATAACATAATATAGGAAAATTTTAAAAAGAAAAACTAAAATAGGAAAGGTTTGGGAGGTTACTTATTTAAGGCGCAAATTACTACAAAACCGCCTTTTCCGAATCCGCGCTTTGGAATTTCTACTCTTTTTATTTTATCGGGGAAATCAAAAATTGCCTGCCAGAAAGAGAAATTGCTGAAATGTTGTTTTTTTAGTAAATTTACTATTCCTTTTGCTGAGAAAAACCTTGCAGCTTTATAAAATTTACTCTTTTTCTTTTGATAATACTTACCCAAAAAACTATTCTTATCAACAATGCCAATTATGATTCTGCCGTTTTCCTTAAGGACCCTTTTAGATTCTGCTATGACCTTTTCAGGATCATTTACAAAACAGATGGTAATAGCAATAAGAGCATAATCAAATTCATTATTGCCAAAAGGTAAGTTTTCACCGTAAGCGACCTCTGTCTTTATGCCGCGTCTTTTTGCGATCTTTAGCATCTTAGCTGAGGGATCTATGCCATAACGAATGCCCAAGCGAGAAGCAAACCTACCTGTGCCAACGCCTATTTCCAAACCCTTACCTTTTTTTGGCAAGACTTTTTTTATCGCCTCAACTTCGGAAAGGTAGGCAAATCTGTTTCTCCCATACCAGGCATCGTATTCCTTATAGTATTTATTAAAGAGATTTCTCACAGGTCTAATTTTCCCCACCAGCCGTCATAGAATCTTTTTAGATGTTCGTAGAATTCTTTATCCATGGTAGCCTTTTTAACATCACTCTCTTTGAAAGAGTATCTATAAGATGCGCAATAGTTCAAAAGCACATCTCTGGCGTGGGTCATCCTTTTAAATATCTCCTCAGACTCTTTTTTGTCTTTGCCTTTGTGTTTATCCCGCACCTTTTTGTCTTTCTCCTGAATATCATAAAAGGTGCGGGATTTATCCGGATGATGCTTAAATGCAAGTTTCTTATAAGCCTCCTTTATTTCATGCAAAGTAGCTTCTTCACCTAAATCTAATAATTTCCTGGCTTCGTCTATTTGCTTAAAAGTAATCATATTAAACCTCTTGTTTTTATTAAAGGGGACAAGTTCCTGTAGGGCAACTCTGGCCGGAAAAACTCGGTTTACCACCGGAATTTCCTACATTAAAAGAGCCCAATGTCTTCTCAATATTTTTGCTATCGCACTTCCTGCATTTAAATTCTATCTTTTCAGAAGTCATTCCTACTAACAAATCAAACTTTTCGCCGCAGTCTTTGCATAGATAAGTATAGACAGGCATAGTTTATTCACCTCCAATTTTTGCTTTTTAAAATAAGGAATCAAAGCATCAATTTCCTTATGTAAAATTTTTTATCTTTATATCTTACCTTTATTAATCTATTTTCGTTTATTAACTTATCGATTATGCTCCAGTTTCTTTTAGCCTTTGCTAAAAATTCGTTTACAGCTTCTTCCCTCATTGGATGCACTGAGGTAATGCTTAATAAGTCCTCTTCAACATTTCCTGTAAATGCAAAAGCATTGCCTTCATAGCCGATAAGATATTCTGTGCTGATAAGCTTTTCATTAAAGACCTGATATGCTGTATTTAGGATGTGTTCTGCTGCGGGTTTTACCCATTTTTCTGCCGGTGGCCTGGTTGGGATAGAGATATAACTCCTTTTGGTTTCTAAGCCGGCTATGAAATTAGCAATTCTTGTTACTTCTTCTATATGACTATTAATATCTTGAATAAGCATAGTTTCTGTTGCTAATTCGCCATTGAAAATGTGCGAAAATTGCGATATGCCCTGTAATATTTTATTAAGTTGCAAAGATTTGTGCGGTCTATCAATCCTATGCCAAATATCTCCACTTACAGCGTCAATTTTTAAAGAGACCCAATCAGCCTTGCATAAATCATCCTGGATATCCTCCTGCCATATAAGAGAAGCATTTGAAATAACCGCAATTTTAATACCCAATGGTTTAAGCATCTTTATCGCTTTACCAAGGTTGATATCTAAAATAGGTTCTCCGTCAGGAATGAAAGTCAGATAATCTATAGGTTCCCTTTGCTTTTTAGCGCCTTCTATTTTTTTCTTAACTTCTTTTAATATTTCTTCCGGTTTATAAAATTCATTTCTATTAACCCGCATATTTGACGTTCTTCCCAGCTGGCAATAAATACAGGAATACGTGCAAATTTTTGGGGGGATATTATTTATACCTAAACTGTGTCCTAAGCGCCTCGACGGAACCGGGCCAAATGCTATCATTTTCCTTCTTCCTCGTTACAGTTATTCATCTATTATTTGTTATGTAAACCATCCATAAAAAGGTAAAATTGCTAAATCTCTATCGTCTGCCCAGCGGCTATACGAATAAAATTATTTTTATTTATTTTTTGCTGAAATTTAAATTCTGCCAGTCTTTTTTTATCGATTCCAACAACCCATGGGTTCTTAGCGCTGCAGCTGGATGGAACATCGGAATTATTTTTATATCTCTATTTGGATTAAATAGATCTCCGGTGGTAACACAAAAAACTTGTCCATGAATCTCCGAGATTCTTTTTTTGGGCAGATTATATTTCCCAAGGGTGTATTGTGCCGCTATAGAACCTAAAGGAATAATTGTCTCCGGCTTTATTATCTCTATTTGTCTATCAAGATATACGCAACAGCTAGCTATTTCCTCCTGCCCTATTGAGTAAGTAGGGGCATGGCATTTTATAATATTAGTTATATAAAGTGATTCTCTGTTTAATTTAGCCAATCCTAAAAGCTCATTTAAAAAATTGCCTGAGGGGCCAATAAATAATTTCCCTGTTGAATTCTCTTCTTCCCCGGGAGATAATCCTATTAACATAATTTTGGCATTATTTTTCCCTTCTGCAAATACGGATTTATCTCTAAATTTATAGAGTTTACATTTTTCGCAAGTTTCTACTGCCTCCCGGATTTCGTTTAAATCGTTTAAATTCATCATGCGCCTTCAAAAAATCTTCCTATTATTTTTCTGTGGGAAGAAAATGGGATATATGGCAAAGATTCTCTGCTAAAAAATCTCGCAGCTTTCAATTCCCTATTCAACGAAAGGCGAGTTTTATAAACATTAACCTCATAGCCAATAACAAGGAGAGAGCCATAATATCTAGTTTTTTGAGCATAAACACTTATTAATCTTTTAATTTTACCCTTTATTCCTGTCTCTTCTTCTAACTCTCTCAAACACGCGAATTCAGGAGTTTCACCCGATTCAATAAAACCTCCAGGTAACGCCCATTTATTTATGCCTGGTTCGAGGTTCCTTTTCGTTATAAGTATTTTACCTTCTCTGCCTTTCGCCACGCATGCCGCAACAGGTAAAGGATTCCCATAGTATATCCAACCGCATTTTTGACAAACTAATCTTTTCCGGCCATCTACTTGCCCCTTGCGCAAATAATATCTGCATATAGGGCAAAATTTAAACGCCTGCTTCATTATTCCTGGTATACTCCGTCATCTGAACAGATAAAATCTTCCATTTTTTTAACGCATTCCCCCTCTGGCTACCTTGTTGTCTTTATCAACAACGACGATTTTTTGTTTTATTTTTACTGCCTCGCTATAACCGGTAAATACATATGAAATAATACAAAGGATATCTCCTGTTTCTCCCAACCTTGCTGCCGGACCGTATAAAGCAATAGTCCCCGAATTTTCTTCTTCTTCGATAACATACGTTTCAAATCTTTGGCCATTGTTGAAATTCAAAACTTGTACTTTTTCTCCCGGTATAATATCGCTTTTTAATAAAAGAGCTTTATCTATGCCAATGCTCCCGCTATAATACAATTCTTTTTTAGTAATTGTCGCTCCATGGATCTTCGAGTTAAGTATTTGCTTAAAAATTGCCATAATATTTCCTCATTTCGTTACGAAAGCATTTATTACCATAAAAACAGCAGCAACTAGAGTAGTATAAGCAAATATTTTCTTAAGGCGCACAGGGTTTGTTCTAATAGATATTTTACCGCCTAATAGACCGCCAATTGCTGCAACACAGGTTACTGGAATAGCCAAAGCAGGATTGAAATCACCGGCTATGGCATGGCCTGTAAATCCCATTAACGCTGTTGCAGCTACCATAGCAGAAGATGTGCCAATAGCTATTCTCATGGGGACGCCGCAGGCTAACACCATAAAAGGTATTTTAAAGCTACCTCCGGAAATTCCAATCATCCCTGCGAAAAAACCTACAGTAGCGGTAATAGGGATAGCCATCCAGAAATTTACCCTATAATTATACTCGCCAAAAGAACGATTCCAATAACCAAATCGTCTTTTACCATAACTAACATATTCTTTAACCGGACCCAGCATAAAAAAAGCTGCTAATGCTAAAAGAAAAGCAAATAGAAACTTTAAATAACACCCTGCAAAATAATGGGCGAGATATCCGCCAATAAAAGCCATAATATCTGTAGGAGGGTCTATCGCCAGGGCAAGTTTCCAATCAACTGTCTTGTATTTATGGAAAACCAGAGTAGCAACGATAGCTGTCATCATTAAAATTAGTTGCGCGCTTGTTGCAGCTATATTCATCGAAGCTCCAGAAGCGATTAATACAGGAACATAAAAATTACCACCTCCTCGGCCTACCATTGACATTAAAACGGCTAATACAAATATAACGGATGAAGTTATTGCTATTTTTATCATTTAAGCTTTATCAAATATTCCGCACTGGATTAATTATAACTTTTTTATTTTTTATCAATTTTCAAGTAATCTGTAACCCTATTCATTATTTCATTCATAATCTTTGCGGTTTGGGTCTCTCGCTTAAAATGGATAAATGGTTGGCCTGAATCTCCGGATTTTACCATTTCAGGTTCAACCGGAATTCTCCCTAAGAATGGCACGCCTAAATCCGAAGCTGCTTTCTCGCCTCCACCTATTCCAAACAAATCTATTTCTCTTTTACAGTGAGGGCATATAAAACCGCTCATATTTTCAATTATTCCCACAACAGGCACCTTTAATTGCTTTGCGAATAAAACACTCTTGCGAGAATCTAAAATAGCAACATCTTGAGGGGTAGTAACAATTATTGCGCCGTTTATATCCGGAATAAGCTGACAGACACTTAATGGCTCATCACCCGTTCCCGGAGGAGAATCAACGATTAAATAATCTAATTTACCCCAGTTAACATCGGCTAAAAACTGCTTTATGGTCAACATTTTTAAAGGGCCCCTCCAGATTACAGGTTGGTCTTGATTCTCCAAAATCAAAGCAAGGCTTACTGCACCTAAATTAGGTAAAACCTGGACAGGTTCTATTCCTGAATCGGACCCTATAAGCCTTTTCCCTTCAATCCCTAACATCTTGGCAATATTAGGGCCGTGAATATCCGCATCCAGAATGCCAACCTTATTTCCTTTAATGGCCAAAGCATATGCTAAATTAACCGCTACAGTGGTTTTGCCAACGCCGCCTTTTCCGCTAATTACAATTA
This sequence comes from uncultured Planctomycetia bacterium, assembly GCA_964570585.1. Lineage (GTDB taxonomy): Bacteria > Omnitrophota > Gorgyraeia > JABMRG01 > JAFGKX01. Next base: position 35,788 of record CAZMYR010000008.1, read on the forward strand.
ATTTATTTTTTATTCTCGATAAATTATCTTTAAGGCGTTTATCTTGCTCTAATTGCTGCTTTTTTCTTTCTGCCTCTTGCATAAATAACTATCTCCTGACAATGCTGACTAGTTAATACTTATAAATTTGTTTTATTATAATCATTTTAAGCTATAAATCTCTAAAGTGGCTTTTCTGAGATTAACCATCGATAATCTTCCTTTGGCTTCCGTTTTTGGTTCCTGTAACTAATCAATAAATATATTCCATAAGTCCTTAGGTATTCCTACAGCTATAAACTCTCTTCTTAAATCAGCAAAATTTCGTGAATCTACACACCCAAATGAAAGGGTAATCTTTCCCTCAAGATAAGTTTTTACGGCAATACCGCCGCAAATTGGCATCATACCGGGCAATAAAACATCCAAATTCTTACCTGTACGCCTCTGATATAGTCTTGTTAAATTCATAATTTCCTGAGCAGAAGTATATGCCATGATTAGGTCTGGTATACCTTCAGTGTTTAATCCTATGTATTTAAAGGGTTTCCTAAAGCGTGGAGCTCGTGAAAGCATTGATTTTAAGTTTGCTATTGAGGCCTGGGTTTTGCTTCGGCATATTTCTAAAAGCCTTTTTTTGTCGGGCTCCCAGCCAAAGGCATATTGGGCGCCGAGACAGGAAATGCTATCCTTATCTAAAATAATAGGTTGAATTATAGCCTTTTTTGTTGCTTCACAGAACATTACATTTTTCAATCTTATAACTTCTTTTAATTTCGGCTTTTCTTTATAAAACTTTACCTTAATCCAATGACTTCCAAACTTATCGGAAAATCTCCAGTTAATACGATCCATTTCTTTCCTTTCTTTATTTTATATAGTTATTTAAGTTCTTTCCATCTTTTGCGCTGGCAATTGAAATAATTATATTTATACCTTTCTTAAGAAAATTGCTTTATTCGGGCATGCTCTAACGCATTCACCGCATCCCGTGCACAGTGCTGCGTCAACTCCGGCAATATCATTCACTGTAATTGCTCTTTGAGGACAAACATTAACACAAACACCGCAACCTGTACATTTAATTTCATCGATAATGGCTTTTAAAGCTGTTGATTTTGACGGTTCTTGTTTGTCCTCCTCGTTTAAATTTCCGTAAGGAAATTTGGGGAGGATGCTTTTTTTCGCTAATTCATCAATCCGCTTAAGGACCATATCCAGTTGTTGTTTAAGCTGCTGTGATTGTTGTTTGAGCATTTCTAATTCTTGTTCTTTTAAAACCGGCTGGGTGAAATTTTGTCGGGGTTGATTCGGAGAAACAGGCCATCCCTGATACATCCTTCCTCTACCGCGGCTTTTTCCAAATCCTCCTCTTCCACCGCCACTTGGCCCTTGTCCAAATGAACCAATTCCATCTCCAAATGCCATTTTTTAACCTCTTTCGATAAATAGCTCGTTCTTTATAAACAACCAAATTAGCTCACTGCGCTCGCTACTTTATGGCCGTATGGGAATTTTTGAAATTCCCATACCACAAGAAAATTGCCTTTAGCGATAACTCTAATGCGATTTTCGCAGTAGTATAGTATTGAAAGTATTTATACTTTTACCATCAAAAAAACAAAACATTCCTGATAGGCAAAATTTTTCATAAAATCCCTAGGTTCAAAACGATACCGTCAAATTGTTCTATCTTTCGGCATCTGTTTTTCTCTCTCCTAAATATTTATTTTTTCTCAGACTTCGCAGCAGATTCAATTTCTTTTATGCGCTCGTTTATGGAGCTAATATCTTCCTGCATAGCTTTGGCTTGCTCCCTAAGCATATCTGCTTCCTGTTGAGGGGCCATTTGTGGAATATACGGATTTCCATACGGCGTTCCGTAATAACTTCCTGCATACGGTGCTCCGTAATAACCCGCTCCGTATGGATACGCCCATCGATTCCGGCCATGTCCTCTGCCCCAACCGTAACCTCCGCCCCAGCCACGGCCAAATCCAAACCCCCAACCTCCGCCTGGAATCGGATTCATATAACCGGGTACAGGGTAACCAGCACAGTAACCTGCAGCACGACCTGTCATTGGTCCCAATCCAGCAGGACCAGTTCCATCTCCGCCTGGCATCGTAATCACCTCCTCTTTAGCTTGAAGCTGGAAGGATTTCCTTCCAGCTTCAAGCTATTAGATTACCATATTACTTATCTCTTACAAATAAAAGGGGGAATATAATATCGCTTACGCAACAAGGTATCCAGACCGCAAGGAATAAAAATGAAAAAATAACTATATAGGAAAACCAGTTCAGGCTACCTCCCATAGCCATAATAATATGAAACAGTGATGCCCAGGTGCTTAATAGAACATGGCCTGCATGAGGGAACTTTGTCGTCGGCCTGAAATATGCTATAGCTACTCCCAATATAGCTAAAGGATTTACCAACCACCATTTTTCAATAAAACCTATATGGATACCCCTGTTTGGCATCTTAAGCAAAACCTCTCCTAAATAAGGAATTAATGAATCGCTTAGAGTAGCAATTCCTATCGAGCCTACATAACCAATGATGAGCAAAATCAAAAGATTGCATTTGGTTTTCAGGCGGCCGCATTTATGAAGCTCATACATAGACGCAGTAACCAGCGCACTTAAAATAACATGCATTGGATGAAGTATATAAAAAATATTGTAAGAAGCTTTAGAAGATACCTTCTGAAAAAGTACCATAATGACTATTCCTGTAATGGCTCCGAAAATAGTAAATGGGGCGTGATTTTTTAATTCTATAGAAATTTGCTTAAACATTTTCTCCCTTATAATTTTTTTAAAACCATACTTGCTAATTTACAGCCGATATGCTCGGCAATAACAGGGCACTTAGCTTTAAATAAAAAATATATAGGCCTTCTTTCCTCACTCAGCGTTTCGTAATTGCCCTGGCCTTTGCTTATGATAAGTTTGGCATTTTTGTATAATTTAAGGAATTCCCTTGTGCAATATCTTAAGATTGTCCCCGGGGCATCGGAACCGCTTGGAATAACCCGCGCTATCTTATTTATACCGCAAGTTATAGCATCTTCCATTAATGCGTCATTTATTGCCGGTTTGCTTCTCACAACATAAATTATTTTTTTGCCAAGTTTATTAAGCTGCTCTATTAAAATCCTATCAAAAACAACCTCACCGGCATTATCCCCAATATATAATATCTTTTTTGCCTTTTTTACATCCTTTTTAAAATGCGCATAGTCAAATATTTTTTTATCGGCTTTTTTAAAATTTTCCTTAAATAATTTATCGAGCTCCTTTTCTATATTTAGGGAACTCTTTACGCCGTAATCTATGACATTTCCTGCTATGGCAATCTCAACAGCGGTTAAAAGTTTATCTTTTGCTCTCTTTACCTTTTCTTTTAACTCCGGATATAATGCTAAGGCAAGTTTATTGCTTTTATCTTTTATTTGCTCAAACGGGTCGGATTTTTGTGTTTTCTCTCTTATAATTCCGTATATGATACGCGCCATTGCCGGCGGCGTTGAATCAAGCGGAAAGTCTGCAATTGCCCTTGAAACTTCGTCTATTATTGCTTTCTGAGTAATTTCATCAGCGCCTGCAAGTTTTCCTGCATCAAGCGCCTGTTTTAAAAAACATGGGATACAATCTAAATATGTTTTCATTTCTATAAATTATTAGGACGCAGATTTTCGCAGATACACGCAGATTATTTTTTAAAATTATTAAATGCCTTATATTTAAAACCCTGGAAATCTGCGTTCATCTGCGTCCAAAAAAAGGAAATTCCTATACTATAAATTTACCTCTGTCTATTTTAGATTTTTATCAATTGTTCCATCCGGCAGCATATTATCGGGATGGTATAACCCTTCTTCTTCCATCTTTTTTCTTACGCAATTTGGATTATTGCTCCAGCAATAATCCTGGACCCATCTTTTATCAAGCTTCCCTTGTTCATAAAATCTTTTAAGAGGGCAGACAGCAAACCACTTGCAAACATTTTTATCGTTCATGGCTGTATTTGCTTCCTTGCTAATAAAATCCAATGGCACTTCTCTTTATAATTTTTGATTTCATACCCTAACCCGTGAAAATAAGAATAAATATAATCTCTTCCCATTCCAACGTCCCGGTGTACTCTACCCTCTTGCCTATGAACAGCGTTTACTATTTTCATTCCCCTTTTATTAAAATCTGCTAAGATAAGCTTGCCATCAGCGCATAAAACCCTATCCGTTTCTAAAAGAAGTGCATTAATGTTGTCTATATGGTGAAATAAATTCACAATAACTACATTTTTAAAACTGCTATCCGTAAAAGTCAAGGATTTTCCGTCCATTACATAAAATTTAACGTTAGAAAGAACATTTTCATAAGCAAGATTTAAAGCCGCTATCTTTAACGCCTCTTTGTCTTTATCTACTGAAATGAATTTATATCCGGATTTTGCCAGAATCAGGGTTGCATGTCCATTGCCGGCGCCGATTTCTAAAATGTTACCCTGCAGTGGATATGCTTTTGTTAATATGAATTCTCTTACTTTTGTAAAATCAAGACCTTTTCTTTTATAAACTGACATTCGTTCACTAAAGTGTTTGTGATTCTCTTTGATATCTTCATCAGTTAGTTTTGGTATATATTCACTTTTGTAGTTCATTCCAGATTTTAATAATTTCTTTTTTGGCTTTTCCGTCCGGATATTCTATTATTGTCTTGCCTTCTACCAGTGCCTTTACTATAGATTCATCAAAACTCACTTTACCGATAAGCTGGATATTGTTATCTTTGCAATATTTTTCTATATTTTTTGTCATCTCCATATTTAAATCATATTTATTTACAACGAGTTTGACTAAAATCCCAAAATGTTTAGCTACACCTATAACTCTATCTGCATCATGCAGGCCTGATAAAGTAGGTTCGGTTACCACCAATGCGCAATCTATGCCTGAAATAGATGCAATAACCGGACAACCAATCCCCGGAGCGCCATCTACGATAACCCAATCCAAATTTTGTCTTTCCGCTATCTCTTTTGCTTTTTTCCTTACCAGAGTAACGAGTTTGCCTGAATTTTCCTCTGCTATCCCAAGTTTTGCATGTACCATTGGTCCATATTTTGTATCGGATATAAACCACTCACCGGATATGTTCTCCTTCATCTGGATTGCTCCGACAGGACAAATATAGCTGCAGACAGCGCATCCTTCACAGGAGATAGGGTTTATATTAATCCCCACACCAAAATTTTTGGTGTGGGGATTAATCTCATCGTTATTTTTTGAAATTGCCGAAAATCGGCAAACCTCAATACATTTTTCGCACTTTGTGCATTTTTCTTTATCTATAATTGCGGCTTTACCGCCTTTAAATTCCTGCCTTTGCTTTATATCGGGATGCAAAAGAAGGTGTAAATCGGCTGCGTCAACATCACAATCAGCCATTACTTTATTTTTAGCTAAAGCCGCAAAAGCGGCTGTAATTACAGTCTTACCGGTTCCGCCTTTACCGCTTATTATGACTATCTGCTTCATTGCGATTAAAACCTATAAGATAAATTTCTCTTGTGTAAAATCATCCCCAAAAATAAAAATATGGCTGTGGATATGAATAGAATACCTAAACTAAAACCGATTGGAAACTGGTGTTCTTCATGAAAGCTATATCGTAAAATATCAACGGTATAGGTCAGGGGAGAAAACCTGGCAATTAATTTTCCCAGCCCGGGCAATTTATTAAAGGATATAAATATCCCGCTTATAAAAACAAGGGGCAGACGAACTAAATTAGACAGCATCATTATATTAGAAGGATTATCCGTAGCCGGTGAAGAAAGCAGGATTCCCAAACAAGAAAAACTGAGACTGGATAAAGTTACCCCGGCTATTAAAATAATCAGGCTCTTTAAACCGATCAAAACAAAAGGAATGCTAAAAAGAAAAAGGACTAAAGTAACTCCTACGCCAAAAAGAAAACTTGCCAATGCATCTCCTAAAAGGATAAACTCTAAAGAAACCGGGCAGCTGATAAGTCTCTCTAAAGTGCGAAGCCTGGTCTCCCATGGTGTAATTATCGGGCCAACAGAAGAAGAGGTAAAAAAGACTGCTATGGCAAGCACTACTGGCAACAGAGAGGTAAAAGGCATATTTTTACCCAGAAAAAATGCAAGAAAAAGAAAACAGGGAAAGATAAGGCCATAAATGAGAACAGGGGCTTTTAGATAATAGATATTTATATCTTTCTTGGTTATTGCCCAAGCACTCTTAATTTGACTAAAAAGAGGGTTTTTTTCTTTCATAATCCCAACCTTTATGTTCTTCGGTAATCTTGATGAAAACCTCTTCTAGATCCGGACCCAAGGTATTCAGACTAATAATTTTTAATCCTCTTTCTTTGGAAAAATCCAAAACTTTTGCTACTAACTCATCTGGGTTGTTGGTATAAAGTTTAAATTTATCGCCGGTTTTTTGCAACTTATTTACGTATCCTATTTTTGCCAAATTACCTTCATCTTTTATAGGTACATTAAATACTACTTCAATTACCTGGACGGATTGAAATTCTTTTTTTAGATTTTTCGGGCTATCAATGGTAGCAATCAGGCCGTGGTCAATAATAGCAATTCGATGGCAAAGTTCATCTGCTTCCTGAATATTATGTGTAGACAAAAATATAGTAATACCTTCGTTGTTGAATTTAGAAATCATTTCTCTAATGAGACGTCTACTAGAAACATCCAGCCCTGAGGTTGGCTCATCGAGAAAAAGAAGTTGCGGGTTATGGATTAAGGCCATACCCAAAAGCAACTTTTGCTTCATCCCTTTAGAAAATACCTTAACTTTTTCGTCTTTTCTATCATATAGATTGAAAATTTCAAGGAGTTCACCGGCCTTTTTGACTCTGTTCTGTTTAGAAACCCCGTATAACTGTCCGGTTAGCATCAGATTATCCCAGGCGCTCAAATCAGTATAAGCATTGGCCATCTCTGGAACAACGCCAATTCCGGATTTGGCATGAAAGGCTCGCCGCTCAATATCGAAGCCCATAACTTTTGCCGAACCAGAGGTTGGCGCAATAACACCGGTTAGAATCCTTTGAGTTGTTGTCTTGCCCGCGCCATTTGGGCCTAAAAAGCCAAAGATTTTCCCCTTCTCAACCTGAAAGTCAATATTATTAACTGCCAGAACACCCGGATATTGTTTAGTTAAACCTCTAACTTCAATAGCCAAATTCATTCTTTCTTTAATTTATTGATATAATCCTGTATCGATTTAAATAAATCCCTAAATTTTTGTTTATATTCCGGAAATTCCTCAACGATAAGCCTACCTTTCGAATAAGCCGTGGCTATTTCTTTCTTAAAAGGAATTTTCATTAATACTGGTATATTTTCCTTATCACAATAGGCTTCTGTTTTTTTATTTCCTAAATCGGAGCGATTAACAACAACACCAAATGGTATTTTAAGTTTTCTTAAAACTTCAACTGCCAAAGTTAAATCATATAAACCAAAAGGGGTCGGTTCTGTAACCAATATACAAAAATCACTTCCTTTTACCGCTTCTATTACAGGACAGGATGTTCCCGGCGGAACATCGATAATAACTGTTCTGGTCGGATTTATATATTTTTTAACCTCTCTTATTAAAGGGGGCGACATAACCTCGCCAATATTTAATTTGCCATGTATAAATTGCATACTATTAACATTGCCAACTTCGATTAAGCCGATTTCTCTTCCTTCTTCTGAAATAGCGCCTTGAGGACAAAGGAGCATACATCCGCCGCAACTATGGCATAATTCAGGAAATATTAAAACTTTGTCTTTTAAAACAGCAATGGCATTATACTGGCAAACTTCCTGGCACTTGCCGCAAAAATTACATTTTCCTTTATTTATCTTTGGTACAGGTACACCAATCTTATATTTGCTCTTAATGGCTGGCTTAAGAAAAATATGAGCATTTGGTTCTTCTACATCGCAATCTAAGAATTGGGTATTTTTTATAGACAAGGCAAGATTGACAGCTACAGTGGTCTTTCCTGTGCCGCCTTTTCCGCTGGCAACTGAGATAATCATATTTTTATTATTACTTTATTATTGCCGTATCATCTTTGAGCCGCATTTTTGGCACGTCATGTTATAACAAGGTACACCTACTTTGTGAGGGGCTTTTGCTCCGCAGCTAGGACAGACACAATCGCCGCTGGGGCCTGCTCCCGGGCGATTACCACCCATTCTGCCTCGGCCACCGCCTCTACCCATACCTCTTCCTGTTCCCGGCCCTCCTCCAAATGGTCCTGTTCCATCTCCTCCTGGCATTTTTTCCTCCTTTATCCTGGAAGCGAAATTGCTTCATTTGGACACTCATTTACACAAGCGCCACACTCTATGCATTCATCATTGATAACCGCTTTTTCATCCATTATCTTTATAGCATCAACCGGACACACTTCAATACATCTATTACACGCGGTGCATTTCTCTTTATCTACAATAGCAGCCATATTTCATTCCTCCGTTTCCTTATTTTTTTCCAACTCTTCAATCTTTTGGATAATTTGCCTAAGTTGCTCCTGCATTGCCTTAGCCTGTTCTTTTAACATCTTAACTTCATCCTCTTTACCGGCTGGTTTAGGCTCTGCTTGAGGTGCTTGCCTTAAGCCAATTCCTCTTCCTCCACCCATACTTCCTAACCCAAATTTTGAACTCACAGTTGCGCCCTGTGTTGAGTTAAATTCACCTTTTTTATATTTTTCTACTGCTTCTTTTATTGGGCCTGAAATTCCTGTTATAATTTCAACTCCGGCTGCTTGCAATGTCTGAAATGCATTAGGGCCGACATTTCCTGTTAAAACTGCTTTGATGCCTTTACCTGCAACAAGCTGTCCTGATACAACACCGGCGCCACCCATAGCAGATACACTGGGATTTTCAACTGCTTCAAATTCTAATGTATCCGGATCTACGATGATGAAATATTGGCATCTGCCAAACCGTGGGTCAACCTGGGAATCTAAATTGTCTCCTTGTGAACTTATGCATATCTTCATATTTTAGTCCCTTCTTTTAATCTGGGTGTTCGCACTCTGTCTTATCTACGCCATAACCTCTGCCTGCACCTGGCCTGCATAGGTTTTCTCCACCTTCAAGAGTGCCTTTCAGGATTTTATCTATTGTCTCATCTATAGTGCCGGTAATTCCTACTACTACCTCTATTCCCTGCTCTGTAAATAAACCAGACGCTCTTTGTCCCATAGCTCCGGCAATAATAGCAGTCACTCCTCTTTCATGTAGAAATTGTGGCAAAAATCCAGGGTGATGCCCTGGATTATCGATAGTTTCTTTATTTATTAATTTCCCATCTTCAATTTCTACAATTGTAAAGGAGGGACAGCGCCCAAAATGGGCAGATACAAAACTTCCCTCTGTAGATATGGCTATTTTCAAAACCTACCTCCAAACTTTGCAAAGCCCCTCATATACATTCGGGACTTCGTCCCCAATTCACCCTCGCCATAACTTTAGCGAAGGATGAAACAAAATTTATCCCGAACGGCGCTTTTCCATTTACAATGTAGAAAAGCACCGGGGGACTATTTATCCCTGCTGTTTTTCTTTCTTAGCTGCAGATTCCAGTTCCTTTATGCGCTCGTTGATTGCTTTCATTTCATCCTGCATTGCTTTGGCTTCATCTTTCAGCATATCTGATTCTTGCTGTGGAGTTATCTGCGGGTCATATGGATTAGCGCCATATGGATTAACACCATATGCTCCATATGGGGAAGCATATGGATAGCCACCATATGGATAACCATAACCAGCTCCCCAGCCAAAACCTCTGCCCAAGCCACGGCCTCTGCCACGACCCCAGCCACGGCCAAAGCCGAACCCACGACCAAAACCACGGCCAAAACCGCCTCTTCCGGAAATTGGATTCATATAGCCTGGTACAGGATATCCAGCGCAATAACCTGCAGCCCTACCTGTCATTGAACCTAAGCCTGCCGGTCCTGTTCTATCTCCTCCTGGCATCTTAAACACCCCCTTTCGTTACTGTCATATTATTGAAAATCATTTTCATTAAATAAACCAAAAATTATTTCTCTCTACATTTATCGCATAGCCCAAGAAATTGTATCCGATGGTCTGTTATCTTAAAATTATATCTTTTAGAAAGGGCATCTTCTGTCTTATCTATTAGATCCTTTTCTTCACTGATAAAATCTGTATAATCGATGACTCTTCCGCAATTGGTGCATATTAGATGATGGTGATGCCTGGCCCCTTTTGGCCCTACAGCTAATTCATACCTTGCCTTTCCATCCCCGATATCAAATTTAAAAACGATACCCATATCAACCAGGAGCTCAAGTGTCCTATATACTGTTGTTAAACCGATTCCAGGATATGCCTTATGGGCCTTCATATAAACATCCTCTGCGCTCAGGTGTTCATTTGTCTCGCTTAAAACCCTCAATATTTCCTGGCGTGGTATAGTTACCCTATATCCATTACCTCTGAAGCGCCCATGCCACCAAGGAGGACCAAATCCACCTTTTCCAAATCCGCCCATTCCTCTTGGCATCCTAATCACTCCTTATTGATAATGATTTCCATTTCCATTATAAGTATACACAATAAAACAGATTTTGTCAAGAGGGAAAAATGGGATGCACAAAACCAGCATTGTTAACTAAATTCCATAATCGGTATTTTAACTATCCTTTTTAGGCTCTACCTTTATTTCAGGGAGGACTTTCACTTTAGACTTTACTGAATTAGAAATAAGGCAATTCTTCTCGGAAAGTTCTATAAGTTCTTTTACCATTTCGGCTTTGTCGCTTGAAGCAACCGTAACTTTGGGCTTGACCTTAATCGCGGAAAATATAAATTGATTCTCTGCTCTCTCTAAAACCCCTTCAGTTTCGCTTTCATAACTTAAAAATTCTACACTTTTTCTCTCCGCATAATATAAAAAGGTTGTCATAATGCAGGAATTAACTGAAGCAACAAAAAGTTCCTCTGGCGTCCAAATACCCGCATGACCTCGAAATTGAGGCGGAGTGGCTACTGCAATATCGGGTTTATCTAAAGATGAAAGAAAGCCTCTCTTAGCGCTATGCCATTTGATATAGGTTCTATAGACAAATTTTTTTGCCTTCCGTTTTATCTGACTCACTTCTTCTCTCCTTAGCTATTTCATCAAAGCAAAAAACAATCCCAAAATTGCCCCATATAAAGCACCGCTATAAGGATTACTGGTTAAAGGACAGGTTCCGCTTGAACATTTGCCAAAATAACCAATAAAACATCCAATTGCGCCTCCTATAATTACTCCAATGACAATTCTCAATAACATACGGATTCCCCTATTTTAAAAGTTTTTCAATCTCGCGTTCAAAAACCTCAATAGAAGTAAAGCCTATGAATTTTTTAACTATATTCTTATTTTTGTCAATAATAAAAGTGGTAGGGATATATCTAATACCGCCATAGCTTTCGGTTATTTCATAATTACCTATTGCGATAAGATAATTTACCCTTATATTCCGGCAAAATCTTTTTACCCCTTCTATATTACCTCTATCCAGACTTACGCCAATTATTACTAATCCCTTATCTCTGTATTTATTATACAGCTTAACAAAATCAGGGATTTCTTCCCGACAGGGCGGACAATACGTAGCCCAGAAATCAAGGATAATTACTTTACCTTTAAAATCAGAGAGCCTTAAGCTTTTTCCTTCAAGACTCGGCAATACAAAATCGGGTGCACTCTGATTTAAGCTCTCCTTTTCTAATTCAGCTGCCTGTGAATTCAGCGGCTTTCCCCAATTAGCAATTAGAAAAATAAAACACCCTAACGCAATTAAGACTCCTATTAGTTTTCTTCGCATCTCTTACCTCCACTCAAAAACTCGAAACCATAATTCCTATCCCTATAACAATGAGTAAAATTCCGCTTACAACTGAGATGGGTTTAAGATACCTTTTTACCTTTGAAAATAGGCCTAACATATATCCTAGGCCCATACTCAAAAGAAAAAATGGTAGCCCCAGCCCCAAAGAATAGAAACTTAAGAGTAATACGCCTTTAACTAAGCTATCTTTGGTAGCAGCCAACATGAGTATACCGCCTAATATGGGCCCAACGCAAGGTGTCCAACCAAAGCCAAAAACCATGCCTACTAAAAAGGAGCCAAATTTAGTCACAGGTTTACTTCCAAGGTGGAGTTTTTTCTCATACTGTAAAAACCTTATATTAAATAAACCGCTAATATGCAATCCAAAAAAGATAACTATTAATCCACCGATTATTTTTATTATCTTCTGCTTGGCAAATAAAAATGAACCTAAAAAAGTAGCTGATGCGCCTAAAATAACAAAAACTATGGAAAAGCCTAAGATAAATAACAAACTTTCAGGCAAAACGGCCTTCACCTTCTCAGAATACTTCTCTTTAGGTTTACTCAGTTCCTCAACCGAAGACCCGGTTATGAAACAGACATACGCAGGGATAAGAGGCAATATGCATGGTGAAAAAAATGATAAAAGACCTGCGCCAAAAGCAGTTAAAATCTGCAGAATATCGGTCATTTTTAATAAACCTCTTCTAGAAACAAGTAGGGCAGGTACCTGTTGGACAGCTCAATCCCGAAGAACTAGCTTTGCTACCAGAGCTTCCCACGCTGAATGCTCCAAGGAGTTTCTCGATATTTTTGTTTCCACACTTCTTGCATATGAGCTCTACTTTTTCAGAAGTTACTCCTATCAGCAAATCAAATTTTTCACCGCAATCTTTACAAGCATAAGTATAAATAGGCATAATTTTCCCTCGTTACTATTTCTTGAGATTTATATCTATCCCTGATTAAATATGGGGTTCAATTCTGGAAACAAGTTCTGTCTTGGGAACTACGCCTATAATCTTATCTACTACTTCGCCATTTTTAAAAATAGCCAACGTAGGTATACTCATAATGCCGTATTCTGAAGCCGTCCTGGGAGCTTCATCCACATTTACCTTGCACACCTTCAGCCTCCCCTGGTATTCCTGGGCAATTTGCTCAACTGCCGGGGCAACCATATAACAGGGCGCACACCACACAGCCCAAAAATCCACTAAAGTTGGAATTGCTGAATCTAACACCTCCTCTTTAAAATTTGCGTCATTTACTTTAACTTCCATCTCTTCCATCTCTTCCTCCTTTCCTTTTGTATCCTTTGTTTCTCTATCAAGCGTCGATATCTCCTCTTCAACTTTTTCTCTATTTTTTCGCCTTGCACTCCTTATAATATATAAGAGCAAACGTACTTTATTCCTTACATGTCCTATCATAACTGCCTTATTTTAAAGCCGCTGCTAATAATCTAATTTATTTCAAGCTTTATTGATTTAAGCAACTTAATATATGAGCTAAAGAAAAAATACTCTTCAAAGTTGCCGAATCGCCTTCTACTCAATATCCCTTTCCAATCTTTTTTAATGAAATCAAAGGCATAGGCACATTCAATAATTTTAAAAGGAACCCTCAAATAAAAAGGCATTTTAGAATAAGAGAATTCGTTATAATCTAAAATAAAAAAACTCCCGCTATCCTTTAATACTTTGTAAATATTTTCTATAATTGATTCTCTGACACTCTGTGGAAACCCATGGAGCAGGAAAGAAATAAAAACCTTATCAAATTTTTTCTCAAAAGGTAGGGGTTGGTCAATCCTTCCATAGATAATTTTAGCATTTGGAAAATTGGCACACTTTTTCTTAAACTGGGAAACCATCTCTTGGGATATGTCAGTTCCAATTAATTCTCCTTCTTTTGAGAGATATTTCATCATTAAACAGGCATTTCTGCCGGTACCTGCTCCTAAATCAAGTATCCTATCGACAGGCCTAATTTTCATCAATTTAATAACCTCTTCTATGAACGATGAATATTTTCCAAATGATATAATATTCATTAATTCATCATAATATCTTGCAGTAAATCCTTTAGTTTCAACTTTTGATTCAGGATAATAATTACCCATCAAATTTATATATCACCTTTTGAACTTTCCCGCCCCGTAGTTAAAATTTCTTCTTCCGAAGTATTTTCCAACCATTGTTTATCTCTTCCTCGCTTTTTAACAGATAGTCCTTCTCACCCGCATAAATCGGCACCTTTAGCCAGTTCTCCGGGAGGTACAAATGGGACAGGCATAATCCTTACTATACGCACACCATGGATTATATGCCTTATTAAAATCAAGAATCCATTTATTAGTCTTTATTCCGGAATTTTATCCACTACTTCATGCTTTGCCAGAAGGTCATCCTCGGTAAGCAAAATATAATCTTCTCCTTCTATCTTTACCTCTGTTCCCGCAAATTCTTTATAGATTATGTGATCACCAACCGCAACCTCATCAGTTGCGTCTTTTGCTACCGCAATGACTTTACCTTCCTGAAGTTTTTCTCTGGCAGTATCAGGAAGATATATACCACCGGATGTCTTCTCTTTAGCCTCAAAACGCTTCATTAAAATACGCCCATTAATTGGTCGTAGTTTCATACTATCACCTCCGTTCTAGTTTGAAAGAAGCCTATCAATCTTTGCCTGGTCAAAACCTACCACTAAACGCCCATCAATATCAATCTGAGGTACTGCCATTTGGCCGCTACGTCGGACTAACCTTTCGGCTGCATGCTGGTCATGGGATATGTCTATATCCCTAAAACTAACACCCCGACGCCGCAAGTAGGCCTTGGCAGTTCCACACGCAGGACAGCCTGGCCCGCTATACACAATCACCCGGTGAGAAATCCCTCCTTCCGCTTTCTTGTGCCGTAAAGGATGTGCCCCAAGAAGAATACGAGCATAGAATTGCGCGCTTTCAACTCCTTCGATTCGCCGGGATACCTCTCCCTTCTTCAATGCTAAGACTGCGGGAACATTTTCAACTCCGAACTGTTTATGTACTCCCTTCACTTTTTCTACATCAATAACATAAATAGGTATCTCTTCATTTTCTTTGCTAAAACTTTCAAGTTCAGCCAGAGCCCGTTTTGCAGCAGAAGAAAAATTTGCATAAAATACCAAAATCAAAAACTCCTTATGTTTCTCTTGCGCTTGCTCAAGATGCTTATGCTCCTTTATCCATTCAATCACTGTGTTTACTTCCCTATAAAATTTTGAATCTGAATTCCCCAATGCTGCCCCAACATAGGATGAACGAACCCTCCTCCACCCAAAGCAAGAATTTTGAATTTATACTTTTTTTGTAAGTCCATAAGAAGTCTTGAGGCGTAATCATAGGCCCCTTTAGTTAATTGCATATTGGAGATAGTGCATTCTTTGGAACCATCTACCCCTATCTGTAGAATTAGAATTTCTGGAACAAAATCTTTGATTAGCTCAGAAACCTGATTAAATTTTGAAATAAATTCGGTATCATCACAAAGGGAAGAGAGCGGAAAATTTCTATTGAATCCTTTTCCTTCATCCTCCCCAATTTCATTTTCGTATCCACTCCTAAATGGATAAAATGTAGCTGGGTCTTGGTGAAAGGAAATAGTATAAACCTTAGAATCATTATAAAAAGCCCGCTGGGTGCCATCACCATGATGGGCATCATAATCAACTACCATAATTTTGTTTATATTTTTTCTTTTAAGTAAGTAATTAGCCGCAACGGCTATATCGTTAAATATACAAAAGCCCCTGCCTCTATTCTCAAAGGCGTGGTGCCAACCTCCACAAATGTTTATACCCACCATAAACGAATTATTATCCATAATAGAATCCACTGCTGCAACTGAAGCACTCACACTCAATAAAACAATATCATAAATGCCTTTAACTCCAGGGACCTCCTCGCCAAAAGAGCCCTGACCAGTTCTGCTAACCTCCTGAACCTTTTCTATATAATCAGAGGTATGAAAAAGGTTGATAATCTCTTTAGATATCAGTTTGGGCTCTTTTATGGTAAGATTACCCAATAGATTCATTTTCTTAAACTCTTCCAATGCTTTCCCATACCGGTCTCCTTTCATAGGATGGCCGTAACCAAAATCCAATTTTTTAAAATCATCACTATAAACCAATATCACATTATTCATACACCGGTCTAATTCTAATTAACTCAACAGCTTTTTAAATAAATAGAGAATAACCGCCAAATGTTAAGATATTAAGGATTGTGTCATAATAGGCTGCTACAAATCTTTCAGTTTCAACTTTTGATTCAGGATAATAATTACCAATAAAATTTAATATTTGTCCCTTTACGAATTTTTTATCTCTTTTTCATATTCAGGAAAATATCCTCTAATAATTTTTAAATTGAAACTGGAAAGAATTGATTCTTTCGGCTCTCTCTCCAACAAAAACTGAAAAGATTTCTTTACCAACTCTTCTTTAGCTATCTCACCATTGGTCAATTTTTGATAATATTCATCATCTAATTCCACATTATGTTCGGTTTTAAAACCTTTCTCATCTACGATTACTAAAAAAACATTCGCATTTTTCTTTTTGACTTCAATCATTTAAAGTCTCTCCTTTTATACTTTAATCGCTTTTTTATCGAATAATAAAACTATCTTAAAATCAACCCGTATTTTTCTTGCTTATCTTTCTCCTCTATTACCTCATTGATATTCTCTTTTATCATCTCAATCGCCTGCTTAATTGTTTCTTCTCTAATAACTGCGCAAACAAACTTATCTTTCAGTCTAACGATATTAGGACCGAACATTTTCCCTGCTACAACATCGATATTCTCTAAAACAGACGCTGTTGCCTTAGCCTTGCCGGGATCACCGTGAATCCTTGATTCATCTTCTTTGTATTTTACATTTTCTCTATTTTCTTCAAAAGCAAATTCTCCGTTTGCATATTTCCATACCTGAAAATATTTAGACATCCCTACATGGTCACCCGATTTTATCCTTTTACCGTCATCTGTCCCTATAGCAATTAATAATTCCTGTTTAATCTCCTTGGCCGCCTTTTGCGGACAACTCTCTATACACAATTTGCAATTTATACATTTGTCCTGGTCAATTATGGCTATGCCGTCTTTAACAAAAATGGCATCAGCCGGACAGCCCTTTACACAAATTCCGCATCCAACACACCTATTTTTACTTATGTTTATCATCTTGTTTTTTAATCTCCTTACGAAATTTCAAATAAGGGCATTTATTTAAAATCTGCTTTTACCACCCTCTTCTGTTTCTTCTACCTCCTATCCTTCTGCCCATGCCCATACCTCTGCCTCTACCTTGGTCCGTAAGTTGTCTTCCACCTATACCTCCGTCTATTCTCATACTGCTTCCTTGGCTAAATTTCGCATTAAACCCTGTCCTTATATCCTCTCTGCTAGGCTTCCCTATCCTATTCTCACCCTCAATAATAATACTATCTTTAGGACAAACCCTTGCAGCGTCCTCTAAACAATCTGCGGTGTCATTTTTTATTTTTGCCTTCCCACCTACCATCTCTATCCCTTGTGGACATATATTAGCGCAAACTCCACAACCAATACAACTACTTTCATCTATTCTTGCCTTCATTTTAAAGTCGTCTCCTTTATTTTTTTCTCTTGCCTATTTCGATGCTTCAATTAATTTTATAATTCTTTGGCAACCCTCAGAAAGGCCACTGTGAAATTCCGCATCCTCAGGCAACGCTTGTTTAACAAACTCTTTAGTAAAAGGTAAATAATTTATAGCGGTTTTGCCTTCTTTAACAAAAGCTATTATCTGTTTAGGCTGTAACAATACAGCTGCTCTTTCTACATTTCTTTCTATAGACTTATATGACCTTCTAAAGCTGCATACTACAATCTGGTATAGCTGAAAATTATCATCTACATCAACGCCACGGTTTTTGTACTCTTTCTTCATATCAAAGATTTGCCGAATGCCAAAATTAAATTGTCCCGCATTTTTCTTTAAGCTCTCTATAAATTCCTGAATAGACTTTTTGGTTGTTGCACTGAAAAGATTCTTTTTCTCCATTTTTTCCCCCTGAATTATCCTCTCCCTTTATATTTTTTAATTAATTCATTTTTATAATTTTCCCAGGTGCTATTTTCTTTTTTATAACGGATGCGCAAAGTAACGTCTCTGAATACATCCACATCTATATAGAACTGCTTCAAGTCTTTAGGTTTTTCAAAAGTTACAATATAATGTTTTGTAGCGTTGGGTGCTACTTTAAAAGTAATAGGAGTCTCATCATTTGCTTTAAGTTTCTCTTCCAGTTCATCTTCAATATACATTGCAATTTCCTCGTTTGCTGAATAACGTCTATTACCAGGAGAAGCAAAAGTATATGATGGCATTAACTGCACACTGTATTCATTATCATTTCTATAATGGAACATAAACACTAAGTACTTCTCTGCGTGGAAAAACAAAGGCTTATATTCGTAATCGGGGCAAAAAGCCCAATCTGCTTTTATCCCCTTATGAGTTATCCCTTTATTATTTTCTCTTGTATCTGTCATAAAATGCGCTTTTGCATGAATCGCTTCACTCCCCTTTACTAAAAATAAAGATATACCTATAATAAAAGGCGCCAAGACAATTACTAAAGCTATAATTATAGAACGAACTTTCATTTTTCCCCCTTTTAATGCTGAGGTTTTAAAAACGCTCCTCTTTCAAGCCATTTAAAAGTCCCAAATACAACAGTTATCCAAATTATTATTACTAATGTATTTAAAGTTATCAGCATCCCATGTAAAAAATGGGTTGCTACACATTTAGCCAAAAGGCCGGTAGCAACAACAAATGCCTCAAAAGGGAATGTATAAGCCCACCAACCGAAAACCAGCGGGTGGCTCTTCATTTTAAGGTAGTTGTGAAACAAAATAATTACCAGGATTAACCACCAAAAGGAAAACCCCCATAGCGCAGAGGCAACTATCTTTACAAGAGGAAACACAGACATAAAGTTTATTCCGAATAAGCTCCCATGCGAGGCTTCGATTGCTTGTATAAATTTTATTAAAAAAATTACTATAATAGCCGTTGGCGCTATCCCTACCATGGCAGTGGGCGCCAACCCGCCTTCCGGCATGCCATGATAGATGTAGCGGTGCCACACTGCTGCGCCAACAAACAAAAAATTCAGAATTCCTACGCCCAATGCTATCATAGAAATCACAAATAATACAGGAGCCAAACTCGTCTCTGCCCAGTAAACATCCATAGAGCAGGCCCCAAGTACAGGGATTATAAGATGGGACACAGGAGGGATAAACCAGGAGAAATTCGCGTGCTCGTGCTTAACGCCTTCACTTAGAAACTGTGTTCGGACCAACAAGAAACCGAAGGTAAAAATCCCAATAACGCCTAAAAAGAAAAAGACTATACTTAAATGATAGGCAAACCACGGGCCAAAAAGCATAGGGCCAAGTTTGTTGGTGCCTGTCCCGGCCAGGATGAAACAGATAGGCATGGTAGGAAAGAAGTTACCTCTGATTGGATGTTGTAAATCTTTCTTGATTTCTTCCGGATACATAAAAAATCTTAGTGTCCAGGGGATTAAAAATGCAACCAACATTACTGTAGTCAATAAATAAAATCCCAAACCCACATATAATAAAGGAGAAAAAGGCCTGGCAACCTCCGAGGATAACTGCATTGTAATACATATAGCCGCGGTACCCATAACTGCAGCGCCCCATTCCGGTCCAAAATTCTTAATAATTCTTCTAAACATCTTCTGCCTCCTGTGTTTTTTTGGTTTTAAAATTTAATATATAACATTCATTATAATAATTATCATGAAGGCATTTTTTAAAAAATCTATCTCTTAAAATGAATCCTGCAGTCTCTATTTCTTTTATAACATCTTCTAACCCCAAAGAGGCCAGCTCCATTAAAGGGGAATCTTTTTTATAATGTTTAGGATAAAGAGAAAGAAATCCCGTTGGTTTCAGTAACCGATAAGCTTCGTCATAAATTATTTTTCTATTTTTTTCATAATGGACAACATCGTAAGCTAAAACAGCATCTACGGAACTATCTTCTAAAGATACTTTGGTATTTCCTTCAATTAACTCTATATTTTTTAAGCCAAATTGTCCTATTGTTTTTTCTGATTCACGCAAAACATCCTTATCTTTATCAAAGGCATATACTTTACCTTCCGCGCCTACCACTTTTGCCGCAGGGATTGTGTAGTGTCCTTCGCCACAGCCAAAATCTAAAACAATATCTTTCCTTTTAACCCCGATACTTTTAAAGAATAATTCCCCGTCTTTCTCTACCCATTTCCTGATATTGTCTTTCATATTCCCCCAAATGCACTTATGCTACTTTGTCTAAAATTCCGTCCACTGAAATTGAGTGTAAATGAAAACCCAATTCTTTTGCCGGGTCCGCACCTAAGGCAAGCCCGAGAAGTTGGGAATAAAGAATTACAGGCAAATTATATTGTTTGTTATGCTCC